>DASZRW010000065.1:0-23509 GCA_035549015.1 Kapaibacterium sp. (SeqCode)
GACGCTGACGCAGGCCGGCGCCGGCCCCAACCGTCCGACGATGACCGCGACGAGCTTCACGTACTCCGACGGCGCCGGGACGCTGGACAACAGCGGACATCAGACCTTCAACGTTGGCGCAACGCTGAACGTGGGCGCCAATCAGGCGACCGGCACCTACAACGGCTCGTTCGACGTCACCGTGCAGTATCAGTAAGATTGGCCTCCGCAGGGTTCTCGGCAAATAGTCTCCCGATGGTGCTGTATACTGAATAGTTCTGGTGGGTGGTTGTGAAGAGATCCGGGGCATCGTGTTCATGCGATGCCCCGGATCGTTGTGTTGAACCGAGCGGGAATGCCTCATCCCGCGAGACCATCGGTCCGGTCAGCATGAGGTGGAGGTCGCTGCGCGAAGGTGCGCATGCCGGCGCATGCCGGCGCATGCCGCGGGATGCAGCGTCATGCGGGGCGCACGGACACCCGTACCTCATCGCCGATGGCGACATCGAGCGTGTGCTGCATCCCGGCATCCACCAGAAGCCAGAAACGTCTGGCCCTCGGCACGATCACGCTCTCGATTGCACGATCGTTCAACCTGCCGGCGACGCGGAATCCGCGGCGGCCGTGCCAGAGCCGCTCCGGAGGCAGGCCCCACTGTTGTTCGGGATCGAACGGCACTTCGAGCGCTGCATCCTTGTGCCCCCCGAGCAGCGTTGCGGTAAAGGTTCCCATGGCACGTCGTTGCTGTCTGATGTGGCTTCATGCGGCAGCTTCATGCTGCGCGGCTTCATGCGGCAGCTTCATGCTGCGCGGTTGATACCACGTGCCGGGCTCCGCACTTTCCGTGCGCCTGCCGTCCGGCACGTGGTACCGATTGATCGCCATGCCGGCGCTACGCGCCTTATCGGGCGCGCATCCTGTTGTTGCGCGGGAAGTGCTCCACCTCGGCCAGGCCCAGTGCCTCGAGCACCGGCGGCACATAGTTGGCGAAGCGTCCGCGGAATCCCGGCTTCAGTCCGTACCAGCCGCCAACCGGATTCTGTTCGGATCGAGCCCAGGCCTCCACGGTTCCCTCGGAGGCAGGCTGCTTTTCGTCAGCGCTGCCAAGCGGCATCCAGTCGCCATGCGAGGTGAGCATCTGATGCAGATCCTGCAGGCAACGCAGGTGATACCGCAGTTGTGTGCTCCCCACGTTGACCACCAGAGCGGGCGTCTCCAATGTCTCATCGCGATAGGCCTCATACTCGGAGCCGCCGCTCGGCGTCCTGAGCCGCCAGGGGTTCTCCGGCGTTCCCGCGCCGGAGTGTCCGTGATCCATTGTTGCCTCCGGGGCCGTGCTCTCCGCGGCGGGCGGCTCCGTATGAATCATGCCGTTCGATTCGGCCGGATGCGCCATGACCTCGGTTGATGGCGTCGCCGCCTCACCGGCTTCCGGACCGTTGCTCTCGGAAGCCTCCGGGAGTGCGACCGGCGGAGCCGGTTCCATGGTGCTCGGTACCGGAATGCGATCCTCCGGAGCCACGGTCGGCCGTTGCGCCGGGGTACTCTTCGGGGGTTCGTTGGCCGCAACGGATCTCTTCGGTGCCGTCCGCTTGGTTGCCGTTACCGGCGTCTCCTTCGCGGGTGCCGTTACCGGTGCCTTCTTCGCGGGCGCCTTTGCGGGCGCCTTCTTCGCGGGTGCCTTTACCGGCGCCTTCTTCGCGGGTGCCTTTACTGGTGCCTTCTTTGCGGGTGCCTTTGCTGGCGCCTTCTTTGCGGGTGCCTTTACTGGTGCCTTCTTCGCGGGCGCCTTCTTTGCGGGTGCCTTCTTCGCGGGCGCCTTCTTCGTTGGCGTCTTCTTCGTTGGCGTCTTTGCGGGTGCCTTCTTTGCGGGTGCCTTTACTGGCGCCTTCTTCGCCGGCGCCTTCTTCGCCGGCGCCTTCCTGGCGGATGTTTTCTTTGCGGTGCTGCTCTTGCCAGAGCTGGATTTCCGAGTGCTTGTTCTGGTCATGATGTTTCTGGCTCCTAGTCCGTGTGCCTGATTGACGAACATGTCCATTGCGACGAAGCATGCGCAGGGCATGCATGCGATCTATCTCGAGTCCGGCAACAGATGCCGGACCACCGTGTCGGTGCGATGATGGGAATCCGGATCAGCGGGTGGAGTGGGGAAGGGGCTGCGGTTCCGCCGTGCAGCGGCATCCATTCGTGAAGTGCCTGGGCGCGTGCAGGGTACAATGCAAAAGTCAGAGACACCTGCACAGTGACGCCGAGACGGACTTCCGCTGCCGACGGCCGTGCGCTCGGATGCTCCGGGCGTACGAGCCCGGGGAACAGCACCGGCAACAGGGCAACCAGCAGAATGATAACCACCGCCATGATGGATAGTCCTTCACTACGACGATGAGGAGCAGCCGTTCGATTCCGGAGTTGGGGAGGGGGATGTCTGGATTTCCGAGGGACACGTTCTTCTGCTGCAGGGCGCGCCGCTATGCTTTGCTCGCAGCATCACGTACACGCCGCTGCCCGTCGGCAATGGCGTTGCGTACAATCGTGCCGTACCGTCCGTCCGGCACATCGCTCGCACAGGAGCGTGCGAGATCGAAGTACCTGGCGGCTTCGTCGGGGTTGCCAAGCTGTTCGTGCGAGTGGCCGATATTCAGATAGAGCGATGGATAGAATCCGCGTACGCTCTCATCAGCCACGCGGTTCGCGTGTTCGAGCGACGTCACATTCCAATGGAGGGTTTCCTCGGGGCTCTGCTGATGGCGCGCAACATAGTGCGCTGCAATACATGCTTCGAAGTCGTCGGTGCATGCGCCCCATGCCTCTGCAAAGAGCGCCCGTGCATCCTCCATTCTTCCATCCCCTTCGGCGCGCATTCCCTCTGCGCAGAGCTTCACAACGTGGTTGTTCGGGTCCATGGGCATCACAGATATCAATTCCGTGCCGGCTGTACGTCGCGAATCTACTACGAATCTCGTTTGATGCATCCTTCCGCTCTCTCCGTTGATGCCCGGTTGCACCGGACCCGCCAGGGGCCGTGCCTCCGGTGCTGCCCGGCAGGCATCCGGCGCATTCATCCCGGCAGCGCTCTGGCAAGCAGATAGCAGCGGCGGCTTGGATGTTCCGCATCCGGGTACGGTTCCCGTTCCACCGATTCGATCACGTGAAACCCGGCTTCTCCAAGGTCGCGGATCATCGCGGCCGGATCCAGGAAGCGAAAATCGAGCGAGACCGGATGGCCCCACAGTTCATCCACATGCATGGTGTGGTTGCCGCAATGAAACGCCGTCTGCAGCAGGCCGCCCGGAGCAAGCGTGCGGTGGAACTCGCGCAGCGTCTGGACCATCTCCTGTTCGGGGATATGGATCAGCGAGTAGAAGGCCGCGATGCCGGCAAGCGCGCCGGCCGGAAGATCCGGAGCGCGCATGTCGGCACATCGGAACTCGATACCGGGGTTCAACTGCCGCGCATGTTCGATCATCGTGGGCGAGAGATCGATGCCGATCATCTCCACGCCACGCTCATGCAGATAGCGGGCAATATGTCCCGGGCCGCAGCCCGCGTCGGCAACCACGCCCCGGTCGCGCAACTCCTCGGCGAACCGGTTCAGCAGATGGCGGTCCAGCGGCTTGCCGTCCAACTCGTTGTAGATCCGTTCCACATACGTTGCCGCCAGCGTGTCGTAACTCGTGCGTGTGGCCTCGTCAATTCTGTTCATGCAACCGATGTTGGGAGATGGAGGATATCGAGAGAGGAGATCGCGAAAGAGGCGCCTGGATCGGAGACTGCACGGCCGGTCCGTTCTGCCACGGACGCAGCCCCGCGGACCGCCCCGGCTGCTCCGGCATGCGAAGCAGCACAGGGCCTTCCGTTGAACCTGCCTCGGCTAGAGTCTGCTGCCGGCCGGTTCGGCTTCCGGAACTTCCGTGGCTTCACGCCTGAACACGATCTGGTTGTGCGGGAAGAAGAACGTGCTGGCTCCGAGCATTCCGCCCAGACATCCCGGCTTCACTTCGATGTTGACGCTCCCCAGTTGATAAAACTCCCACCCTTCGTGCGCCTGGCGGTTGATCTCGTCCTGCAACTGCATACTGACGTCGCCGACCGATCCCCTGCCTTTGATGGTTCCACTGAACGGAACAACTCTGTACTCGAACATTTCCGTAACTCCAATGATGATATGGATAGATGATGCCTCCTCCCGGAGACATGCAGTGAAGACAATGGAAGTGAAAAATACGTGCGGCAATCCGGAGGCCGCATGCCATGCTGCGGGGCCCGATGCTCACCGGTTCCTACAGCAGCTCGCGCAGCTCGGCGGTCATCTGCGCTGCCAGTTCGGGGCGGCCATGGAATTGCGCCGGAGTGTTCTGGAACAGGGCGATCCGCCATCCGTCATCGTGCCGTACCGCCACGAGGGTCTGAATCGCATTGACTGCCGGGTTGATGTCCGTGCCGTCCTGCGGAACCATCCCTGCGATCGCTCGCACCATGCCGACCTCCGGCAGCGGAAAGCGCACCTCCCGGATCTTCGAGACATATGCGCCCGTCGGATGGCTGGCAAAGATCGCTGCCATTGCGGACTCGATCTCCTCCCGACCGTTCACCGGGCTGCCGTCGAAGCCGACCACATTGCCGTCGGCTTCGAATAGTTCCGCCATGCCCGCGGCGCTCCTGCTGTTCCAGGCCTCGAGCAGCTTCCGGTAGATCCCGCCTACGGCCTCCGCGTCCGCGCCGGAGGGCGCACCGGATGTATGAGAGTGGTTGTTCATCGATCGTAAGGAGTGATTGGTCGGAGCGTGAGCCGGGCCCGCGGATGCGGACGCTCATTCAATATCGTAATGCGATCTATTTCTCGAGAGCGCGGAGGCACATGCACAGAGCGCAGCGGCTGCGCAGAGCGAAAGCAGTCGGATGTTCATGGGGCCTCGACGTTGGATTGAACGTTGCCGGAAGAAGATCCGTCCGGCGCGGCTGCCTGCGAAGCGCCGGCGTGCGAAGCGCCGGCCTGGGGAGCGCCGGCGTGCGCGCTACCAGAGATCGAGCTTCTCGATCGGCTGCTGCTTCATGCTCTCGACAGCGGATGCGCCGATGCCGATCTTGGCGACATGCGGAAAGCTGTTGTTGTTCGGATCGGTATAGCCGATCACGAAGTAGTACCTGTTCGTGGCCGGCACCGCATCCGTGAAGCGCCACGGGAGATTGAACGTAATCATGTCGAAGACCGGGCTGTCCTGCGTCAGGCGCAGCAGCGTGCCGTTCGCATCGATGAGCGCCAGATAGGCGCCCGGCTCCATCGGGGCCACGCGGCGGAGCAGGAGATCGCCGGGGGCCGAGCCGGGGAATATCGAGATCGATCCGATCTGTCCCGCGGCATCGAAGCGTGCAACCGCCGGCTTCCACTGCTTCGGGGCCTGCCCGATCGCAAGGCTCCCGCCGATCACGTATGCGCCCGTTGACGAGGGGGCCACGTTCGCGATGGAGCGATCCTGCGATGTGCCAAGCGAGGAGAGGTTCAATATCGTTGCTCCAACGGAATCGCCGCTGTTGCTCAGGTGCACTACAAGGAGCGTGTCGTCGGACTCCTGCGAAACCAGATCGATCCGATCGGCACCGTTGCGGAAGTCCTCCCACACCGCGCGCGGCCCATTCAGCGAGATCCGCGTGGAGCCGACGTTGCCGAGCCCGTCGATGCGGTACGCGAAGGTGTAGTTGCTTCCGGCACAGAGAAGCAGCGACTGATCGTTGCTGACGCCGTAGACGGAGAAGCAGTGTGCCACGTTGGAATTGTCCGGCGGAGGGGGGCCGTAGTTCAGTTTCCAGATGCTGTCGCCGTTGGCCCGGAAGGCCATCACCATCGGACTCCAGCGCTGGCCGGCGGCCGTGGTGTCCATCTGCTCGTTCCCGGCCACCAGAATATTGCCGCCGCGTATTTCGTAGGCTCGTGCGAAGCGCATGGCGTAGGTGCCCCGTATGTGCCGCGACCATACGGGCGAGCCGTCCGGCGCGAACTTGGAAAGCATGATGTTTGCCTGGAAGGAGCCGCCGCCCACGGCCGTATCCTCATCCCCGATGGCCAGAACGCCGCCGTCCGTGGTTGCGATCAACTGCACCGATTCGAACCGGTGTCCCGCCGGCATTGCAAGACTGTCCGTCCAGGCGATCTGTTGGGCGAACGCCGTGCTGCAGGCCGCCACAACGATGAACGCGAGGGTGACGGCGGCGTAACGACGTGGCAACGATATCATGACTCGTCCTCCCATGAAGTACTTCGATTGATGCGTTGTTCCTCGAACATGTTCCTGCCTGTCGTGCTGCGGCGAAGCATGCTCAGTCCGGATGGAGCAACCGGCTTCCCGTGAACTCCACGATCAGCGGCGGGTTGCTGCTGAAGTCGCTGTAGCGAATCCAGGTTGGCCGAACCCGGATGTAGATAAGCCCCGGCCACGCCTGCCGGTCCGTTCCGTCCGGATAGACCTGCAGATATGCACCCACAAGCCGGTCGCGTTCGGCCCCTTCCGGCTCGTCGGCAACACCCTCGAACTGAACCGTCCGCTCCTCGCCGCCGGCAGTGCCGCCAATCACGAGCGCGATGGCGGGATTGCCTCGCAGGTTGTACGCCTTGCGCGAGGTTGCAAGCGTATCGAACACGATCTCCAGGCGATCGGTTACCGCGATGCCGACAACCGCCGCCTGCGGAACGCCGGTCTGGGAGACCGACGTCTGTACTGCCAGGCGATGTGCCTGCATGAAGTGAAGTAGCTGATCGCGTGTCATGGAACAACGTGCATCGAGGTTGGGTACGCGCACTGCGCCGGCTGGCGTGTGCCGTTCCGGGAAGATCGTGAACCCGCGGCCGACCGGGCCGGTCTCTCCAAAGCAGTGCTGGAAGACCAACGGCATGAGGAACGTTGCCCATGGCGCTCCCCATCGGACGCGGCGGGCTGCGCGGCCGTAATCGCGCGGCTCCGGGCGGACCTTGAAGTAGCCCTGCGCCAGCGCACTCGCAGGTTCCGAAGCGCCCGGCTCATCGGGAGCCGGGCCGGACAGGACGCTGCTCCCCCCGGAGTCTCCGTGGCCGCCAATATGGTGATCCGAGGAACGATCCGCCATGGATGTATCCCTCACGGCGCACCTCTCGCAACCACGATGCAGCGCCGGCGCCGGGCGGTCGCGATGCATGGAGCCGCGCCGGTCGCCGGGTTGAAGAATGGGCAACACCGGCGGCGGTTGCCGCCATCACCATGTTCGCGCCGCACTCCTCCTCCGGCTCATGTCGCCTGCCACGTCACGGCTATCTGGGCAAGCGAAACGTTCCATCCCTCGATCCAGAGCTGCGGGAACGTTGCCGGCTGCACGTCCAGCACGCTGAAGTCCACTGCGATCGTACGCGTCGTGCCCGGGAGCATCGTGAAGCAATTGTCGCTGTAGAACGATGGAAGCACCCGGCTGCCGCTGGTTGGATCGATCGTCTGCAGTTGCAGGAAGAACGCGATGGTGCCGCCGGATGTTTGCGCCGGGTTCTCCAGCGTCACGGCGATATGCCATGTTGCGCCGTCGCACCATCCCACGGCCGAGGCTCCCAGCGTAACCGGGGCAAGCGCCGCAAGCCCGGTGAAGTCCGCCGTTGTCGTCTGCCAGTAAATCGTTTCCGATATCGTTCCGTTGCTCTCGTCCACCAGTTCGAGCTGTACGAAGTAGGCGCCGTCGATCGAGGAGGGAACAACCAGGGGGAACAACGGCACGGCGGCGTTTGCGGGAAGATCGATGAGCTGCGTGCCGGCATCGTAGCCTGTTCCCTGCAGATCGTAGATGGTTGCCTCGGCGGTGAGATTCTGGAACGAGATCGGAGTGGTGTTGATCGCCATCACCTTCTGCGTCTCCTGCGTGAGCAGGATGTGTACCGGCTCGTTGGCATGCTTGGTTCCGTACAGCCCGCCGTTCTGGGCCAGGTACCAGTCGTAGAAGGAACCGCGCAGCCCGGGCCATGGGTTCTGGGACTTCCAGACCATCACGCCGGTGTACCACTGCCACATGTTGGAGCCGAATCCTTCGAAGAGTGCCTGGTACTGCACGTAGTTCACGATCTGCGCGCGAAGAGCAAACCCTGCGGTATTCTCCGGCTGGCCGTATGCGGCTATCTGGTCGTACACGGGAGGCGGGTACTGATAGAGGCATGGCACCTGCTGCCCCTGCTGCGGGTTGGAGTAGGGGATGTACTTGTGGAATGCCCAGGTGGTGTTCCATGTCTGGTCGCGCGGAAAGTCCACCAATGCGGCCGGCGGAAGGAAGAGCTTCAGCGATTCGTAGACCGGCGTGCCGACCGATCCCACCTCCGGATTGAACGTGCAGGACTTCATGTTGAAGAACGATGCGGGCTGCAGGATGCCGTAGGGGCCGTCGCCGGGGCCTAGCCCGTCCGACGTGGAATACGACACGTAGCTGCGCGTTCCATCCAGCACGCCGGCGGAGCCGCACGCGGAGTTCTCACCGGACGTGCACGGGCTGCCGTCCTGCTGAAGGCCGGTGATGTAGCAGCGGAGGCATGTATCGATATCGGACGGCGGAGCGGTCTCGTTGCCTCCGCTCCAGAAGCAGAGGCTTGGATGATTGCGGAGCAGCTTGATGGTGTCGCGGGCGCAGGAGAGGAACGTCTCGCTCCAGCCGGCCGGGAACGGGCCGGTGAACTCGCCGGAGATCCAGAAGTCCTGCATTACCAGAATGCCGTAGCGATCGCATGCATCGTAGAACTCCGGCCGCTCGGCAATCCCGCCGCCCCAGACGCGGATCATGTTCACATTCATCTCCGCATGCATGCGCACCTCGTCGCGGTAGCGCTTGGAATCGGTTGTATAGCGGAGCATCGCATCCGTGCCGATCCAGTTCGCTCCGCGGATGAACACCTGCTGCCCGTTCACCGCGATCACCTTCCCGCCCGTCGTGGTGTCGATCCAGGAGGTGATCGTCCGGATCCCCACATCCACATGAGCCGTGTCCGAGATGCCGTAGCCCTTTACGCTGAACTGAATGTCCAGCGGGAGCAGCGGCTGCGCGCCGGTCCCGATCGGCCACCAGAGCTCCGGGTTCTCGATGGTCTGTTCCTCGAAGGTGACCGTGGTCATCTCTCCCGGCTCCAGTATCAGATACTGGGCGAACTGAACGCCGTTGAATGTGTACATGAGCGCGCCGCTCTGCTGAACGTCCGATGCGTTCGTGACCTCGACGGAGAGCGCGATCTGTGCAGGATCCTGCGTCCCCTGCGGCAGCCGTACTCCCGGCACCGTGGTTACCACATGCGGGTTCGCAATCCGCACCGGACCGGTGACGGCGATCGTCACGGCATCCCAGATGCCGGTGCTGCGATCCGGAATCGGCTCCACCCAGTCCCATCCAACCGTATAACGCATCGTCACGTTGTTGCCGATGTTCGGGTCCTGGCCGCCGTTCCCTCCCGGCACGCCCGGCGGATCGGGGGGCTGTGTCCAGACGGCGAGCGCGTTGTCGCTCCCCGGGTTGACGAGATCGGTGATGTCGAACAGGTATCGCTGGAACATTCCCTCCAGCGTCGCCGCGTTGAGCTGCGTTCCGTTGAAGAAGACGTTCGCTCGATAGTTGATCCCTCTGAACTCCAGCCAGATCCGGCTTCCGGGGGAGGCGTCGCCAAGCGTGAACGATGTGTAGAACCAGTAGGTGTAGAAATCCACACCGGCCTTCGATGCATCGGGAATTCTGGAGATGTTGGTGCTGTAGTACGGGTCCAGATAGACTCCGTTCGCCACCAGCGTTGTCAACACCGTGCCGGGAACAACGGCAGGCATCCAGCCGGTGAGGTTGTAACCCGGGAGGGTGATCGCGCTCCCCTCCTCGGTAACATTCGATGCGTTGATCGCAAGCCAGTTGCCCTTGACAGGCCATCTATCGGCGGCATTCATGGTCGTGGTCCTCCTGGTAATCCGGTGAGTATCCGATCCGGCGGTTCAGCGCACGCACACCCTGGACCGATGCGCCGCGATCGTTCGCGGCGCGGGCGATTGCTGAACCGCATGCGGTGCATACGTGCCTGTGTCTGCCGGCAGAGCATGCTCCCGCAACATAGGTTGCGGCGGCGTTCATCCGGTACTCAAATTCTACCTATGCGGGAGGTCCCCGCCGTTGGAGCAACGTGCCGGCGGGGGCGGCCCGGGAGGATGAATGTGCCGGGCGCCGGCCCTGCCGATTCGAAGCGTCGTCGGCCCCTGAACTGCCGGTCTCCGCGCGAACCGTGGGGCCGGATCCGCGCGCTCAACGGCCCGGGGGAACAGGGGCCGAAGGGCATTGTTGCGCACCCACCGGCCGTTTGTGCATATTGAGCGCCGAAGCCACTACCAGCAATCCGGTACCCGGGAACCCAGATCCGTACGTACTTCCTGCGTAGGAGATCGATCTCCATGCGGTGCGATGTTACCGTTGCAGCGAACGCAGGCGGAGCGGAGGCGCGCGTCGCGTTCGGTCTGTGCTGGCACGTGGGTGCCATGCGGAACAAATCGAATCACCATCATGCAGATGCAATCGTTTTGCAGATTCGTCAATCGCAACTGGGTCAACGTGGTGCCGGTGCTCTCGGCGGCAATCGTGCTGACATCGGCAATTGCGTTTCAGTCCATGTTCGTGGGAGCCAATCACATCCTTCCGGGAGGGTTCGCTCCCATCATGGTAAAGGATTCCGTGATGGGAAGCGCCCGCGACGTTGCCGGCGTGGATACCACGGCGGAGCTTCGCCTTGCGCGGGTGCGTGCAGTTGCAAGCGGACGGCTTGCGTGGGTCACCGCCTCGTTCCTGCACTTCGTGCTGGCGCTCGCGGCGATCGTCGGCGGGGCGACCTGCATCATCTGGGTGTTGCCGCTGGAGCGCGCGCCGCAGCGGCGATGGTATGCCGTTGGATGCAACCTCGGTGCGCTCGCGATCTCCTTCGCCATCGTCTGTTGCGTGGACTATCGGCCGGTGAGCGATGGCGTGGTGGATGTAATTGCGGCGCGGGGCATCGACCACGCCTCGCTGCATCGTGCGGTCACGCTGTTCGATGTGCTGACGTTCGCGGCCGGTCTCTCGCTGGTGCTTACCGCAAGCTGCGTGCTGATAGAACCGGATTGCGAGAACGGCATCGGCAGGGGGCGCGGCGCGAAGGAGGCTCACGCCCTCTGCATCGATCTCCGTGTCAATCATCTGCGCCGGCAGCAGAGTGCCATGCGCGTTGTCCTGTACATGGGAACCGCAGTGCTGATCGCCACCATCATGCGGCTCTCGGCATTGTTCGACTGGGGAAGTGCATGCTGTGTGATGACGCCGGAACTCCAGGCATTCTTCCGCGGCGGCTCCACGGAGTGGGGAGTCTATTCCACGCTTCTCCTTCTTGCGGTCTATCTCCCGGCGGCGCTCATCATCTATCGCCGCGCGCTCGATCTTGCGGAGACCGTCCTGCCGGGTGCGTCGCAGGCCGAACGCGATGCGTGGATGAAGAATCAGGGACTGGTCTCGTCGCCGCTGGAGCAGTTGCCGCGCGTGGCCGCCATCGTTGCCCCCTTCTTCGTGGGGCAGTTCGGGGAGTTCATCAAGAAGCTGGGGTAGGGGTGCCCGGGATGCGGTTCCCGGATCGCGATCGCCCGGGGACCGTCTGCGGTGAAACCGGCGGAACGTGAACGGCAGGTGGCGGGCGGTCCGCACATCTGCCGTTCCGGTTGCTCGTCCATGTTCGGCGCGGCGGCGCCTATGCGATCGTGATGTTGGCCTTGTTCGCCTCGGCCCACTGCGCGAACGTCTGCAGCGCCGGGTTCAGCCTGCGCACCGTTGCGAGATCTCGTGCGCCGACATAGTCGTCGTTGAAATCGTGCTTGAACTGGAACATGTTCCCGAGATCGTCCGCTCCGGGGAAGCCGAGCTGGCGGTATGCTTCGAACGGCATCGCATAGTAGCCGATCCGCTCGCCGAGAGTCGATGAGAGGACGGCGGCCATCTGCTCGCCGGTGAGATGCTCGCCGGCGATGCCGATGGACTTGCCGATATATTCGTCACCGGCCTTGAACACGCCATAGGCCGTGCGGCCGATATCAACCGCTGCAATGCCCGGCAGCTTCCGGTCGCCCATCGGGAGCACGAACGTGGCACTGCCGTCGGCGTTCCGCCGCGGCCCCATGCCGAAGCCGATGAGATTGTCCCAGTAGAACGCGGTGTTCATGAAGGTGGTGGGGACGCCTGCCTCCGTGAAGATCGCGTTCGCCTCTCCCTTCGCGTCGAAGTGCGGCACCTTGTACTTCTCCATCAGCGTCGGCATGCGATCGTCCGAGAGCGGCACCCACTTGCGTGTATCCTCCAGTGTGGACCAGATCACGTGATGCACGCCTGCCTGCTTCGCCGCGAGCGCCATGTTGCGGGCCTGCTGCAGTTCCTTCTCCGGCGACATATGCGCCCAGTAGAACGTGACGCAGAAGGCTCCGTATGCGCCGGCGAACGCCTTCTCCAGACTGGCCTGATCGTCTGCGTCCGCCTCCACGACCTCGGCTCCGCGCGCGGCAAGCTCGCGTGCCTTCTCGGAGTTGGCGTCGCGCGTGATGGCGCGCACCGTGAACTCGCTCGCAGCGTCGCTGAGAATGGCGTCGGCAAGCCCGCCTCCCTGTGCGCCGGTTGCGCCCATTATCGCAATGATCTTCTTCTCTGACATGGAATTGCTCCTGGCTGTCTATGTGAATCCATGAGTGTGGTTGCTGCTGCAATCGCTCGTCGCAAGAATAGTTGTTTCGACGTTCATTTCCGCAATGAAATCGATCAACGGTGAAATCACGACATTCGGAGGTGCGCACGAAGGCGATACCGAAACACCGGCCCCGGATCGATACGCGCTCGCACCATCGCCGGCGGCGGTCTACCGCGTGCCCGGTTCCGCCATGCTCGACTGTGCCTCGATGGCGCGGGTGAACGCCTCCAACCCGGCCCGCAGTGCCAGCGAAAACTCCGGATCGGCTGCGATCCCTTCCGCACCCAGATTTCTTCCCATCAATTGAATCGTGGTGCCTGCCTCCGCGATGATCCGCGTGGACATCACCGAGAGCGTCTCCGTGAGAGAGGCGAGGGCGTACGTCGATCGCGGCGACGCATTGAATATCGCCACCGGCCTGTCAACCAGCTCGCCGCTTCCCACAACCCAGTCCAGCGCATTCTTCAGCGAGCCCGGCACGCCGTGGGCATATTCCGGAGTCGAGAAGATCACGCCATGCGACGCCCTCAACTCCGCCCGGAACCGTTCCACGGCTTCGGGACCCGGCATCGTGTCGATGTCCGGATTGAATGCCGGCAGCTCGGCCAACCCGTCGAAGATCCGAATGGTGTGGTTCGGTGATGCAAGGTCTGCAAGCGCACGCAGCAGGTTCGTGTTGGAAGAAACGGCGCGCAGACTTCCGGAGATCGCGAGGATGTGCATGGATTGATGTGCATGGATTGAACTGGACCTGGAGCGATTGTCGGAACGGGTTGGCGGTTCGTCATGCCCGCCGCGCCACTATGACGAGCGAGTGCTTCCCGGATTATGCTCCCGCGTACGATGTTCGGGCCGTGTCACGACATGCCTTCACGTACGGCCGCAGCATCGAGGCTGCACTGCTGCCCGTTCATCGGCGCCATGTCCAATTTCAATCGGCCGGTGACTCTTATCACCATACAGTTGGAATGATCACCCCGTTCAGTCCACTACCATCAATCGCGCAATCCGGGTGTGGAGAACATCCTCATGAGCAGTCGTGTTCGTTTCACGCCGGTGCTGTTGTTGCCTGCTGCAATCCTGGCGCTCGCCGCCGCATGTCCGGAACGCCTGCACGCGCAGTGTCCCGGCGTCAAGGTAAGCAACCAGACGTCGTGCCCGGTCAGGCTCTGCCTGGTTGGTCCGGCCGGTGCAGTGGTATGCCGGATTATTCCCGCGATGAGCAGCGGCGTTGCGTTCCAGCTTCCTGCCGGCTTCGTGATCAACGGCGTCCAGAGCGCCAGCGGAGATCTCTATGTCTTCCCGGCGCAGCCGCCCCGCCCCGCATGTTCCCCGTGCATTCAGGTGAGCCGGGAATGTTGCGGCCGCATCTGTTACGACGGGACAACGTGCCGCATCGGCATTCGGGTGTGCGGCCCGCCGTGCCTGCCGTAGCGACCGGGCGCCGGCTTCTTCGATGCTGCTCCCTGCGGCCGCCGGCAACGTGCGTTCCGGAAGCCGTCCCCCCGTCTACAGATATCGTTCGCGGAGAATTGCCATGTGGTGGCGCTCATGGCCGGCAACGATGTATGCGAGTGCACGGACGCTCATCTTGTTGCCGTTCGCAATGCCGCACCGAAGCCATGCGCCGGGCTGCAGATGGCGGAGGAGCGCTATCGTGCTTCGGCGCACATCGGCGAACTCCGCGCACAGCCCTTCAAGCGATGCCGAGTCGAAGTCCGCATTGGCCACGTACTGATCCTGATCGAACCCTTCGAGAGCCGTGGCGTCGTTGCGCGAGAAGCGAAGAATGCGATAGGCGAACACGCGTTCGGTGTCGATCACATGTCCCACCACCTCATTGATGCTCCACTTGCCGGGCACGTAGCGCCGGTTGCCCCTGCTCTCCTCGATCCCTCCAAGCAATGCAACCGTCTCCGCCGATTGAGCGGCGAGCAGATCCAGGATGTTGGTGCCGGGCGCAACCTGGCTGATGTAGCGCTCATAGTAGGAAGCGTATTCGGCCGGGTCCGGGCGTTGCAGTTCAACTGCGTCGGTCTTCGTCTCCATGCGAAATGCGTTCGTGAATGTCGGTTGAGCGAATGCGTGATGCGGACTTCACGCGCGAACGTCCGGTGCGCCCGCGAAGTCCGCATCCCTGCCGTGCTCGCCGGAGAGCGAGCACGCCGGAGAGTGAGCACGCCGGAGGGTGTGCATGCAGATCGCATTCCATTGCGGATGTTCTCAGCGGATGCTGTTCAGGTATCCCTTCTCGGCGAGTTGCTGTCCGATCTCGTGATAGGCCTCCGGGGGCTGCGGTGCCCAGGTGGCGAGCCCGTCCACATAGCGGTTGAACATACAGAACGCGGCGGCAATCAGCACGGTGTCGTGCAGTGCCTTGTCGTCCGCGCCGGCCTCGCGTGCCCGTGCAACGTCATCGGCGGTAACGGTGCGTCCGTCGCGCCGCACCTTTCCGGCGATCTCCAGCAGCGCACGCATCTTCCCGCTGATCGGCGCCGAATCCGGGCCCGCCAGCACCGCATCCACAATGCCGCGATCCTCCCCAAGCAGGTGGCGTGCCGTTGCGGCGTGAGCGTTCGTGCAGAAGAAGCACTCGTTCCCCGAGGAGACATACGTTGCAATCGTTTCCCGCTCGGCGGGCGTCAACGATGACTCGCCCCGCAGCAGGGCTTCGGCAAGTCCGTTCAGATGCTTCTCCGTTTCGGGATAGGCGATCATCGGCCCCACGATTCCCGGGGCTCCGTCCGGCAGTGTGATATGCGGCATATGGATTCTCCTGTTGCTGATTTGCTGAAGTGCTCCGCAACCGCGCCGGACCGGCCCGATGCGGTTGCAGGTGGATTGACACAGGGAAGGAGGATGGTGTGACCCGAAAATGGACGCGGACGAACGCGCGCGGCGTGATTTCATGCCGGCGATCCGGAGCGGGTGATGTTTCGTTGCCTGCCGGCAGCCGGTGATTGCCGGCAGCCGGTGATTGCCGGCTGCTACCCGTCCTGCTCGCGCAGCCGCGCTGCTACGGCCTCCGGATCGATCGCCGCGGCAAGCTCGGCGAACCACTCCCACGCCTCCCGGTGTGCGGCGCGCAGCGATGCCGGGTCCGGCACGAAGAAGAGCCGCTCCACGCGTTGAGCCGCCTCTGCGGGAAGGTCGTGATGAAGATATCGTGCGCCGAAGTTGTAGCGCGCCGGGGAGTAGCGGATGCGAAGAAGCTCCACCAGCGGACGGAGCGTATGGCTGTGGTAGAAGGCCATCGCATCGATAGGGCGCCCGCGCTCGAGTTCCTTCAGCGCGAGCGAACGCATCAGCGGCACCGTGGAACGGAGGTGGTCCAGACGCGCGAGGATCTTCGCCATGTGCGCATCGTGATCGAGGTGCTCCGGCCGTATCAATCCTTCCTTGTCGAATGCCACGTGCGGCGTGCCGTGAAGGGCAGTCTCCATGAAGCGGCCCGTCGCGCTTCGCTCCATGATCACGATATCCAGCAGGAGGAAGGGGTTGGTGTCGCGAAGCTTGTAGAAGGCCTGATAGTGGCCATGCCAGGTGGGGGATGGGAGCACCCATTGCATTTCGATCGGGGAGAGAGAGCGAAGTTCCTCCAGGATCACGGCAGCCACGTCCGGCACCGCGCCATCCTCCGCGATGATGGAGAGATCGATGTCGGACCAGGCGTCCGCGCGGCTGAACGCCGCGGAGCCGGCCTCCCAGGCGGCGAGCACGTCGGTGCGTGGAGAGAGAAGGTGGGTGAGTGCTGCAAGAATGTCTGTGCGTTCCAGGGCCATTGCGTGATTCCTGAGAGCGTTCGTGCGTTCGAGAATTCCGTGTGATGACGATGGAACCGCGTGCAGGTTGCGCTCCGTGCGACACCGCCGTTGAGGCCGCTGCGATGCGGACTGCGCATTCCGAAACGTTCACGAACGCCCGCGCGCGGCGATCCCCTCCTCGTGGACCTTCCGGGCCGCGGCTGCACGGGCCTGCTCGCGCCGCCGGCATGGACGGCAGCGCACAGCGACGGCCAGGCGATCGCCCTTGGCAACCTCGTACCACCACTTCTGCTGCGTGGCGGTCCACACCTCCTCGCGACCGCACTCCTTGCAGGTGAAGGGGCGGTCCAGATAGTAGCCGCGCGCAACGAAGTCCGGAATCGTATAGCTGTTGGCGCGCGCAAGCAGACTCGCATTCACGGCAACCGCTCCCTCCGGCAGTATGGCCCGCCGTTCGGCCCGGCGCCGTTCCAGTTCCGCATCGCGCCGGCTGCGATCCTCCATGCGCTTCTCGGCGATCTCCTTCCTGCGTTGACGATTGCTTTTCATTGCGTTGACCGGTCCGTGGTGGGAATGATGCATTCGGTTGGTGTGATGCGGGGATGTCGGGATCACCTGTTGCGCTCCGCCAGCATGTTGCAGAAGAGCATCCCCTGCTCGATGGCGTCGTCGAGCGCAACGTGGTTGTGCGGCGATTTGTCGAACCAGTGCCGCGGCATGTTCCGCTTCGTGCTCCGCCGGTACTCCGTGCCGAGCAACACCATCGCCATGGTCTTGATGTCGATCGCGGAGAAGCTGAAGGGGCTGCGGCCGACGAAGCGTATCAGATACCAGTAGACGAACATGAAGTCGAACGTTGCCGGGTATCCAACGAACACCGGCACACCCGGGAGCGCCTCCAGCCATTGCGCGTACTCCGCCATGGCAACGGCCGGATCGCGCGGATCGCGGCGGCATGCCTGCCACGCCTCCGGATGCCCGGCCCACCACGCCATCGTCTCCGGACTGCCGGCGGCGCCCGGCAACGGTTCCAGGTTCGCCGTGAACGTGGAGACCAGTTCCTTCCGTGCGGTGAACGCGGCGGAGCCGAAGCTCAGCATCGAGTGCGGGCCCGGGATCGGGCCGTCCACTTCCACATCGGTGCTTACGTAGATCTCGCTCATGTCGCAATCCGGTTGCCGGTGTTCAATGCCTCGCGAAGCCAGCGCGCAAGCGACGGGATGCCGAGCTTCACGAGGGCGGTGTTCCAATCCTTGCTTCTGCCGGGCGGCCTGAGCCGCAGCAGCGATGCGCCGTGCAGCCTCTCGCGATAGCGTTCCGCCTCGGCGTCCGCCGCACGCGCCGAATCGAACGCCAGCCAGACCGTGCGGCCCTGCGTCACGGCCGGCAGCCATGGGGCCCAGCGGCCCACCGTCGCCGCGCACGGCCAGCCGCAAGCCGCCAGCGACAGGGCATCGAACAATCCTTCGACGATGATCAGCGGTTCGGCATGCCATCCCTCCAGCACGCTCACCATGCCGCCGCCCGGTCCCACGGTCAACATCTTGTTCTGATTGCGAGCCGTGTGGAGATACCGGCCGTGAACCAGCGCCACGGCGCCCCGATGGTCCCGCATCGCAACGAGAACCGCGGGGCGGCCTCCGAAGTCCGATGCAAACCGGACTCCCGCCTCCTCGGCGATGTGAAGCGGAATGCCGCGTCGCTCCACGTATGCCGCGCCGGGCGTCCCGGCCAGCGGCTCGGCCAGCTCCAGCAACTGCCCGGCGTTCCGGCCGGTGCCGGGCATGCAGAGGGGATCGTTGAACTGCGGTGCTCGCATTGCGTCCGGTTCGAATCGGGTTATGCGATCTTCGGCGGCGTGAACGGCGTCCCTTCGTTCGCCTCGCAGTAGCGCTTCAGGCTGTGCAGGTAATAGCCCCAGTTGAAATTGTAGGTGCCGTACATCTCGTCGGACAATTCCTGCGCGTAGTTCTGCGTGAACATCAGCAACGTGTCCTCTCGTCGTTCCTCCAGAGCGAAACTGAAACTGTTGTCCGCCCAGTTCTCGTGCCCCCCTACGCAGGTCCATTCCACCAGCCGGTCCTGCTCGAGCGTCTGCTGTACCATGATGGGGTTGAAGACATCGGTGAACCTGAAGTGAATCCTGCCGCCAACTTCCGATTCCACCGTCACCAGCCGCGTCCACCAGCTGCTCAGCCCCCTGGCCGTTGTGAGCGCTGCGTACACCACCATCGGCACCTCGTGAATGTGAACCGCATGTATGATCTTCTTCATGGCCTCCTCCAACGATGAATGTGGTCCGGACCGTGCAACGTCTGCACGGCCGCGATCGGGGGGGCGGAACGAACATGTGTTGCGTGCCGGTTTCCCGGCGACGGCCTCCGGAGCGTTCATGCCGGCAGGTGTTCAGGCAGGTCGAAGAACCGTGCCAGCCGCGGGTTGCGGCAGGTCGTGATGTCCGCGATCAACCCTTCCGCGAACGTCGGCACCTGAATGCCGTAGAAATCGTGGCCGCCCCCCCTCTCGTTCAGACGATACAGGCCGAACGCCTCGGTGCCGCCGGCGTTCGTGGGAAGCAGGCGCCAGCGCCCGTTCGCATCGCCGCGGAATATCGTGTTCCGCACCAGCGCTCCGATCTCCTCGCGTCCCTGATACCAGGATGGAATCGGCGGCATGCTGAAGCGCGCATCATCCCGCAGCAGCCTCATCAGGTTTTCCACATCGGCGCTCTCCCATGCCGTCACATATCGCGCCAGCCGTTCTCCATGCTCCCGGTTCGCGCTGGATCGCACGGCCGGTTCCGCCTCGTGCGAAACCTCCGCGATGGCCGTGCGCGCACGATGCAGTGCGCTCTTCACGGCAGGGACTGATTGCTCCAGCAACTCCGCCACCTCCGATGCCGGCATCTCCAGCACGTCGCGCAGAATCAGCACCGCCCGCTGGCGCGGCGGCAGCGTGTGGAGCGCAATCATGAACGCAAGGCTCACACGCTCACGCGTTGCCAGTATCGTCTCGGGATCGCGCTCGTCCGCCGGAAGCAGGGCATCGGGACAGGGCTCCAGCCAGATCGGCTCGTTGATCGAGGCCGGCACCGGCTGGTCCGGCGAGGAGGCCGGGGTGCGTGCAACCGGCAGCGAGCGCCGCGGCCTCTGCCGCAGCGCATCCAGGCTGAGATTGGTAGCAATCCTGTACAGCCATGAACGAAACGGAGCGCGTCCCTGATAGGTGTGCCGCGCGCGCCATGCACGCGCAAGCGTCTCCTGCACCAGATCCTCCGCCTCCTCCATGCAGCCAACCATGCGATAGCAGTGGAGCATCAGCGCGCGGCGATGCGGCCCGGCCATGAGCGCGAAGTCATCCTGGTCGATCGCCCCGATGGGTACTCCGGGCCTGTCGCCGGAATCCATCGGGGCCTCCGCGCCGGCCTCCGCCAGTGCCGGACGTTTCTCCGCTTGTTGCATTCGTGATCCGGGATACGATTCGATCGGCGAACCCTTTTCGTGTTCGCCGGAGTCACACAGGATAGAGTGCGCCCTGCCGAGGATCTCGCATGGCGCCACATGGTGCTCCGGCCGGTTTCGGCCGCGGGAAGATACGCTTCCTGATGTCTGCCACACCAGCCGGCGATCCCGTTCGCCGGGCGAGCCGTTCGCCGGGCTCCCGCAGCGCCCGGCTCTTCGGGCGAATGCGCGCCGTGCCGGCGGGGAAGGCCGGCATGGGCACCATGGCCAACAACGGAACAAACACGAAGGAGAATCATGGGAAAGATCAATCACCTCGCAGTTCTGGTATCGGTGGTCCTGCATCAGGCGCTCGGGTTTGTCTGGTATTCGGCGGCGCCGTGGGCGGCCGGCCGGCTTGCGGCTCTGGGGCGTCCGGCCACGGACGCCGCGGCGGTGGATCCGGCCGGGCTCGCCGCGGACATTATCGGCTGGATCGCGGCAAGCTATGTGATAGCCTGGCTGGTCCGGAAGGCAAATGCCACAACCATGGCCGGGGGGATGCTGATCGGTTGCGTGCTCTGGCTCGGAATCGGTCTGCCGGCGCTTGTGCCTCACTACATCTTCGCCGGCATCAGGCCGGTGGTTACCGTGATCGACGGCGCCAACATTCTCGTGGCCTGCCTGATTACCGGTGCAATCATGGGGCGCTGGAGCGGCGGGGCGCGATGAATGCAACGCGATGAATGCGCGCGGCGATGCAGGTCCGGAGATCCGCTCCGGGCCTGCATCACCATCACGCGATGGGGAGCAGCATTTCGGAATCATCGTGCGCATCAATGCCGTCTGCAGCCCGGGCGCCTTTCCGGAGAGAGAAAGAACGCTGCCGATGATCGTGCTCGGTGCGATACGGCGTCCGGGACTTCGCCATCTCCCCGCGAGTTGGTATCATGCCTTCCCGGGAACTCCCGGCCCGCTCAGCATGCCCATCGTACCGCACTTCCGCGTGGAGTTCCTTCTATGCCCGTTCTGCTTCTCTCGGTCTCCCTCAACAACCATGCCGCACGTTCCCGTGTGATCCTCCTCGCCATCCTGGCCGGGGTTCTCGCCGCTGGTGCGCTGGCGCTCCTGCTTCTGGGTGCTGCCGTTGTCGGCGGGCTTGCGCGATGGTACTTCATACCGGCCGTACTTGCGGTGCTGGTGTTGATACTGCTGGTTGCGGCGGCGCGGCGGCTGCGGAGTACGCTGGAACTGTACAGGGACGATCGCGGTATTGTTGGTGCGCGCCTCCTCTCCCGGGGAGGGCGCGAGGAGGTTCGTGTGGATGGCCCTCTGCGCGTGGATCGCGGAGCGGTGCCGATCGGCGGCGCAACGGACCTGATGCTCTGCTTCGCAGGAGGAGGCGATACGTTCCCCATCGTGATTCATTGCGACGCATCGAACGCGCCCCGCGGATGGAGCGAGAACTGGGGACGGCTGTCGCGTTCAATCTGGCGGCGGGTCGCGACGCGGCATCGCTGCCCGGAGCTGCCGGAGGTTGCGCGCCTGCTGGATGCGGAGCGGCCCCGGGTCTGGCGCGAGTAAACCGGACACGCGTACCTCACCTGCGACTGAGGGGCTCGCGGTTCCTGCCTCCGCCGCGGCGTGCGGGCTTCTCTGCGCTGTGTGCCGTTCAACCTGGAAGGCCGCCGGCCAGGAGGAAGGCAATGATTGCGGCGTTGATCACCACACCGATCCGCGCCTCGGGCCAGCAGAGAATCCCGAGAACGAGTGAGAACCCGGCAACACCGAGCGCACCGGGGCGCCACCATGCGGCGCCGGCATAGAGGCCGATCGCGACGGCAACGAATGCGACCGCCGCGAGCAGCCAGAGCAGGCCGATTGCGCGGGTGCCGACGTCGCCAACATCGATCCTTCCTCCAAGGATCGTCGTTCTGTACGGCATCCCCTTCATCGTGGCAACGCGTGCCAGCACGATGAAGCCGGGAAGATGTGCGATGCCGTGCGTCAGGAACAGCAGGGCAAGTGCGATGCGCATGATCGGTCCTCGATTGTGGAATGCAGTTGCCGGTGCAGTGTGCGGAGCGCTATGTGCCCACCTCTCGTATGCTTCGTGCCAACCATATCGCCAGCGTCAGCCCCAGAGCGCAACCCGCGAGAAAGGGGACCGCCTCCACCAGATCGATCCTTCCATCCTGAATCAGCGGCACGGCGATCCATGCCGGAAGCACGATGCACATCATGAGCCCGAAGCTGGCGACGATGGCGGCAAGCATGTATCCCCACGGCCTGCGACGCCATAGCAGCAGGCCGGCCGATATCGTGAGCGGCACGATCATTCCCAGATCCATCGCCTGCGTCTGCAGTGTGTTCATGCCGGCGATCTCCGCGGGGAATCTTCCGGCGGCCATGATCGAGACCGTGAGTCGAAGCCAGAGCAGGGCGATCATCACCCCCATCCCGAGCGAATAGGCGATGAATGTGCGTCGTGGAAAGTGCGGTGTGACGGCGGCGGGAAGGCCGGCCACATCTATCTCCCCAAGGTTCACGAGGAATGCAACGGAGCTCAGGGCGAAGATCGCCACGTAGACCAGGAAGAACGGATTGAACGCCGTCATCGTGGCATACATCAGGTAGTTGTAGAAGAAGTAGAAGAACAATCCGGCGAGGAGCAGCCGCCCGCGCAGTGAGCCGCGCCTGCGCAGATGGATGCCGAGTGCGAGAAGCGGAAGCCCGATGAGAAGATTGACGCTGTCCCACACGATCCCCTCGCGCGCCACCGAAGCGGGATCGTATCGGTAGAGCCCGCTCCCCTGATAGGTCGCCTGCTCGTCGCGCACCGTCGTCATCTGAACGTGCGGCTCCGATGTTCGATAGAACACGCCGGTTGCCGCTGCGGCAAGCACCAGCAGCCAGATCGTGATATGGAGTGCCGTCTTCATGGTTCCATCGCCCGCGATGCAGCGGCAGGAGGGTTGTTGTTGATACGTGTTCGGCGCGCGGGCTGGAAGTGCCTGTAGGGTAGCATGCCGTCGTGCATTCCATCTGCGCCGCTTCGTCTCCTCACCGTGCCAAAGGTAGGCGGCGATCATTATCCGGACCATGATCCGCGTCACAATTGTGCGGTCGTCCGTACACGGTGCGCATCATCCGCCACTTCTGGAGCGACACGGGCCGGGCGGAGTAGCGACACGGGCCGGGCGGAGTGCCGCGCAGCAGTGGAACGCATGGGGGCGGCCGTCTCCGGAGCGAGGCGCCCGGTGCGCCGATTGCCCGCAAACCCTTGCACCGCAAGGCCTGCAAGCCATCTCCGTTGTCGTTGCGCAGTCCGTTTTTTCGTTGCGCCGGCCTCCTTCATGAAGTATATTTGTGAACCCTCACACGTACACATTCCCCATGTTCTCATCTGACATATATGCACGTTGGCGAAGGAGTGTCGTACATGGAACGTTCAACTGCCGGGCATCGTGAATGGTGGAAATATGGGCTATCGTTTGGAAGGTACGGCGGACTGATTGCCGTTGTGTTGTTGGGATATCTGACATTGAGTGGCTTTGATTGTGGTGGTCCACCACCTACGCAAATCTGTTTCGTGGTTGAGGATCAGTGCGCGG
>DASZRW010000066.1:0-16800 GCA_035549015.1 Kapaibacterium sp. (SeqCode)
GACGCTGACGCAGGCCGGCGCCGGCCCCAACCGTCCGACGATGACCGCGACGAGCTTCACGTACTCCGACGGCGCCGGGACGCTGGACAACAGCGGACATCAGACCTTCAACGTTGGCGCAACGCTGAACGTGGGCGCCAACCAGGCGACCGGCACCTACAACGGCTCGTTCGACGTCACCGTGCAGTATCAGTAAGATCTCACCGGGTGGTGGTGTGAGTCGGGGACAGGCCGGGGCGTCATGACCCTCTCAGTGACGCCTCGGTCCCTCGGCCGGAGAGGAGGGGTCTCAGCAGACAGGACTATCAACGACAGCACTCTTCTCGACGCCTGGAACCTCGATCATGAAGACCTTCAGCTACACATATACCGTTTGCGTGTTCGCGGCTCTCCTGCTTCTCGTCGCAACCGATGCGATGCGCGCCCAGACCCCCGGCGATCTGCTCGTGACGCCGACCCGCGTGGTGTTCGAGAGCGGGAAGCGCATCGAGACGCTGACGCTGATCAACCGCGGCCAGGACTCCGCCACATATCGGATCTCCCTGGTGCAGTTCCGCATGAAGCGTGATGGAAGCCTGGAGCGTATCGATTCCGCTGATTCCGGACAGAAGTCCGCAAACGACATGATCCGCTTCTTCCCGCGCGAGGTGACGATTGCACCGGGCGAATCGCAGAACGTGCGGGTTCAGGTGCGCATTCCGGATTCGGCCGCGCAGGGCGAATATCGCTCGCACCTCTTCTTCCGCGGCGTACCGAAGCAGACGGCGTTGGCGCCAACCGGCGACACTTCCAGGAACGAGTTCTCGGTGAACCTCAAGGCGGTCTACGGTGTGTCGCTTCCGGTGATCGTGCGCAATGGGAACCTGAAGGCAACGGTGCAGATCTCCGACATCCAGTTGAAGCGCGGTGACTCCTCGAATCGCGAGATGCTCTCGCTCACCTTTCATCGTGAGGGAATGGCATCGGTGTGCGGAACAGTGCGCGTGACCTTCGTGCCGAACAGCGGCGAGAGCACGCAGCTCGCCTCGCTCGGCGGCGTGGCGATCTACACGCCCAACGAGGAGCGCACATTCAAGATGCCGATCGCCGTTCCGTCCGGTCTCGATCTCAGAAACGGCCGTATCAAGGTGGAGTATCTGGCGATCTCCGATGCCAGCTCCGAAATGCTTGCAAGCGGCGAGGCGCAGGTTCAGTAGTTGTCATCGTCGGGAAGTGCGGCGGGTTCGTGAACAAACGCCTGCGCCTCGCGGCTGGAAATACTCCGAGTGCCCCCGCACTCCCCCCACGCGGCTTCCCTCGGCCGCGCCGGGAACAGGGCCGCAGAGCGCCGAACTGCCGGATGCTTGCGGCCCGTCCGGTGACCGCATCCAACAAAGGGCACGTTGTGGTGCGGCACCGGATCCCTGGCCACGGGAACATTTCAACCGGTCCCATCGCTCAATCCGATTCCAGGTCCGCACGGCAGATGCACCGCTCCGCAGCCATATTGATTGTGCTGATCACACTGGGTCTCGCAAGCCGCGAACTTCGGGCGCAACAGGCCCCCGCCTCCGCGGAGGAGATCCTGGTGCAGTTCACGGTGCCGGATGTGGGCTCCACGATGATCCCGGGGCTCGTGGACGAGAACACGATATTTCTGCCGGTGGCCGATGTCTTCGCCTTCCTGCGAATCCGCATGGACACGCTCGGCTCCGGAGCGGCCGTTACCGGGTTCATCGTCGACGAACACCGTACCTACCGCATCGATCCCGCCCAGCATACGATCGAGTTCGCCGGCAATCAGCAGATGCTCGGCCCGGAGAAGATGTTCTCCTCCGAAGGCCGCATCTATCTGCGTAACGATCAGTTCGGCCCCATCTTCGGTCTCTTCTGCGCCTTCAATTTTCGCGACCTCGAAGTGCGGCTGCATACGGACTTCGAGCTCCCCGCCGTTCGCGACATGAAGCGCGAGCGTGCACGCCGCGCATTGCACCATGGAGCGGAGACCCCGTTCTACGATCGCACGGTGCGGTCCACGCGCACAGTGGCGACGCCTGGCGTTGCGGAGTGGGCGGTAAACGGCGGCATGGATCCGGTGGCCGGCAGAACCGGCAGCTACTCCATGGGGCTGGGAGGGGAGGTGCTGGGCGGCTCGCTGGAAGCGCGCATACGTGGCGCGGCGGATTCACTTCCATCGTTGAACAACATGTCGTTCCGCTGGCACTATGTGGACAATGACTTCGCTCCCGTGCGGCAGATCACTGCCGGCCAGATCGGCTCGCCGCTTCCCGATCCCTTCCGCGGCAACGCAGTGGCCGCCAGCATCACAAACCGTTCCACCATCCGGAGCAATGTCTACGGCGTTTACGTCATCCAGGATCGCACCGAACCGCTGTGGGGCGTGGAGCTGTATGCCGACGGCCGGCTTGTGGATTTCACCACGGCGGACTCCATCGGCCTGTTCCGCTTCGAACTCCCGATCAACTACGGCGCCACCGAAGTTCAGCTCCGGTTCTACGGACCCTGGGGTGAGGTGCGGATGATGGATCGTGCGATTCACATCCCCTACTCGTTCGTGCCATCCGGAACGGTGGAGTACAGCGCAACCGGCGGCGTGGTGAATCGCGACGGCACAACGCAGCACGACCCGTTCCTTCACCTCTCTGCGCAGTACGGCGTTGGTCCCATGCTCACCATCGGCGGCGGCGCGTATGTGGTCAATGCCGGAGCGGCCGGCGTCATCTTTCCCTTCATGCAGAGCTCGCTTCGCCTCGCGGACTGGTTCCTTCTCTCCGGCACGTATTCGAAAGGCCTGGGGGGCGACGTATCGGTGAGCATCGTTCCGGGCACCACTGCGAGCGTGAGCATGGGCTACTCGCAGCGATATGCATCGCTGGATGAAACGCTTCGTTCGGAGACCCGCAAGGCAACGCTGAACCTTGCCACGCCGGTGGATCTGCCGGGGCTGCACGGCGGCCTGGCGGTGGACATCGCGGACAATATCAGCGATGGCTGGAACGGCGTGGTTGCGGAGGAATCGTTCGCCACGCGGCTCTTCGATGTTCCGCTCGCGATCGGTTCGAAGCAGGAATGGATCGGCCAGCATTCGCTGCAGCTTCTCTCGGTGTATGGGAACGCACACTTCACATGCAATCCGTTCGGCCTGGCGTTGATACGTCCGTCCGTCGAGATGGATATGCGTAGGCGGCAGGTCACCTCCTACAGTGTCGAGCTCTCCCGTTCGATTGTTCAGGGCGTGCAGTTCGATGTCTCGATCAACCGCGATCTCGTTGTCCGCCAGACGACGAGCCATGTTGGAGTTCAGTTCACTCTTCCGTTCGCGCTGGCCTCCATCGGAGCGCAGATACAGGACGGGCACGTGAACCTGCAGGGCGGAAGCAGCGGCTCGGTCTACTACGACAACAGCAACTCCATGGTGCTGACGTCGTCGCGTACAGGAATGGATCGCGCCTCGGTGGTGATTCGTCCGTTCCTCGATGTGAACGGCAACGGCCGCTATGATTCCGACGAGCCGCTTGTTGCAGGGATCGACGTAACGGCAACTTCCGGTACGATCAGGCATTCGTCCGACACCCTGATCCGCGTTCTCGATCTCGATCCCAACGTTCCGGTGATCCTCTCCGTGGACGATGCGCACCTGCCGAATGTCTCGTGGCGCACGAAGCAGCGGACATTGCAGGTGCTGCCGGCCGCGGACCGGTTTGAATCGATCGACGTTCCCGTGGTTGTTGCCGGCGAGGTGAACGGTCACGTGATGCTGGAACACAACGGAAAGCTCGAGGGGATTGCCGGCATCATCGTGCGGTTCCGCCGCGAGGACGGCTCGCAGGCGGACAGCGTGACCACGCAGGATGGCGGCGAGTTCTACAGCACCATGGCATCCGGACATTATACGGTCACGACGGACGCGGATCAGTTGAAGACGCTGCAGTTGGAGAGCCTCGGCCCACGCGAGATCGACCTTCGCGGCGGCACGGAGGGGGATGTGATCAACGGCGTGGATCTGAAGGTGATGCGCGATCAGGAGGGGAGAAGCAAGTAGTCGCTTCGTTCAGCCGATCGTTATGAACGCGCCCGGCCCTGTGGGCATTGTGCAGGCAGCGTTCAGGGGACGTATTGATCGATGCTGGGCGAGGGAAAGGGGATGCACCTGCGTGCATCCCCTTTCTGTATGTGCGCTCCCTCTCATCCGGTGTCCGGCCGATCCCGTCGCGGTGTGAACCGCTGTTTCGCGGTTCGCACCCTCCTCGCTTCCCCGTTCATTGAACCGGGGATGAAAGGCGATTGCGAACTGTCCGGGCGGGGATATACATTGCCGTGCGCATCCCCGCTTCCAGCGGTCCCGGGCAGGGAGAACGCATTGAACGTTCCCTTCATTCGTATCCCGAACAATCATGAAACGCATTCTGTTCCTTCTGCTCCTCGCCGCAACGCCTGCATATGCGCAGATCTCCGTGAACTTCACCGTGGATGCCGCGGCGGACAGAGCGCCGATAAGTCCGTACATCTACGGTATCAACTGGGGGCATGGCGGCGAGGCGCTGCATGCGGACTGGAACCTCGCATCGCGCCGGCTGGGGGGCGATCGCATCTCCACCTACAACTGGGAGGTGAACGCTTCGAACAGCGGCAACGATTGCGATGCCTCGTGCAAGGACGAGAACGACGACTGGCTGACCTTCGGGCTGCCGGGCGACGTGCAGGAAGTTCCGGGCATTCTGCCGAAGACATTCCATCAGGCTTCGAAGGACATGGGAGCATACTCCCTGGTGCAGCTTCAGGGGGCCGGTTACGTGGCCGCCGATCGCAACGACAACGTACGCCCCGTGCCGGCTGCACCCAACGGCCGCTGGAAGGAGGTGAAGTTCCGAAAGGGGGCGCCTCTCTCGCTGACTCCCGATCCCAACGACGCCTCTGTCTACATGGACGAGCAGCTCAACTACTTGATCAATCTGTTCGGCACCTCCGATCACGGAGGCATCCAGGGTTATGCAATCGAGAACGAACCGGGGCTCTGGTATTCCACGCATCCCCGCATGCGGGGCCTCAGCTATGTCAGCGCGGAGGAAGTGGCCACGGCAGAACAGGCGGACCCGAACAACGTGAAGAATGCGAAGGTAACCTGCACGGAACTGATCCAGAAGAATACCGATCTGGCGAAGCTGGTGAAGGAGATGGATCCGAAGGCAGAGGTGTTCGGCCCGGTGTTCTGGGGCTTTCTGGATTACTACAGCCTGACGAACGCGCCGGACTGGACGAACTACAGCAACACGTACGCGACGTTCGTGGACATGTATCTGGACAGGATGCATCAGGCGGAGGTGGACAACGGACACCGGCTGGTGGATGTGCTGGACGTGCACTGGTATCCGCAGGTGGCGGAGACGCCGGAGAAGATCATGCAGTGTACGCGATCGCTGTGGGACCCGACGTACAAGGAGGATAGCTGGATCGCCAACGATGTGCTCGGCGGGCCGATCAATCTCTTCGGCACGCTGAAGGCATCGATCGATCGCTACTATCCCGGCACGAAGCTCGCCATCACGGAGTTTCGCTACGGCGACGCGAGCAACGGCGACACCTACTACAGCGGCATCGGCGTGGCGGATGCGCTCGGGATATTCGGCCGCTACGGTGTATACATGGCGCACTATCTGCAGACCGATTTCGACCAGCCGATCGAGGGCTACGTTGCAGCGGCGTACAAGATCTATCGCAACTACGACGGCGCGATGTCCACCTTCGGCTCCACCGCAGCGCACGCGGCAACCAGCGATGTCCCGAACAGTTCGATCTATGCATCGCTGGATGAGAAGACGAAGGGGCGGCTGCATCTGATCGTGATCAACCGGAACATGACGCAGGCGGTGAACGGACATTTCGCACTGAGCGGCGGAGAGTACAGGAGTGCGCGCGTCTACGCCTTCGACAACAACAGTTCCGCCATCACGGAGCGCGCCGGGGTTGCGGCGATTGCAAACAATCAGTTCGGCTACACGATTCCGCCGCTCACCGTTGCACACTTCGTGATCGAAGCGAACGCATCCGCCGTTCCCGGTGTGGACGATGCGGGCACCGACGCGCCGGCGCTGGTGCAGAGCGGGCCGAACCCGTTCAACGGAAGCACGGCGGTTCGCATTCACCTTGCCGCACCCGCTCATGCAACGGTAACGCTTACCGACGCGCTGGGGCGTACGGTTGCAACGCCTGCCGACGGGGAGTTCGAGGCGGGCGATCACACCGTGACGCTGGATGCGGCCGCCAACGGGCTCCCGAGCGGTGTGTACTTCTGCCGTCTGCAGAGCGGCACCACGGTGCGAAGCATTGCGGTGCGGATGGCGAAGTAAGCCGTTGTGCCGGCTTTATTGCTGAATGATGGTATCGCGGGAGCATGCTCGTATGCGTGCTCCCGCGATTCGTATTCATGCGTTGCCGGTGCCGGATTGTGCCCCGGAACATGCATGCTCATGGCCGAAGTGCGACATCACCATGGCGTCACCGTGACATGGCCGCCGACACGGCGCGAGAGCTTTGCCTCCGGATAATTCAACGCACCGGACCATCACATCGTGAACGGCCGGGCGCCGCCGAATGTCAGGAACTCTTACCTCCTTCCGCTGCGCGTTCCGGCGCGCGATTATCGTTCCGATTATTCCGCTGCTCGCCTCGGCGACGATCGGCGGATGCGTGGCCCGGAAGCCTGCCTGCACCGGGGCCGCTGAGCAGCAGGCGAATGGACCACGACCTATCACGAGCCGCGGTACAATCCCGGCGCGTCATGGGTTGCGTGTCCGCTCGGCGGCGTTGGGGCCGGGCTGTTCTGCGGCATCCGTACCGGCAGGGGTTCAGGCTCCGGCGGACAATCCACCCCATGGCTCGACACGGGCGATGGGGCGCCGGACCCGGATGGCCGACAGGCGGTTGCAGCGAAAGCAGAGGAAGGCGGGAAGGGAAGTGAATACAGGCAGTGCCCGCCTTCATCGAGAGGGCGGGCATTGCCTGTTCCAGGGCGTTGCTACCGCTGCACTACGATCTTCTCGCCATGAGTGCGCGATCCGTTCGAGAGCGTGAGCATATAGAAGCCGTTTGCGATTCCGCCGAGGCTCACCGGGAGTTGGCCGGCTGGTTCGACTGCATGCATCTCCCGCACCGTTCCGCCGCGGGCATCCACAATCCGTATTGTGAGCGGCCTGCGAGGCAGGTCCGCCGGCAGGGTGAGCATGATCACATCGCGTGCAGGATTTGGAACGATCGTGAACGAGAGCTGCGGCGTGGGCTCCTCCTCAACACCGGCCTTCGTGGACTCGCAGCAGTAGAGCTTCTTGAACATGCAGACATCATCCGGCGAAAGGTCGCGGCGGCCGACTGCCCAGGCACTTGGGTAGTCGCTTGCGTCCATGATTCCCTGATGATAGCATGCGTCGCCGTTGGCGTCTTCCTCAGCAGCATGATTGAAACCGAGCCAGTGTCCAAGCTCGTGAAGGAACATGCTGTAGGCGTCGATATAGTAGTATCCCTGGCTTATTGGCGGAACGGCTCCAAGGGAGTTCGGTTCGGTGATGAGAAAATATTTTGGCCTGCCTGCTGCATCCAAGCCGGTATGCCTGCGTTGCTGGTTGATGTACATGCGAGATATTCCGCAATCGGTCCTGCAATTCTTCGGAGCGGTCGGGTCCGATTTGAGCGTGCCGATGAATGTAGTGGCTGCGGCGTTTCTGAGATTATCCTCGCTCTGCCCCATCTGTGCATCCCCGGTGGTCCAGACGATCTCCAGACAGCATGAGCCGTCGTACTCCCTGTTCGGTCCCTCGTCCGGACACAGGCTCGCCCATCTGGCTGCGGCTTCGTTGAGACGGTCGATCATGTGATCGTTGATGAAGACCGGTATGTTATGCGGATCCAGCGGGTCCGGGCTCAGGGGAAATTCCACATCGTTATACAGACCGTCGATGTACAGGTCGGGGCAGAGGAGCAACGGGAGCGATCGTTTGATCACCTTCAGGCCCGGTTCGTTATTGGGATCGGCCGAGCACTTGTTCAGGCGTTTGCCGGTAATGGGATCGCAGAACATGTAGTTGAATGGAGCGCCGGTGCAGGCGGGATCGTTACAGGGGGGAGTGGTAACCGTATTCGGCTGGGCATGGAGAGAGTTCCCCAGCACCAGAGCGGTGATGAGCGCAGGTATGAATTTCATGTCTGATATGTCCTTCTTCTGTGGTGAATCAATAGTTACCGGTGACGATCTTCTCGCGGATCGTGAGGAAGCGTTCCCGCCATGCCGCGTAGTCCATCCAGAGGTCGGATGACCAGACGTGGTTCACATCGCGTACGCGCCCGTCCACTACCGGCAACGGGTCTTGACCGGCGATCTCGAGCTGAAAATAGTCGTTCGTTGAATCGACTTTTGAATCTCCGAAGTTGAGAAACACCACCGCCTCCTGCCCGACCTTCATACGGAAGGAGCAACTCTCCGAACACCCTCCGAAAGCCGTGTCACGCTGGCGGTAGATCCTGTAAAAGGGCGAGGGAATTCCAAGCACATCCGGCGCATGGTCGGCGTCCAGTACGCTGAAGTTGCAGTACATGATATATGTGCACGGCAACGCGGTGGCAGCGCGTGCGCGCTGCCGGTCCTTCGCGACGCGGTCCTGCTCAAACTGTTGCTGGCACGATGGGATATTTCCCCCCTTCAGCGTATCGAGAACCTGTACGGTTGCGCGATAGAGCATGGTGATGAAATCATGTGGGTGTTGCGTCTGCGGCATCGAATCGATTGCCAGCACCCTGACATGCAGCACCATGTCGCTTATGAAAGCGGTGTAGAGCGCACCGGCATCCGCACGGTTTGGAGCACAACGGAATATCGCTCTGTCTGCAGCTGCGATGATGTCAAAGAGCCCCGCCCTGTATGGTCTTGAAGGATTGCCACGCTTCAGATCGACCTCATAACTATACTGCGTGAAGGTGGCCGCGTCGTACTCGGTCATTCGGTAGAGGAAGCGTAGCAGTCCGGCGAGCGTATCGGACATCGTCCTGCGCGTTCTCAGCCAGTTCTCGACGGTGGTGCCTGTAGAGTCGAACCGGCAGATCGAATCCGCGACGATATAACCGGCCATCACATCCCAGGGCATGGCGCTGTTGAGTGGCGGCAGGCTGCGGATGATCGGAAACGTGTACACGTACTGCTCATCGGTACTTTTGTACCAATCATGACTGAACGCCGGTTTGTTCAATGAACGGCGTCCCGACTCATTCTGAGCAACCGCATGGGGTGATATCGTGATAATGCCGATCACCGTTGCAGCGGCTGTTGCCGTGAGGCGTTGAAGTGTCCGGTAGTTCATGGAGTGTTGATTCAATATGTATGATGCGAAAATCCGCCGACTCCGCACGGACTTCCATGTGCAGTGCCGGCGCCAATGAACAATGTGTTGCCAATAAACAGCAGGATATTTTCAGTGAGGGCCTCGATCAACATACCCCCCTGGCGTGCAGGTGTGCAATGAAAATATCGCTCCGGGGAGCTCGACATGAACGGCTTGCAGCCCTTGTGCTGTAAGGGCTTGCGGGCATTGCCCGGCCCGTCGCGTTCGTTCGGTTGTCATCGCGTCCTCCCGGAAGGTTCAATCAACGGCGCCGGGGGAGGTGGGCCAGTCATATGGACCGTGCATGCGGCTCCTTGTTGCAGAGCGGGCATGGCGATCGTTGTCCGGCCGGTCGACCAGGAACGGCATGCGGTGTCATCCATCGGGAGGTCTGGTCCCCCGGCATGCTTCATATCCCGGATGCGGCCGTCGACAATCGGTTCCCCCCGGCGATCTTTTTCCCGGACAGCCATGCTGCCATGATGTGAAATGCACCTACATTCGCAGCGGCGACTTCGGCATATGGCGCTCACCCCACACTCCCCCTCGTTCCCCAGCCTGCGTAATTCGTGCGTGGTGCTGCAAGGCTAAACCTGGTGTATCGTTGTACGACACATGCAGGTGCTCGCCGGCGGTACGGCGCTGCACGGCGAAGCCGGCAGCGTCCGGCGCGCTGCAACCCGGTGCGCGGATCAACGTTGGTGGCCGGCGAACTGTCCGCGGGCACCGTCCATGCGTGTCATGTCGGCACGTGCGGCCTGTATCAGGCAGTTCCCATGTCATGAAGAGAAACACTACATATCTCCGGCTGCTCCCGGTTGTGCTCGGGCTCGTGCTTGCCTGCGGTTCGGCAGCGAACGCGCAGCGCACCGGCCCCTGCGACTCCTGTGCCTCGCTCTCTTGGTTCCTCGATGGATGGGTGCACCGTCCGCTGAGCGATACCACGTTCTACCTGGAGAGTGCCGGGCAGGGGACGCTGGTTCGTGGTGTGCGGCGGCTGCAGCGCACCACCGTGACAACGTTCGGCCGGCCTCAGCAGGCCGTTCATGTCTGGTACGATTCCGCCGGCGCATGCCGCGATACGGTGGTTGCAATTGCGGAGCCGCTGGCGCTGCGCCGTGGTGGCGTGGGTGGAAGCTACGAGCCGGTCTCGATAGCCGTGCTTCCGGCACGGGAGTTCTACTGCGGCGATCCGCCGGCGGGGGAGGGGATGCTTCTCAGCGTCGGGGCAATCGGTGGCTATGCCGGCAGCGACACCTCCAGCCGCGCAATCGGATTTCGTTCCGTGTATGGTGGCGCGCGCGTGCTTGCCGGCCTCACCGTCGCAACGGATGTGCGTGCCGCGTTGGGCCTGGAAGCTCTGAGCGAAGGGGGGCGGCTCCGTATTCCGCTGCTGGCGCATGTGCGCTGGTATCCGTTCGGCGGCACGCGTACGGAGCGCTACTTCCGCTACGCTCCATCGGATTGCCAGTTCGGCCGGCCGGGCGATCCGCCGGCCGCGCCGCAGGACCCGCGATGCGAGGCCGCTTCCGGCACCGGGACGCGCCTCGATTCCTCCGTCTACTTCGTGCAGGATACCAGGCGCGTGCGCCGGGGCTTCCGTCCCTTTCTCTACGGGGAGGCGGGGCTGGTGCTGAACGGGCGGTTCGACGGCGCGGGCTCCACGCCGTCGCTCAACCCTTCGGACTACGGGCAGGTTCTCGCGGGCGCCGGCATCGGCGTTCCCCTCTTCGGGCCGGTGGTCCTCTCGGTGGGGTATCGCTACATGCGGTTGAACCTGCGCACGCCGTGCGAAACATGCACCGGCCAGTTTGTGGTGAATACCAATCGCAGCCATGCGGTCACGGCCTCGCTGGCCTTCGAGTTCGAATAGCCGCGACTGCCTTGGCGCAGGCCGCTGTTCGGTCCACTCTCTTTCCGCAATCAATCGTTCGCAACGCCATGCGTGTACTCTCAGATAGAATATCCGGCGGTCCGGTTCTTTCCCTGCTCGCGACCCTGCTGCTTGCGGTGGCCCTTGGCGCATGCCAGAACCCGGATGAGCCGAACCCCACTGTTGCCAACGTGAGCGCGACGGTGCTGGTGAAGGATCCGGGAGATAATCCCGCGCGGAATCTGAAGGTGTATGTGAACGACCCGCAGAGCGTGCGGATACTGGCAGGGCGCACGGATGAACATGGGGAGGTAGTGGTTGTGCGGGCGGTGCCGTTGAGCGGCACCGTGCTTTCGTTCGATGTGGCGGACACGCTCCCGAACGGCGCGGACACGATTCTCGCGAGCGATCAGCGGTACAGGATCGGCTGTCGCGATTCCGTGTACACTATCATCATCTCCAGGCGGACCGTCATCGATTGCAACGATCCCATCGTTGCGAGCGCTGAGAGCCTGGTTGCCGCCATCTGCACGGGCTCCAAGGTGCTCTATACGCGCCCCATCTCCTTCGCCTGCGGTTTCCCGGTCGCGCTGGATGTGGCGCCGGTGAGCCCGGGCTTTGCCAACGCAACGCTGATCGTCCGGAAGAACGGCCAGGCGCTCCCTCCCGGCACATCGCGGGTTATGCTTACGCAGGCGTCCGATAGTTTCGATCTCTGCTTTCGCTACGATGCCGCGGCGTCCAAGGCCTCCGGCTCCGCCGCCATCGGCGTTACGGCAACGGTCTTCGGCGGTACTCCGCAGCCGCTTCTGAACGTTACCCTCACCGGCATTACGTCGTGCGACTCCTGCAGCTGCCCAATCGTGAACGATATCTCCTATCCGCTCACCGGCTCCGATCAGCTCTGTCCCGGCGTGCCGGCAAACGTCTCCATCGATCTCTCCTCGATCGTCAACACCAACCGGACATGCGATGTGGAGGCGGTTGTCGTTAGCGGGCCGCAGAGCCAGGCGGTGCAACTGGTATCGTTCAACGGAGGGATTGCGCTTCTGCATCCCGGCGACAAGCTGGGCCGACTGCAGCTGCGCGTGACGCCCCCATCGGCTCCCGGCACCTACACCGATCGCGTCCGGTTCGTTGTCCGAACCAGAACGCCGGACGGCGGCTCGATACCGTGCGACACGGCGTCCGTGAATTACTCGTACACCGTGGCCGGACAGTCCTGCCCGCTGCAGCTCTCCGGCGATCTGATTGCATCGCAGGGTCCCCCGGTTTCCACGAACACGTTCCAGACAAGTGTCTGCTCCAGCCAGAACCGGACGCTCTGCATGAAGAATACATCGAGCACCTGCCCGATCGCGATCACGCGCATGGACATCACCGGCACGGATGCTGCGCTGTTCAGCATCGCACCATCCGGCGTGCCGGCAACGATCGATGCCGGCCAGAACCGATGCTTCACGGTGACGTTCGCCCCAACGCTGGCCGCATATCACGCAAGCGGCACGCCGCCGCGAACGATGTACACCGCAAGCCTTGCGATCGAGTCCGCATGCGGCGTGACGACGATGAATCTCACCGGACAGATCAACGATCCGAAGATGGTTGCGCCCCGTCTCTTCCCGTTCACCTGCACGCCGGATACCAGCATCGGCTTCGTGATCCTGCCGGACGGCTCCGTGAACAGCGCGCAGGACCCCAACGGAGATTTCGTCGTGACGGTGGAGAGCATCAATCTCGCTGCTCCACGTTCCGCGTCGGTTCGCTTCAAGCGGCCGTTCAAGCTGGTGCGGTCCGGCGTTACCAGCAGTTCGGTCTGCGACCAGCGGTTCGATCCCACCGTTGCGGCCGCCTTCAACTCCGCCACTGCTTCGGCCGCGCCGCAGACCATTCACCAGGGAGATCTCTACGTTGTCTCCTACGATTTCGGCGGCTGCCCGTTCTGTGCGTTGCTGCTGGTGGAATCGTTCGATGATCCCGCGCCGCCGCTTCGCAACTGTCCACAAGTTCAATTCCGTGTATGCTCACCGATTGTCTTCTGATCTTCATGATGCATCGTTCCCATCCTCCAGCATTGAACCGGATTCTCTGCTCCCTTGTCGCCGGCTTCCTGCTGGTGCCCGCATCGGCACACGCACAGCAGGCGCTCGGCCCGGTGAACACGGCCGGTGACGACTACGCGCTCGCGCTGCGGCCGATGCCGTGGGGAAGCGAGGTCTGGTTCACGCGCAGCGTGGCTGGAAGCGACGACCGCCGCATCATGATATCGCGATACGATGATACGGGCTGGCACGAGCCGGTTGAAGCGCCCGCGCCTGTCAATCAGGAGCGTCCCGGCGGTGCGCACGGCGTTGCATTGGACGGCGCACCGGCGTTCGCGCCATGTGCGCCCGGCCTCGGCGTGTTCGTCTCCAACCGTCCGGGTCCGGACGGGCGGCGCCACGGCAGCGATCTCTACGAACTCCACGCCGGCGGCACGCAGTGGAGCGTGCGGCGCATCGACGAGAACGGCGTCAACTCCGACGAGTGGGACGATACGCCCGCGCTTTCGGACGACGGGAACACACTCTACTTCTCCTCCAACAGGCGCGCGCCGGAACGCGGCGAGACCGATCTCTACATGAGCCGGCGCATGGGCGATCGATGGGGGGCGCCGGTGCTTCTGAGCGCGATCAGCGAGGATGGCGTGCGCGAACAGACACCGTGCGTCGGGCCCGACGGGTGGCTCTACTTTGCCAGCGATCGCAACGGCGACTTCGATATCTGGCGCGTGCGCCTGGATACACGCGGTATGCCGGTGCCGGGCACGCGCCAGCCGGCGCCGGGGGAGGGGTTGGGGCTGCATGGCTCGGACGAGCTGCATCCTGCGTTCTCGCCCGGCGGAGGGTGGATGTTCTTCGCATCCAATCGTGCGGCCTCGCATCGTTACGATATCTACTCCGTTCCGGCCGCGGCACGTTCCTCCACGATCCCGCTGATGGTGCTGGAGCGAACGCGTCGCGAGTTGAACGGGCGCAGCGGCCAGTTCGCGGACGAAACGGTACCGCTTGCGAACGCACGAGTGGTGCGCACCGAGCTGCCAAAGGGCGCCACCGACACGCTGAACGCCGATGCGGATGGAAGGGCCCTCATCGATGTGCACGGCGTGCAGGGGAACGATCCGCTTGGTGACCGGTCCACACGTACCTACGTTGTTCGCGCGATCGGCCTTGGCGGTGCCTACGTTTCCTCGAGCGACACGTTGATCATCCGCTCCGCAGACACCTGCGCTCGCTCGCATACGCTCTTCGTCTGGGATACCACCGTGTTGTACGATCCCGGCTGCCGGCAGGACTTCGCGGTGCAGCAGGTGGAGTTCTTCGTGAAGGGATACTGGTGCCCCACCACGCTCACCTATGCACGCTACACTCCGTGCTATTCCGTGCTGACGCCGCAGGATTGCGACGCGGTGCCGGACGCCGATCAGACGAAGGGAACCTGTGATGACAATGCGCTCTACCGGCACACGCTGGTGCCGGCGCGCGTTACCACCGCGCGGCGTCCCGATCTCTGCATCAGGTGGAGCGAAGTGCGCGACAGCTCGCAGAAGTGGAGCCTGCGCGTGGACAGCGTGGTTGCCGTGCTGTTGGACAACATGCGCTCGGCAATGCGGAACTACTGCGTAGAGCAGTCGTTCGCCGAGGGGAAGAGTATCACGGTGACGGTGCAGGGATGGACCGATCCCGATCCGATCGATCCTGCGTGCTATTATACCGATCAGGATGTGCGCTTCGGAGCGGGGATCGAGGTGGCCGATCCGGAATCCAAGCCGTGGATTCGGGATGGAGTGATCCCGGCGCATACGCCTTTCCATGTCTCGAAGCCGGACGGCAACCCGATGCTGAGCACGCTGCGCGCATATTACATGGCGAAGCTGCTGGACGGCGTGTGGCGCGAGCAACTTCCGGAGTACGCGTCCGCACGCGATCGCGGGCTGATCCGGATTGTTGCGGACGGCCGGTCCGTGTCGCAGCGCAACCTGCCGAAGCAGCTGCAGCGCTCCATCGATGTGATCGTGACCGCAGTCATCGAGCCGGCGAAGCTCCAGGCGTTGCGCATGCACATGCCCGGTGGCTCGTACGATCTGCGATGCGGCGGCTGTTGGTGAGCGGCGTTGATGCACCTCGCCGGCATTGCAGCGCCGGCATTACCGGCACCGCAACCTCCGGCAGGCCAGGGGCTTCGCGACAATTCTGGATTGTCGGTTGTTTCTTACGTAAGCAATCACTTACATTTGTGCCATGGTGGACAAACTGAAAGCGCTTGCCGAGCCGAACCGCCTGGAGATTCTCCGGCTGATCAGCCATGAGGAGTTGCCCGCCGGGGAGATAGCGCGGCACTTCAATGCGACGCGTCCCGCGATCTCGCAGCACCTGCATGTGCTGTTGGATGCGGGGCTGATCGAGGAACGCCGCGAAGGTACCAGGAGGCTGTATCGTCTCCGTGCGGAAGGATTCGAGGAGGTGCGTTCGATGCTGAGGGAGTTCTGGGATGTGCGGTTGCAGGCGCTGAAACAGAAGGTGGAACAGAAACAACGGACACAACGGAGGCGCAATGGCCGCAAGTGATCAGATTCGCAGGGAGATCTTCATCAACGCTTCACCGGAACACGTATTCCCATTTCTGGTGGACCCCAAACAGATGACCGAATGGCTGGCTGCGGCCAGTGCCGAGTCCGCTGCCGCATGCGGCGGCATCTATCGCGTCGTGTTCGACGAGTCGCATACCGCTCGCGGTGAATTTGTCGAAGTGGTGCCGAACAGCAAGGTTGTCTTCACGTGGGGATGGGAGGGAAATGATGGTCCGCTGGAGCCCGGCAGTTCGCGTGTGGAGATCACACTCGAACCGCGGAATGGCGGAACATTCCTCTCTCTTGTGCACAACAATCTTCCAGAGCCCGCGGTGGAAGGGCACAATGCCGGCTGGGTGTTCCGGCTTGGACGGCTGGAAGCCGTTGCCGAGGGACGTACGCCCGTGGTGCAGGACCCGATGCAGGCATAGCCCAAACGCCGAACGCCACGAAGCGTATCGCGAGAACAATTCCGGCCGCATTCCACCAGGGAGCGCGGCCGGAAACGTCTGATGCATTCGGATCGCTTCGTGCGGTCGATCATCGCAGCGCATCCCCTGCCACTTCACCGGCACAACGGCCGGTCTGTCGCCTCCATGTCCGGGCTCTGCGACTGCGAGGAGGGGGATGCTGTTCAATGCTCCACTAAACGACTCCGGGGCGCCACACGAATGTGACGCCCCGGGGCACCCTTCCTCACCAGCTACCAAGAGAGGATCTTCAGGGGAGAATCTTACTGATACTGCACGGTGACGTCGAACGAGCCATTGTAGGTGCCGGTCGCCTGATTGGCGCCCACGTTCAGCGTTGCACCAACGTTGAAGGTCTGATGTCCGCTGTTGTCCAGCGTCCCGGCGCCGTCGGAGTACGTGAAGCTCGTCGCGGTCATCGTCGGACGGTTGGGGCCGGCGCCGGCCTGCGTCAGCGTCGCGGTCTGCGGAAGGGTGATCGTG
>DASZRW010000067.1:0-8784 GCA_035549015.1 Kapaibacterium sp. (SeqCode)
CTTCGCCGAGACCGTGTCCGTGACGACATCGATGTAGTGCTGCATGTTCCCCGGGTTGGTCGGCGCGTAGTAGGGCGCGAAGCTGGTCCATTGCTCGCGCGGCGTCATCTCCACCATGTACGGCGCCCAGCCGGACCAGTCGGTGCATGGGACGCCGCCGTAGCATGGCGTTGAGCCCTCGAAGTTGACGACGGCGGATGAATGCATCATCGCCTGCGCCGGCGCATCGGTGATGAACTGCAGGGCTGCGTTATCCACCACGTTCACGAGCAGGGACGAACCCGCCGCAACGGTAAACGGAACGGACGTTAACCCATTCGGCGTGAGATAGCGTCCGGTCAACGTTGTCCGGCCGTCGTTGTAGATGCGCACATGTTCGCGAAGGCGTTCGGCACCGCTGCCGATCCCCGAACGATGACTATCCCACGTCGGCAGATAGACGAACCGCTTGCCGTACTCCTCGGCAGGCGAAAGCCATTCGAAGAGAGGGGCGCGATAGATGTTCCCCTTGATCCCCGGGCCACCGATGACACTGTCCGGTTCCGTCTGCGTACGCGTGTTGCCGCTGATCACACCGATGGGTTGAGTGGCCGTGATGCGTGTGCCGGCGATATCCTCCTGGACCGTATCCCGCGCGACAACTGTCACCCGGCTCTGCACCTGGAACGCCTGGCCGGCGTTCAGGACAACCACCATGGGCTGCCGGTTCCCGACAAACGCAACACTGTCCGGTGGCTCGAGATAAACAACTGTGCTGTCGTACGCCGCGATTACCAGGATCTCCGCGGGCGCTCCCTTCGGCGTGCTTGGTATCTCCACCGTGCCGGCAACACCGATATCCTGTACGGTTCCACCCTGGATAGACGCGGAGCGATAACTGGTTCCCCACGATACAACCGGAGCCGGCGTCCACGCCTCCACGCTCTGCGCGGTTGCCATGTAGCAGTAGAGGACGATCGGATCGTCGGCCTGCACCTTGTACACCCTTGTGGTCACGTTGTTGATCGTGGTGACGTACGAATTTTGTGGCAGCGTAACGGCCGCCGCCGTCCCCCCCTGCAGCGTCACCGTGTTCGTATAGGATGGAAGCGCCGTGATCCTGACATGCGTATTCACGGCGGAGAACATGAAGAGCGACACCTCGGGTGTCACACGCTGATTCGGATAGCGCGGATCGATGACGTTGCCGACGGTATCGGGAAACGCCACATAGTAGAGCGTTCCGCTCGCGGCGGGATCGAGCACCGGCGCACTTTGCGAGCGAAGAGGCATGGGAGCGCAGAAGGCGTACAGCAGTATCGTGAGAAGCGCGATTCGCGCCGGCAGGTTGCTGACACGTACGTTCATGAAATGTTGGAGAAATTCGTTCAGTACGCACCCGGCCGTACGGCCGGGGCAGATCGTGTGCGCGATCCCGTTCCCCTGCGTGCTGCGGGCTTCCAGGGGAGTTGTGCGCGGCATGCCATCACTCATTCCCCCGCATCACCACCCGCAGTACGCGCCGCGCGCTGCGAGTCCCCATCACGCAGTAGTAGATACCGCCGGCAAGCCGGCTGCGATCGATCGCGATGGAACGTTCCCCCGGCTCCATCGCCCAGAAATGGAATCTCCACTCGCGTGCGCTGTTACATGAGAAACCGGTAGTTGCCATCATCATTGGTATCGAAGCTGCCGAGGTTTCAGGAAAGGCGCGCGGCGCTCGCACATCGTTGTCGAGCACGCGGCAAATCGCATCGGCAACAACATATCGGGCGGGTTGCCGGACGGCACTACTCATTTACTACGCATTGCCGGGACAGAGCTTCACGCCACGCTGCAGCGAAGCAGCCCGCGAAGCCGCTCGCCATCCAGCGTTCAGCCTGACAGAAGAAGTAGAGATGTGGTTGTGATGGTGCGTATGCTGTTCGCGGCCGGATGCGTGGTGTCTGCCGGACGGCACCAACGCGGCCGTGAGCCCGTTCGCGTGATGATGTGATCGTGCCTCCGTTCCCCTCGAGGGCGGAAGGCACACGGGCCGTACGGCGCCGGATACCGGAGATCCTAGTCCTGCTCCAGCACCACCACGGCCATCGCGGTGGCGTCCGTATGTGTGAGCGAGAGATGCGTGCGCATGCCAACGGCAAGCTGTGCAGCGCGGCCGTGCAGTTCCAGCATCGGGCGCCCCCCCATTGCGCGACGCACCACGATGTCGCGCCAGGCCACTCCCATGCGCATTCCCGTGCCGAGCGCCTTGGAGAAGGCCTCCTTCGCGGCGAAGCGCGCCGCGTAGCGTTCCGCCATCCGGCCCGGCGTGCTGCGGCAGTATGCGATCTCCTCGTCGCTGAACACCCGGCGCTCGAATTGTTCGCCGTACGTTGCAAGCGCTCGCGCAATCCTCTCCACCTCCGCCAGGTCCGTGCCGATCCCCACGATCATGCTTCCACCTCGATGATGATGCGCCCCTCGTGCCCCAGCACGATCGTCAGCAGATCCTTGATGTCGTCGAGAACGTAGTCCGCCGTCACCGTCTGATTGCCGAACGCATCACCATACTTGGCGAAGGCGGTCCTCATCCCGATTGCCGCCGCGCCAACCATGTCGCGCTCCGCCCAGTCGCCAACCATCAGGGCCTCGCCGGGTTGAACATTCAGCCGTGCGAGCGCGAGTTGAAACGGTGCGGGATCCGGCTTGCGAAGGCCGGTGTCGTTGAAGGTCACAACGTGATCGAAGATGTGATGGAAGTTGATGTAGCAGAGGCGCAGCCACGCCTCGCGCGTTGGAGCATCGGAAACAACCGCCAGCTTCACGCCATGCTTCACCAGCTCCATCAGCGTTGCGGAGACATGCGGATACGGTTTCAATGCCGCCTCGCGCGCGCGGCGGTAGGCAACGATCCCCGCGGAGAGCATCTTGAAGTCGATCCGGCCAAGGATGTTCTCCAACAGTTCGTCGAACACCTTCTGATACTCGATCCCCTGCTCTCCGTAGATCTTGTCGATATGCCCCCTCACATCGGCGTAACTCATGTTCAACCCGGCATCGATCATCGCACCGATGGCGGCATCGATCGCCTGGCGCTTCATCGCCGTGAAATCAACCAGGGTGTTGTCGAGATCGAACACGACCGCCTTGATCATCACTTCTCCATTGCACTGATCCCTTTGCATGGCCCCGTTGCCGTCATGTCCCATCAAAATACGATTCCGACCCGTTGCCGGGGCTGCATTGCTCCGTTCACCCTCGTTTTGCAATTTGGCGCGTTCCCGTTTCGTACCGCGACATGGAGTTCCTGCCGGCAGGCGCTGCAAGCCTGCGAGAACCCTGCCAGAGTCCGAACCCGAATCCGTCGATCCAGAAGAGTGCACGGCGCCGGGCATGCAACGCGCGGCAGCCGTTCGCATCGGCTCCTGCGGTTCGCATGAAACGAATCGGCTCGTTGCGCTCCCCGGCATGCGGAGCGGACAGGCTCCGCACGAGGCACGGCCCGATGGCGGCAGAAGCAATCAAACGATACCCGGCGCAAGGATGATAATGATTCGCGTCCGATATAGATACCACGTGCTCTTCGCACTTCCGGCAGCATTGCTGCTGAGCGCAGTGCTTGCTGCAGGCTGCAGGAAGGATACGCCCAGCGGCCCCCCCGCTCCCGCCGGAAACGACACCGCCGCCGTTCCGCTCGCGATTACGTTCAACGCATTCGCCGGGAATGCACCGTTCCTTCCCGACACGGTGATGACTACGGAGAACGGCATCCAGTACAAGGTGCAGCGTCTGCGGTTCTACATCTCGCAGTTGGAATTGATAGACAGCTCCGGCACGCACGTTCCCGTGACGCTGCTCGATTCCGCCATGCAGCCGGCTACATACGGCATCGCCCTCGTGGACTACGGCATCCCCGGCTCCAACGTGCTGCGCGTGCTCACCAGGCGGGGCCGATACAACGGCATCTCCATGGCGATCGGCGTGCCCCGCCTCGCCTTCGACGGCAGTTCGCTGAATCATGGCGATGCATCGACGCATCTGCCGCCGCTGGATGTGGATGCTGACATGTACTGGGGATGGAAGCCCGGCTATATCTTCCTGAAGATCGAAGGGTTCTCCTACGTGGCGAAGCAATGGGAGCAGTTCGTCTATCACATCGGCGAGGATAAGCGGATGATGAGCATCACGGCCAGCGGTGCGGTAACCGTGCCCGGCGACAGCAGCGGACAACTGCGTCTGAAGGCGAACATCAACAGACTCTTCGTGACCCCCTCCGGCAACTATCTGCCGAACCTGGCGGGCGAGCTGGCGGATCGCGTCGCCAACAGCGGCGGCCCGGCGGACTCGCTCGTGATCAACGGCCAGAAGTCCGGCTTCATCACCATTCAGCAGTAGCGTGGGAGCGTTGGCATGATGATTCCGCGCATGCATCATCGATACGGGCGCCGCGCACTGGTGCTGGTTGCGGCGTGCGCGCTGGCATCGGCATGCAGCACGTCGGGGCCGCCCGCCACACCGTTGATCGATGTTCCGGCAGGCTTTCCGCAGCCGCACTTCCCGGACGACAACGCGCTCACCTCGGACCGTATCGCGCTCGGCAAGAAGCTGTTCTACGACAAGCAGCTCTCCCGCACCGGCGAGGTGGCATGCGGAAGCTGCCATCTGCAGGAGAATGCCTTCGCCGATCCACGGCCGCTCAGCATCGGCGTGAACGGCCAGCTCGGGAAACGCAACGCCCCCTCCCTCGCCAACATGGTCTACAACACCAGCTACTTCTGGGATGGCGGCGTTCCAACGTTGGAGCAGCAGGCGATCCAGCCCATCATCAATCCGCTGGAAATGAACATGACGCTGGGTGAGGTGGTGAGCCGTGTTGCGGCGGACCCGGCCTACGTGGACATGTTCAGGCGCGCGTACAACTCGGAGCCCAGACCGGAGTTCGTGACCAAGGCGATCGCATCGTTCGTGCGGACGCTGGTGAGCGGCCATTCGCGGTACGACCGCTATGAGCAGGGAGATACCACGGCGCTCACGGCTTCGGAACTCCGCGGCATGAACATCTTCTTCGGCGAGAAGGCGGAGTGCTTTCATTGCCACATCGGCTTCAACTTCACCAACAACGGATACCGCAACAACGGCATCTATGCAACCTATGTGGACAAGGGGCGGGAGTTGATCACGGAGGATCCTGCCGACGAGGGGAAGTTCAAGGTCCCCACGCTGCGCAACATCGCGCTCACCGCCCCCTACATGCACGATGGATCGTTCGAGACGCTGGATGCGGTGGTGAACCATTACACCTCGGGCGGGCAGAAGAACCCCAACACCGATGCGGTGATCCGGCCGTTCACGCTTACCGCGCAGGAACGGACGGACCTGATTGCCTTTCTCGGGTCGCTCACGGACGAACAGTTCATCACCGACACGAAGTTCAGGAAGTAGTCAGTAGTTGGTGGGCAGTCGTGCTTGGGACTTGAATCTTTGGTCTTCGCAGAACGGTTGCAGGCGAGGCGTTGCCCAGCGGCCAATGCATAATGAAGCGAAAAGGATGGACGGCGGCTACAGACAGGATGAGCATGCCGTACCAAACGGCTCTGAGCACCATCGCGTCAACACACAACTTCGCCCATACAGATCCGATTCGCTGCACATACGCAATCGGATGATGATGAGATCGAACGATGCACCTCTACACGATTGCGCTGAACGGCAGAGCGGATCTGCGAGGCATACTATCTGTAGAACTCGCGTTCCCGTTTTTCCTCATCCCGCTCCGCCAGGAGCGGCCTGTCTGTTCTTCGACTGCTGATCATTGCCAAATGAAGAGAAAAGGATAAACGGCGGCTACAGATAGGATGATTCTCCCGTACCATCCGGCATTGTACGTCACCGCACCAACGAACTCCTTCACACCTGTACGGATCCGAAACACTGTGCGTGAGGCGACCATGGGTATCGAACGATGCACCTCTACACGATTGCGCTGAACGGCAGAGCGGATCTGCGAGACACACTATCTGTAGAACTCGCGTTCCCGTTTTTCCTCATCCCGCTCCGCCAGGAGCCGTCATCGCTTCCCGATCTCCCGCCACGCACGATCCTCCGCACGGATGCGAATCAGAAGAAGGATTGCGTTGATGACGGTGACGGTGATGGCCGTAACGTATGCGCCAAGCATTACCGGCAGCACGAAGAGTTCCGTTGCAACCACGATGTAGTTGGGATGGCGGAGATATTTGTACGGGCCGCTCGTTACCGGCCTGGACTTCGGCACCACGAGCACGCGCGTTGTCCAGGAGGGGCCCAGCGAACGGATGGCCCAGTAACGAAGCCACTGCGCCAGCAGAAGGATCGCGAGCAGCGCCGGCCAGAAGGGGTTGATCGAGCGGGTAAGCAGAACCACCTCCGCGATCATCCCGGCAAACCAGAGCGCGTGGAGCGTTACGATTGCCGGAGAATGGTCCGCTCCAACCTCCACGGCGCCCCGTTCGCGCAGCCGCTTCTCGTTCCGCTTCGAGAGGCGCAGCTCCAGGATGCGTTGAACGATCACGAGAAGGATCACCACGTGCAGCGGCGACCATTGCACTATCGAGAGGAGATAGGAGAGTGACGAGGTTTCTTCTGGCACAATCGTCCGTTGATTTGGAAGTCCCTGGTTCCCGCCGGTCCGCTCCCGGCCGGCGAAGACCGGCGAGCCCGGAAGATGCCGGCGCCGGGGAGCATTGGGAACGGCTGAGCGCGAGGCGGCCGTGTGCAGTTGAGACTAGACGGGAACGGCTGGGATAAAACCTTCGTCCACCTTCAGGTCCGTCCCGAGCGAGGCGGCCACGGCCAGCTCATCGCAGCGTTCGTTCTCGATGTTGTTGTTGTGCCCGCGCACCCATTTGAATTCCACGTTGTGCTTCTCCAGAAGCGGGAGCAGGCGCTTCCAGAGATCCACGTTCAGCGCCGGCTTCTTATCCGCCTTGCGCCAGTTGTTCCGCTGCCATGAGTAGACCCATCGCTTGGTGACGGAGTCCACGACATACTGCGAGTCGCTGTAGATCCGCACGCTGCACGGGCGGTTCAGGCGCTCCAGCGCGGCGATCACCGCAAGCAGTTCCATGCGATTGTTCGTTGTTCTACGGTAGCCTTCCGACAGCTCCAGCCGTTTGCCGCCTGCGAGCAGCACAACGCCGTAGCCGCCGGGTCCCGGGTTGCCGGAGCAGGCCCCGTCTGTATAGATCGTCACGTCGGATTGTTCGGCCATGCGGCAAAGTTCGTCAGAATTGGCAAATCTGGTAGCGGAAACGAATCCGGATCGGCCTCGCGCCGAAATTCCGGAGCGTCCGCCGGCTCTCATCCGTGCTCCCTTCGTAAGTTCCGGGTTCGCAGCCCACGGCCGAACCCGCCAGCCGGCGATTCGGAGAACCGGACCGGCCGGCCCTTACTTCGATACACCAGGTATGACTACCATTACCGCCCATCTCGACGAAGGAACACGCGTTGCGCTGAGCAACGGTCGCCATACATGGTATGGTGATGAACCGCTGGAGGATGCCGGCACGGACACCGGCCCGACACCGTACGAGCTGCTCCTTGGAAGCCTTGCGGCCTGCACCACTCTGACGCTCCGGTTCTATGCGCGGCGCAAGGGGATCGATCTGAAGTGGGTTCGCACGCGCTATGAGTTCGATCGCATCCACTCGCACGACTGCCAGCAGTGCGACGAGGATGTCGATGCGATGATCGAGCGCGTCCGCTCCTCCATCACGATTGGAGGCACGTTCGACGACGCGGAGCGGAGCCGGTTGGAGTATATCGTGGGCCGGTGCCCGGTTCACAAGACGCTCGCCAACGGCATGAAGATTTTCGACACCGTGGAGTTCGCCAACGACGCGGAATAACCGGCTGCTCGGCAGCCGGCGATGCAATACCGACCCGTAACCCAGGCAGACAGAGAGCGAATGGCAAATCGGATCAGCAGAAAGGTCGCGGCCGCCCGCGGAAGTTCCGATAACGGCAAGCCCGCAGCGAGCAAGCAGGCCCCACATTCACGGACTCAGACACAGAAGAAGAGGGTCGCGCAGCGTCCGGCGCAACGCACGGCGCAACTGAAGCAGGCCGCGCTGATCGAGCGGGCCGTTTCGCTGGCGGTCGAGTCACACCGCGGCCAGGTGGACAAGTACCATCAGCCATACATCCTTCACGTGCTTGGTGTTGCTGCACGCTGCCGGTCCACGGAGGAGAAGATCGTGGCCTTCCTGCACGACGTCGTGGAGGATACCAGCACAACCTTCGACGATCTGCGAGCCATGGGTTTTCCGGAACGTGTGGTTGTCGCGGTGGATTGCCTCACGCGCCGCCGCGGCGAGTACTACACCGCGTTCGTGGAACGGATCGCCCCCAACCCGCTGGCGCGCGCCGTGAAGCTGGCTGACCTGGAGGACAACATGGACATCCGCCGCAGCAATCGTCCGATGAAGGTGAAGGATGCCGCCCGCATGGAGAAGTACCGCAAGGCGTGGCAGTATCTTGCCGACCTGCACGCACAGGGAGGCGTGCCGATTGCGGAGTAGGCACAGCCGGCACGGCATCCGATCCCCGTGGCGCAGGTATTCAGCCGGCGCGGGAAATGCGCGCGAACAGGATCGTGGCATCATCCAAATCGGGTAGCCGGGGGAGGTTTCCCTCCCCCGGCTACCACACCACCGTACGTGCCGTTCGGCATACGGCGGTTCGTTAGAGATGCTGAAGACGCTGGTGCTCATCGAGCAAGCTCGGCAGACCCCAGTTGCGTAACAGCTTCGTCGGGACCGCTAGGTGCATGGGGCTCGCTCCGGC
>DASZRW010000068.1:0-10200 GCA_035549015.1 Kapaibacterium sp. (SeqCode)
GCTGGCTGAAGGAATACCGGCGGATCGGCACCCGGCATGAGAAGTTGGCCGTGATGTACCACGGCATGGTTCTACTCGCATTTATCAGCGAATACCTCGCACATCATTTGTCAGACACAGCCTAGAGGCGGGACATCCCCCCATTGAATGGCGTTCATTCATTTCACATATCCATTTCACGGAGGACATTATGGCCGCTTTGACGTTGACCGACTGGAACACGTTTCTGAATGCACGTGTCCAGCAGGAGAACGGTAACCATGCCAGCGCACTGGCCGCGTTCGATCAGTTGCTCCTTACCTATCCCGACAACGAGCATCTGCAGATCTCTCGGGCATTTGCGCTCCAGAGTCTGGGACAAGGCAACCAGGCCGGCGCCACACTCGTCGGGCTAAAGTATGCGCAGTTGGGCCAGAGCCTATCCGGGCCAGCCGACAGCCCCAGCGCATGGACGAGCAACTTGAACGCGATTATCGGCGACATCGGCACCGGGAACTTCGCCGCAGAAGCGTCGGCGTTGGTAGCGTGGTAACGTAGAGCGATGCGGACAGGCAGTATTATGCATGCTTATCGCAGCATGTGATTCCCGATTGCTTCAATTGGGTGGTTGGTGATCACGGCGAGGGAATTGATCACTCGCAGGCCTGATACTCTATACGCCGTTTGTCACCAGAGCACCTGGTGAGATGTAATTGGTGGATTTACTACGCTCTTGAGGAGGCTCCTATGCATTTGACCAATCTGGCCGGACTGCCATTCAATCGCTTCCTGCCGATCTATAACTGGCTGTATCCCCTCACAGGAAAACGGTCAAAGCGGTTCTCCGGAATACATGCTCTTGATGTTTTATCCGCACTACAACCGGCTCGCGGCCGAGCCCTCTATCTGCACATACCGTTTTGCGAGACGATCTGCACGTTCTGTCCGTTCGTGCGAGGCGGGTATCGCGATCCCAGTATCATTGACGCATATGTCGACGCACTGGAAACCGAAATTCGCATCAAGGCAAGCTATCCGTTGGTGACCGATCCGCCAGTTCGATCGATCTTCGTCGGTGGGGGAACACCATCGCTTCTCGAACCAGACCATATTCGTCGGATCGGCGCGGCTCTTGCCCAGCATTTCGACCTTTCACAGCTAACAGAGTTCTCGTTTGAATGCGAGGTTAAAAGCGTGACGCCTGAGCGGATCGGGGCCATGCGGGAGATCGGCGTTACCCATGCCCGCTTCGGGCTGCAGACATTCTCGCCGGAATATCGCCGATTGTTCAATCTCACATCGACCATCGATCAAATCGAGCGAGCGACAACGATGTTTAGCGATGCATTCCCCTACGTGTCATGCGATATCCTGTATGGCATGAACGGTGAAACGGTCGACGAGCTGCGGAACGATCTCAACCGAGTCTGTGACCTCGGATTGCGAAATATCGATATCTACCCAATCAACAATGTCGTAACGCAGCCGAAGCTTCATGCTTCATTTGCCGACGAGGGCCTGGCCCCCACATCGGGCCTCACAAAGTTCTACATGAATATCTACGTCCGCGAGACAATGCGCGAGCGTGGTTATCTCCCGCACAACGGTCACGGATATGTCAAGGTGCCGAAGGATGAGCTCGACGGAGACCCTGTCGTTACCGATCGCTATTCCTTTGTATACCATGAGCACGTCTATGGCTATCCCGGCTATGATCTCCTCGGATTCGGAACAAACGCGGTTTCTTCCTTCGAGGGGTTCAGCATTACCAATGCCGCCTCGCGAAACGGGTACATCGCATCACTGGCCGATGGGATTATTCCAATGACTGTGCGGAAGCACGAGCATGATATCGATGCCTGTCGCCCGCTTGCACTATCCCTACCCTATCATGGAGCGGCGCGCAAGGAGTGGATCGATTGGCCATCGCTTCACGAATCGGCATGGGAGCGCTTGCAACGGCTCATCGCCCACGGTCTTGTCGCCGAGACTAGCAATGCATTCGAATTGACGCGTACCGGATGGGAGTGGTACTCGTCGGTGATGCATTATCTATTGCCTCCGGCTGAACAAAGCGCTGTCGACACTATCATCCACACGGCGCTGCACGATGAGCGTCGTACGATCGAGTCGAGCGGCATTGAGATCGCCTTGCCCGAAATTCCCTAATTACTCCACGTACCTTCTGCTGATTGCCATGGACGTCAACTTATCAGATATTCTTCGCGCTCATAATACCTGCGCCACGGACTACTACGATGCAATCCATGAACGCTCGGGAAGCCCACACATGTTTTGGGATTCAATCCTGAATGCCTGGGTCGTCACCGGATATGAAGAGTGTACGAATCTTCTGACGGGAGGAGATCTGGAGCGCGCCCGGTTGTCGTTGCCACTCAGTATTGCGCCTCGAGATATCATCGAGGCCATCAACAGCATCTTCGGCGCGCAAACGATGTTCAACGATGGCGTTGAAGCGAAATCACGGCGTCGATTTTGGGCTCAATTCCTGCAGGCAGAATCACGCATGCATGCGACGCTCAATGCAGCGGGGCCCGATGTAGCGGCCATTGCTGCAACGTGTCTCGATGAATGCCCCGACAACCGTGACATCGAGCTGTTCGGTGAATTGCTGCAGCCGTATGTATCGCGCGTCGTATGTACACGACTCGGACTCGACGAGGCAGATCGGCTGGTCCTCTATCCAATGATTCTTTGTTATGCCCGATTTCTCGATGGCAAGGTGACGAATGGAGAGGAAGTCGCCAACGCTCTTCGCGCAATCGTTGCCATGTTCGCCGTGGCAAAGGTTCCACCCTGCATTGCCGAACATCATGCGCTATATGGTGACTGCCACGCTCTCCTTTCGGATTATATCATGGCCATAGCAGCCGGACACGACAGCACGGCCTACCTTCTAGGGAATGCACTGATCTATCTCCATAGCACACGCGACCATGGCTATGGCGACGCAACCGATGCAAGCATCATGCAGCGAATTGTTAAGGAAGCAACGCGATTCGATAGCCCGGTTCAATTGATCGGACGCCGCGCGTGTAGCGACATCACGTTGAATGGGAAGGTGATACGGACCGGTGAGAAGGTGTTCCTGCATATTGGCGCCGCAAATCGTGATCCTCGCGTATTCGAGCTTCCAGGCGTGTTCGACCCGAACCGGCATGGACCGGCACATCTCGCATTTGGAACCGGTGAGTCGCGGTGCCCGGGCATGGGGCTCTCGACCGACGAGGCTGTCACGTTTCTCACCGCACTCGTCACCAGGGGCATGCGTGTGTCGATCGATGAAGCACGGATCAGGTGGGATCACGGCCTGGCAGGACGCGGCTTTCGATCACTTCCGGCCCAGGTATGCATTGCATCGCACGCCACGCGGTAGCATATCGCCTCGAGTCGAAATTCAATGAACCGAATCACATCACGCTGACTCTATGAATACGCAATCGGTACATTTGCTTGTCGAATTTCATGGATGCGATTCCAATATCCTCAATGATCCCGAGAGGATCATGATCCTTATGGAACACGGCGTCGAGGTTGTCGGTGCAACGATCGTCAGCCGGACTGTCCACAGATTCTCGCCGCAAGGTCTCAGCGTTGTTGTTGTTATTGAGGAATCGCATTTTTCGTTGCACTCATGGCCTGAAACCGGTTACGCGGCTGCTGACTTCTTCACGTGCGGTTCATGTCGGCCCGATAGTGCCGTGGCCGTCGTCGCCTCGGGGATCAACGCGAGCCGCACGGAGATCATTCGCGTGCTGCGAGGACGGCGTGGAGGTTTGGGATTGGATCTTCCAGGATCGGGATATCGAGGATTGTGCGACGTATCCCAGAAGTACTATATTGGATACGGGATATCTTCCGGGCAATCGGGCTAGACGCCAGCCATCTCCATTCCTACTCCCTTGAGCGTCCTGCCGCTTCTGCCGACGGTATGTTGTATCCCGTCGATGCATTATCAACGCGAGTAACAAGGGAGGACTATTCATGACGTCAGGAACGAACGGTGACGATCGTCCGAATTACGATGGGAAAGTGTTTATGGGAACCGTAGGTTACGAAGGCGATGATGGAGATTTTAACGAACGGACCGTTATTCGTTATTACCAGAATGGGAATGTATTGTGGGGGACATGCGAAAACGACGGGACCATCTTTTCAGTTCTCTCAGGATTCGTTCGCGACGACGGATCTCTCGATTTCAGCTTCAGCTTCGCGCGCGCGTCGGGCGTCGTCGGTTCGGGCCGCTGTTCTTCCACGCTTGAAGTGCTCGATGATGGTCGATTCCGCCTCCATGAATCATGGCGGGAGCTGGACGGCGGATCGGCATCCGGCACATCGATTATCGAAGAGCGCGAATAACCAGCCAAATCCACACGTACGCCGGTAACTGGCGCCACAGTACCATACTGTGGCGCTGGTCTACGGCCGTAACCACTACCGCTCGTTTTGAAGCGTGATTACGCTGGCCTCATAATCGGCTCGCACCATCGCATCCCGCTTCCTGCGCACCTCCTCCAATGCCACCATCCCCGAGCAATCAATCATGACTTCATGGCCATTCCGCACCCACCCCTCCTCCCTGAGCCCCTTATCGATCGCACTCCCCCAGTTCGCCGCCAACGGTACAATCGTCCCCTCGGCGAACGCCTCGCGCGCCTCCGCAAAGTTGTTGTAGTCGCTGTTCTCAACCCCCATCGCCATTCCCGCCACCGGCGCCGGCACGCGGAAGCACGCAGGGATGCGGCTCTCCGGAATGCGATAGACGTTCTCCAGATCGAGCTCGCTGATCGTGAGACCTGGCCGCGTGAACTCCGCACCGTTCTCCAGGATCGCAAGTTCCCCTTTTCGCCCGGCTCGCCTGGCGAACTCCTCCTTCACATTCTTCCGCTTCTGCTCGTCGAGCGTCGAGCCGGGCGGCAGCTTCAACCCCTGGAACGGAATGCCGTCATCGCGCAGGAGCGAATGCGTGAACTCCGTCGCGTAGCGGTCCATCCCGATCTCGCGCAACAGCGCCTCCACCGGCGCGAGCCCGATATGCTCATCCTCGGGATGCGCCACCGGCCACTTCAGCGGGATCATGTCGCGGTGCTCCACCGGGTCCCACGATCCATCGGGACGCTGCACGCCGTAGATCTGTCCGGTCATCACGTCTCGATCGACTGCGAATCGGTGATGCACCTGGAAGCCCATCAACCGACGACCCGCCACGATCTTCTCCACGTACGCCACCCCGCCGATCGAAGCGTACGTCATGATCCTGACCAGCATATCCCCGGCGCTCATCTCCACCCATCGTCCCGGCCTGCCGAAGAGCCGATCGAACCCGAGCGTCGGCTGACGGAAGACCGCATCGAGCGGATGATCGATCGGCCGCGCACGCCGCGTGTCGCGCACCCGCAGGCGCATCTCCTGCGTCGCGAATGTCAGCGCCGAGACGCACGCCATCACGATGCTGTTGGCGAGCACGCCGTCAGGGTCCATCCGGCTCGTGAACAGACGCGGGAACTCCGTTCCCGGACCGAACCGGTCGAGCTCCGATGGCGAGAAAACCACCACGCCCGGCCCGCACGATTTCATCGAGTAGCCCACGTCGTCGTTACCCGGTTCGGTGACTGCCTGTGACTCGCCGCCGAAGAAGCGCGCCACGCGCGCCCAGCTCTCCGCCACTATGCCCATGATAACCCCGCTTGTTGATGCCCCACGTTGTCGAGATAACAGATCGCGTATCGGAGCGTGTCCTGGCCGTGATCGTCGACCTGCAACGGCACCTCCTTGCGCGCGCGGCCATCCACGTCGGTCGGCCAGGCGTACGATTCCATCTCCTCGATCACCGAGCACGGCTTCGCTTGTTCGGCGAGCGATGTATCCCGTTCTACGAGACAGTCACGCAGCACCACGAGCCCCGGCTCGCCGTTGCCCATGTCATCGAGCCGCGCTTCCACCGCCTGCACACCGATCAGGATGCTTCGCTTGTACGCCAGCGTGCAGGTGATCCCCGCCGCCTCGAGCTGCGCGTGTTCGCCGGCGTCCCAATCGCACACCGTGATCTCGATGTATTCGCCCGCCGACAACGCGATGATGTCCTTGGCGAAGTCCGGGTTGAGCCGCTTCGTGTGATAATACTCCCGATAGAGCACGACTTGCCCGCTCGGCGCCACCGCGTACCAGTGGCAGACCGCGGGCTCGCGATAGCCGAAGTCGATCGCGCGTATCCGCCGCCACTCCGGTGGGATCGTGAACGACGGCACGACGTGGATCGCCGGGTCCCACGCCTCATACACGAGCCCTTCCTGCGCCGCCCAGACGCCATCGCGCAGCCGCTTGCGGCGCGCACCGCGAAGCTTGTCGAGCGAGGCGATATACTCCGCCGACGCCGATGGATTGTCCGCATGCCGCGAGAGGATGCGCCGCGCATCGCCACGATTGCAGCGCTGGTTCAGCCAGTGCGTTGGCCGTCCCGGATTGCAGTCGCCGATGATCTGTTGATACGGCATCCGCTCGTTGCGAAGTCGCGTCAGGAGCGCATCCCAATCGGCCTCGACGAGCTGCGTTGCCTCGAAGACCGCGATCACGTCGTAGTCGGTGCTCATGATATCGGCGTTGTCGTCGATCCCCGGCACGATCACCTCGCTACCGTTCGCGAACGCGTACGAGTGCCGCTTCTGACGGAGCAGCAGTCGTCCCGATGAGCCGAACAGACACGGATGTCCTGACGGCACGACCTTCTCCTCCCACGTCACCAGCACACTCTCGGTCATGCTCACACGGCTCTTGCGGCAAAGGAGGATGCGGATGCCCGCGTACTTCTCGGCCAGCAGGAAGATCTTCTCCAGTACAGCCCGCGTCTTCCCCGTGCCTGCGGGTCCCTCGATCAGCACCTCGCGTTCCTTCGCTAGAAACAGCTCCAGCGCGCCGCCGTGCGGACGGTACGGGCGATTCGCGGGCTCCGGATCGGCCTGCCCCTCACACTTCATCAGGGTTGAATCCATCGTACACCTTCACGATTGTGACCGATCCACCAACCACACCGTAGCTATCGCGGAACTTCTCCGGACGATGCGCGCGCAACAGCCTGTCGAGCAACATGTCGGAGTATTGTTCCTCGATGAGCGGCTTGCCATCCGGCCCCATCACGATCTTCCCCTGCGACACGACGTAGCGCTCCACACCCTCCAGCGCGCGGCGCCACGCCTCTTCCTCGAGCCTGTCGGCGGCCATCTCCAATGCCGCGTCCCACAGCTCGCGGAAGTCGGCGTCGCGGTTGCGCAGTTGGTACGCGTTCTGGCGGTCGGTCTCCGCGGCGTAGCACGCGAGCGTGACGTTGCCCGATCGAGCCAGCACCTCGAGAAACGCCCACTGCCAGAGCCGCTTACTCCCCTTGCTCGTGAGCTGTGTACGAATCGCTTCGGCATACTGCCTGAGCTCCGACACGCGACGTTTTCGGCCAGCGCGATTGCCATCCCGCAGACTCTGACTATCGCCCTGTGATCGATCTCCCCACGTATCTGGCGCATTCCGCGGACGTGCATCTTGCACCGGTTCAACCGGCGCCGACGTTGCCTTCGACGCCCGTTTCGGACTCACTGCTGACCGCCTCGACTCCGATCGCTTCGACGTCGACGCCTTCTTCGCTGACGTTTTCGAAGCTGATCGCTTCGACGTCGATCGTGTTGATGATGATCGCGATGCCATGAGGACTGCACCTCCAGCCCGAGATCGGGCTCGCCCAATGTTGGGCACATGTGACGGGAGAGAGGTTTTCGACTGAAAATTTCGGCGCCGACTGAGGTCCGGAACGAAGTCCGGACCGGACCCAAAACGCCTTCTAAAACGGCTCCCAATCGAGTTCCGGGGCAAGCCTGGGGGGAGCCTACACGCGCGCGTACGTCAACGTGCGTCAATGCGAAAACCACCCGCTCCGCCTCATCCGCCGACTCCACCACCGTGACCTGACCACGCCAGCGTGCATGCCAGTCAAGTTGATCCGGCGTAAGCTTCCGTGCGCTCGGCGGCTTCGTTCCGTCTTTGACTTCGAGGAAGATGTTGCGCCCGTGATAGCCGACTGCAAGATCGTGACATCCGCCGCCGACGGCGGAGAGGTCCTCCACGCTCGCGCCGATCGCTCGCAGGCGCTTCACGACGGCGGCGTGGTTGGCATCGGTGCGGGCGGAACGTCTCAATCGTCATCCTCCATTGCATCGTGTAGAATCATATCCGCCTCGCGCTCGTGGACTGGAATGCACTGCGTCGCGGGGCATCATAGCGCGGGTTAGTCGCAGTGCTCGCACCGCGCAATTCTGGAACTCCGCATCGCTCCACGCCGTGTGTTCGGGATGCGCAGCGGCATACTCGTTCCATAGGTTCGTGAGCAACGCGTTGTAGCGTCGAACGAAGAGCCGATCGGCCATCACCATGTTGGGATACTCCGTCATCCGATACACGCCAAGCGTGGGAGCCGGCGGCATAGCGCGCCGAACGCCCCAGAGAATCAATGCCATGCGTCCGACGTGATCGGCCTGCTCGCGAAGGCTCACCGCCCGGTCCCGCTCGTCGGAATGCTCATACATTGCCGCCACTTCGTCGAACTCCGGCAGGTGTGTCGCGGCGCGGAGGAGCGCTTCGGAGATCTTCCCGCCGCCGGCGTCGTCACGCATTCTCTCACCATGCATGCTTTCACCATGCATTCTCTCACCATCCATCGCCGTCCTCCGATAGTCGTAACGGGGCAGTCGGATCGGGGTCGATATCGACGAACCGCGAGGTGCGCTTGTGAAACCCCACCTCGATCCCCGAAGCGTGCGTGTCATCGTTCCGGCACTTCGCGATGATGAGCTTCGCGCGCCCCGCGCACGGCGTCTTGATGTCCATCGGATCGAAGAACCGCTCGCCGTAGAACTCCGGCCGGTGGATCAGTGTCACCATGTCCGCATCCTGTTCGATATCGCCACATTCCTTCAGATCGGACATCAGAGGCATATGCGCCTGCCGCGACTCCGCCTGGCGATTGAGTTGGGCCGGAACGTGCCAGACCTGGTTGAAGTCCTGGCTTGCCTCGTAGAGCATTGCGCTGACGCGGCTGACGCGATCGAGCCGTGACTCTTTCGCGTGGGTTCGGCCAAGCTTCTGGAGGTAATCCACGATCACCTGTTGCGCCCCCATCTCGCGCTTCGCCCGGCGCGCTTCAGCTCGGATCTCTCGATCGTCCATCATGTGTGCGTTCACGATTCGCAACGGCATGCGTTGAATCTCCGCGATGGCCACCCTGAGCCGCCGATACTCATCGCTCGGCAATCGCCCCTTCAGCGCGTCGCACACCGACACATCGGCGCGCATCGCGGCGAGCTGGATCATGATGATTTCCCGGCGCTCCTCCGCGGTGAGGTAGAGCGTCGGTACAGGCTGGGGCAATGAGATGGCGTTGAGCGTGAACGTCTTCACCAGCGAGCTCTTTCCGATGCTCGTTCGCGCCCCGATGACGTGACAGAGTGGCCTGGAACCCGCCGGTGAACGCGTCAAGCGCGACGATCCCGCTCGCGATGCCGGAGATGTGGTTCGATTCGAGCGCGCGTACACGGCGCGCCTCGAGGATTTCCAGCGCGGCGATGCCGGTCGCTTCGATCGACGGAGCCCGCGTCGCCGCACCATCGCCGATCGACTCGATCTCGGCCTGGAATCGCTCCGCCGCTTCGGCGATATCCGTCTCGGGATCGCGTGCGGCGATGCGGAGCCGTTGTGCCGCCTCCTCGGTTCTCCGCCGCGCCCACTGATCACGCACCCACTCTGCATGGGTCACATAGTTCAGGACCTCCGTGCTGAGATACCGATCGTCGAACAGATGCTCGATCGTTTCGACGGTAAGCCCTGGGCCGATCAACCCGGCGTCGAGAAGACCGAGTCGCGAGAGCTCTGCCCAGACGCTCGCCGCATCCACCGCCCGGCCAGCATCCTGCAGGCTCACGAGCGCCGCGTACACGGTGCCGTACGTCCGATGCGAGAACATCTCCGGCGCCGGCACGAGTGCTCGATCGGGTAGCCGGGGGAGGTCACCCTCCCCCGGCTACCACACCACCGTACGTGCCGTTCGGCATACGGCGGTTCGTTAGAGTTTCTGAAGACGTTGATGCTCATCGAGCAGACTCGGCAGACCCCAGTAGCGCAACAGCTTCGTTGGGATTGCAAGGTGCATGTGGCTCGCTCCGG
>DASZRW010000069.1:0-73280 GCA_035549015.1 Kapaibacterium sp. (SeqCode)
GGGTCTGTTCTGGCTGATGCGCGACCAGTGCGAATACAGGTTCGCATAGCCATCCTGATAGGTGCGGAAGGCCGAGAATGCCACGCTCGAATTGTAGTTGAGCGTCACCGTGAAGGGATACCCCGAGACGGTGGTTGCGGCGATGGGATAGACGTAGCTGACCGAGCCGTTGGAGTTGGAGATGATGAGCCTGCCGTCGGCGGTGATGGCACCGGCCTAGCCGTAGCCCCGTTCGTCGTAGAGTTCCTGTGCCTGCTTGAGCCGGAATGCCTCGTCGGAATACTGCGCCCGCACGGCGTGCGCGGCGGCGAGGAGCATGCAGCACGCGAGCAGAAGACGAGGGGCGCGTGCCTGAATGAAATGATTCACGGTCGTTGAAAATGTGTTTGTTGTTGAAGGAAGTGTTCGTCGTCTTGGCGAGAGAATGCACTCGCATGGTGTCCGGCAGTATTCAGCCGATTCGCCTCGCTTCCTGTTCCGTCATCCATGGTGGCCCGAGCGGTTCACAGACCGTCGTCGCGAGAAGTTCACGCCCGACAGAGTCCGGGTGTTCCTCCGCACTGACCGTTTCAACCGATACTCCTGGCCCTGGAAGGGCGACAGGTGCCGGCCGGGATCGCAAGCCCCTGGAGTGCGAGACCCTGGGATGCGAGCCCCTGGAGGCTGGAGGCTGGAGCCACAATGATGCCGAGCCCCGAAGGGGCGACAGGAGATAGCCAGGGGCGCGAGCCCCTGGAGTGCAAGATCCTGGAGTGCAAGACCCTGGGATGTGATCCCCTGGAGGCTGGAGACCGGAGCCACGACGATGCCGAGCCCCGAAGGGGCGACAGGTGCCAGCCAGGGGCGCGAGCCCCTGGAGTGCAAGACCCTGGGATGTGATCCCCTGGAGGCTGGAGGCCGGAGCCACGACGATGCCGAGCCCCGAAGGGGCGACAGGAGTCAACCAGGGTCGCAAGACCCTGGAGGCATCAGGGGCGTAACGATCCATCCACGGTGCCGCGGCATCGCGACGGCGCCTTCCGTACTTCTGTATATGGTCGCCATCACTCATCTCGTCACCACCACCGGATACGTTCCCACCAGCTGCCCGCCGGGCGTGCCCGTGTCGGTCACGCGCACGGCGTAGTACCCGCTGGCAAGGCGCGACACATCGAGCGTGCCGAGAACGCTTGCCGGTGCGCTCGCCGTGACGGTCGAGTGGAGCACCACTTCACCGCCGGCGGAGACCACTTCAACGAGATACTCGCCCGCCGGGACGCGAATCGCTTCGAGTGTGGCGGCGTCGGTTGCCGGGTTCGGATAGATCCGCATGATGGCAGGTGTCCCGTCCGCCGGCGCCGTGCCATGCCTCGTGGTGTCCGGTGTGGTCACCGTGAGCGAGACGGGGTCCAGTTCGTAGCTCTCCCGGCCGGAGAGATCGCGCGAGCCGGGTGCCTGCATCTGCGGGCGGTAGTCCATCGCGAAGAAGGGAGCCGACTGGAACGGGGCAACGGCGTCGAGGTGAATGACCGGCTGCATGGCAAGCGCGGCCTGTCCGAAGATCACGAGCGTGCGGAGCGTGTCGCGCGCGGTGCCGTCGACGGTCGCCGTGCCGTGCAGCGCAATCATCACGTCGGAGAGCGTGTCGTTGCTGTTGAAGCGGCGGAACGTTGCCGCTCCGTGCAGTGCGGCCCATGCGGGATACTGAACGACGGTGTACGGCACGCTCAGGCCGGGCGGAACGCCCCCCATGCAGGCGGTCATCGCATCGCGCTGCGACTGCGAGAGAAGCCGTGGCATCACCGGGCACCCCCAGACGATCACGCGGGGGAGATAGTCGCCGGTGAGGGGATCGGCGTTGCCATACACGGTGTCGGGGTAGCACGTGGGGGCGAGATGACCCACGTAGAGCACGGCCATGCCGTGATGCACACTGTCCGGAGCATAGGTGATGGCGGGCGGCCCATCGGTGAGGCTCTGCGCGCGTGCAGGTTGCATGAACAGGAATGTGAACGTAATTGCCGCCAGAACGGCGACGGCCCGCATCCGGAACGGTGCGGATGGTTGCAATGGTGTCGTGTGTTTCATCGAAGCAGGAAGAAAATGAATAACCATGCAGTACAATTCGCCGGGTACAACGATCGTGCTGCCAAAAACCTGTCGCGTGAGATGTCTGCCGATATGGGACGGAATATTCCGCTGCGCATGCTCCGCGATTCATGCGGGCACGGCGCGGCCAGCGGCGTGCATCGGCATGCCCGCCGGGACAACAATCGATATCATGCAACAAGGCACGCAATCGATGAAGCGGCGCATAACGGCGTCGCCTCGAATTGCGGACATGCGCTCATGAAAGCCAGGGCAACGGAGATACGTGGAACTGCAACCGGGAGGCGTGTGGGCGCCACCATGAACGAAGGCTGCAGCAACTGGTGATTCGCACGCAGGGAATCAACGGGTGCGAAATAACACGATCGGATTGTATTGTGCAAGTGATTTCATAAACATTCAACGGCATTTATTGATCCATTTCGATCGCATTGACGGAACGTTGACATTCAGGATACAAAGGGTTTACGCCGGATGCCGATGCAGACCGATTTTTCGGTCCGGGATGTGGCCGTCCGAAAATGCCGGCGCATGTTTTTCGGCGGCGTGGCAGCACGTGCGGAGCACGTGCGAAAGGGACCGTCCATGCGTATGTGACGGCAACGCAATGCCGGGCGGAATCCGTCGCCCCATCCCATCTGTGGCCCTCCTCTCCTCCATTCCCAAACTCCCCGCGGGAGCGCCCGTGCATTCCGGGGTATGCCGCGGAGCGAACTCCGTAACGACGGGCGTTGCGGCGCGTTCCCCGGAGCGTGGATCGATGCAAGGGGCTGATGATCCTGAAACGCCGGACGCCGTCCATCGATCCCTGCATTTCCCGAACGCCCTGCCACGCACCGCACCCACCCGCTTCGTACATTGCCGGTTCCCGCGGCCGGGATGCACCGGCACGTTGTATCAGACATCGGCAGCACGGCTGCCCGTACCACGAACACCGACGATGCAGAATCGCCTTCTTCTTGCAATCACCTCGACACTCCTGGCATTCATCCCGCTGCAGCTGGCCGCCTGGCAGCAGCGCGTACACTATACGATGGAGATTCAGATGGACGTGGCGCAGCACTCCTACACGGGGCATCAGCGGCTGGTCTATGTGAACAACTCTCCGGACACGCTGCGCGACGTGTTCTATCATCTCTACTACGAGGCGTTCAAGCCGGGCTCGATGATGGACCGGCGCGACCGCGATGTGGGGGGAGGCGGAATGCAACTGGCCCAGCTTCCGGAGAGCCAGCAGGGCTCCGTTCGCGTGGCCACGCTCACGCAGAACGGGAGCGGGCTGCAGTGGACGATCTCCGAGACGATTCTGCACGCGGCACTGGCAACGCCGCTGGCGCCGGGGGATTCCACCACGCTGGAGATGACGTGGGAGACCCGCATCCCGCGCCTGATACGGCGCGGCGGCTGGATGAGCCGCGAGGGGATAGAGTTCTCGATGTCGCAGTGGTATCCGAAGATGGCCGAATATGACCGAACCGGCTGGCATGCGGACGAGTATGTGCGCCGCGAGTTCTACGGAGTCTACGGCACGTACGATGTGGCAATCACCATCCCGGCCGCCTACGTGCTGGGAGGAACGGGCATGGTGACAAACCCGCGCGAGGTTGGATGCGGATACGAACTTGGTGCGGTGGACACGGTGATTCAATCGCCGGCGCAGGGAGGCGGCATGAAGACGTGGCGCTTCCACGCCGACAGCGTTCACGATTTCGCCTGGGTCGCCGATCCGCGATACGTGCACCGGATCACGCGCTGGCACGATGTCGCCATTCACCTGCTTGCAACGCCGGACTATCAGAACGTGTGGCAGTATGCCGGCACCTGGACCCGCGCGCTGATGGAGTACTACAGTCTCCGGTTCGGCCGATATCTCTGGCCGCAGTTCACGGTGGCGATGGCCGGTGACGGAGGCATGGAGTATCCGCAGCTCATCATGATCACCGGCTACCGGACACAGGTCTCGCTGGCCGGCGTGATCGCCCACGAGCTTGGGCATCAGTGGTACTACGGCATGATGGGAAACAACGAGACGCAGGAGGCCTGGATGGACGAAGGCTTCACGCAGTATCTCACCGATGAGGCGGCCCGCAATGTACTCGGCACACAGGGGGGCCCGAATCCCTACCACGGCCTGGATCGCATGGTGTACCCATGGATTCAGGAGAAGTGGGCGAACACGGAGCGCGCCTACGAACTTGCCGTTGCCGGCCTGGACGAGCCGCTGGACACGTATCACGATCGCTTCCGCGATGACGGCAACGCCGGCCTCGTCTATTCGCGCGGCGAGTCCGTGCTCCGCATGGTGCAGTACATGCTGGGGGACTCGCTCTTCGATGCATCGATGCGGCACTACTACGATCGCTGGCACTTCCACCATCCGGACGTGCGCGATTTCGAACATGCGATCGAGGAGGCATCCGGCCTGCGCCTGGACTGGTTTTTCAACGAGTGGGTGGGGACAACCAAGCTCTGCGATTATGCGATCGACGATCTGGCCTCCGTTCAGGACGGCGGAGGATGGCGCACGACGCTTTCGCTCTCCAACCGCGCGGAGGCGATCATGCCGCTGGATATCACGATGACCTACGACGACGGCACCACCGCAACCGCGAACGTTCCGGTGGAGGAGTGGCGCAAGCCGGGCATGGCGTTCAACCTGCCGCGATGGGCGTGGGTGGATCGCTCCTACCGCACATCGTTCACAACGCCGCGCCGCGTTGTGCGCGCCACGATCGATACCACGGATCTGCTGTTCGACGTGGACCGCACCAACAACACCGTCTCCACCGGATTCCTCGCGAACGTGCTCCCGGTTACCGATGCCGCATTCTACCGGCGCTGGGATTTTCATCGCCCGCTGGATCGCTACACCGTGCGGCTGCGTCCCACGCTCTGGTACTCCAGGGCGGATGGCGCGCAGCTCGGCTTCCTCGCCGATGGCGGCTATGCGTTCGACCGGTACAACGCAGCGCTTGGCGCCTACTACAATCTCCGCTCGCATCGCGTGGACTACAACGTGCAGTACGGCTCGCGCCTCCCCTTCCTGGATCCGTTCGCCACGTTCGATCTCCTCGCCACCAATGCAGACGGCGTGCAGCGGTGGAGCGCCGAGGTCGACAAGCAGATACGCGGGCTCGCCTCCCCGCCGCCGCTCTTCCAGCGCGTGGGGCTCCGCACCGAACGCGAGGTGCTCGTGGGAGGGAACTATCCCAATCGGGTCGCGCCATGGAGCGCCGGGGGCTACAACACCATCGGCCTCACCTATCAGATGCGCGCCTCGACGCAGGACCGCAGGGCGTTCGTTTCCGCGGAGGCCGATTTCGATGCCAGCTTCGCCAGCACGAGCGCGTTCACGCAATGGCGCATCAGCAGCCAGAGCGGTTGGCGCTTCGGGAACTTCTCGTTGAACGGCGACATGTTCATCGGCGCATCGACCGGCGATCCGCCGGCGCAGCGGCTCTTCAACGCGGCCGGCGCCACATCGCGCGACATGCATCTGAATCCGATTCAACGCCTCGCGATGAACATCGAGCCGGAATTTGCCGCCCGGAACAATCTCATGCTCCCAACGCAGGGATACCTAGCCTCGCTCATCAGCCTCGATCCCTCCCGGCGCACGGGACGGAACCTGCTGAACGCGCGGATCAGCTTCGGCGATCTGAATCCGTTCAAACAGATCGTGGCCATTCCCTATCTCAGGCAGATCGACGTGCGCGCCTATGCGGCCGGCGGCTGGCTGATCCCCGGGAAGCTTGCCCTGAACGCCTTCCCCACGGCATCCTGGGAGGCAGGCGTGATGGCCTCGCTGGACATCTTCGAGCTGGGCCTGATCCCGGACGTGGTGGAACATGCTCTCGATACGCCGGCTCCGATCAAGCTGAGCGTCTTCATCCCGCTGTATGCCTCCTCGCCACTGCTCCCCTCGACCGCCCGCACCTATCGCTGGGGAATCGGCGTGACGATGTAGCGGTATCGCGATGGCGGGCGGGTGGCAGTGTACGAAGTTCAAAGCGACACAGGACGCCTCCGGTTGAAGGCGTCCTGTGCGGGAAGAGATCGGTTGTTACGGCACGCGGCCGGCTGATGGTCTGGCTTCGCGATCGATAATTACTCTCCGTTCTTGTCCACCATTGCCTGGAAGATGGCGTCGTCCTGATCGGAGACGATGGCATTGATCATCTGCACGTCATCGTGGCTGAGGATCAGGCTCTGCGTATCGGTATTGCTGTAGATCGCGGAGAACTCCGCAGCAGCCGGAGGCACGGGCCGCGACGGATCGGGGCGGTCCTTGCCGGTCCGTTCCAGCAGCCCGCTTGCCACCACGATCACGGTGACCAGGGCGGCGGTGCCGAGCGAGGCCCAGGCGGGAAAAAGCCTCCACCGCTTCCGTCGCCCCCCTTCCTCGTCGATGCGGCCGCGAACCTTCACAACGAAGTTCTGCCAGTAGGCCGGATGCGGCTCGGCAGGACCCGGGACCCGGGAAAGAAGCTGCCGCAGTTCGGCAACGTCCTTCTCGATCTCCGCATCCGGCGGAATGCCGTGATTGCCGGATATGTTTGCGCCCATGATTATTACCTCCTCGCCACCCGCCGGCCTTCCGGCTCTGTATGGCGTTCTCGTGCTCTATCTGTCGTTCAACAACGTTCTGCAAAGCCCGGCTACAGTGAGCCCAGGCCCTCGTCACCATCCTCGGTTCCGAACCCGCCCTCCTCCATCCCTTCCAGATTCAGGCGGCCATGGTTCGCCTTGACGTAGGCGGCCACCTTCCTGACTGCGTGATGGAAGTTCGCCTTCAATCCGCCGACCGTGGTTCCCAGGATGGCGGAGATCTGCTCGTACGGCATCTCGTCGTAGTAGCGCATGATGAACACCGCGCGCTGCTTCTCCGGCAGAGTCTCGATCGCCTTCTCGATGAGGGAGACGTTCTCGTCGTGGATCATCCCCTTGTCCTGATCGGCATCCTTGCCGAGGAAGGGAATGTAGTCGGTGATGTCCAGCAACCTGCGAACCTTCTGCTTGCGCAGATGATTGATCGAGAGGTTGATGGCGATGCGGTACAACCAGGTGTAGATGCCGGAGTCGCCGCGAAAGTTCGGAAGCGCGGAATAGGCGCGAACGAAGACATCCTGTGCGATGTCGTCCGCATCCTCGTGGCTCTTCACCATTCGACGAGCAGCCCAGTAAATGCGCGAGTGGTAGCGGCGGACCATCTCGTTGAACATCCGGTCCACCTCGCCAGCACGATACAGATCGAGCAACTGCTTGTCGTCGAGTTCAACCATTGCGCCTCTGAGGGGCGCTGCTGCAAGAGGTATCGCCATTGTACTCATACGCAGGCTTCGACTTGCGAGCAGCTCCAGCGTTTAAGAGGAATCGAGAGGAATCGCCGAAAGGCCGGAACGGATATTCCCGGCACGGGACGCGGCGGGCGTCCCTCCTGCACACGACGGCCGGGAACTGGTCAGGCGCCGATGATTATCGGCGGATATTGAGGATTTCGAGCGTGATCGTCCCGGCAGGCACGGTCACCGTCACCACATCACCAATCTGCTTTCCCATCAGCGCCTTGCCGATGGGGGAGGTGACGGCAAGCTTGCGCTGCTCCACGTCCGCCTCCTCGGCCGAGACCATCGTATACTCCATGGTTGCATTCGTACCATGGTTGCGAACCTGGACGATGCAGAGGATGTACACCTTGTCGGTGGGAAGATTCGAGCCGTCCAGCACGCGGGCGCGGGCAACGGTCTGCTCCAGCTTGTAGATCCGGGCCTCCAGGTGCCCCTGTGCCTCCTTCGCGGCATCGTATTCCGCGTTCTCCGACAGGTCACCGTACGAGCGCGCCTCGGCGATCTTCTCAGCAATCTCCTTTCTCTTTTCCACCTTCAGCACCCGCAGCTCCTCTTCCAGGGCCTGCAGGCGCTCACGCGTCAGATAGACGATATCGGACATATCTTCGTAGAAAAACCAGTTCAAGAAATGCGGCAGGTGAGGCCGCCACGCCTGATAGGCAGAACCTTCGGCACCGGCCCGTTCACGGCCTCCCATCCGAACGGTTGCGTGCTTCTGCGGCAGGGCCGGAAACGCCGGTGCCGAATGCCGGCCCGGAGCAGCAGCGTTGGTTCGCCCACGCGGTACCGGATGGTCGTTTTGCCGGGTTCTGCGGCCGGAACGCGGCGCAATTCAACCTTGTTTGCGAGATGACCGGCGGCCGATCCCTCGGTGCCGATGCACTGCGATGGCTTGTAAAAACACCAAAAAGCCATTGCACAACGCAACGGCTTCGCCGGGCAAGTTTACGATAATCCGTAGCGAATACCAATATTGCGAAGAAAATTGTCCTGTGCCGGCCGGCTCCCCTGTTCGTAGGGAGCGTGAGACGCCGGCCGGGATCTACCCAGCACTGCACGATGGCCGAATCCGCTCTGCACACAACCTCGTTCCCAACGCTCACCCTCTGGCGCCGCGGCAAGGTCCGCGACGTCTACGACATGGGTGATGCCCTTCTGTTCGTGGCCACCGATCGCATCAGCGCCTATGATGTGATCATGAACGAGGCGATCCCCGGCAAGGGGAAGATCCTCACCGCGCTCTCGCTCTTCTGGTTCGAGCGGCTTCACGACGTTGTGCCGAACCATCTGATCACTGCCGACGTTGCCCTCTTCCCCCCCGCGTGTGCTCCGTATCGCGAACAACTGGAGGGACGCTCCATGCTGGTTCGCAGGACGCAGCCGCTCCCGATCGAGTGCGTGGCACGCGGCTATCTGGCCGGCTCCGGCTGGAAGGAATACCGGACGAACGGCATGGTATGCGGCAACCCTCTCCCGCCCGGGCTGAAGGAGTCCGGCCGGCTGCCGGAACCGATCTTCACGCCGGCGACCAAGGCGGAGGAAGGACACGACGTCAACATCACCTTCGAACAGGCGGCCGGGCTCGCCGGAGCCGCGGTTACCGCGGAGGCGCGGCGCATCACGCTGGAGCTCTACTCCCGCGCCGCACGCATCGCGGAGGAGCACGGCATCATCATCGCCGATACGAAGTTCGAGTTCGGGGTGGACGATACCGGAACGCTGATCCTGATCGACGAGGCGCTCACGCCGGACTCCTCCCGCTTCTGGCTGGCCTCCTCCTACAGCGAGGGAACGGCGCAGCAGAATTTCGACAAGCAGTTCCTTCGCGACTACCTGGATTCCACGGACTGGAACAGGACGCCGCCGCCGCCGCCCCTGCCGCAGGAGGTGATCGAGGGAACCGCCGCGAAGTATCGGGAGGCATTGGAACGATTGACCGGCAGCCTCGTCTGAAGAGCAATGCCCGGAACCCGCCGAGACCCGTTCGATTGCTCCATTCCTGCGCACTGCGGGCGGCATGGCGCTGCCATTGTTTATACCTGCAATGAGCGGTACTTTGTGCACGCCGATCGGACAATCTCCCGTGCCACGGCCGCGTCTCTTGACTCGGCGAGTACCTCGCTCCAGGCACAGAGCTCCCATCGTGAGCGCCCCTGCAAACCGATCCTCCGCGGCGCTCGATGAGGGGGCTTTCATGAGGCCGTACAGATTCAACACGTTACCGATGCCGCACCCCTGCGTCTGACACGATGTGAACAGGCACCAGAACAGGATGAACTTCACGAACGGCTGCGGCCCGGCACATAAATCACAGAACCGTCGATGACACGCACCAAGAAAATGTGGTTTTCGATCCTAGGCCTCGTTGTAGGCATCGTGATCGGTCTTCGTATCGAGAAGCTGATCTCCGGCGACAGTATCTACGACCAGATGGAGAAGTTCAAGACGGTTCTCTTCCTGGTTCAGAAGAACTATGTCGATGAGGTACAGTCGCCGAAGCTGGTCGAATCAGCGATCGTGGGCATGTTGAATGACCTCGATCCACACTCCGTCTACATTCCGGCCGAGCAGCAGAAGCGCGTGGAGGAGGACTTCCGCGGCAGCTTCCAGGGCATCGGCGTGGAGTTCGACATGGTCAAGGACACGATCACCATCATCAGCCCGATCTCCGGCGGCCCCTCTGAGGCGCTCGGAATCCTGGCCGGTGACAAGATCGTGAAGATCGACGGGCAGAACGCCGTCGGCCTCAGCCGCGAGGACGTACCGAAGAAGCTCCGCGGTCCGAAGGGAACCCGCGTGCAGGTGACGGTGGTACGGCCGCAGGCGGCGGAGCCGCTGGTGTTCGACATCACGCGCGACGACATTCCGCTCTACACGGTTGACGCCGCGTTCGTGGACGAAAACGGAACCGGTTATCTCACGATCAATCGTTTCGCCGAGCCGACGTACGACGAGATGATGAAGAATCTGGACCGCATGTCGAACGAGGGGATGAAGCGGTTGATCCTCGACCTGCGCGGCAACCCGGGCGGCTACATGGAGAAGGCGATCCGGATCGTCGACGAGTTCGTGCCGGGCGGACGCAAGATCGTCTACACGAAGAGCTCCCGCAGTTCCGAGGAGGAGAACTACATGTCCGAGGATGGGCAGCGCTACGAGAAGCTTCCGCTGATCGTGCTGATCAACCGCGGCTCCGCCTCCGCCTCGGAGATCGTCTCCGGCGCCATCCAGGATCTGGACCGCGGCCTGATCGTTGGCGAGACATCGTTCGGCAAGGGGCTTGTTCAACGCCAGTTCCCGCTGAACGACGGCTCCGCCTTCCGCCTCACGATTGCACGCTACTACACCCCGTCCGGCCGGCTGATCCAGCGTCCGTACGACAAGGGGAAGGAAGCATACTATCAGATGAGCAATCGCCAGGAGGATGAGGAGGGAGACAATGTGAATCACACGCACGACGTTCCGGACTCCACGCGGCCGGTGTTCAAGACGCTCGGCGGGCGCCGGGTTCTGGGCGGCGGCGGCATCACGCCGGATTATGTCGTGAAGCTGGATACGCTTACCGCGTTCGGCATCGACGTGATCCGCAAGAACCTGATCTGGGAGTACATGGAGCAGTACTTCGACGCCAACGCATCGAAGCTCCGCACGCAGTACAACGGCAAGTTCAACGAGTTCTCGCGCAACTTCCAGATCTCCGATCAGATGTGGAACGACTTCATGGCGCTCGCGAAGCAGAAGGGGGCCAATGTGGATCCGAAGCTCGTGGCGGCCGATCGTCATAACGTGGAAGTGCGGCTGAAGGCCCGCCTGGCCCGCAGCCTGTGGGGGAACAATGAGTTCTTCCGCATCGCGCTCGAGGACGACAAGCAGTACCAGAAGGCGCTCACGCTCTTCCCCGAGGCAAGCAAGGTGGCAAAGCTCACCATGCGTTGAACCCGCACGCCGCAGCGGCGGTGATGCGGATGCACGAATCGAGAAACGCCACGTTCCGGATCCGCGGAACGTGGCGTTCTTCGTTGTGCTGTAGCCGGTAGTCCGTTGCCAGCCGTCCGTTGCCAGCGCCGGCCTCGAAGAACCGGCTGCGCTCGCGCAGCACCAGGCGATGGATCCGCCCGATACCCAGGCCGCAGGGGGAAGGCTTCAAGGCCACCTCCCCGATTGACTACCGACTCCCCACCACCAACCCCATCTTCTCCATCATCTCCCGCACCTTGGGATTGGCGACGGAACGTGCACGCTCCGCACCGATCGCAAGCAGCCGGTCCAGTTCCGCCGGCTCCTTGATCAACTGGTGATAGCGCTCGCGGATCGGCCCCAGCTCCTCGATCACCACCTCCGCAACGCGCATCTTCAGATCGCCGTAGCCGCGCGCATCGGCAAAGTCCGCCAGCACCTCCTCCTCGCTCCTCCCGGTGATCACCTTGTAGATGCCGAGCAGGTTGTTCACGCCTGCACGCTCGGGATCGTCGGAGAAACGGATCTCGCCATGCGAGTCCGTCACGGCCCGCTTGAAGACGTACTCGATCTCCTTCGGCTCGTCCAGCAGACGCACCGCATGCCCGCGAACGTGAGCGTTCGATCCGGACATCTTCCTGGAAGCATCGTCCAGACCCATGATGCGCGCGCCCACCCTGGGGATCATCGGCTCCGGGATGGCGAAGGTCTCGCCGTAGAGATGATTGAAGCGCTCCGCGATGTTGCGCGCCAGCTCCACGTGCTGCTTCTGATCCTCCCCCACCGGCACCTCGTTGGCATCGTACAGAAGAATATCCGCAGCCATCAGCACGGGGTAATCCAGCAGTGCGGCGGAGACGCTCTCCTGCCGTGCGGACTTGTCCTTGAACTGCGTCATCTTCTGAAGCCAGCCCAATGGCGTCACGCAATTCAACAGCCAGCATCCTTCGGCGTGCGCCGCCACATGACTCTGGATGAAGAGTGAACAGCGATCCGGGTTGATGCCCGCCGCGAGGTACATGGCTGCGAACTCGCGCGTACGCTGCCGCAGGGCCGCGGGGTCCTGCTGCACCGTCAGGCTGTGCAGATCCACGATGCAGAAGAAGTTCTCCTTCTCATCCTGCCCCTGCACCCACTGCTTCAGAGCACCCAGATAGTTGCCGAGATGAAACGCCCCTGAGGGCTGCATCCCGCTGAACACGCGCGGGCGCCGGGCTGGTGTCTGGTTTGCGGTTGTCATGTCGTCCATTGGTCCAATGTACTGGGTTCGGTATTCACGATCTCACTATGAACGTCCACTCGCCGGACCCCGGCTCCCGGGGTCCGATGAGAACATGCGCGCCGCGGAGTCATCTCCGGGACGATCGCATGGATCGGTGAAGGGGCGGACGCCGTCATCGGGAGCGTATTCAATGAGCGGCCCTTCGCGCTCCCGCTGAACCGGTGCGCGACGCTCGAGGCACGGTTGCGGCTTTCGGTTCAGTGTGATGGCGCGGTCTGTTGCACGCGGCGCAGCTGTTCGACGTGCCACTCCTCGTGCACGGTGATCATGCGCAGCCAGCCGAGTCCGGTGAGCGGACCGTAGAAGGGATGATCCATGGTGGCCGTCCCCTCAAGATCCGGCCGGTGTTCCCCGATGGCCTGAAGCAGCGCCATCCGGGAAGTACTCAACATCTCCATGATCTCCGGACGCGCCGCATCGGCCGGCGGCGTGACGCTGGCCGGCGCGATCATGCGGCCGTCCTCGCGACGGCGCCCCTGCGGCACCTGCACCTGAAGCTGGGTGCCGCGCTGCGAGGCAACGCCCAGCATCTGCACGATCCGCGCGGTCCCCTTCTCCACCATGCCGACGTGATGCGCGATCATCCCGGCACTCCATGCCTCTTCATCCGGCCGCCGGTGGAACTGGCCGTCGCTCAGCCCGGCGAGGATGGAGAGGAGTTCGCCGCGCGAGGCGGCGATGCGCGCAAGACAGACGTCGGCATCGCCAACGCCGTCGAGATGATCAATCATGATGGGACTCCATCGGAGTGAACGCATCAACCGGCAACGGTATCTGCGTGGCCAGAATATCATCCAGCGTCTCGCGCCGGCGAATCAGGTGGGCGGCGCCGTCCAGCATCATCACCTCCGCGGGGCGCGGGCGCGAGTTGTAGTTGCTGGACATCGCGAAGCCGTACGCACCGGCATTCCGGATCGCGAGCACGTCCCCCTCCACCGTCTCCGCCAGCCTTCTGTCCGTGCCGAACGTATCGGTCTCGCAGATGCATCCCACCACCGTGTAGATCCGCTCGATCCCTCCCAGCCTGTCGGCATTCACGATGGAGTGATAGGAGTTGTAAAGCATCGGCCGGATAAGGTGATGAAGGCCGGAGTCCGTGCCGATGAAGACGCAGGACGGAGTCTGCTTCAACACCGTCGCGGTGGTGAGGAGGAATCCGGATTCGCTCACCAGGAACTTGCCGGGCTCGAACCATAGCTCCAGATCGCGCCCATAGTCGTAGCAGAACGCGAGGAAGCGTTCGGTGAGACGGCGGCCAAGCGTCTCCACATCGGTCGAGACATCGTCCGGCTTGTACGGCACCTTGAAGCCGCTGCCGAAATCGATGAAGCGAAGATCAGGGAAATCCGCGGCGTGATCGAACAGGATCTCCGCGCCGGTAAGGAAGGTCTCGGCATCCAGGATATCGCTGCCGGTATGCATGTGCAGGCCGGTGATGTTCATGCCGTAGGCCTGAACGATGCGAAGGATATGCCGCATCTGATGGATGGAGATCCCGAACTTGGAATCGATGTGGCCGGTCTGGATGTGGGCGTTGCCGCCGGCCAGGATGTGCGGATTGATCCGGATGGCGCACGGCACCGATGCATACTTCTGCCCGAAGCGTTCCAGCACGGAGATGTTGTCGATGTTGACAAGTACTCCCAGTTCCACCGCCCGCTCTATCTCGGCGAAGGCCACACAGTTCGGCGTGTAGAGAATCTCGGAGGCCGGGACCCCGCAGCGCATCGCCAGATCGATCTCGTGAATCGAGACGGCATCGATCCCGGCGCCGAGCGAATGGAGCAGGCGAATCATCGCCATGTTGCTGTTCGCCTTGCACGCATACAGCAGGCGATGCTGGAGCCCGGAGAATGCGGAGTCCAGCCGGTTGAATTGCCGGCGCACGGTGGATGCGTCGTAGACATAGAGCGGGCTGCCGAACTCTTCGACGAGAGAACGGGCCGTGCGGCCGCCGATTTCGAGAACGTTGTTCATTACGCTGAAACGTTGTTCATTACGCTGACTCGCGATGCATGCTACGTACAGAGGGGTTTGATTCCTGATAGCACTTCGATCCGGTATCGCGGAGTTTGACTCCGCGATCGTCATCGGAAGAATGGGGCCTGAGTACAACTCCGGCCCAACGTGCTCTTCGGAGCATATCAGGATACTTCTTCGCAAGTACCTACGTACAGAGGGAATTGATTCCTGACAGCACTTCGATCTGGTATCGCGGAGTGTGACTCCGCGATCGTCATCGGAAGAATGGGGCCTGAGTACAACTCCGGCCCAACGTGCTCTTCAGAGCATAGCAGGATACTTCTTCGCACGTACGTAGAAGTGGAGCGCGACCCCAACCTGGAGATCGCCGCCATCGAACGTGACGTCGTATGCCTGATGGCGCCTGACAATGTACTGCGGCGACGTTGCGCTCGACATTTCCAGGGAATCTATGTGTTGCGATAGGTGATCCGCAAGATGCGCCTGCACTCGCAACGAGAGATTACGATTCAGGTAGAACGATACACTCCCTTCCATCATCGGGCCAAGCGTCACATAGCCCTCATGAGTTGTGCTGTAGGTCAGCGGGGAGCCGGGCGAGGTAAGATGACGGTCAACACCGATAACGTGTACGGCAAGGCCCGCTCCAACCGCCAGCTCAATCCTGGCCCACGTGTTTGCGAAGTGCGCATCGGGCTCGAGAATCAGCAGCTCGGCCATCGCGAAACCCGTATTGTCCGTGCATCGCTCGTAGTCCCTCAAGGTATCGGGAGTCGAGTCGAAGTGAACGGGAATGGCATAGGAGAGGCCGACACGCAATCGGGAGAACAGGCTGTAGTCCACACCAACCTGAAAGCGCGCGCCACCGGGCACCAGAAGCGGAACCGCCTTGTCCGGCGGGCGCTGCACGTTCCGCCGGAGGGCATCACGGCCGGATGAACGCCTACAGATGGAGGCGCAGCCCGATGCCGATCTCCGGACGCGACAGCTTGATATCGAATGCAGCATGCGACGCCAGCACGAGATCCGGGGCCGTTGGATGCGTGATCGTGAGCGTATCGGTTTTCACCGTCGGGAAGATGTAGTAGCGCCCCTCCAGGTTGATCGAAACGAGATCGCTCACATAGTAGTCCACGCCTGCCAGCACCGCACCGCCCAGCACCGTCTTCGAGATGGTGAAGATCTGATAGAAGTTGCTGCTCCCTGGCGACTGCAGCGCGGCATCACGCTGCAGGAACTGGCATGCGAGACCGGCGCCAACCGAGATGTCGAACCGGTCCGAAGTCGAGTACTTGAACCGGCTGCTTGTAACGGGAAGGTATCGCAGGCTCAACAGGCCGGTTGCGCCGTACTTCGTCTCGTAGTCGCGCGTGGTGTCCGTTGGCGCGTTGTTCGAGATCCACTCGCCCCACAGGCCGATCCGCAACGACGACGCCAGATCGTACTCCACGCTCACAACCGGAAGCTTCGTCCCCGTTGGCCGCACCTGCGCCGAGGCGAAGAGCGAGCCATCCTGCATGTACCTGTAGGCGTCCTCGTGCAGATCGGCAACGGCCGGATAGTAGAGGCCGATGTGCAGCGAGGCCGGCACATGCGCGGCCTCGAACGCCTCAACGCTTACCGGGGCCGTGCCTCCGGGCTGCTGCGTCCGGTCAGCCCGCTGTATTGCACGAAGGAGTTCCGGCGACGGGTAGGGATAGAAGACGGCGCGCCACGCCAGATAGTCCAGCCCCTCGGTTCGGTAGACTGCGGCACTCCGCCCCACCGGAAGATCCACATCGTTGAACATGTGCCCGACCGCGCCGCGGAGATCGTGCAGACGGACAATGTTCCCCGGCACCAGTACCTGCACACTCTCCACGTCACCGGGCCGGTTCGCCAGGAAGTGCGGCACACCCAGAACGATCACACTGTCGTCCGCATACACAAGCGATCCGCTCACAACGCGGCCGTCCGCCATCTCCGCCTCCAGCGGAAGCGCGTCCTCCTGGAAGACATTCACCGGGCGGGCGAGAAGCCGGATGCTTTTTCCGCTCGCGGTAGTGGAGTCCTTGTAGAACAGCGACTCGAACGTGTTGACATAGATGCGGAGCAGATTGAACGCCCGGAGCGACATCGTAATCGTTGTATCGAACGGACGCCCGGCATCGTTCCCGGAGACGATGGCGCGCATGGCGGAGTCGCCCGCCTTCACGATGCGAGCCGTCCGGAAGCCCTGCACCGTTGGGAACAGTCCGAAGTATGCACGCTCCGAAGCGGAGATCTCCTCACCCACTCGCTCGCTCAGCACAACCTTCTCCTGGGAGTAGCCGCGAACGGAAACGCACAGGAGCAGAGCAACGGCAACGATGCCCCGGAGTGATGCGATGGCAATGCGCGCAACGGAGTGTTGAACGTCCGAGCGGTGGTACGACGGTCTTCCGACCGGCGGATGAATCGAATGAATATTCATGGCTCTCGTGAACGGAAGTCGGAGTGCGGCATCGCTCCGCATGAACCGGGCGAGCGGCCGGACGCTCGCAGCACTGAAGGATGCCCATGGTACCCGCGGGCGGAAGATACAGAGCCTGTGCGCGCAAACATCAAACCGGATAATGGTATGTCCCGTCGGCATCCGGCTTCAACGGCTCCACGCCGGTTACGGCGTCCAGGTTGAGCCGGCCGTAGATATGCGGGAACAGCTCGTCGTGCGCCGGCTCGTACTTCAACTCGCTCCGGAGCAGGGCGGGATCGATTGCGAGGAGCAGCACACCCGGCACGCCCCGGTAGAAGCGGTTCAGGCTGCGCATGACCTGGGCCGCGGTCGAACAATGGATGAACCCCTCGGTTCGGAGGGAGTCCGCCGCATACTCGCCTGCGGCCCGGGCTTCCTGCCAGCGTTCGGGAAGGGTGATATGATAGATGGTCTCGCTCATCTCGATGGTCGCATGGATGGGTTGGCCGGCGCTCACGCACTGCACGGAGCGGCACCCAAGATAGCGCAATCGCGGAGAGAGGAGGCGCATCGATTATTCGACGCAATCCCCTATGTTCGCGCACTGGAGAAAGCCGCATTCATCTGCCCGCCATGATCGCATTCACGAACGTCCGCAAGCAGTATGAGGAACACGCCGCGCTGAACGGCGTGACCCTGAACGTGGAGGAAGGAACGCTCTGCGTGTTGCTGGGCCCGAGCGGCTGCGGCAAGACCACGCTGCTCCGGACGGTGAACCGTCTGGTGGAACCCACCTCCGGAACGATCACGGTAAACGGGCGCGACATCCGGAACGAGAATCCGGTGGAGCTGCGCAGGAGGATCGGCTACGCCATTCAGAGCGTGGGCCTGTTTCCCCATCGCACCGTTGCGGAGAACATCGCAACCACGCCCGATCTTCTGGGGATGCCCAGAGCCCGCGTGAACGCGCGGGTGGACGAGCTGCTGGGAATGATGAAACTGGACCCCGCACGCTACCGGGGGCGATACCCGGCGGAGCTCTCCGGTGGCGAGGCGCAGCGCGTTGGCGTTGCCCGCGCGCTGGCGGCAGACCCGCCGATCCTGCTGATGGACGAGCCGTTCGGCGCCGTGGATCCGATCAATCGTGCCGCGATACGATCGGAGTTCCTGGAACTGCAGCGCCGGCTGCGCAAGACCATCCTCTTCGTCTCGCACGATGTCCAGGAGGCGATCCTCCTCGCGGACCGGATCACCCTGATGCGCAACGGATCGATAGAACAGCAGGGCACTCCGGCGGAAGTGGTGGCCTCCCCCGCCTCGCCCTTCGTGGAGGAATTCTTCGGCGGCGACCGGCAGATGCTGTTGCTGGAGACGCTGCGTGCGGCCGATGCGGCAACGCCCGCGGCGCTGCACGCCGGCGCACCGACGATCGCCGAGAGCAGTTCTCTGCGCGATGCCCTCCTCCGGCTCCTTGCCGACGGCGCTCCCTCCGTAACGGTGCTCGATGCCGACGGGACGGCATTGGGAGGCGTCACCATCGACACCATCCAGCGCCAGCTCGCCGCACGGGGGGAGGCGCAATGAGCTTCCTCCAGTTCCTGCACGAGTACGACACGAGCCTGCTGATCGCGCTGGCGGAGCATGTACGGATGATCGCGATCGCGCTGGCGATCGCCACGCTGGCCGGCGTTCCGCTCGGCGTCTGGGGCGCACGCAACCGGCGCGCCGGCGGCATCGTGCTGGCGTTCGCGAATGTGATCCAGACGATACCGAGCATCGCACTGTTCGGACTGATGATCCCGGTACTCGCGCTGGTGAATCGCGGCATCGGCACATTTCCCGCCATCATCGCACTGGTGCTCTACGCGCTGCTGCCGATCATCCGCAACACCATGGTGTCGCTGCTCGCCATTCCGCACGCGACGCTGGACGCCGCCCGCGGCCTGGGGATGACCGAGGGGGAGATCTTCCGGCATGTGATGCTGCCGCTCGCGCTGCCGGGCATCGTTTCGGGAATCAGGATCGCGGCCACGATGAGCGTGGGCGTTGCTGCGGTGGCGGCCTTCATCGGCGCGGGAGGCATGGGGCATTTCATCCTGCGCGGGATCCAGACAACGTGGCCGATGATGACGATCGCCGGCGCCGTTGGGAACGCGCTGCTGGCGCTCATCGTTGAACTGCTGCTGGAGTGGGTGGAGCGTGCGCTCACGCCGCGCGGCGTTCGCATCGGAGCGGAGCGATCGGCATGAACACCTTCCTCGCCTATATCGCCGACAACCTGGGTGCGATCGGCATCGCACTCGCCCAGCATATCGGCATCGTGGCAGCGGCGCTCGCCCTGGCGGTTCCCGTCGGGATCGCGGCCGGCATCGCCCTTGCCCACGCGCGCAGCCGCGCCGCACGAACGGCGGTCTTCTACCTGCTCGGGCTGGGACAGACCATCCCCTCCCTCGCCCTGCTCGCGCTTGCGGTGGGCCTGCTGGGCGTGGGGCTGCTTCCGGCCATCGTTGCGCTGCTTCTGTACGCCATCCTCCCGATTGCACGCAACGCCTGCACCGGCGTTCAGTCCGTCCCGGAGGCGACCCGCGATGCGGCGCGCGGGCTGGGAATGACGAACATGCAGATCATCCGCCGCGTGGAGCTTCCGCTCGCGCGGCCGTTCATCATCGCCGGCCTTCGCACCGCCACCGTGGTCACCATCTCCTCCTGCGCGCTCGCCTCGCTGATCGGAGCCGGTGGCCTCGGGGACTTCATCTTCAGCGGCATCAGTCTCTTCAAGCCGGAGGCGATGCTCGCCGGCGCAATTCCAACCGCCATGCTCGCTCTCGCCGCCGACTGGTTTCTCGGGCGCTGGGCGGCGCGCGGCCATGCAGTGCGGTAGGCGATCCGGAACGGCCAGCAGCCGGTTGCCGCATCGGCCATCCATGATACTCGAACCAGCATCTTCAGGACAGTGAACGCATCGCAGCATATCCTTCGCCTGCTCGTGGCGCTCCTTCCGCTCGCGGGACTCTCCTGCTCGCGGGGAGACACGATCGTGGTGGGGGCGAAGGCGTTCACCGAGGGCTACATCCTTGGGCACATGGCGGTGCTGGTTCTCCGGCATGACGGGTTCGATGTGGAGGAGCAGTTCGGCCTTGCCACAACGGCGATGCGGAGTGCGCTGGAGACGGGCCAGATCGATCTCTACTACGAGTATACCGGCACGGCCTATACGGTCTATGCGAAGGGAACGAACCAGTCCGTGATGACGGACTCCGCGCGGGTGCTGGATGCGGTTCGCCGCTTCGACAGCACGCAGCACGGCCTGATCTGGCTTGCGCCCATTCCGTTCAACGACACGTACGCGTTGCTGATGCGGAAGGACGCCTCGGCGCGGGAGCATCTCGCCACGCTGACGGATCTGGCATCGGCGATCAATGCGGGGCGGGATCTGACGGTGGGGGTGGATGCGGAGTTCTACGAACGCCCCGATGGGTGGAAGGCTCTGGTGGCACGCTATGGATTTCCGGAACGGAATGTGGTGAAGCTCGATGCGGGATTGATTTACGATGCGCTGGCCGCAGGCAGGATCGACATCGGCATGGGATACTCCACCGACGGCCAGATAGCGGCGCTGAACCTGATCGCGCTGGAGGACGATCGCCGGTTCTTTCCCGCGTACAACCCCGCCGCCGTTGTGCGGGCGGAACTGCTGGCGCGGCAGCCGGGCGTGCGCGCCTCGCTGGAGCGGCTCAATCGTATCGTCACCCCGGAGGCGATCCGGGCCCTCAATGCGGAGGTGGCCATGCAGCATCACGATCCGCGCAAGGTGGCGGAGCGCTGGCTGCGCGAGAAGGGAATGCTTGGCCCCGTGTCACGGTAGGCGCATCCCCCTCCCCTCTACCCTGCGAGTTGTTGGTACAGCGCCAGGTAGTGCAACACCTGCACCTCCCACGAATAGTTTTTCGCCATCCCGTTCAGCATCAACCGCTCCCACGCAGCCTTGTTGTGCCACAGCTCCGTTGCGGACCCCATGGCCCAGAGCAGGCCATCGGGTGTGAAGTGTTCGAAGACGAAGCCGGTTCCCTCGCCGGTTGCCGGATCGAACTGCTGCACCGTATCGGCCAGCCCGCCCGTTCTGCGGACAACCGGCACCGTGCCGTAGCGCAGGCTGTAGATCTGATTCAGGCCGCACGGCTCGAAGCGCGACGGCATCAGGAAGATGTCGCTCCCGGCCTCGACCAGATGCGCCAGCTCATTCTGAAAACCCCGGTAGAAACAGACGCGGCCGTGGAAGTCGTGCTGCAGGCCGGTGAAGAAGTCCTCGTACCGCGGCTCGCCGCTCCCGAGCACGGCAAGGCGAACGTTGGTTGCTGCGAGGAAGGGACGCAGGATGTCGAAGAACAGATCGAACCCCTTCTGCCCGGTCAGGCGGGAGACGATGCCGAGCAGGGGCGCATCGGGATCGTAGGTGAGATTGATCCTGCCAAGGAGATACTTCTTGTTCTCCTCCTTCCAACTCAGCTCCTCCGCCGAATAGGGATACGGTATCCACGCGTCGCCCTCCGGGCTCCACTCGTTGTAGTCCACGCCGTTGACGATGCCATGCAGCGCATTGCCGCGCCAGCGAAGGAAGTCCTCGAGCCCCGCCCCGAACTCCGGCGTCTGGATCTCGCGCGCATACGTCACACTCACCGTGGTCAGCAGATCGGCATAGAAGATGCCGGTCTTCATGAAGTTCACGATGCCGTCGCGCATATCCTCCACGCTGAACATCTCCCGATACTCCCCCAGGCCCAGATGCTCGATGGCGGTGGAGGAGAACACTCCCTGATAGGCGATGTTGTGGATCGTCAGCACCGTACGGCTCCGCTCGAACAGTCCGTCCCACTTGTAGACCGTCTTCAGATACAGAGGCACCAGCGCGGTCTGCCAGTCGTTGCAGTGAAACACATCCGGACTCCATCCCATGTGCTGGCAGCATTCGATGGCAGCCCTCGAGAGAAGAGCGAAGCGAAGGTACTCGTCCTCGTGATCGGTATACACCGTTCCCCGGTGATAGAGACGGGGGGAGTCCACCAGATAGAGATCGACATCCGAATCGTGAAGCTTCGTTGTCACCACATCGAACGTGACGGCGTCCCCGCCGAAGTTGATGGTGAGATTCCGAAGGAAGTCCACGCGATGGAAGCGGCCGTTCGATACGTCGATGGTGGAATAGAGCGGCATGAAGACGCGGACGTCGTTCCCGGCCTCCCCGACATATCTGGGAAGCGCGCCGGAAACATCGGCGAGACCGCCGGTCTTGGCGTACGGTGCAACCTCGGAGGAGATGAAGCAGATGCGGCGTCCGGACATCGGCATGAATGTCTGTGTGAGGAAGGAACTCGGTGCGGCGCGCACCGAACAACCATGGAGCGCCGCCCGGGTGAACGGCTGGCACGCCCCGGAGCCAATGATAAGAGTTTCCGGCAGAACGCCTGTTCACTTCACGGTGATGCAGCGGAGTTCGATCGCGGGTGATGCAGGGGGTGGCGTAAACAGCACGCGCCCCGGTCTCTCGGGGCGCGTGAACGTTTCACTTCGTGCGTGGCGAGTATGGTTCTCTTCGGGTTCCCATCAACGGCTGCAGCCAAGAACAGCCGCCTCTCTCTCTTCCTCTCACTTCAGTGGATGCCGCAACATCCGTGCATTGGTATCCCGTTCTCGTCTCTCGTTCATCTGCTGCGGACCATTCACTGAACGTCGTATCAACCTCTCCGATTCTCTCTCTACTCCTTCACATCGATACGGTGATGTCTCTCATCCGTATATCCATCTATTTCGTTCACTCTGCATGTGCATTCCGTTCAACCGCCGGTGCCTCGAGCGTGCACTCACGATGCACCGGTTTCGTTTCATCGAATCACTCTGCTGTCAATTCCCGTTCATCGTGTCCCGGGTTGGCATACCGACTCAGGGGGGGCGGCCGGTATCACCCGTTGTCATCATCGGTTCATCGGATTATCATCCGTTCATCTCGTCGTCAGTCCCTGCGGCGATTGCCTCGCGCTCTCCGCCGGCATTGCTTTCAACCGCGCACGCCCACCAATGGTTAGTACGTAATGATCGCGATGCAAAGCCACGCGAGTACGGCCGAGATCACACATGTGACAAATGACCTGTTCATAATAGCCTCCTTAACTTCACCATCGGTTTACGTTGCCTTCGCTTCAATCCCCTTCACGCTCGTCATGCATCTATTGACAACCTCATGCTTTCCCGTGTGACCCCTCCTCACCGCCTGCCTCACTGCGCTTGTCTAATTAACAAAGCTGCTGCGCTTTTGTTACACCGGGGATGGCTTTCTACCCTCCGCCTCGGCACTCCATCCCCGCCGCCGGCTGGGCCGCTCCCCTGGAACCCGCCTCAATGAAGGGGTTCACGTCAGCATGAGAAATCCGTTCATCGTTTCGCATCTGCCGGACGTTATGACACCACAACGACGACAAACGCTTAACCGGTCAACCTCGCCTCGTGCATTCCGCTCGCTTCTCATCACCTTCGGTCTCTGTCCGCTTAGTGCATGCATCGCGCCATCGGTTCCCGCATCGTTCACCGTGATGCTTCGTCACGCACACAACATTCCGTTCGCCGCAACATCGCACTCGTACCTGCGCGAACGCACCGAACGTATCCTGCGCGAGGGTGGTCGGTACGATGCCGGGTTCAAAGAGTACATGCCCGGGTTCAAAGAACTGTTTTGCTATATGACCGTTCGAGATGCCTCGAGGTCACGGCCTGCGTTCCCATCGGACGAATAAATTCTTCTGTGCAACAGATACGGAGTTGCGGGCGTTCCGGATGCCGGACGTATCCGCCTTCGTTGCAACCGATGGTAATGCGGCGAAGGGGAACAATTATTTCCTTGGTTGTTCAGGCGCGGCTTCGTTTATTCGCAGCCTGAGATTTTGAAATCGAATCCCATAAGGAGACAGCACACATGACCCAGTACACACTCACCCAGCCGATCGCTCTCCCGTTTGCGACCCGCTTCGCGGAGTGACTGCGCGCTGTTGTTTGCTGTTTCGTTAACACTGTAAACACTCGGCCGCAGGGAGCTCCAGCAACCCGCGGCCTTGGTATTGTAGCCCGACATATCGGGCATACATGAATTCAAGAAGCCGTGGGTGCGCAACGCCCACGGCTTCTGTGTTTCAGCCCCCCAGCAAGGGCGCCCGCCGAACGGACGGGCAATGATAACCAGCACAGCCTCCCTGAAAACGGGCGTGGACGATCGGCCTCGACAGGCGATTCCGACCGGTACCGCATCGTGCCTGCTCCCAGCAGGCCCTTCGGTATCCGGCATCGGGAACAACCGGGCCGCCGCATGATGTCATGACCACACATGAACGTGCGCCGTGTATCCGCATTCGCGGAACACCGGCGCAGAATGGATTCATCGCATGAACATGCAACTGAAACGATACGGAGCTCTTCTCTTCAGATACCTGCGCCCGCAGTGGCGCCGGGCGCTGGTGCTGGCGCTTCTCGTGGTAGCCAATATCGCGCTGCAGCTCTTCAGCCCGCAGCTCCTCCGCACCTTCATCGATTCCGCCCTCGCCGGGGGCGTTACCTCCGGGTTGATCGGGCTTGCCCTCACCTTCCTCGCGGTTGGCTTCAGCCAGCAGATCTTCTCCGTGCTCGCCACCTACATCGGCACCGACGTGGGCTGGACCGCAACGAACAAGCTTCGTGTGGATCTGGCGGAGCATTGCCTTGCACTGGACATGGGCTTCCACAACGAGCGCACGCCTGGTGAGTTGATCGAGCGGATCGATGGCGACATCACCGCACTCTCCAACTTCTTCTCGCAGTTCGTGATCAAGATCGCCGGCAGCGTGCTGATGATCGGCGGGATACTGGTAGTGCTGACCATCGAGAACCGTCTGCTTGGCCTGGTGCTCGCCGGCTACGCCATACTCTCGCTCTTCGCGCTCAACGCCAGCCGCGAGATCGCCGTGAAGGCAACCGCGGAGGAGCGGGAGTCCACCGCGGCGCTCTTCGGGTTCGTCGAGGAGCGTCTGGCCGGCATCGACGACATTCGTGCGAACGGCGGCGGCGCGTTCACACTGCGGAGGTTCTACGAGCTCTCGCAGCACCTGCTTACCGCCGGACGCCGTGCCTGGATCAGGCACTCGTTGATGTGGGTGATCGTGGTGGGGCTCTTCACCGTGGGCGATCTCCTCTCGCTCGGCTTCGGCATCTACCTCTTCGGCCAGCACCTGATCACGATCGGAACGGTGTATCTCTTCTTCCAGTACACGCAGATCATGGCGGACTTCGTGGACGAGCTCACACACCAGCTGCAGGACATGCAGAAGGCGGGAGCAAGCATCGGGCGCGTGCAGGAGCTGTTGAGCACGACCAACCGGATGGTGGACGGCGAGGGGACGGCGATCCCCGACGGGCCGCTGGGCGTGGAGTTCGAGCAGCTGACGTTCGCGTACGGAGACGCAACGATTCTGAAGAACCTCTCCTTCTCCCTCCGTCCCGGCACCGTGCTGGGGCTGCTGGGACGCACGGGAAGCGGCAAGACCACGCTCACGCGGATGCTCTTCCGGCTGTACGATCCCGTATCCGGCTCCATCCGGATCTCCGGTGTGGACCTGCGCGAGACCCGCCTGGAGCACGTGCGGCAGCGCATCGCGATGGTGACGCAGGAGGTACAGTTGTTCCACGCATCCGTGCGCGACAACCTCACCTTCTTCAACCGCGATGTCACGGACCAGCGCATCCTGGCGGTGATCGAGGAGCTGGGTCTCGACGAGTGGTTCCGCGCGCTTCCGAACGGGCTGGACACGATGCTGGGTGCCGGAGGAAGCGGGATCTCCGCGGGCGAGGCGCAGTTGCTCGCGTTCGTGCGGGTGTTCCTCCGCAATCCCGGCCTCGTGATTCTGGACGAGCCCTCCTCCCGGATGGATCTCGCAACGGAACGGTTGCTGGAGCGGGCAATGCACCGGCTGCTGAAGGGACGAACGGCGATCATCATCGCGCACCGGCTTTCGACGGTGCGGCGTGCGGACGAGATCATGATCCTGGATCATGGAACGATTCAGGAACACGGCAACCGCGCAGGCCTTGCCGACGATCCATCCTCCCGCTTCTCGGCGCTCCTCCAGACCGGAATGGAACATATGGCTGCCTAGCGGCCCGGACGCGCGCCGTTCCGGTGGGAGGACCCGCAACCGGACTCTCTCACCGGGACAGCGCCGCGACAGTAAACGATGTGGCATGCAGCGCGCGGCCGGCCGCCGCTGCAGGGCCGGCGCATGCTCGCCGGCGGCGTTCGACGAAAACATGTGGGATGAACCGCTGAAGAACGAACCATGAAAACGCTACGCTACACACTTGCGTTGATCCGATACAACCCCGGCCTCTTTCTGCTGAACTGCCTGGTCTGGGGGCTGCATCACTCCCTGCCGGTGTTCACCGGCCTGCTGACCCGCGAGGTATTCAACACCCTCTCCGGGAACGCAACCATGGGCATCAACGTCTGGACGCTGCTGGTGCTGATTGCGACGGTTGCCGCCACACGCATCTCGATCATGGCCTACGGCGTCCGGCAATGGAGCACGTACTACTTCGAGGCGAGCACCGTGCTGCGCCGCAATCTTCTGCGCTGGCTGGTGAGCGGCTACGGCTCGCGCGTTCTCACGGATTCGCCCGGCGAGGCCGTGAGCCGCTTTCGCGACGACGTTGACGACGTTGTGCGATACATCGAGAACTGGACGGACAGTATCGGGCACATTCTCCTGATGCTGGTGGCGCTCGGCGTGATGTATGCAACTGCTCCGCTCGTGACGCTGGCGGTGCTTGTGCCGCTGGTTGGCATCGCGGTGTTCACGCAGCGCGTCAGCGGACGGATTCGCAAGTATCGCCGCGCGATGCGTGAGGCAACCGGGCGCGTTACCGCCTTCATCGGCGAGATCTTCGGCTCCGTTCAGGCACTGAAGGTAGCCTCGGCGGAGCGGCATGTGGTTGAACAGTTCCGGCGTCTGAACGATGAGCGGCATCACGTGGCGCTGAAGGACAGCGTGCTTCGCGAGATCGTTCGTTCGCTGGATACCAGCATCGTGAACGTGAGCACCGGAGCAATTCTCATCATGCTCGCCTCCGCCGCCCGCCAGAACATGTTCTCCGTGGGCGACTTCGCTCTGTTCCTCTTCTTCCTGAACAGGATCACACGCAGCCTGTCGCTGATCGGTGACCTGCTGGCTTCGCACAGACGCTCCGGCGTTTCGTACGAGCGAATGACGGCAATGATGGCGAATGCTCCCTCCGGCTCGATCGTCGCTTCGGACCCGATGCCGCTGAGCGTGCACGGGCTTCAGCCGTTCGAGATCGAAGCGGACCGCCCGCCGCACGTGGAGCGGCTGCGAACGCTGCAGGTAAAGGACCTGGTCTATCTCCACCCAACCACCGGCCGTGGCATCGCCAACGTCACGTTCAACGTGGCGCGCGGCGAGTTCGTGGTGATTACCGGACGGATCGGCGCCGGGAAGACGACGCTGCTTCGAACGCTGCTGGGGCTTCTCCCCCGGCAGTCCGGGGAGATCCTCTGGAACGACCAGTCCGTGCAGGACCCTGCATCGTTCCTCCGCCCGCCGCATACGGCGTACACGCCGCAGGTTCCGCGCCTGTTCAGCGACACGCTGCGGAGCAATATTCTGCTGGGTGAGGAAGGGGATGATGAGGCTCTGGCCGAATCGGTGCGGCTGGCAGTGCTGCAGCCGGACGTGGACGATCTCGAACTGGGCCTGGAGACCACCGTAGGCCCGCGCGGCGTGAAGCTCTCCGGCGGCCAGGTGCAGCGCGGTGCGGCGGCGCGCATGCTGATGCGCAGTGCGGATCTGATGATCTTCGACGACATCTCGAGCGCGCTGGATGTGGAAACGGAGCGGACGCTGTGGGAGGGATTGTTCGAGCAGCGCGAGGCAACCTGCATCGTTGCATCGCACCGTCGTGCGGCGCTGCAGCGCGCCGACCGCATCATCGTGCTGTTCGAAGGGGAGGTCGTGGCCGAGGGGAAGCTGGATGCATTGCTTCGCACCTGCGGCGAGATGCGAATGTTGTGGAATACATCGCAGGAAGAGGAGTTGCCCACGATCGCGTAAGCCCGGCGATGCGCGGCTCCGGACGGGCGGCAGTAAAAGGGACGGGTCTGAATCAGCCAGTCGATTCAGACCCGTATCCCATTGCCTTTATGATTTCCAGACCATACACGTTCGTAGTTACGAGGGGGCACCGCCTTCGTAGCAGTATCCACGTAACGTATACTTTCAGACCTCGGGAATGCTGGAGGTGGAGATGGCACTACATCGCCTATCGGAATGACCACCGGCTCCGTATGACAAGTAACGAACTTCCTCGTGAATGAGTTAGGGCAAAATGTACTTGAAGGAGAAGTGATTCGATTTGCGCGGGAAAAGCCGGCTGTTCGTCGGGCAAGACCGATTTCCTCCGGAACCGGAGAGGCCATCCACAAGATTGCCGGGCCACTCCTCCGGCACCGGATGCCTGTTCTGCGTGAAGCGGCGGAGCCCATCCACAAGATTCTTCATGCCCGGAGCCCGGCTCGCGCCGGCCCCTCATGCGGCCATGCTCCAAACAGGAAGCGGGCACACGTGATGCCACGCATGCCCGCTCGATCGCTTCAACCCGGTGGATGCCTACCGGCTGCTGCAGCAACCGGCTCCGCAGCCGCTGCAGGCACAGCCGGGATCGCAGGTGCAGGCCCCCCTGACTCCGCCGCAGAGGCAGGCACAGGCGCCCTTGCTGCAGCACGCGGCAGCGCACGCCGCATCCTTCGAGGAGCCGAACGCAGACATCGAAACGATGACCGCCGCGGCTCCAACCGCGAGGACTCCAATCAGCTTCTTCATGGTTCTGTTCCTTGTTTGAACATTGCTCATCGTGTTGATCAACCGGCCGTCACCATCGTGACAGGCCATCGGGGCAGACCCCGCTGTTGGACTCGAGCAATGTCCGCGGTGGATGAAACGGCGCCATCCCGGGAAGGATGATGATCGGTTCCGCACGATCGGCCACCCTGTCCGCGGAATTCGCAATCGCCCCGGATCGCTCCAGAGCGCTCACAAAGAAGGTGAACATGGTAAGGCAGCAGCAGTCGGCGCGATCGTCACAGCAACTCCCGCTCCTCTGCTTCCCCGGCTCCGCGTGGCGTGGTGCGCAGCAGCTCTTGCGTTGAACGCTCGAACCGTGCACCGTGAGCGGGCAACTGGCCTGCATACGCATGGCCGAGAGCTGCGGCATCGCCAGCACAAGGAGTACGAGGAAGGAAGCAATATGGCGTTGCATGCGAATCATTCGGCTGGAATATAGCCTTCATCTACGGGACTTCCATGCCACCGGCATCCGGATGATGCATGATGCCCGCCGCGCGCAGCCGGGCGATGCATACGGCTCACCACGTGGTCCCCGCAAGCGCTCCGCCGAATGCGATGTAGGAGTGCACCATGGAATGAAGCCGGCCGGCAAGCGCCTGGTCCTTGAGCGAACCATCCTCGGCAAACGCATTCTGCGCGGCAGCCAGCGCGAACATGTCCGGATGCAGTGCCATGCCGCATCCCTCCAGCGGCACACGCAGTTGCCAGAGTCCGCGAATGCCTCCCACCATCGATGTGGAGGCCGCCATCAGCAGCCCGGTCTTGCGCTGCAGCGGAACGGGGCGGAATCGGGAGACCCAGTCGATCGCGTTCTTCAAGGTGCCGGCCATCGAAAAGTTGTATTCGGGTGACGAGATGATGATCCCGTCCGCCGCCCTGATCCGCTCCGCCAGCGCCTGGGCACCCGGAGGGAAGCCCTCGGTATCCTGCATATCGCCATCGTAGATCGGCATGGCGAACTCCGCGAAGTCCGCATGGTCAACCTCCGCCCCGGCCTCGCGGGCGATATCGATTGCGAGGCGCAGCAGCTTCTTGTTCAATGACTCACGCCGCAGCGAGGCGGCAAACGCGAGAATCTTCATCCTTCAAACTCCTGGTCACGTTTCGTTGATCGTTGATTCGCGACGCACGGTACGGGCCTGCGAAACAACTCGACGCCGGCCCATCGGTTCGGATCGATCAGTTCAGATCGAACAGAAGCACCTCGGCCGGTTCGGTTGCCGCGATCGCGAGCGCAGACTCTCCGGAAACGGCGGCGCCATCGCCTGCGCTCATCGACCCGCCGTTCAAGGTAACCTTCCCGCGCGCAACCTGAACCCATGCATGACGATCGGGACGTAATAAATGCTCAACGCGCTCGCCCGGCTCCAGCAGCGTCGCGAAGAGATCCACATCCTGATTGATCGATACCGAACCGTCGCGTCCGTCGTGCGAGGCGATCAGCCGAAGCACGCCGCGCTTCTCATCGGCAGTGAAGGCCTTCTGCTCGTATCCCGGCTTCAGGCCGGCCCGCTCCGGCAGCAGCCAGATCTGAAGCAGATGCACGCGATCGGTCTCCGAATGATTGTACTCGCTGTGCGTTACGCCGGTCCCCGCGCTCATGCGCTGCACGTCGCCCGGCACCATCACCGAGCCGTTGCCCATGCTGTCGCGATGCTCCAGCGCCCCTTCGAGCACATAGGTGATGATCTCCATGTCCCGATGCGGATGCGTTCCAAACCCGTTCCCCCCCAGCACATAGTCCTCGTTGATCACGCGCAGGTCCCGGAAGCCCATGTGGGAAGGATCGTAGTAGCTGGCGAATGAAAATGTATGATAGGTATTCAGCCACCCATGATCGAAGTGGCCGCGTTTGCTGGCAGGACGAAGAGTAGTCATTGCCGTGTCCTCGAGATGTCGTTGGATGAATGTCGTTGCTCGGCCACGTCCCCTCGCGGGAGGAGGCCGTACCGGAGGCAGGTTCAGCCGGCGATGGCATAGGGGCGGTCACCGGCGAACGCATCGGCCGGGGCGGCCCACTCATCGCGCGGGACATCCACGCCGAACTCCACCAGATTGCCGTCGGGATCGCGAACGTAGAACGAACGCATCACGTTGTGATCCGCCGTGCCGCGCAGGTCGACTCCGGCCTCGCGCAGCCGATGGTAGATCTCCGCAAGCGCGGCCTCGTCGCTCACGTCGAAACAGAAATGGAACAGCCCTGTCTCCCGTCGCGACGGAACGGCCGCATCCGCTCCAACTTCCAGCAGCGCAAAATCGTGATGATGCGCTCCGGCCGAATAGAAATTCATGCCCGGCCTGCTTCCCACCAGTTCCAGGCCCACGAGCCCGCGGTAGAACCGGTCCGCAACCGCAAGATCGCGAACCTTCAGTACCAGATGATTGATGCCATGGAGTGCCATTCTCTTCCTCACCGGCTGGTTATCGTGAATCGGATCCAATATACGGCTAAACAATATTTGTCGCAACAACTATATCCGACGCGATATCTCTCCGCTCTGCGGACCGAACGATCGGACGGCCGGGGATGCCGGCGGCACATGGCGTCAACGTGCCGCGGCAAGGAGCAGTGCGCACAGGAGAAGCATGAAGAATACGGCCGAGCGCTTCCATGCGAGCGAAAGCGGAAACAACTGCTGCCCGATGAAGGTGGAGGGGAAGCTCTCGATCCCATCGAAGCCCAGGCGTTCCGGAGCCTGCGGTTCGCCGGCGGCCGGCATGTATGCCGTGCGGAAGATCCAGTCCCACAGGCTCAGCCCGATGCCGAAGTTGACGTTGTGCGAGCCGGCTCCATCACGGTCGTGATGCCAGATGTGCATCGCCGGCGAGTTGATCACGTACTTCAGCGGGCCGATATCCACCTTCAGGTTCGCATGATTGAAGTGTCCGATGAAGGTGTTGAACACGGTGACAGCCACCACGATCGACTCGTCCGCGCCGAGCAGCATCAACGGCAGAAACTTGATCAGCTCGTAGACCACCACCTCCCCCCAGTGATAGCGCATGTTCCCGATCCAGTCCATCGTGGTGATGGAGTGGTGCACGCGATGAATGGACCACAGGAACCCGACGCGATGAAGCAGATTGTGCGTGCACCACATCAGGAAATCCTGCACCAGAAAGAAGAGCAGGAACTGTAGAACGAACGGCAGGCCGTTCAACAGGTTCGCACCGGGCAGGCCCTCCACTCCCAGGGAGCGAAGCATGCCGATGAACCATGCGTAGGCCAGGCCCTTCACGAGGCTGTAGCCGAGATAGTAGAAGGCGTATCCGTTGAACGCCCAGTGAACGATGTCGGTGATGATGCCGCGGCGGATCTGCGTCTGGTTCGGACGGCGCGGCCACAGCCATTCCAGGAGAACGAACAGAATGGAAATGATCAGGTATGGCATCGGTTCAACCTCGCATGCAATCAGCGGCCGGGCTTTCGCAGATCGAAGGCCACGGAGTTCGGCATCATTCGTAAACGGTTCACGGTTTGCGGGTCGATCTCCGCGACGGACGCCGGCCCGGCCGTGGGCTCGCAGAACTCCACGATCTCGAATCCGGATTCGGTGAACGCCCTCCAGTACTCCGAGAGCGGACGGTGATAGCAGATGAACGACGATGTGAAGTGCCCCCACTCCTCGCGATACTCGTACTCGTCGAAATACGGCCGGCTCCAGCGGAACACCGTCTGCCCATCCGGGAGCCGGGAGAAGCCGTTGTCCGGCGGGGAGAAGCAGGGATGGGTGAAAACGAGAACCGCCCGGCCGTGCGGGCGCAACACGCGGTGGAACTCGCGAACCGCGCCCCGCATGTCCGGCAGATCCATCAGCACATAGTTCGAGACCACACGGTCCATCGATTCATCGCCGATCACATTCAGCGCCGCGCAGTCCGCAACACGAACGTCGGCAGCGGCTCCGCGCGCGGCGGCATTCCGGCGCGCAACGCCGGCCATCCCGGCCGATACGTCCACGCCGACGGCGCGGGCCCCCTTCTCCATCAGCTTCAGCAGCAGATAGCCGGTGCCGCAACCGGCATCCAGCACATCCAGGCCGCCCACGTCGCCAAGCATGCGCCACAGCACCGGATCGGAGTTGAGACGGCGGTTCGCGTCCCCCTCCGTGCCGACCTGCCGGTGCCATTCCTCCGCCTTCGCATCCCACGATGCGCTCAGCTTCTCCAACTCCGTCGTATCCATGCTCATTCAGTGTGTGGTCTGTTGTTCGTTGGTCATGAGTATCCGCACGTACCCTGCCCCCTCCCGGGCCGCCGGGCTGCCAGGCCGCCGCGCTCCCGGGCCGCCGCGCTCCCGGGCTCCGGAACTACGCGCCGAGCGCCTGCTCGAGATCGGCGATGAGATCGTCCTGATGCTCCAGGCCGATCGAGAGACGCAACAGATTCGCCGGTGTTGAACTGCCGGGCGGCTCGACGGAGGCACGATGTTCCACCAGGCTGTGAACCCCGCCCAGGCTGGTTGCCCGGACGAACAGCTTCAGGCGGGCCGCAACGGCAATCGCCTCGGCGGCTTCGCCGCGCACCTGCACGGAGAGCATTCCACCGAAGCGCTCCATCTGTCGCACTGCGATATCATGCCCGGGATGCGAGGGGAGGCCCGGATAGTGTACCCGCTCGACCCGGGGATGCGCCTCCAGCCATCGGGCGATCGCGAGAGCGCTCCCGGACTGCGCACGCACCCGCAGCGGAAGCGTCTTGATCCCCCGCATCACCAGCCAGCAATCGAACGGCGACGCCACGCCGCCGAAGCGCATCTGCACGGTACGAACCCGTTCGGCCAGGCCCTGCTCCTCCCTGAAGACAAGCACGCCGGCCATGACATCACTATGCCCGCCGAGATATTTGGTTGCCGAGTGCATCACGATGTCCGCTCCCAGCGCAAGCGGGCGCTGGAGCACGGGGGTGGCGAACGTGTTGTCGATCCCCAGGAGCGCGCCGCCGGCGTGAGCGATGGCTGCCACACCTTCCACATCCACCACCTTGAGCATCGGATTGGTGGGGCTCTCTCCCCAGACCAGGACGGTATTGGGACGCATGGAGGCGGCCACGGCCTCGAGGTCCGTGAAGTCCACGAACGTATGCTCCAGCCCCCAACGCTCGAAGTGTCCCGTGAGGATCGTCGCGGTGCCGTAGTAGGCATCCGATGCGACAACAACGTGGTCGCCCGGAGCAAGCGATTCCAGCACGGCTGCGATGGCTCCCATCCCGGAGGCGAAGGCCACGCCGCATGCTCCCCCCTCCAGCGCCTGGACGCATGCCTCGAACGTGTCGCGATTCGGATTGCTGTAACGGCTGTAGAGATGCCCGTGCGGGAGAGTGCCGTCCTCCGCACGCTCGAATGTTGTCGAAAGCGAAATCGGTGCCGCAACTGCCCCGGCATTCAGATCCGGCGTCTCTCCGGCGTGAACGGCAAGTGTGTCGATTCTCATGAGAGCAGAACATCAATTGGTGGGCATGTATACCGCATGCGCTTCGGCATGCGATCGCGCGTTAGGCGCGGCGTCCGTCGTAGACGATCGCACCGCCGACAATCGTCAGCAGGACTCGCGCATCGGGATTCTCGAACGGGTCCGAATCGAGCACCACGATATCCGCATCGTTGCCCGGCGCAAGCGCCCCGCGACGATGCGTTCCGGGAATGCCGAGCGGAGCCCATGCCGTGTAGGCATCCACGGCCTCCTCCCGCGATATCCTCTGCTCGCCGTGCCACGGGCCCGAAGCCCCCTGCGGCGTGCGGTCCGTGAATGCGCGCAGCCCGGCCATCGGATCCGCGGACTCGATGGGGAAATCGGAGCCGCCGAGAATCGGCAGTCCGCGCGAGCGGAGCGACTTCCACGGATACGCCGTGGCACAACGCTCATCCCCCAGCCGCGCCACGGCCATTGCTGCATCGCTCGTGCAATGCACCGCCTGCACGGCAGGCACAACGTTCAACCAGACAAAGCGGGCAAGATCATCCGGATGCACCGTCTGCGCATGCTCCATCCGGAGAAGTGCGCCGGCATGGCCGGCGCGCAGGCGCTCGTAGCCGTCCAGCACCGCGCGCACCGCCGCGTCGCCGATGGCATGGGTGGCCACCGCATATCCACGCTCCAGCGGTTCGGCCGCCGCCGCGGCAAGCTCATCGGCCGTCGTCAACGGAAGCCCGGATGTATCGGGCGCGTCGCTGTACGGGGCCAGCAGCAGCGCGCCGCGCGAGCCCAGCGCGCCGTCGGCGAAGTACTTCACACCAACCGCGTGAACGTTCGGTCCCAGTACTGCAGGCCGCGGCACGGCTTTCCATGCATCGTTCCTGCCGGTGAGAAACACCTGGCAGCGGAGATGCATGTCGCCGCGGTCCGCAACACCGGCCATGGCCTGCAGGCGCTCCGGCTCAACGTTCATGTCGTGCACTTCCGTGATGCCGAGGCGCAGGCAGGCGGCGATGCTCTCCGCGATCCAGCCGGCCTGCTGGGCCGTTGTCGGCGGCGGGATCACCCGCTCCACTAACGCCATCGCCTCGTCGATCAGGATGCCGGTGGGCCGGCCCGCTTCGTCCGCAACGATCGCACCTCCATCCGGCCGGCGCTCCCGGGCCGCCCCCTCCGTGATACCGGCGGCATGCAGCGCGGCCGTGTTGCACCACGAGGCATGGCTGTCGATGCGGATCAGTACCGCAGGATTGTCCGGCAGCATCGCATCGAGCACCGCACGATCCGGCATCGCACCACTCCCCCACTCCTCCTGGTTCCAACCGAATCCCATCACCCATTCTCCAGGGGGACGCGTTCGTGCACGATCCGCCATGCGCTGCGCGCACTCCGTCGCGGAGCGCGCGCCACGAAGCTGAACGCGGCTCGCCATCAATCCCAGCCCCATCAGATGGCAATGGGTGTCAACGAAGCCGGGAAGAACAAGCGCACGCTCCGGCAGCTCCACGGCGTGGGTGTTGACAGAAAGAGCGAAGCGCGGCGCATCGGAGACCGAGGCGATGCACACCCCCTCCACGTTCACGGCACGCGGCGCCCGATAGTTCAGTGATGTCGTAACGGAGGCAGAGGAATTCATGCCGGAAGATACGCGGAGCGCATCGATGGGCGTGTGGACGGATACACGGGCACGCGGGCTGCAACGGGCACGCGGGCCGGACAACACGCAGCGATCGAGTTCACGGACGCCTCAGCGCCGCGCCCGCGAAGGCTTTGCGGAGCCGGGTGCTCCCGTGGCCGGCTTCGTATCGGCCGGATACTTCGCCGCCATCTTCCGAACGGTGGTTTCCTTCCGCATCGTTGTGGGAACGCCGATGGCCTTCTCCAGCGCGGCGCCGGAGAAGCCGGAATCCGAGAACCTCGTGCGGCAGAGCATGTACAGCTCGCGATTGTTGTGATGGAACAGATAGGTCTCCGTCTGGAAGGCAGCCAGTTGCGCGCGTGCGGCCTCCTTCAATCCATCCCGGAGGAAACCGATGTACACCGTGTTCTCCGGGTTGTCCAGTTCCGCATCAGGAAACGGCCGGTAGCCGGCGACCGCGGCAAGCTCCGGCGCCGACCGCACGAATGTGGCCACCTCGTATCCAAGCGCCGAGCGGAGATGCGATTCTATCTTCCGCTCCAGTGCGCCGGCATTCGGCGCAGACGTTTCGAAGATCACATTGCCGCTGGCAATGAATGTCTCCACGTTCTGAAATCCCAGCTCTTCGAAGAGCCGCTTCAGTTGATCCATCTTTACAACATGGCCGCCAACATTGATGGCGCGCAGGAAGGCGATGTACCGGGGCATCACGTGATGTCGATGATTGAAGTGAAGAACCGCGCGGGCCTGGCCCGGTGCAATCTACTGATCTCCCGTCACCGGCATCGAGTGCCGGCAACCGCCGGGATCGTCACATCCCCGATGTCCTGCGACCGGGCCTGGCCGGGCGCCCCTGCGGGCTCGTTGTTTGCGATTGCAATGTTCCGAGCGTCCGGCAACCGCGCGCGAACGATGCACGTTCGCAGTACCTTTGTGCGCGCTCGCAACTGCGGACCGGATCGTTCCCTTCCGGACTCCCGCACGGCACGCACGCTCGCTTCCCAACCGACCCAATCTCCCGGCCCACGCGCATGCAACCAGCCTTCCCGGCCCTTCCACTTCTGCTTCTTCCGGTTGCAGCGGCCATGCTGCACGCACAGCCGCTCGCCGCCGTCGCGGACAGCATCCGCACGCACTATCGGATACCGGAGATCGGCTACGCCGTGGTCTCCTCCGACTCCATCATCGCGATCGGGACGATCGGCGTCAAGCGTCACGGCACGGCGATCGCCGCCGAGGCCGGCGACCGTTTCCACCTGGGCTCGAACACGAAAGGGATAACCGGCTTCATCGCCGCCCTGCTGGTGAAGCAGGGAGCCGTTCGGTGGGATACGAAGCTCTTCGATCTCTGCCCCGAGTTGAAACGGCGCAGCAACCGCGCCTACCGCGGCGTCACGCTCGTCGATCTCCTCACGCACCGCGCCGGCATTCCGCGCATGTTCATCGGCGACAACTTCCCTCCGCCGGCGCTCTTCCACGGAAGTGCGCGTGAGAGAAGAACGCAATTCTGTTCGCTGCTTCTGAGCCGGAAGCCGGCCGCGCCGCACGGAACGCCCTCCTTCTCCAACGGCGGCTTCATCGTTGCGGCCGTGATGCTGGAGCGCGCAGCCGGCAGGCCGTGGGAACAGCTGGTTGCCGACCTCGGCGGCCGGCTCGGCATCAGCCCGGGCTTCTTCTACCCCAACAACGGCGACACGCTGCAGCCGTGGGGCCACACATCCGATCTGGTTCCGGTGCCGCCGGCCGATCACTACAGGGAGGGCCTGCTCTCGGCGGCAGGCAACATCAACATGAGCGTTGCGGACTATGCCCGCTTCGTACAGGAACACCTGCGCGGACTGCTTGGACGCTCCCGCCTGCTCACGCAGCCGGAGTTCGAGTTCATTCACTATGGACGGGAGCGGTACGCGGTGGGATGGGAGTGGTATCGCGAGGCGAACGGCCGGCCGATCTCGCATCACACCGGAAGCGCCGGAACCTTCTGCAGTCAGGCGTACATCGTGCCGGCGTCGGACCGCGCATACATCCTGTTCACCAACTCGGCGCCGGACACCGGGCTCGATGCAATGGAAGCCCTGCGGAAGATCATGATGCAGAGATACGGAGGATAAGGCGCGGGCCGTCCGGCAATCACGCGGAGGGCCAGTTGCCGAGCGCGCGCCGCACGATCACAAGCTGGCCGACATGGTAGGCGTTGTGGTCCACAACCAGCAACAGCTCGCGCAGGATGGTCTGCCCGTTCCCGTGCGGTATGGGGGCAAAGAGATCGATGGATGGGTCGCCCGCCATTCGCTTCAACTCCTCGCGATCGGCGATGAACGCGGCAACGCTTGCATCCCAGGCGTCGCCGTCGGGAGGCGCAGCCGAAGCCGGCCAGTAATCGTCGGGCCACTGCTGCTCCCTGTAGTCCGGATTGCGGCAGAAGTCCAGGATGTCCAGCTGCGTGAGCCGGAGGTGTTCCAGGAGCTGCCATGGCGAGTGCGGAATTCCCGGCGCGCTGGCGCCGCGAAGTTCGGCGGGCACGCCTCGTACGGAATCTTCGAACGTGGCGTGAGCGCCATGCCAGTCCAGAACGCGCTGCAACTGGCTTCTCAGTGGATCGTGCGGCTCGGTATGCATGGCGCAAAGATAGGGTACTGATCTACCCGAGACACCAAGAACCCGATGGTCATTGCAGGAACCTCCGGCGCTGTCGGGATTGAACTTCTCGCGACGGCTGCGGGGGATCACGCTGGCGATGGTGCGCCACGTGGACGAACACCGTTCATTGGGTACGTATCCATCACACTCACCCGCAATGCTGCATTCCGTACTGTCCGTGAGTGGATGCTCCGCTGGAGCGTGAAGATGCCCTACGCTTACGCGGCCTGATACCATCGCATGCCGGAGCATGGCCCTCTTCAACAAGCGCCGCAGGCACTGGACCATCGGTAGAGAGCCGGTCCCTGAACTGCCAGAGCGCCGCAGGTGCGCACCATGCTCCTCTCATCCCACAGCAGGTGGGCCACATGTATATGTACCGACGACGGCGGGGCATCGTTCCTCCGCGCTGCCGCGCGTTGAGATGCGATAGCGTGAGTTGCGACAACATGAGTTGCGACAACGCCGGGAGGGTCCTCACCGACCGGGCGCCGCGCGATCCTCATGGCGGCCGCCGCGCTCCCGGGCCGGCATGAGAACCTGCGGACATCGGGGCGTTGAAAGCTGGAGGCGCGGGCTCTACTGTCCGCCGCCACCACCACCTCCTCCGCCGCCGGACCCGCCGCCGCCCTTCGTCTCGCTCTTCTGTTGATCGTGCTGCTCCAGTCGCGGCACCGTGCCGAAGTTGTAGCTGAGGTTCAATCCGATGTAGCGGGTGACATGCTTGCTGGTGGACTCCGTGTAGAACTCCGGCGAGCTGTACGTGGTGTGCCAGTTCTGCAGGTCGAACGGATCGTTCAGCCGGAGCGAGATCGAAAGCTTGTTCTCCAGCAGCTTCTGGCGGAGCGAGAAGTTCCAGAAGACGAACCGGCCCTGATGATTTCCCCCCACGGTCGGCGGGCTGTTGAAGAACATGGACATCGCGAATGTCAGGCCGGTCATGAGATCGGCGCTGAAGGAGGCGCTGCCGTTGTACCCAGCCGCCGAGCTGTGGATATCGCCGGGGATGGCGCTGCCGCGGTTCACCTTGTTGTACACATTTCCGGAGGCGCGCACATTGAACCAGTCCGCCGGGCGAAACGAGAACGAGAGCTCGGACCCGATCGAATACGATCCGTTGAAGTTCTCGGAGGTGGAATACGTTGCCCCGTTGATCAACTGGTCGCTCTGTTCGATGTTGCCGACCGTGGCCGCATAGTAGGGCCCGATCGTCACCATGTTCCCCATCCCCCAGTAGGTATTGTAGTTCAGCTCGAACGTGTTCGTGAACTCCGGATTCAGATCCGGGTTGCCGGAGGATGTGTAGAGATCGTTCCACTTCACCCGGATCGGATTCAGCGCGTCCACATCCGGCAGCGCGATGCTCCGGCGATAGCTCAGTGTGATCGTATGCGCGCCGCCAACCGTCCAGGCAAGCGAGCCGCTCGGGAAGAGATTGGTGTAGGTCCGCGAGATGATCTCCTCCCCCGATGCGAAGTGCGCCGATACGTTCGCATGTTCCGCACGGAGCCCGGCCTGCAGGTTCAGCCCATCCGCCACCACCCATGCCGCCTGCCCGTAGAGGGCGTAGATGGTGTTCTTCGGCAGATAGTGATTCGTCTGCACCGTATCGGGCACGAACTCGCCGAGCGCCGGGTTCCAGTTGTTGGCGGCGGTGTTGTCATCCAGACTGTTGATCTCGTCCTTCGCACCGAAGCTCAGCTTGAACCTGTTGCTGATCGGGTTCTCGTAGTCCAGGCGCGCGATCACCGTGGCGTTGGCGTAGGCGGACTGGCTGAGGCGGTTCGTGCTCCTCAACGAATCCATTTCCCCGTCCGGCAGGAAATAGGTGCTGACATACCGGCTCCCGTTGTTGAAGGAGTAGGCGTTGTAGCTGAGGTCGAGCGTCAGCCTGTGATCCTCGGAGAACGTATGCTTCAGCAGGAGCGAACCGGTGGAGTATCCGCCGCCGTTCGTCGAGTTCGGGTTGGGAGCGTTCGTGTCGTAGAAGCGGCCGGTGACCAGATCGCCTGCGTCGTAGATGGTGTGATCGCCGAAGGAGGTATATCCGGACGACCAGTGATTGGCGTTGAAGGATAGCGACGCGAGATCGTTCCTGGTGAAGTTGTAGTCCGCCTGGCCGTAGGCATACCAGCTGTTGGATTCCGACGTGCTGTTGCCGCTGCCGGAGATCCGCTGCTGGCTGGTATCGGTGTAGTTGAGCCGCAGGCTGCTGCTTGTTCCCTGCTCCGGACCGTGATAGCCCCCTCCGCCGACCGAGGCGTTGAGCTCGTCGCCGTTGAAGTAGAGCCCTGCCCCGCCGCTCAGCCTCCCGCGCGAATCCACGCCGGCATTGACGTTGCCGCCGATCACATCGCTCATGGTACGCCGCGTGACGATGTTGATGATCCCTCCCTGATTCTTCGCATCGAACTGCGCGCCGGGGTTGGTGCGGATCTCGATATCCTTCACCATGTTCGCGGGGAGCGTCTGCAGATACTTCTCGAGCTGATCGCGCGGCATCGTCAGCGGGCGATCGTTCATCATGATCGTCACGTTCTCGCTTCCGCGCAGCGAGATCTTTCCATCCTGATCCACCTGCACCGACGGTATCTGCCCCAGCAACTCGCTCACCGTTGTCGCCGTGTACACCGGATTGCTCTCCACACCGTACACCGTCTTGTCCGCAAACACCGTCACCTGCTCGCGCGGCGCGGTCACCTCGATCTTTCCCTTCTCCACGGCCAGCGTCGCCAGGGAGATCGTCCCCACGTTCAGCACCGGCTTCCCGGCGGGGATCACAACGTTCTCCACCACATAGCGCTCGTAACCCGCGAAGCGAACCTCCAGCGTGTACCGCTGCCCGATGGAGACATGGCCGATGGAGAAGGCTCCGCTCCCGTCCGCCACATCGCCGAGCGGCTTCGCGTTGGAGTCCGCCGGATCGCGCAGCGTTGCGATCGCCCCCTTCAGCGGCGCTCCGCTGGCGGCGTCGCGTACTGCACCGGTGACCGTTCCCGCGGATTGGGCCGCGGCCGCACGCGGAAGCAACAGCACCAGCAGCATGAACGCCGCGCAGGCGCGCAGCGATACGGAACCGGTTGTTGGTGCGGGATGATGTTGTTCGCGATTCATGTGCAAATGAACTGCCTGCAATTGTTGATGCCATGCATGCCGGTTGCATGGTGGAAGGTTCGGTTCAATTCGATTCGGTGCGATGCCGGTCCGGAATTCCAACCACGATCGCGCGATGCCCGGCAGGCCGGCCATCGGACTGCGAGCATCCCGGAACCGCTGCGGGCCGCGATCACATCGCGGCAAGGACGCCAACCCATGCGCCCGATGCAAGGGAATTACGGAGCCGCGGAAAAGAAGCACGATGTGAAAACGCCCGGATCGAGAGGATCCACTTGCGACGCATGGAGCCGTCCGCTGTTCCCCCCGGCCTCCCAGTCCGGGCCTCCCCAGTCCGCCGTCCCGGAAGGCACACGCCATACATACGAACAGAAGGGCGAGATGCCGCGGCGGTTCCGATAGTACACTCACGATTCTCCCGGGCCGATCGGATGCCGCTGAACATCCCGGGAACGGCACGTCGGCCGGCCCGCAATGCCCATAGAACCGGCCATTGACGCCGGCGAATCATTCGGGCATATCCGGATGCGGGCGCACGGCAATTATACAAAAGTCAATTGAACTACGCACGGCCCGCGCGGTCATCGGCGCAACGGCAGGCCCGGAGATCGCGCAGACATACGAACGCATTCTCGACAGAGCGTTTGAAGAGTATCTCGCAGAGTGCGGAGGCTACTATGCGCTCGAGACCCGCTGGCCGCACTCCGCATTCTGGAGCCGCCGCCGGGAAACCACCGCAGCGATGCGGCAACGCCCGTAGTGGAGAAGGCCCGGCCGTCATGCCGCCGCAGGGCACGCGCGAACGCATGGTGTCAGCGGTCCAGCGTCTCGCGCACCTTCCGCACGAGCACGCTCGGCGTGTAGGGCTTCTGCAGGAATTCCACATCGGCGGCGAGGATGCCGTGGCGTACCACGGCATCATCCGTGTAGCCGCTGGTGAACAATACTTTCAACTGGGGATAGCGCATTCGCACGGCCTCGGCCAGTTCACGCCCGGACATGGAGGGCATCACGACGTCGGTCACGATCAGATCCACCCTGCCGCCGTGCTGCTCCAGCACCTCCAGTGCGCGGAGGCCGTTGGTCGCCTCGAGAACGTTGTATCCATTCGTGCGGAGGCCGCGTACGGCGATCCTGCGGACATCCTCCTCATCCTCCACCACCAGAATGGTCTCGAGCCCCGCGCCGTCAACTGCGGAGGACGCGGCGGAGGCGCTCCGCGCCTTCTCGTACACCGGGAAGTAAATCTTGAATGTGGTGCCGAACCCCGGCTCGCTGTAGACTTCGATGCGCCCGCCGCTCTGCGCAACGATGCCGTGCACAACGGAGAGGCCCAGCCCGGTGCCGCGTCCCATCCCCTTCGTGGTGAAGAACGGTTCGAACAGGCGGGCCTTCACGTCGGCAGACATGCCGGAGCCGGTATCGGTGATCGCAAGCAGGGCATAGCGTCCGGGGGCGACGGAGGGCTGCGCGGTTGTATACGTGCTGTCCAGTTCCACCTCCTGCGTCTCCACCGTCAGATGGCCGCCGGTAGGCATCGCGTCGCGCGCGTTCACGGCGAGATTGATGATCACCTGCGCAAGCCGTCCCGGGTCGACGCGCACGGAGGTGCCGGGAGCATTCAGTGCCACGTTGAGGGCGATATCCTCGCCAAGCAGCCTGCGCAGCATCTTCTCCGTGTCCGCAACCACGGCGTTCAGATCAACGACGCGCGGCTCCAGCACCTGCTGCCGCGAGAAGGCGAGCAGCTGGCTGGTGAGCGACGACGCGCGATTCCCTGCCGCACGAATCTCCTCCACCAGCTCGCGCGAGGGATCCTCCTTCGCAAGCGTTGCCGCAAGCAGTTCGCTGGCACCGATGATCACCGTCAGCAGATTGTTGAAGTCATGTGCAACGCCTCCGGCCAGCTGGCCGATCGCCTCCATCTTCTGCGCCTGCTGCAACTGCGCCTCCAGGCTGCGGCGATGCGTAACGTCCATCATGATGGCGAGGTTGTGCGGCTCCCCGTCCAGCTCGACGGTCTCCATCGAAACCAGCACCTGGCGCATCGTGCCGGAGCCGGTCCGGACGCCGATCTCCTCCCCCCGCACCGATCCCTCCTCACGCACCCGCCGGAGCAGTTCGGTGCGGACATTCGCGGAGGTCATGCCCAGCTGCGAGGGCGAGCGTCCTATCAGCTCCTCGCGCGAACGGCCGATCATCTCGATGAAGGCATCGTTGGCCTCCACGAAGCAATCGTCGGAAACACGCGTGAGCGTCATCGGCGTCGGGTTGGAACGGAATGCCGTTGCGAAGCGCGCCTCCGACTGGCGCAGCGCAGCCTCCGCCCGGCGCCGCTGAACGAATGCACCGATCTGCCTGCCGAGCGCGCCGAACGTCTCCAACAGCCTGGCATCCGGCGTGCTCCCCTTTCTCGCCATGATATCCACGGCACCGATCACGTTGCCGTCCAGCATGATCGGAAACACCACTGCGCTGCTGAGCCCGAGGGGCTTGGCAGCGGACGCACGGAGGCATCGGGCATCGAACGCTTCCTTGGAAACGGAAATCGTCTCGCCGAGCTGCCAGACCGTGCCGGGCAGCCCCTCCCCGCGCGCGAACGTGAACGCCCGCGTTACCGCCGCGAGTTCCTCCGCCGGGATCTCCGGACGATACCAGGAGTCCACCGATCTGAGCACGCCGGCATCGGCATCCAAAAGCCACATGCTTCCGAAGTCCGAATTCTCGGCGTTGCACAGGGCCTCGAGGATCGGCGGGGCCGCCTCGTTCAGCGAGACCGCTTCCGCCAGCACCTGGCTCACCGCGGCCTGAAGCGCAAGCCGTCGCTCCGCCGTTCTCCGCTCGTGGAGCGTGAGCAGCCGGGCAAGCGCGGCTGCAACATGGCTGGCAAGCGCCGTAAGGAACTCCTCCTCCAGCGGCGTCAGATGCCGGACTCCTTCATCACCGAACGTTCCCGTGCCGAGAACGCCGAGCCTGCGGTCGGTGAGCGCAATCGGAACGTTGATGATGGTTCGGCTGCGCAGACGCGCAACCATTGTCTTGTTGGTGCGGTCGTCCGCGAGCGCATCCACGACCACAACGCTCCGGCGCGCGTTGGCGACCTCCTCGAGCAAAGGGTTGCCTTCGATCGGAAGAATCCTGGCGTCGCCCCTGGTGAAGAGTTCCTCGCTCCTCTCGTCGGCCGCAAGCAGCCGGAGCGACTTCCGGTCGTTGGAGAAGAGATAGATCCAGAGCGCACTCAGCCCGAGCGTGCGCCGCACCTCCTCCTGCGCCGTGCGGAGGATATCGGAATAGTGAATGGCACTCTCGAGGCTGCGCGAGAGGCGAAGGAGCGATTGAGCATGATCCTGTTGCAGGGTCAGGAGCGTCTCCGTCTGAGAACGGTCGGTGATGTCGATCATCGTCAGGAAGGCAGTCCGCCCGCCGCCCACGCCCTCCACCACGGCGCCGCTGTAGCTGAAGACCCGCTGCCAGTCGCAGTCGAGCCGGCTGATGCGGAGATCCAGATTCCGCACATCCTCGCCGCGGAGGATGCGGGGCAGCGGCCAGGAGTCGAACGGCACCAGCACACCCTCCAGCGTCCGCATCTCGTACATCTCCCGGAAGGAGGCGAGCACCATGAGCATCTCATCGGCCTGGCTGAAGCCATGCAGGCTGAGGGCCGCACGATTCCAGTACAGGAGACGCCCCTCCATGTCCGACATCACCAGCCCCTCGCTCAGCGTGTCGATCACCATCCGAAGCCGGTCCTCGCTCTCGCGCAGCACGCGCTCGCTCCGGATCCGGTCCGACATGTCACGAAGGATCGTTGCCGCGCCAAGGATCTCGCCCCGCGCCGATCTGATCGGCGAGACGGTAATGGAGACTTCGATCGGCGTTCCATCCTTGCGAACGCGTGTCGTCTCCATGCGGTGAACGGTTTCGCCGCGAGCGATCCGCGCAAGGATCTCCCGCTCCTCCTCCTCCTTCTCCGGTGGGTCCAGCAGGAACACGGACCTGCCGACGATCTCCGCATCCGCATAGCCGAACATGGCCTCGGCGCCGCGACTCCAGTTCGTGATCGTTCCATCCAGCCCCTTGCCGATGATTGCGTCCTCAGAGGACTGCACGATGGCACGGATGCGTTCATCGTGTTCGCGAAGCCGCGCCAGCGCCAGGCGATGCTCCTCCGTCGTGGCCCGGGCACTGCGATGCATGCGGTGCAATCGCTCGCTCAGCAGACTGATCAGCACCCCGATCGCCAGCAGTGCAAGCCAGTGTCCGGCCTCGACCCAGCTCTCGAGGGCAAATGAATTGAATGGTGGGAGCAGGAAATAGAGCGATCCGATGCCGGCGATGAGGGTTGAGAGGAGTCCCGCCCGCAGCCCTCCGATATAGGCGCTGATGATGATCGGGATCAGGAAGAGGATCAACAGCGGACGCTGGCCGGTCCATCCCAGCAACGCGAGCCGCAGCGCCAGGGCTCCCGAGGTGACCACCACGGCAACCGCATACGCCCCCCCTCGCGTGCGCAGAACCCACGCCCCCAGGTTATCCGGCGGCGGAATCATATCACCCTCCGAACCCGATGAAGTTGAAATCCTGGGAGTCCGACGATTCATATCATCTCCCCAATGTCATCAGACCACAATACTGCATACAGATGCGGACCGGATTCGCCGCCATGGGGTCGCGAGACGGCTGTCGGATGCGCGGGCGGCGGATCACCAATTCTCCATGAACCACCGACACCGGCTCGCTCCGGTTGGAGCGGACACGAATTACGCTGCTAATTATAGGGATATTCGGGAAACAACAATGATCGTGGTCAAGGTGTGAGCCTGGAGGTTCCGGCCCCGGGAAAATGACGGTTCCCTTCGCGCCGAAGCGGAGGCCTGCATCGGAAGATGCCTGCATCGGAAGATGCTGCACAGCATGCCGCCTCCTGTCCGGAACCGTCCGCAGCATCGGGCAGGGAGTTTCCGATTCACCGGCGCGCGCAGGTGCACGCAATCGAACAAGCCGGCGCGGCAGCATGCGGGAGGCCGGCGGCGTCTATTCCAGATTCTTCCGGAAGCGGAGGAAGCTTGCGCCGAAGATTGCGATGCCGATGGCGAGCATGCCCAGAAGCTGCGGCCACAGCTCGTTCAGGCCCACTCCCTGCAGGAAGATGCCGCGCATGATGATCAGATAGTAGCGCAGCGGGATGGCGTAGGTAAGCGGCTGAATCCAGGAGGGCATGTTCTCGATCGGGAAGGAGTAGCCGCTGAGGAAGAGGAACGGCGGGAGCACGAAGAACGACGTCGTGAAGCTTGCCTGCTGCTGGGTCTTGGAGATCGTGGAGATGAACAGGCCCAGCCCGAGGATGGTAACCAGGAAGCAGAACGTCATCGCGAAGAAGAGGAGGATATTGCCGCGCATCGAGATGCCGAACACCAGCGACGCCAGGATCAGCAGGTTCATCGTGGTGATCGTTGCGGTGATGGCGAACGGCGCCAGCTTGCCGATGATGATCTGGTACGGCCGGATGGGGCTCACCACCAGCTGCTCCAGCGTGCCGACCTCGCGTTCCTTCACGATGGCCGTGGAGCTGGCGATCACGGTGGTGATCAATATCAGCAGCCCGAGAATTCCCGGGATGAAGAAGCGCCGGCTTGCGAGGTCCGGATTGTACCACACACGTGTCTGCGCCACCACTCCCGGAACCTTCAGGCCGCTCGCCGCAAGCCGCGTCTGCACGTCCAGCAGCGCCTGCTGCGAGTATGATGCAACCACGGCCCCGGCATAGCCCGAGGCGATGCGCGCGGAGTTGCCGTCCGATCCGTCGAACAGCGCCTGCAGCGGGGCGCTCTCGTGCGCGATGATCTTCGCTCCGAAGTTCGGGGGGATCACCAGCACCATCTTCGCCTCGCCATCCGGAAGCACCGTATCGGCGGAGGTATACCGATCCAGATTCCGAACGATCGTGAAGTACTCCGAGTTGGTGAAGCTCTGCACAAGGCGCCGGCTCTCCACCGTGTGATCGTAGTCCAGCACCGCCATCGTAATGTTCTTCACATCCAGGCTCGCAGCAAACCCGAACAGCACGAGCTGCATCAGCGGCGCGATCAGCGTGAGGCTGCGCAACTGCGTGGAGCCCATGATCTCCAGGAACTGTTTCCGTATCAGCGCGAGTATCGGTTGCATGGAAGTCTGATCAGTAGTTGGAGTTCCCAACGGTACGACGCATCATCATCACCATCATGATCATCGTCAGCGCGCGCCCTCGGCGGCCCGCAGACGCACACCGTCTTTCGCAGACGCACACCGTCTTTCGCAGACGCACACCGCCTTTCGCAGACGCACACCGCCTTTCGCAGACGCACACCGTCTTTCGCAGACGCACACCGTCTTTCGCAGGCGCACACCGTCTTTCGCAGGCGCACACCGTCTTTCGCGTACGCCTACACCGTCTTTCGCAGACGCCTGATGGCAAGGGTCATGGTCAGATTGGCGAAGATGATCAATGCCGCGAACGAGGGCCAGTAGGCAGAGATCGGGGCCCCCTTCAGAAGAATGGAGCGGAGCACGATCAGCAGGTACTTCGCCGGAACGATGGTCGTCACCGCGCGCAGCACCACCGGCATATTCTCGATCGGGAAGATGAAGCCGGAGAGGAGCTGCGTTGGAAGCACCGTGGCGAATGTCGCCAGGAAGAACGCGCTCTCCTGCGTCTGGGCAACCGTGGAGATCGCCAGCCCCATGCCGAGCCCGCCGATAATGAAGAAGAGGAGCGCGGCCGCGAGCACGAAGAGATTCCCCTTCACCGGAACATCGAACAGAAGCCAGCCGGCGAGGATCATCAGCGTTGCGAGCACCACGGCCACGATGAAGTACGGAATCGTTTTCCCGAACATGAACTCGCGGCTGGAGACGGGGGAGACCATGATCTGCTCGATCGTTCCGCGCTCCTTCTCGCGCACGATGGAGAGCGCCGTGGAGATGACGGTGGAGATGATCATCACGTAGCCCATCAGCCCCGGAACCAGATAGCGCGAGCTTTTCAGCTCCGGGTTGAACCAGATCCGCGGGCGATAATCCACCGGCACGTAGGCGTTCACGCCGGTTCGCTGCAGCACCTGCAGGCGAAGCTGCGTGGAATAGTCCTGCGCGAAGACATCGGCGTAGGCCGCGGCGTTGGTGGCGACGTTGGAGTTGCCGCCGTTGACGATCGCCTGCACGTTCACCGTTTCGTTCGCGAGGATCTTCTTCGAGAAGTCCGCCGGGATCACCAGAACCACATCGGCCGTCCCCCGTTCGATCAACTCCTGCGCCTTCTCCTCCGACGGGACATAGCCCACGAGATCGAAGTACTCCGTATGCAGATACGATCCGATGAAACGCTGCGACTCCACGGTCCGGTCCTGATCCACCACGGCAAGCTTGACATGCTTGGTGTCCAGGTTGAGCACGAAGCCGAACAGGAGCAGGGTGAAGGTGGGGACGAAGGCGAGCATTCCCAGGGAGCGCTTGTCGCGCCATATCTGGTAGAACTCCTTCTGCGCTATGGCCAGGATTCTCTCTATCATCGCCTTCTGTTCTCCTCTTCGATCAGATAGATGAAGATGTCCTCGAGCGACGGCTCGATCCGCTCCACGCGTGCAACGCCGATGCCGCGCGACTCCAGCAGGCTTCGCACGCGGCGCGCGCCTTCATCGGGATCGGGCACACTGATGTGAATGTTCGTGCCGAACATCGATGTCTCGCCGATCCACTCCTTCTCTCCCCCGAGAACCGTCAACGCGTCCGCAGGCTTCGTGGTCTCGACTTCGAGGATGGCGTTCTTCATGGTGGAGACCTTCAACTCCTTCGGCGAGCCGAACGCGATGAGCCGCGCGAAGTAGAGGAAGCCGATGGTGTTGCAATGTTCCGCCTCGTCCAGGAAGTGCGTGGTAACAAAGACGGTAACCCCCTCGTCGGAGAGGCGATAGATGAGGTCCCAGAAGTTCCGTCGGCTTATCGGATCGACGCCACCGGTGGGTTCGTCCAGGAAGACGATGCGCGGCTCGTGGAGGATGGCGGTTGCAAGCGCCAGGCGCTGCCGAAGGCCGCCGGGAAGCTCGCGCGGGCGGCGGGACTCCAGCCCCTTGAGATCGGCCACCTGGATCACGTGCGCCTTGCGGGCGGCGATATTCCGGCGGGGGATCTGATAGATGCCGGCAAAGAAGTCCAGGTTCTGCTCAATCGTCAGATCCTCGTAGAGCGAGAAGCGCTGCGACATGTAGCCGATGTTGGCCTTCACCAGATCCGGCTCGCGCGCCACATCGTAGCCGGCAACGCATGCACCGCCGGAAGTGGGATCCAGCAACCCGCAGAGCATGCGGATCACCGTGGACTTCCCGGCGCCGTTCGGCCCAAGGAATCCGAAGATCTCCCCGGCACGCACGCTGAAGGTGACATCGTCGACCGCAACGAAGCTGCCGAAGCGTTTCCTCAGGTGCGAGACCTCGATGGATGTCTCACTCATGTGCATCCTCCGTGCCGGCGTTCTCCAACTGCTCCGCAACGTCCGGCTGCACGGCGCCCTGCTCCTCCGGCTCACCGGCGGCGGCCCGCGCGCGTTCGATCAGCGTGATGAAGACGTTCTCGAGCGTCGGGGACTTGGTGCGGGCCTCGACGATCGTGATGCCGGCGCCAACCAGCACGTTCCGAATCAGATCGTTCGCATCCGCATCGGCGCCGGCCGTGTAGATGAAGTCCAGCCGGTCGCCGAAGATCTGGATGTCGTCGAAGAACGCCTTCATGGCCGCGTTCCCCTGCGCGACGCCGAACGCCCGGCGCGACGGGCTGCACAGCACCTCGATCACCTTCTGCCCGAGGGAATTCTTCAGCGCTGCCGGCACGTCGCATGCGAGGATCGCTCCCTGGTTCATCATCGCCACGCGCGTGCAGCGCTCCGCCTCGTCCAGATACGGCGTGGTGAGCATGATCGTGGTTCCCCCCTTCATCAACTCGGCGAGCAGCTTCCAGAAGTCGCGGCGTGTCACCGGATCCACACCGGTTGTCGGTTCGTCGAGGAAGATGATCTCCGGTGTGTGGATCAGCGTGCAGGCAAGCGCCAGCTTCTGCTTCATGCCGCCGGAGAGTTTGTCCGCGAGGCGTGTACGGAACGGGCCCAGGCGCGTGAACTCCAGCAGCTCCTCGCGGCGCTTCCGGAAGTCCTTCACGCCGTTGATGCGTGCGAAGAACTCGATGTTCTCGTCGATGGAGAGATCGGTGTAGAGCGAGAAACGCTGCGAGAGATATCCGATGCGCCGCTTGATCTCCTCCGCCTGGGTAAGCACGTCGAACCCGAGCAGATGCGCGGCTCCGGAGTCCGGGCGAAGGATCCCGCAGAGCATCCGGATGGTCGTGGTCTTCCCCGCGCCGTCCGGGCCCACCAACGCGAACATCTGGCCGCGCTCCACTTCCAGCGAGACGCCGGCAACGGCCTTCACCGTTCCGAACGATTTCGCGAGCGCGTCGGTATGGATTGCGAATGACACGTGCTGTCCGGTTCGTAATGAGTAATCGGTTCCCCGCGGCCGGCCCGCGTGCGCAACACCTATTTCGCCGGCGCGGTACGGCCGCCAAGCTTCGCCTCCGCGGTGATGCCGGTCTTGAGCTCGCCGTTCGGATTGGCAACGTCGATCTGCACCTCGAACACCAGCTTCACGCGGTCATCCTTCGTCTGCACATTCTTCGGCGTGAACTCCGCCGTCGGCGAGATGTAGGTAACGCGGCCGCGATAGATCCTGTCGTTGAACGTGTCGATCTTCACGTCTGCCGTATCCCCCACCTTGACGCGTCCCAGTTCGTTCTCCGCCACGTAGATCTTCAGCTTCACCGGGTTGACCTTGGAGATCGTCACCACACCGGTGCCGATGTTCACGAACTCCCCCTGGTCAACCGCGCGGCGCGTAACGATGCCGTCGCCGGGAGCAAGCGCCACGCAGTCCTCGATCTTCTTGTCGAGCGCCACAACCTGTGCGGCGGCCTGCTCGCGCCGGGCCCTGGCGCTGGAGACATCCTCCGGCCGCGAGCCCCTGTGCAGCTTCTCCAGCCCCAGCTTCGCAGCGTTGTACTGCCGGACGCTGATGTCGTACCGATTCTTCGCGTTGTCGTAGTCCTTCTCGGCGACACTTCCAACCTTCAGCAGATCGCCCAGGCGCCGCACGTCGTCGGCCGCATTGTCCATGGCGAGCTTCGCCTGGCGCAGCGCCTCGTCCGCCTGCCCGACATCCTCGGAGCGGGCTCCGTTCTTCACCAGATCGTACTGGAAGCGCGCAACGTCCACACCGGCCACAAGCTGGCTTCGCTGCAGCCGCAGGTCGCTGTCGTCAACAGTGAAGAGCGTATCGCCCGCATGCACAACGTCCCCCTCGTGCACGTACATGCGCACCAGCGGCCCGGCAGCACGGGCGCTGATGGTGATGTCGGTTGTCTCGATGATGCCCGATGCCTCCAGCGAGCCATCGTCCTTCTTCGAACAACCGGTTGCGGTGATCGCGATGATCGCCGCGGTGAGCGGAACAAACCGGAACATCGATCTTGAAAGAACCTTCATTGTATCGTCGTGTTCGTTGAACTGAATCCTCGATCGCCCGTTCGTCGCAGGCCGCCGCGGCCGGCCGAAAGCCAATGGGCCGCCCGTCAGCGGCGCCGCGGGGGGGAGAGGCCGGGGCGGCGGCCGCTCCCCCCCGGCAATGCAAACAGTTTCGATGCGGGGCGCGTCTCATCGCCGCCACCGCTCAACTCGCTCTTCGCCTCCTCCGTCAGCATTCCCTCCAGCATCACGCGCAGGATGGAACGAAAGACATCGGGAGGTGTATGCGGCACCAGCGCCAGGGTCTCCGGGGTCATCATGTGCTGCACGATGCCGTAGAACATCATCACGAAGAGCTGCGGATCCACGTCGCGCCGCAGCTTGCCGCGCCGCGCCCCCTGCGCGAAGAGCTGCTCGAAGAGGGGGAGTATCCGGTCGCGGCGGAACTCCTCCATCTCCCGGACGATATGCGGCGCCTTGCGCTGCATATCCTCGAAATGCGATCGCCCTATGCGCGAGATCCGCATGCCGATCGTGGTCATGATCGTTCGCAGCTTCACCACGAACGGCATCTCGCGCGTCTCCACCAGCCGCTTGAGCTCCTGCTCCAGCTCGTCCTTCATCTGCCGCATGCAGACGGCGAGCATGTCGTCCTTGCTCCCGAAGTGCTGGTACAGCGTCTTCTTGCTGATGCCGAGCTCCGACGCGATCTCGTCGGTGGTTACACTGCAGAAGCCGCGCGCGAAGAAGAGCTCCTGCGCCTTCCCCACAATCTGGTCACGTATGGTCTGGTCCGGTTCCATGCTCGTTCGGTCCGCATCGACGCGGCACCATGGAAACTATTTTGGTTTCAAGAGTTTCCGAACATACCGCCCCGCATACTCCGCACCAAAGAAAAAGTTTCACGTGCGGCGGCATGTACGATTTCCAACAAAGGGGAGCGTCGCATCCGCCCGGCCGCGCCTCGCGGGGCGTTCCGATGCGGCGGCGGCAGGGGAGCTCTACATACAGAGGGAATTGATTTCCGATAGGACTTCGATCCGTTATCGCGGAGTGTGACTCCGCGATCGTCATCGGAAGAATGGGGCCTGAGTACAACTTAGAACCAACGCGCTCTTCAGAGCATAGCAGGATACTTCTTCGCACGTACTTAGCGCTCCTTCCGGTCCCTGAGCCGGATAACGAACTTCAGCCCGGTCCACCTTGCATCGATCGCGCAGATCTTCACATCCACCAGCCCGGCATCGAGGCCGATGCGTTGGACAACGTCGAACGTGATGTCCGTCTCGACGCCGGAGCTCTTCTTGGGCCATGCAATCCAGAGCATCCCGGCGGGCGCAAGCGTCGCCGCCAGCTTCGGGAATCTGGCTGCCAGCTCCCCGGCACGCGGCGTGAAGAAGAGGAGGAAGTCCATCGGGGCACGAGGCGTTTTCACGATCGTCAGATCCGCGGGCAGCTCCCCGAGCGTTCCGGAGAAATCGTCCGGAGCGTTCACGAACGTCGCACGCATCCCCTCCCTGATGCCGAGTTTCCTGATGAGCGGCGTTGAAGAATAGTCGGGCATGATCACCTTCGGTTACCGGCGGGTTGGGTTCTGTTTGGCCGGCGGGTGCATTCGGCGGGCCTGTGCTGCATCGCGGCCGCTCGCGGGCGGCTGGGGATCGGCGCCGGAGTTCATCGGAGAAGTGCCCCCCGCCACGGCCTGCGGCGCAAGGCTTTCAGAACGCTCCGATGTAGTGCCGTATCTCCGGCCTGCCGTTCGTGCCGGTCACGTAGTCTATCGCCACCACATCGAACCGGGCCTCGTAGTTGTCCAGCTGATTGATGAAGGCATACCCCTCGGCCACCTTCCGGATTGTACGGCGCTTGGCCATCGTGATGGACTCCTCCGGCAGACCGAAGCCGTGGGAGCGCCGCGCCTTCACCTCCACGAACACATACACCGGCCCATCTCGCATTACGATATCGATCTCTCCGGCCCGGCCGAATCGGAAGTTCTTCTTCAGCAGCCGGTATCCCAGGCCAAGCAGGTAGTTCAGTGCGATGTCCTCATGCTCCGCACCGAAATCCCGGCGATTGAACCCTTCGTGTTCATCCATGACGCGCCTCCTGATGAGGGTATCATGGGGGAAGCCGCAGCAACATCGGCAAATCGGCGCGGACTTCCGCAATCGCGTCAAACACGCAATGAGGCGCCATTCCTCCGTCGCCACTTATACATCTTCTGCCGCCACTTGCTCGGCGGAATAGGCCAGTTGCTCGTTTGCCGTAACGGCCGCGGAATGTGTACGCGATATTTGTGCCGTACCACGAAGTACGCTCCCACACAATGAGCAGCGGATGGCGCCGCAACGGCAGCCATGAAGGGATGGCGGACAAATCGGATACGGGTTGGCCCGGAGCATAGCGCCGGAAGTTTCCGGGCGGACCCACTCCCTCGATGGGTCAGGATACTCTCCTGACCCATCGTTTATTTCGGGCTGCGGAAACGGAAGTGCCCGCCATCTGTTGAACCGGATGGCGGGCACGATCATCACGCTCGAAACGCACGCTGCGCCGCATGGGCGGAAGCGCCGGGCGGCTAACGGGGGCGGCTACTTCACCAGCCGGAGGAACTTGCGGCGCCCGACCTTCAGCACCGAGTCGCCACCGGGCACGTGAACGAAGTTCACATCCTCCACCTTCGTTCCATCCAGCGAGACGCCGCCTCCCTGAATCAGCCGGCGCGCCTCTCCCTTCGATGCCGCAAGCCCGGCCCGCACAATCAGGTCGACGAGCGGCGTCGGCTCCTCAACGGCGAAGCTCTCCATCTCCTCCGGCACATCGCGCTTCACGAAGATCCGGTCGAACTCCTCCTCCGCCTTCGCAGCCGTTCCCTCACTGGTGTAGCGGGCAACCACCTCGCGAGCGAGGCGCCGCTTGGCGTCGCGGGGATGCAGCTTTCCGCTTTCGAGATCGGCAACGATCCCCGCCACCTGCTCATCCGAATAGAAGAGAGCCAGGCGGAAGTACGCGGGCATCAGCTCGTCCGGTATCGAGAGCAGCTTGCCGAACATGTCGTTGGGGAAATCGTGGAGCCCCACGTAGTTGCCGAGCGACTTGGACATCTTCTCCTTTCCGTCCGTGCCGACAAGGAGCGGGCAGGTGATGATCGCCTGCGGCTCGATGCCGTAGCTTCGCTGAAGCTCGCGGCCCACGAGGAAGTTGAACTTCTGATCGGTTCCCCCCAGCTCCACATCCGCCTTGATCGCAACGGAGTCCATTCCCTGGGCAAGCGGGTAGAGGAACTCGTGCAGCGAGATCGGCTGCTCCCCTTCGAAGCGCTTGTGGAAGTCATCACGCTCCAGCATCTGCGAGACGGTGTAGCGCGACGCGAGCGCAATCACCTCCGCGAAGTTCATCTTGGCCAGCCACTCGGAGTTGTACACCATCTGAATGCGCTTGCCGGCGAGCACCTTCGTGGCCTGTTCGAAGTAGCTCCGCCCGTTGCGCTGCGTCTCCTCGATCGAGAGCGCGGGACGCGTCTTGGAGCGTCCGGACGGGTCGCCGATCATCGCCGTGAAGTCGCCGACGATCAGGATGGCCTGATGCCCCAGATCCTGGAAGTCGCGCATCTTCTGGAGCACAACGGCATGCCCCAGGTGAAGGTCGGGAGCCGACGGATCGGCTCCCAGCTTCACGTTGAGAGGCTTGCCGCTCGCGATCGAGCGCTCGATCTTCTGCGCGAGTTCATCCTGCGGAATGATCTCCTCCGTGCAGCGACGGATCAGATCCATCTGTTCGTTGAGCGATGGGAACGTGGGCATCTCGATGTATCGTCAGTCGTTGATAGTTCTTCCCGGGCCTTCGTCATCCGGCATCAGCCGATAGTGCATGCGGCACGGCAATGCCGGTTGCGCGCGCTCCCCGCACTCATTCCTCTCCGCGCCTGGTACGGCGTTCGTCGTCACGCTTCTTGATGGTGTCCCGCTTGTCGTACAGCTTCTTGCCGCGAGCCACCCCGATCTGCACCTTCAGGTTCGGTCCCTTGAAATAGACCGAGAGCGGAACCAGCGTGAGCCCCTTCTCTGCGATGCGCTGGATGAGCTTGTCCAGCTCGCGGCGATGCAGCAGCAGCTTGCGCGGGCGCGACGGCTCGTGGTTGTTCACGTTGCCGTGCGTGTAGGGCTGGATGGTGCATCCCTCCAGCCACAACTCGCTCCCACGCGCGGAGGCATAGCTCTCCTGCAGCGATATGTGTCCCTCGCGAACGGACTTCACCTCCGTTCCGAGCAATACGATCCCCGCCTCGACGGTATCGAGGATCTCGAACTCGAATCGTGCCTTCCGGTTGGAGGCAACGTTCTTTATGGCAAGCTTGTCATCAGCCATGCTGCAAGGAAAAGGGACACAAGATAGCGATGATAGTTCAGATGATCGACCGCGGAAACGTGGTGATACATGAATCCCGCGTGGCCGCGAACGGAGCCGGGGTGCTCCCGCTTCACGGCCGATTCAGCGCAGGGCCTGGAGAATCATCGCTGCCGGCGGAGGCGGAGCGTCGTTCACGGTGAAACAGGCCCGGAACGCCAGCGGATCGATCGCGCCGCGACCCCGGCCATTCGCCACCGAACAGACCGGGTCGCCGGGCCGGACCTCCTCGCCCAGATGCGCATGCACCACAATCCCGGCCTCCGGCGCAACGGCCTCGTTCATCGTGCGGCGCCCGGCACCGAGACCGATCGAGAGCAGGCCGAGACGAAGAGAGTCGATGGCCGCCACAAAGCCGGCACGCTCGCTCCGGACAACCACCGTGGCCGGCGGCTCCGCGGCGCGCTCCAGCGTCGCGACGTCCCCTCCTTGGTGCTCCACCATGCGGATGAACGTCTCCCATGCCGAGCCGTCGGCAATTGCCCGGCGTGCGCGGGCGGCTCCCTCCCCCGGCGCGGCAGCACCTCCGGCCTCGATCGCCTCCCCGGCGAGAGCGAGCGTAACCTCCATCAGGAGCGGCGGCTCCTCCTCGCCGCGGAGCACGCGCACGGACTCGCAGACTTCGTGCCAGTTGCCGATGCGGCGGCCGAGCGGCCCATCCATCCTGGTGATCAGCGTGCGGCACGGAAGCCCGTTCGCGCGTGCAACGTCCATGATCGAGGCCGCGAGCGCATGCGCGTCCGTCCGGTTTCGCATGAACGCCGCCGGCCCGCACTTCACGTCCATCACGAGTGCGTCCAGACTCTCCGCAAACTTCTTGGAGAGGATGGAGGCGGTGATCAGCGGCAGCGACTCCACTGTTGCGGTCACGTCGCGAAGCGCGTACAGGCAGCGATCGGCCGGAGCAAGCTCCTCCGTCTGCGCCGCCATCGCGATCCCGAGTTCGGCCACCTGCCGCTCCACCTCCGCGAGCGACAGCATCGCGCGGAAGCCGGGGATGGACTCCAGCTTGTCCACGGTGCCGCCGGTGTGCCCCAGCCCGCGGCCGGAGATCATCGGCACGGCGATGCCGCAGCTTGCAACGATCGGCGCGAGGATCAGCGATACCTTGTCCCCCACGCCGCCGGTGGAATGCTTGTCCACCCTGCGCGCTCCGGTTCCGGAACGGTGGAGCACGGCGCCGGAACGGGCCATCGCCATGGTGAGAAGCGCCGTCTCCCCCGGCGTCATGCCGGCGAAGTAGACGGCCATGAGGAATGCGCTGAGCTGATAGTCCGCAACCGCGCCGGTAGCGGCGCCATCCACCACGCAGGCGATCTCCGCTTCGCTCAGTTCGCCGCCATCACGTTTTCTGCGAATGATCTCCGTGATCGACATCAGATGCTGCTCAGTGACTGATTGTTCCGGGCGGGTCGCCAGGTGGGCGCGGCGTATGCCACCGCCCTGGATGCCGCGCCCCGCCCGTCCTCCATGGCCATTGCCGGACCGGCAGGGATCTCTCCGATTCCGAAGCCGGGCGCACGCCTGCTTGTACTGATCGGCAAAGATAGTGTGACACATCGCGCAGCGATGGGTCATGTCCGCATCGGCATGGGCTCGCTCCCTCCGTTCGCGGCTTCCGGGCTCGCGCCGGCGGGATGCGCTGCAGCCGAATCCCTCAGGGCCCTTCGGGATGCGTGCGGCTCCATGCAAATCCCCTTGACTGGGGCGTAACTATCGTTCATCTTTTTGGTTCATGATAGTGCCGGGCGCTTCTCCGGCCCGGCAACTCCGGCACCGACCATCGATGGGATACGCTCACTCCGGCACACAGGCGTACCAGTCGCACCGTGGCGACCACCATCGCGTTTCTTTCAAGCTTCCGTTCAATCATTTCAGTGAGAAGATCATGTCCACCATGAAGACGTTCATGCTCGCCACAGTTCCGGTAATCATGCTGCCATGGTTGCTCTGCTCCTGTACCACAGCCGAAATCGCGCGCGGTACGCGGCTCTCGTACGACATGGCCCACGATCAATTCAGCACATCCCCTCCGGGCGCGGGAAGTGTCAACGAGGGAGACATGGTGTCGCTCGAGCTGACGAACATCAATCCGTTCGTGTATGATGTCGCGATCAACCAGCACTCGGTAACGTACAACACGTCGGTTCCGCCCATGCTCAAGCTTCCGCTGTTCGAGAACCAGCAGCTCATGCAGAAGGGAGCGCCGGTTATCGCATCGAGCAGCGAAGAGCTTACTCCGGAGCAGATACAGAAGGAGAACCCCGCAGCCGTGAGCCACTTCGCGGATCTCTACACGGCATTCCGGCAGAAGTACGCGACCTTCGAAGCGTTCGCCACGTTCGACAACTACCTCTACAGCGCACTGCGTCGTCCGTTTGTCGACGAGGAACACTTCAAGGAGGATCTGGGGAAGCATCTCTCCGAAGTGGCCGGCGGCCAGCAGCTCAGCACCAAGGCGGATTTCCTAACGCATGCCGAGACGCTCTTCGGCGATGTAGGGGCCGCCTACTTCGCGATGGCCGGCGCGCAGAGCAAGCTGGAGGCGGCGGACAAGGCGCGCGTGAAGGACGTGTTCACCAGCGCAACGGCGATCTACAACGAACTGCAGGGGAACTCCCTCTGGGCCATGAAGGTCGGCAACACTGCGGACGTCTACTTCTCGGTGATGAATACTCCGTTCCGCTTCTACTCCTTCAAGACGCAGGCAAAGGGGGAGGCCGTCCGCTTCGAAGTGGAAGGCCGCCGCAAGGAATCCACCGATCTCAGCGGGCTCGAGGGTGTGCGTCCGTTCTCGCTGGACTACACCGTGCCGGTGACGGGAGGATGGAAGATCGACTTCAGCGCCGGCATCTTCTTCAGCAACCTCGTGAACGATCAGTTCTCGCTGAAGGACGACAACGGCTCGCGATCCATCCTCAAGAAGAAGAGCGACGTGGCGAACTACGGGCCCGGCGCGCTGATGCACGTCTACTACAAGCCGATCGGCCTCGGGCTGAGCCTCGGCGCCTTCACCAACAACTTCACCAACGTGCAGTACCTGCTGGGGCCCAGCATCATGTTCGGCGGATCGAACCGCTTCTGCATCAACGGCGGCGCCACGCTCGGCAAGGTGACGCGCCTCGCGGACGGCCTTGAAGTGGGCGCCACGATCCGCTCCGCAGACAGCGACCTCAACACCGTGCTCACAACGGAGCGCCTGGAACTGGGTTGGTTTGTCGGCTTCAGCTACAATTTCACGGCAGGCCTGTAGAGAGGAATTGTCGGCGGCGAAATCTGCGATGCACATCGGTCCGGAGGAGTTTTCCAGGGTCTCGCACCCCAGGGTCTTACGACCCTGGCTGACTTCTGTCGCCCCTTCGGGGCTCTGCATCGTTGTGGTTCTTGCTCTCCAGGGCCTTGCACTCCAGGGGCTCACACTCCAGGGGCTCGCGCCCCTGGCTGACTTCTGTCGCCCCTTCGGGGCTCTGCATCGTTGTGGTTCGCACACCCCAGGGTCTCACACTCCAGGGGCTCGCGCCCCTGGCTGACTTCTGTCGCCCCTTCGGGGCTCTGCATCGTTGTGGTTCTCACACCCCAGGGTCTGGCGACCCTGGCGGACACCTGCGGCCCGTTCAGGGCGAGGACGATTCGTTGAAGCGGTCAGTGCGGAGGAATACCCCGACACAGTCAGTGTTGAGTTGCTCGCGACGACAGGCGGTGATGTCATGTACGTGCCGGCCGGCGTTTTCTGCCGGCCCATTGCACGGAGCAACTGCCATCGCCAGAGATGACCTACTTCAGTCCATCCTCCAGCCGCCCGATCTCGTCCCGCAGCTCGGCGGCGCGCTCGAACTCCAGCTCCTTCGCCGCCCGCTTCATCTCCTCGCGCAGATGCTCGATCAGATCGCGCTTCTGATCGGCGGTCATGTACTTCAGCACCGGCTCCTCCACCATCATCGCCTTCTTCTCCACCTCCTTCCGCTTCTGGTCACGATGAGTCTTGGCATCGGCGATGGCCGTTGAGCCCATGATGGCCTCGCGCGACTTCCGGACCGTCCTCGGCGTGATGCCGTGCTTCTCGTTGTACTCGATCTGAATCAGCCGGCGGCGCGAGCTCTCGTCGATCACCGCGCGCATCGAGTCGGTGATCCGGTCCGCATACATCAGCACCAGACCGTTTTCGTTGCGCGCCGTACGGCCGGACGTCTGCATCAGCGAACGCTCGCTGCGGAGGAACCCTTCCTTGTCCGCATCCAGGATCGCCACCAGCGACACCTCCGGCAGGTCCAGTCCCTCGCGCAGCAGGTTGACGCCGATCAGCACATCGTACGCTCCGAGACGAAGGTCGCGCAGGATCTCCACCCGCTCCAGCGCGTCGATCTCCGAGTGGATATATCGCGTTCGGATACCGAGCTCGGTCAGGTAATCGGTCAGGTCCTCCGCCATGCGCTTCGTCAGCGTGGTCACCAGCACGCGTTCCTTCTCCGGCTTTGTCACGCGCTCCTTGATCTCGGCAATCAGATCGTCGATCTGATTCTTCACCGGGCGCACCTCGATCAGCGGATCCAGGAGTCCCGTGGGACGAATGATCTGCTCCACGAAGACGCCGCCGCAGAGTTCCAGTTCGATATCGCCGGGAGTTGCGGACACGAAGATCGTCTGGCCGATGCGATCCATGAACTCGTCGTACTTGAGGGGGCGGTTGTCCAGCGCGGAGGGGAGCCGGAACCCGTGCTCCACCAGCGTCAGCTTCCGCGCGCGATCGCCGTTGAACATGCCCCGCACCTGCGGCAGCGTAACGTGGCTCTCGTCGATCACCACCAGGAAGTCATCCGGGAAGTAGTCGATCAACGTTGCCGGCGGCTCCCCCGCGGCGCGGTTGGCGAGGATGCGCGAGTAGTTCTCGATGCCGGAGCAATATCCCAGTTCCTTCATCATCTCCAGATCGAACAGCGTCCGCTGCTCCAGGCGCTGCGCCTCCAGCAGCTTGCCGTTGTCGCGAAGGTCCTTCAGGCGCACGTAGAGCTCGTCGCGGATCTCGCTGATCGCACGAGCAAGTTCCGGCCGGGTGGTCACGAAATGCTTCGCCGGATAGATCGTGGTTGCATCGATATCCCCGAGGGTCTTCCCGGTGAGGCGCTCGAACCGGGAGATCCGCTCCACCTCGTCGCCGAACAGCTCGATGCGGATTCCTTCATCGTCCTCGTAGGCGGGAATCACCTCCACGACATCGCCGCGAACCCGGAAGTTCCCGCGGAAGAAATCGACGTCGTTGCGCGAGTAGTGGATGTCCGCGAGCTTGTAGAGCAACTGGTTCCGCTCGATCCTGTCGCCGACACGCACCCGCACAAGCTGGCCGCCGTACGCGTCGCGCGAGCCGATGCCGTAGATGCACGAGACGGAGGCAACGATGATAACGTCGCGCCGGTCATCCAGCAGCGCGCTCGTGGCCTTCAGGCGGAGCCGATCGATCTCGTCGTTGATGTTGAAGTCCTTCTCGATGAAGGTATCCGTGCTGGGTATGTATGCTTCCGGCTGGTAGTAGTCGTAGTAGCTGATGAAGAACTCCACCGCATTCGTCGGAAAGAAGCTCTTGAACTCGCCGTACAACTGCGCGGCGAGCGTCTTGTTGTGGGAGATCACCAGCGTCGGCCGCCCGAGCTGCTGGATCATCTGCGATACGGTAAACGTCTTGCCCGATCCGGTCACGCCGAGCAGCGTCTGGAAGCGGTCGCCGCGGCGCACCCCTTCCACGAGCTGCCGGATTGCCTCCGGCTGGTCGCCGGTGGGCTGATACTCGGATGCGATCTTGAAGTCCATGCGAACCCGTCCTGAAGAATGCTGGGATTCCCGATGCATGCGCGGCGCGGCTGCGGCAGCCGTGCACGCCGGGCCCGGAAGGAGCCGTGCATCGAGAGCGAAGCAGCAAGATAGCGCCGAACGCGCTACAGTGGATGTGGCGGAGGTGCCCGCAGAGTGTTTCAGTGTGAACAGAGAGCGGGCGGCAACCGTGCCGATTATCGTTGCCTCGTATCCCCGGGAACCACATTTTCCCGCCGGCGATCACCCGCCCTCTGACGTCTCTATCTCCGGCGCAGTCCATTCATCATTTCTTCAGCATGAGGCTCGCGCGGCAAGGGCGGACCATGCCATGCCGGGCCCGGGAGAGCGGCTCCATGTTTCGAGCGTACCACTCGCGCACTGCCCTTCGCAGCATCACGTTTGCAATCCTTGCCGCACTTCTCTGCGCACATGCAGCCGATGCCCAGGGAACGGCACCTACCGTCGCATTCAGCTTCAACACCCCCGGCCGATCCATCAACGACATCAACGATGACCATCTCGCGGTCTCCGGAAGCGGCACCGTGGTTTCCGTCAAGAACAACTGGATCACCGTCGCGGACAGCATCGGCACGGTGCTCCGCTCGGAGCATATCTCCCAGTTCTTCGGTGTGGAACAGCCGCCGGATGTGCAATGCTACGATCCACGCGTGTTGTTCGACCGCCGCCACAACCGCTTCATCGTCTCGTTTCTCCGCGCCGACGTGGTGGATCCTCAGATTCTCAGCTCGCTCTTCATCTGCTGCTCATCCACGAACAGTCCGCTCGCCCCGTGGCATGTCTACAACCTGACGCAGGATGTCGGCCCGGAGGATCTGGACTTCCCGCAGTTCTCCATCAACGGGCACGATCTCTTCCTCACGTTGAACCTGAGTCCGGAGATCTGGCAGGTGGACCTGGCCGACTGCTACGCCGGCAATCCCTCGCCGCGGCTGCAGAAGCATACCTTCCGGCTGGACGCCCTCTCCGGCTACGTTGTCCCGACACCGGTTCGGATGGTGGAACCGGATGGCGACCGCGCCTGGTTTCTGGTGCACTATGCGAACATGGACGAGGCCCGCACCGTTGTCTCGCTGGCGTCGATTGCAGGAGCCGTTGCGAACGGCACCACCGTGGACAGCGTCTTCACACTCAGCACGGATATCCCGTACCGCGAGCCGCAGTCCGCCGTACAGGTGCCGCCGATCTATTTCCAGACCGGACCGAACTGGGGCCCTACCAGCGCATATCTGCACCATGGAAGCATTCAGTTCGTTCTGAACAATCGATACTCCGAGACGAGTGTGGGGATCCTCTACGGCAGTCTGCCGCTGAACGGCACCTATCCGCGAGACAGTGTGATCCACTGCGTGGAGATAACACCGGGCTCGCGCGTGATGGCGCATGGAAGCATTGCATACGCCGGCTGTACCTCCCCCTCCGGCGTCAATGCCTCCGTGGTTGCGTTCAACTATGTGTCCCCCACGGAGCTTCCCAGCACCGGCGTTGTCTACATCGACACACTGGGCCACGCCAGCACGTCGGCAACGTGCAACCGGTCGCTGGCTCCTCCGTCGGTTGCGTTCTTCGTGCGCGGCGACTACACCGGCTGCGTGGAACATCCCGCACACCCCGGTGAGGTCTGGGTGCAGGGCGCATCCACGTCCGCGGACGGCACGATGCTGAGCTGGGTATCGAGAGTGGAGGCGCCGTGCGGCACGTCCGGTGTCGAGGTGGCGAACCGCGAGGCGGCCGGCGAACAAATCCGCGTTGCACCGGATCATGGTGGATACCGGCTTCTCTACACGCTGGACATTCCCACCCCGGGCGACTACACGATCACACTCCACAACGGCCTGGGCCAGTTGATGCGGCAGGAGCATCTGCACTTCAATGCCGGCACATGGAGCGATGCGCTCGCAATCGACGATCTCCCCTCCGGACCGTATCTCTTCTCGCTGCTGCATCATGGGGAGCGGCTTGGAACGGAGAAGGTGCTGGTGGCGAGGTAGAAAACCATGAGAGACGATATGGGAGATGTCACGATCGCGATGAGGCTCTCGCTCTCCAGGGTCTCGCTCTCCAGGGTCTTGCTCTCCAGGGTCTTGCGACCCTGGCTAACTCCTGTCGCCCCTTTGGGGCTCTGCATCGTTGTGGCTTCTCAACCTCCAGGGTCTTGCTCTCTAGGGTCTCGCTCTCCAGGGTCTTGCTCTCCAGGGTCTCGCGACCCTGGCTGACTCCTGTCGCCCCTTTGGGGCTCTGCATCATTGTGGCTTCTCAACCTCCAGGGTCTCGCTCTCCAGGGTCTTGCTCTCCAGGGTCTCGCTCTCCAGGGTCTCGCTCTCCAGGGTCTTGCTCTCCAGGGTCTTGCGACCCTGGCTAACTCCTGTCGCCCCTTCGGGGCTCTGCATCGTTGTGGCTTCTCAACCTCCAGGGTCTTGCTCTCCAGGGTCTCGCGACCCTGGCTGGCACCTGCCGCCCATTCAGGGCCAGGAATATCCGCAGCCCGAAACGCCGCGAGCCGCGAGTACCTCGATCGTACCCGCGGCTCACCATGTTGTTCTGTGGAGCGTGGCGCGTTTCTACCGGGTGACCTGCATCACGCGGGAGGAAACCTGCTCGCCGTTCTGAAGCTGCGCTCTCAACTGGTACATGTACCACCCGGAGGAGAGCTTCGAGACGTCCATCGTGGCGGAATAACTGCCGGCCTCCTTCGCCCCTTCGTTCATCTCCATCACCACCTCTCCCCTCGCATCCAGCAGGCGTAGTGAGGTCTGCGCGCTTGCCTCCGGCAACGTGTACCCGATCGTGGTGGTGCCCGCAGCAGGGTTCGGGGAGTTGACCGCCAGCATGGAGTGGTCCGGTACGGGACTGGCCACGTGCCGATCGGGGCCGAGAATCATACTGGCCAGAGCCTCGCCACTGTAGAGCATGGCGAACGGCTCCAGCTTCTGCCGGTACATCTGCATGAAGAGGTGGGGATACTTGCGGGCCAGCACGCTCAGCTCGTCCATTTCCGTATATGAATCCACACGCTGGCGCAGGTCGGGGAATTGCGCCAGCTCGGCGGCATGGGCTTCGGCGAAGTGACGGCTGTGGCCGGCCATGCTGTCGGCGAAGGCGATAAGGTCCGCACGCACGGCCTCTTCAACATTGTCCAGCGCCTCACGATAATCGCGTGCCAGCCAGCGTGCAATCGCGGGCAACTCCATCAGGTCCTGATATCCGGATGGCATCCCCTCCTCGTCATCGCCGTCGAACGGAACAGGCCCTCCGCCTGCAAGCACCTGCTCCAACGAATCGCGCCGACGTTCCTCGCGTGCCCTGTATGTCCGTTGCTCGTCCGCTTCGCGACGCGCGATCTCCCCGGCATCCGGTTCAAGCACCGCCGCGGTATCGGCGGCTGTCGCATTCACTGCAGCCTCCACGGCCACCGCTGTATCCGGAGCCACCGCCCCTACTCGAGCCTGCGAGGCATACCGCCCCTCCCGCTCCTCGCTCATCTGCCGCATGCGCGCCACCATGATCGCATAGCGCGCGCGCAGTTCATCCAGCTGGGCCAGGTCATGCCCCGAAAGGACCTCGTCGATGCGGACCTTGTACGCATTCAGACGCGTCTCCCAGAAGTGGAGCGCGATCTGGCCGAACTCGTCGCTGATGGATTGTGCGAAGCGGGCGCGAAGGGTGTCGTCGAACGGCGTGGCCTGATCGGCCTCCAGGCTCTGCGCGTGCAACGGCGCGGCCCAGAGCACTGTCGCCGCGGCCAGAAGCGCCGCGAAGTGGATACCACTCTTCATGTACATCTCCAGTTGAGTGACTTCGCCGGAACAATTCGCATCGGCCGCGCAACCACGCCCCGCGGCGCGTGGCGGCCGGCGGCAAAAGTACGAACGGCGGCACGATACTACGGCGCCATTTCATTTCGCGGCGCAGATACAATGACGGAGGCCCGCTTCAGACTGAGAAGATATTCGAAACGCGACGAGCCGTGAAACCCTGTACGTTCCCACGGCTCGCAATCATCGATGCTGTGGCAGCGTGCCGCACGGCAACCCCTTCAATCACCTCCACCCTCATCGCCCGCACGCCGTCGCCACGCACGCTTATCACCCATCATTCATACCCCTTCACTCATCCCCCATTCTGCCGTCCGAGGGCGCGGCGCACGATTTCCTCCTGCTCGCGGAGGTGCCGCTTCATGCTCCCCGCGGCCGGACTTCCGGATGCCGGACGCCCGAGGAAGGAGAGCTTCTGCATCCCCACCAACTCCTCGGCGATCCAGTCCGAAAGCGTGAACCACATCCCCATGTTCTTCGGCTCCTCCTGCACCCAGACGATATCCGTCACGTGCGCGTAGCGCTCCAGCTCGGCGCGCACCTCGGCCGACGGGAACGGATAGAGCTTCTCGATCCGGACGATCGCAACGTCCGTCTGGTTCGCCGCGTGGCGGGCCCTGACGAGATCGTAGTAGACCTTGCCGCTGCAGAGCACAACGCGGCGCACGCCGGCGGGATCGATGGGATCCACCTCCGGAATGACCCGCCTGAACTCACCGTTGATCAGTTCCTCCATGGAGGCAGCCGCAGCCGGATCGCGCAGCAGGCTCTTCGGCGTCAGGACCACGAGCGGCTTGCGCACCTCCTGCTTCGCCTGCCGGCGGAGCAGATGGAAGTATTGCGCAGCGGTGGTCGGATAGGCAACGCGGATGTTGTCCTCCGCACAGAGCGTAAGGAAGCGCTCGATGCGGGCGGATGAATGCTCCGGCCCCTGCCCCTCGAAGCCGTGCGGCAGAAGGAGCACCACGCTGGAGGTCTGCTCCCACTTGTCCTCGCTGGAGGTGATGAACTGGTCGATCACGATCTGCGCGCCGTTCACGAAGTCGCCGAACTGCGCCTCCCAGAGCACCAGGGCATCGGGATCGGCAACGGAGTATCCGTACTCGAAGCCCAGCACCGCGTACTCGGAGAGCGAGGAATCGTACACCATGAATCGGGACTGCGTCTCCGCGAGATTGTTCAGCGGCACATAGCGCGCATCGGACTTCTGGTCGTGCAGAACGGAATGGCGCTGCGAGAACGTGCCGCGCTGGGAGTCCTGTCCGGAAAGGCGCACGGGGAATCCTTCCAGCAGCAACGAGCCGAAGGCCAGCGCCTCGGCGAAGGCCCAGTCGATCTTCCCCTCCTGCGCGAGCTTCGGGCGCTTCTCGAACTGCGCAACGAGCTTCGCATGCGCATCGACATCCTCCGGCACGCTGGAGATCACCTTGATGATGTGGTTCAGCATGAAGTCCGGCACGCCGGTCTGCGGATTGCCCCACGTGGCATGCGGGTTCAGCGCATCCTCACGAAGCGGATCGCCCATATCCTGCGCAGGCGGCAGGGCCTTCGTTGCGGCAAGCAACCCTTCGAGGCGCTCCTTGAATTCATCCTCGTAGGAGTTCACCTCCTGCTGCGTCAGCGTGCCGTTGCGGAGCAGGCGATCGGTGTAGACCACGCGCGTGGAAGGATGCGCCTTGATCTTCGCGTAGAGCAGCGGCTGCGTGTACCCCGGCTCGTCGGTCTCGTTGTGACCGTAGCGACGGTAGCAGATCAGATCCACGACAACGTCCCGCTTGTAGCGCTGGCGATACTCGTAGGCCAGGCGCATCACGTACACGGATGACTCGGGGTCATCCGCATTCACGTGGAAGATCGGCGCGCCCACCATCTTCGCGATGTCCGTTGCGTAGCGCGTGGAGCGGGTGTCGCGCGGCGATGCGGTGAAGCCGATCTGATTGTTCACCACCAGATGGATCGTGCCGCCGGTGTGGTAGCCGTCAAGCTGGCTCATGTTGAACGTCTCGGCAACCACGCCCTGGCCGGCGAAGGCGGCATCGCCGTGAAGGAGCACGGGGATGATCCTGGCGGACCCGCCGTCGCCGATCCGATCCTGAAGCGCACGCACCATCCCTTCCACCACCGGATTCACCGCCTCCAGATGGCTGGGATTCGGGGAGAGCCGGATCGTGATCCGCTCGCCGGTCTCCGTGACGATGGTGCCGCGCTCGCCGAGATGGTACTTCACATCGCCGGAGCCGTGCACGGAGTTGGGATCCTTGTTGTCCTCGAACTCGGAGAAGATCTTGCCGGGGCTCTTGCCGATCACCGTCGCGAGCACGTTCAGACGGCCGCGGTGCGGCATGCCGATCACCACCTCCTTCACGCCGTCGAGCGCCGCGCGCTCCACCAGCTCATCGAGCATCGGGATCGTGGTCTCCGCCCCCTCCATCGAGAAGCGCTTGTGCCCGGTATACTTCGTCTGCAGAAACTTCTCGAAGCCCTCCGCCTCGCTCAGCTTGCGCAGCACGCGCTTCTTCTGCTCCGGCTTCATGTTGGGACTGTTGCGCCGGGTCTCCATCGTCTCCTGCAGCCAGAGCATCTGGTCCAGGTCCGGAATGTGCGTGTACTCAACGCCCACGCGCTGGGTATACGTGTCGCGCAGGACCGAGAGGATGGTGCGAAGATCGGCGCGCTCCATTCCCGCCATCCCCCCGGTCTGGAACGTGCGGTCGAAATCCCAGATCGTGAGGCCGTAGGTGGAGGGATCGAGGTCGGGTTGGAAGTCGATGGTTTCGCCGAGCGGATTCAGATAGGCCTGGAGGTGTCCGCGCTGGCGGAAGCTGGAGATGAGCGTGAACACACGCTGCTGCTTCTCCACGGCCTCGTCGCGATTGTTGCCGAAGATGCTGGGATGCCGGTCGCGCGCCCAGGAGAGGGGGCGATAGGGGATCCTGAGGTCGCGGAAGATCTCCTCGTAGAACTCCTCCCCCCCCATCAGCAGCTCCTGGACATAGGCCAGGAACAGCCCGGACTCCGCCCCCTGGATGATGCGATGGTCGTACGTGGAGGTCATCTCCATCACCTTGGAGATGCCGAGCTCGCTGAGCGTCTCCACGTCCATCGCCTGATAGGCGGCCGGATAGTTGATGCCGCCGGTGGCGATGATGGTTCCCTGCCCCACCATCAGGCGGGGGACCGATGCCACCGTCCCGATGGTTCCGGGATTGGTCAGCGTCAGCGTGGTTCCCATGAAGTCATCGGGGGTCAGCTCGTTCCGGCGCGCCTTGCGAACCAGGGTCTCGTAGGCGGAGAAGAACTCCTGGAAGTTCATGAGATTGCTTCGCTTGATGCTCGGCACCACCAGCGAGCGGCCGCCGTCCGGGCGCTCGATGTCGATGGCGAGACCAAGGTTCACATCGTGGCGCACCACCAGATAGGGCTTGCCGTCGATGTTCTGGAAACTGTTGTTGAGCGATTGATACTTCGCGAGCGCCTTCACCAGCGCCCATCCCACGATGTGGGTGAAGCTCAGCTTCCCCTGATCGCTCGCCTTCAGATAGCCGTTCACCAGCGTGCGGTTCTCCTCCAGCAGCTTCACCGGAATCTCGCGGAACGATGTCGCCGTTGGAATCTGGAGGCTGGCTTCCATGTTCTGCACGATGCGCGCGCCGATGCCGGTCAACTGCCGGGCCCCCTCGGGAATCGGCGTGGGCGCCTTCGCCTCCTCGGCCTTCGGGGCAGGCTGGGCCGCTGGTGCCGGTGCCGGCGCTGCCGCCGGCTTCGCCGCCGGAGCGGTACCGCCGTTCGTCGTCTCGCGTGCCGGACGCGCGGGAGCCGGCTCCGCGGCAACACGGCCGTTGCCGTTGCTCGCGGCTACAACCCGCTGCGCGCCCTGCTCATTCCCCGCCTCATCGGGATTGTTGGGGTCGTAGGATGCAAAGAACTCCCGCCATGTCGCGTCGAATGCGTTCGGGTTCTTGAGGTACTCGAAGTAGAGTTCGTTGATGTAGGCGGAGTTCGGTCCGAAGCTGCTGCTCATGGAAGAACGGCAATAGCATTGATGGGAGCGAGACGAGGGGACTCGCCAGAGTGCGGCACGGTCAGTAACAGGCGCGCCGACATGTTGGTCAGCCAGGCGCTTTGGATGCGTTCATACGCCAACTGCCATCGTGCAATATAGCGGCATGGCATTTCCCCGCACAAAACGCTCACAGATCGTTATACTCAACCAGCCGGTAATCGCCGTTGCGCCCGTCGTCCACGAAGACGAACCGGCGCCGAACTCCCTGGCGGTAGATCCAGACCTCCCGGGGGGCGGTGTTGGGCTGCATGTCGCGCGTGACCTCGGCCGGCGGGCCGTAGAGCAGATAGATCTTCCCCCGGTCCGTGAAGACGCCGTCGTTCTGGCCGATCCCCCGGAAGTTGAAGTAGGAGTAGTCCGCCCGGCGATAGTATTCCGCCATCGCCTCGTTGTATCGGGTTGCCGGTGTGGGATCGCGCGGCGCCCAGAAGGCATCGATGGCCCGCCGCTGCGCATCCCTGCCGCCGGAGAGCATCTCGTCGATCGTCTCGTCGGTCGCAATCGGGAAGAGTGCGCGGATTGCGTACTCCGGCTTCGAGAGCGTGAACGGCATCTCCACCCAGCGAATTCTGAACCGCGAGGTATCGGTCACGGAGTTCTGCCCCGCCCGATACGTCAACGCCAGCGTATAATCCCCTACGTCCATGTCGTCCGTGGAGGCATCGATCAGCGCCCCGTACACGCGGCCGGTGTCCGTGCGGCGCGTGAGGTAGACGATGTCGTTGCCGCTCATCAGCGGCCGCTCCACCACCATCGGCCCCAGCATGGTCCCATCGCCCGTGCGTACCGTGCGCGCGGCCTCCCCCTTCTTCGGGACGGTGCTCACCTCGAAACGAAGGTTCTCCGGCACAACCGGACTCGAGAGCGGGATGAAGGCACGAAGCCGCCTGCCGAACATCGCGGCGCCGTCGATCGCCGTCAGCACCAGCGAGTCGCCAACGGCCCGCCGGATGAATATCGGCATGCCGATCGCCGGGGATACGGAGTTGAAGTCATCCATCGCGAACGGCGCCGTGGTCTGCGTGAAGCCGCTGCCGGGGGTTCCGTCATCCAGCGTGTACTTCACCGTGTAGAGACCGGGACGCAGCGCCAGTTCCACGGAGCCGCAGAGGAAGTCGGTCTTGGAGTTCGTGCGGGCGTACTCCTGCACGCGGGCGGTGTCGCGCCAGCTTGCGCGGTCCACGATCACGCCGTCCGGCCCGGCCGCCTCCACGAAGAGCGTGGGCGTGGCAACGTACAGGCCCCCCTTCCGGTATGCCTGCGTGGTTCGCCGGAAGGTGAGAAGATCGTACGAGAGGCGGAAGGTGACAAGGGCGCGCCCGCGGCTGGATGCGGGGCCCGGGAGCGTTGCTATCTCGAGGAAGTAGTTGTCGCCGTAGGAGGTGTACTCGGCAAGGTTTTCCGGAACGCCCGGCTGCGCGCAGAGCGGCCCGGCCGCAATGCCCGGGAGCAGAAGGGCCAGCAGGGGAAGCAGGAAGGCGATCGGGGTGCGGGTCCGGAATATCATCTGATCATGTTGACGCGTATTGTGATAACGCGCAAGCAGGGGAGGATCGTTTATTCGGCATCGTCCATCGCGGCCTCCGGGAACGGCATCCCGGTTCGCGACGGCGCGCAGGCGGCTACCAGCTGAATCCGCCGCCGATGCCGATCGTGAGCGCCACGCCGTTGTAGCCGGGCGTCAGGCCGCCGTTGTTCACGACATCCCCCCCCGGCTCCTTCCACTCCGGACGGCTGAACATCATTCCCCAACTGAGCCGCGCCGTGATTGCAAGCGAGCCCGGAGCCGGCGTTGCGCCGATGAACTTCACCATGTTCACACCCAGCGCCCAGCGCGGCGCCGAGCCGGTGTACGTGGCCGTCGCCCCGGATGCAACCGGCCTCCCCTCGAAGAATGGAATGGGAGTGGGCTGGTTGTTCGTGTAGTCCAGCGTGTAGCCGTAGTAGCCCAGATGGCCGTATGGATAGACCAGCATGCCGGCACGATTCACCACGGCATATCCGAAATCGAGCCCCGCCCCCTGTGCGGCGAGCAGATAGCGATCGCGCGGATTGCCCGGCGCGTTGATGGAGTTCATCTCCGGATAGCTCACCTGCTCCGCCGCGGCCCCGATCACGTACCGGCCGCCGAACATCCATCCGATGGAGCCGCTCACCACCGTCCCCGCCGTGGAGAAGTCGCGCGTCTGATACACGTACTCCTCCCCTCCCGGCCTGAGCGGCGTGTACTGCTTCAGCCGCCGCGAGAACGCTCCGTTGTCGTGCGCGGCAAGCCCGGCCCCCACACTCCCGAAGAAGGCGCCGTCCAGCATCTGTCCCTGCAGCACCACCGGAGAGAGCAGGAAGGCAAGCGTTATCAGTCTGATCTTCATGACAGAGGTAATTGTTTCGGAACGGCCCGTACCGCAGGCGGCCAAGATGGAGAACCGCGGGAGAGCGTGCAAGAGATTAGCTGCGCGTTGCACCATCGGGCACGCTCCTGCCGCACGATTGCCGGGTTCAACCGCCCGTGAAATCTCTGACACCGGGCAGCGGGCATGTGGGACAGGATGGCGCGACGAGGGGAGGATCGGTTCCTCTCATCCCCGCGTGTGCAGGGAGCGCATCAGGTCGTCGATCCAGATACGCCACACTCGAGGATCATCCCCGCGTGTGCAGGGAGCGCGCAAGCTTCTTCGCCTCTGCAATACGGCGCTTGGGATCATCCCCGCGTGTGCAGGGAGCGCCTTGTGAGATATCAGAACGGAAGATCGTCGACCGGATCATCCCCGCGTGTGCAGGGAGCGCTTGATAAGGA
>DASZRW010000070.1:0-158296 GCA_035549015.1 Kapaibacterium sp. (SeqCode)
GTGCACCGGCAGGCGGAAGCCCGCCACATTCTCCACATTGATAGTATGGAACCTGAGTTCTCTAACGAACCGCCGTATGCCGAACGGCACGTACGGTGGTGTGGGAGCTGGGGCAGGGTGACCTCCACCGGCTACCCGATCCTTCTGTTCGTGATCAGGAGCAGGCCGGCCCAATCCCGGCGCCCCAACAGGCCTGATCCATTCCGATGCTCGATCCCAACACCGTCCTTTCCTCCGTCTTCGGCTTCGATTCATTCCGTCCGGCTCAGGAGCGGATCGTGCAGCGCGTTCTCGGCATCGGCGAGGAGCGTGGCCACGCGCTCGTGCTGATGCCGACCGGCGGCGGCAAGTCGCTCTGCTACCAGGTGCCTGCGCTCTGTCTGGAAGGTGGCACGCTGGTGGTGAGCCCGCTGATCGCGCTGATGCAGGATCAGGTGGATACGCTCCGACGCCGCAACGTGGCCGCCGCATTCATCAACTCCACCGTCTCGCGGGAGGAGCGGGAGCTACGGCTGGAGGCGTTCGTGGAGGGGAGGATCAAGCTGCTCTACGTAACGCCGGAGCGATTCCGCAAGCCGGAGTTCGTACAGCGCATCCGCGCTGCGTGCGTGGAGCTGCTGGCCGTGGACGAGGCTCACTGTATCTCGGAGTGGGGGCACGACTTCCGTCCGGACTATTCGCGCCTTGGCGAGTTCCGGAGGTTGATCGGCGATCCGGTTACCATCGCGCTCACCGCAACGGCTACGCCCGACGTTCAGCACGACATCATCGCGAAGCTGGGTCTTGCGCCGGACGACGTGCTGCTGGTGCATCGCGGAATCGACCGGCCCAACCTGCGACTGGAGGCGGAGGAGATCTTCGACGAGAAGATGAAGTTCGAGGCGCTTCGGTCCGTGCTCGGCACGTACAAGGGGTCCGGCATCATCTACTTCTCGCTGATCCAGACGCTGGAGCGTTTCTCGCAGATGCTTGCGGACAAGGGCTTCCGGCACGGAGTCTATCACGGCCGGCTTCAGAGCGGCCCGCGCCGCGCCGTGCAGCGCCGCTTCCTGCGCGGCGAGCAGGATCTCATCCTTGCAACGAATGCCTTCGGCATGGGGATCGACAAGCCGGATATCCGCTTCATCGTTCATGCGGAGGTGCCGGCCTCCATCGAATCGTACTACCAGGAGATCGGCCGCGCCGGCCGCGACGGACTCGATGCGCTCTGCATGCTCCTCTACAGCCAGGAGGATCTCGCCATCCAGATGGACTTCATCAAGTGGTCCAACCCGAACGCCGGCTTCTATGCCAGGCTGTTCGGGATACTGGAGGGAACAGGCAACGACGTCAATACGCTCGGTCCGGAATATCTGCGCGAGCAGTTGAACTTCAAGAACCGCCGCGACTTCCGCCTGGAGACGGCGCTCGGCATGCTGGATCGCTACGGCGTGACCGAGGGAACGCTGGAGGATCGCGACCTGCGGGTTGTTGCCGAACTGCCGCCGCAGCTGGAGGACGAGGAGCGGATGGAGGAGAAGCTGGAGCGCGACAACCGGAAGCTCCTCTCGATGGTGCAATACTTCCGCGGCGAAAGCTGCCGGCGTGTCTTCATCGAGAAGTACTTCGGCTTTCACGACGAGAAGCCGTGCGGCAACTGCGACCGCTGCGACGCGAATGGTTTCTCGTAGGTGGCAGGGCTGCCATCGCGCGCAGATCGTCCGTTGAATGTCGCTACCCGTTTGCCTCGCCGGCCCGGCGCTGCATCTCCTCCGGCGAAACGTCCTCCACATGCGTCGCCACCCACCACGCATGGCCGTATGGATCCTGGAGCTTGCCCCCCCGGTCTCCGTAGAACTGGTTGGCCACCGGCCGCAGGAGCGTTGCGCCTGCGGCAACGGCGCGCTCGGCAAACGCGTCCACATCCTCCACGTAGAGATGCATCGTCACCGGCGTTCCACCCAATGTCTGAGGGCCTGTTATTCCATGCTCGGGGAACTCGTCGGAGAGCATGATCGGCGCCGTACCGATCGTCAACTCCGCATGGCCGACGCGTCCATCCGGCTGCATGATGCGCATGGTCTCCGTTGCACCGAATGCGTTCTTGTAGAACTCGATTGCGTTGGCGGCATCGCGAACGGTGATGTAGGGCGTTATGCCGAGATAGCCTTCGGGGATTGGGTTCACACTCTGTGCCATGGTATTTCTCCGATGGGATGAATAACGAACGAAGGGAACGGCTTGCTGCCGAAAGGCGGGCCGGGTCGGCATGCAACATATGAATTCGTATGGCGATGCGTTGCAGGCTGCACCCCGCGTGATTTCCAGAACAGAGTCAGAGAAACATAATTTGTCACCTCCGGGCGCAAGCGCTAGCTTAGGCACTACCAGTTCCTTTTTTCATCCAGGCTGCGCCTGCCTTGGCCTGCTGCACCTGAACCCGGAACAACATCCCTTCGCGCGGCCCTGATGAAGCCCGCGTCCGCCCCCGTGGATCCTCAAAGCAATGGCTGAGATCATTCCTGTTCCCGTTCAAGCGGAGCCGATTCGAACAGACTTTCGGCACTCCCAGTATTACATCAATCGTGAGTTGAGCTGGATCGACTTCAACGAGCGCGTGCTCGAGGAGGCGGCCGATGAAACCCACCCGTTGCTGGAGCGCCTGAAGTTCCTCGTGATCTTCTCGACCAACCTCGATGAATTCTTCATGATCCGCGTTGCCGGCCTGAAGGAACAGGTATCGGTTGGCGTTGTGGAACTTCCGCCGGACGGCCTGACGCCGCAGGAGCAGCTCCGTGCGATCGCCGACCGCCTGCGCCCGCTGTTGATGCGTCAGGGGCGAATGCTCACGCAGGATGTGCTTCCGAAGCTTGCGGCAGCCGGCATCGTTCTTCATCCGCTCAACAAGCTGCCGGTCTCGGAGCAGGAGCGCCTGCATGTCAACTTCATGCAGGAAGTGCTGCCGGTTCTGACGCCGCTCGCAATCGATCCCGGCCATCCGTTTCCGCATCTGCTGAACCGGAGCCTGAACCTGGCGCTCATCGTGCGCGATCCGCGCAAGCACGTTCACGAGAGCGAATTCCACTTCGCGGTGGTGCAGGTTCCCTCCGTGCTGAGCCGGTTCATCAAGGTTTTTCCCGATGAGCCCGGCGACCAGTTCGTGCTTCTGGAGGAGGTGATTGCAGCCAATGCGGGCGCGCTCTTCCCCGGGCTCGATGTGAACGCGGCGCACACGTTCCGCGTGACGCGCGATGCGGACATCGAGGTTGCGGACGACGAGGCCGAGGATCTGATGACGATGATGGAGGAGCAGGTGCGCCGGCGCAAGTGGGGCGAGGCCGTGCGGCTGGAGGTGGACTCCCGGACTCCGGCGCATGTGCGGGAGATTCTGCGCGAGTCGCTCGACCTTGAGCCGATCGATGTCTACGAGACCACCGGGCCGCGCAATCTCGTGGACTTCATGCAGCTCTACCGGCTCGATTATCGGGACCTGAAGGATCGTCCCTTCAACAGCCGCGTGCTGGATAGCTTTCGCGACGAGGAGCGAAGCATCTTCTCGGTGATTCGTTCCGGCGATGTGCTGCTTCATCATCCGTACGATTCCTTCTCGAACGTCGTGGACTTCATCCGTGCGGCCGCACGCGATCCGAAGGTGCTCGCGATCAAGCAGACGCTCTACCGCGCCGGCGGCGATTCGCCCGTGGTTGCGGCGCTGGTGGAGGCCGCGGAGAACGGCAAGCAGGTGACTGCGCTCGTGGAACTGAAGGCGCGCTTCGATGAGGAGAACAACATCGTCTGGGCGAAGCAACTGGAGCAGGCCGGCGTGCACGTGGTCTACGGCCTGATCGGCCTGAAGACGCATTGCAAGATCTCCATGGTGGTGCGCAAGGACGATACCGGAAGCCTCCGCACGTACCTGCATCTCGCCACCGGCAACTACAATCCTACCACCGCGAGGATCTATACCGATGTCGGTGTGATCACTGCCAATCCGGACTTCGGCTACGACAGCGTGAATCTCTTCAACTATCTGACCGGATACGGCTCGCCGTCTGAGTGGAAGAAGCTGGTGATGGCGCCGCTCACGCTGCGCGCACATATCCTTGCGATGATCCAGCGCGAGATCGAGCAGCACTCCGCGTCATCGCCCGGAAGGATCATCGTGAAGATGAACGCACTGGTGGATGACGAGGTGATTCGCGCGCTCTACGCCGCCTCGCAGGCCGGCGTGCGGATCGACATGATCATCCGTGGCATCTGCTGCCTGCGGCCCGGGCTGGAGGGCATCTCGGAGAATATCCGTGTGTTCTCGATCGTGGGCCGCTTCCTGGAGCACAGCCGCATCTTCTATTTCGCAAATGGCGGCCAGGAGGAGATCTACCTTGGTTCGGCGGACTGGATGCCGCGCAACCTGAATCGCCGTGTGGAGCTGGTGTTCCCTGTGGAGGATCCCGCGAACCGGCAGCGCCTGAAGGAGATACTTCTTACCTACCTTCGCGACAACGTGAAGTCGCGCGAGCTGCAGTCCGACGGCACCTATCGCCGGCGCCGGCGCCATGGTACGGAGGCGCCGTTCAACGTGCAGGAATATTATCTGACGCAGATACGGCAGAGCGATACAGCCGTCGACCTCGCCCCCAGGGCAAAGCGTACGGGGAAGGGAGGGTAGCAATCGCCGGAGCCGGTTACCGCATCACGCCGGTGACGGCTTCGTTCCCGATCCGGAGCCCGCGACAGCGGACAACGTTGCCGCGGGTTCGCGTTGCGCTCCCGCGAACCTGTCTCCGGACACCGCCTCATTCCAATTCATCGCCATTCGCTCCGCGGCCTGTATATTGGCCGGTCTTCATGGGCGACATCCACGGCATCATAACATCCTACGGCGGCCCCGGCCTCTTCGTGATCTCGTTCGTCGCTGCAACGCTGGTCCCATTGAGCTCCGAGGTGGCACTCTATGCTGCGCTGCGCGCCGGACTGCCGCCGATCGAGGCACTGTTCTGGGCTTCGGCGGGGAACTGCCTGGGAGTATCCTTCAATTACTGGCTGGGACGCAGGAGCGGCGAGACCGTTCTGCGCCGCGCCATGGCCGGCCGGGGCGGGCGCCGCGCCGTTGCGTGGACCGAGCGCTATGGGAAGTGGAGTCTTCTCCTCTCATGGCTTCCGATTGTCGGCGATCCGCTCACGCTGGTTGCCGGCGTGATGCGGGTGCAGCTCGCCTTCTTCGTCGTCACGGCGTTCGGCGTGCGGATCGCACGATACGCGCTGCTCGTGGCGTTCTACTGAATCAATCAACAACCTCACCTACACCGGCTGGAACCGGGCCTGCAGCCGGCAACCATTCTACCAACAGATGAAACTCGTCACCTATGTCACACGCGGCCAGTCCGCAGCGGCCGGCCGGCCGGGCGCCATCGTCGGCGACCGCATCGTGGATCTTCAGGACGCCATGAACGTTGCTTCGGTGCTGGAGCTTCTCCAGCGCGGCGAAGGGGGAATGAGCCAGGCGCGCTCCGTGGTGGAGGCCGCCGCAACCGATGCGGAGATGCAGGCGAAGGGAGCACTCGTGAGCGACGTGGTGTTGCTTGCACCGATCCCGCGCCCCACGTCGATGCGTGACGGCTACGCGTTCCGGCAGCATGTGGAGGCGGCGCGGCGCAATCGCGGTGTGGAGATGATCCCGGAGTTCGATCTGTTCCCGGTATTCTATTTCACCAACCATCAGGCCGTCACCGGCCCCGGCGACGTAGCAGTGCAGGATCTGCATCTGAACCGGCTGGACTTCGAACTGGAGTGTGCGATCGTGATCGGCCGGGAAGGGCGGAATATCAAGGCCTCCGAGGCCGACGAATACATCGCCGGCTATACGGTGATGAACGATTGGTCCGCCCGTGCGCTGCAGATGGAGGAGATGAAGCTGAGCCTGGGGCCGGCGAAGGGGAAGGACTTCGCAACCTCCATCGGTCCGTATCTGGCCACACGCGACGAGTTGGCGGCCCGGCGTATTCCGGGGGAGAGCGGCGAGCGCTACGATCTGGCGATGGCCACGCGTGTCAACGGCACGGAGGTCTCGCGCGGCAACCTGCGCGATATGACATGGACGTTCGCGCAGATTCTGGAGCGGGCATCGTACGGTGTAACGCTCTATCCGGGGGACGTGATCGGTTCCGGCACCGTCGGCACCGGCTGCTTCCTGGAACTGAACGGATCGAAGATCTCGGACAACTGGTGGCTGAAGGATGGGGATGTGGTGGAATGCGAGATCGATCTGCTGGGCACTCTGCGGAACACCGTCAAACGCGTAGGGCCGTAGCGAACGGCGCGTTCGCGGCAATCCGCGGATCCCGGGATGCGCATACCCGGTGAATGCCATGGAAGCGCGGCCGGCTGGCTGCGCTTCCCGGTTTCGAAGGGGGATGTTCGGTCCTTTTAACGCTGCGGGAACCGCGGAGTTGTCGTATCATTTCGAGCAGATCTTCAAGACCCCTCGATCAATGATTCAGCGTACGCTTCGCATCCTTCCCGCCGTTCTCCTGCTGCTTTCCATCATGGGCACCGGGGCGATCGCCCAGATCGCGGGCTCGGGGCGTTCGTTCGTGCTGACTGTTCCGTACACCTCGATCGCGAACAACTACATTCCGCCGCGGCCGCGCCTTCTCCTCACGAGCACATCGGGCACTACCGTCCGGCTTCTGTATTCCTCCACCGGAACCACGGACGTAATTCCGGTCGCGGCCGGGATCTCCGAGGAGGTGATCCTGGATTCCGCCCGTGTGATGCTCACCGAACTGCCGGGCATCTTCCGCTCGACGATTCAGATCACCAGCGACGCGCCGATCACTGCAACGCTCATGCTCGATCGCAGCTTTGCCTCCGAGGCGTTCGCGGTGATTCCCGATTCGCTCCTGGGCTTCGAGTACATGGCGGCCTCCTCCAACGCAACCACGGATGGCGATATGCTTGCCGTAATTGGCGTGCACGATGGAACCACCGTTACCATCACGCCTTCAAATCCGACGCGCGACGGCCATGGTGCCGGCGTGCCCTATACGGTCCGGTTGAACCGAGGGGATGTCTATCAGACGTTGACATCGGCATCGTCGAACGTGGAACTCACCGGCACGACGATCGTGGCGGACAGGCCGTGTGCCGTGGCCGGCGGTTCCGTCTGTGCGGACATCATCGCCGGTGTGGAGCATACGTGCAACCCGCTGCTGGAGTCGTTGCCGCACGTGGATGCATGGGGAACGCACTTCGTTGCCGGCCCGCTTCAACGCCAGCAGCTGGCCTATGTATCGGTGATTGCGCGGTGTGCCGGGACCATCGTGCATGTCAGCGGCGACCCGATCGTGATCGGCCCGGGGGAGCGGTTCACCGCGCTGCTGGATACGATCTACGAGATCACGGCCAGCAATCCCGTGCTGGTTCAACAGTTCATCACCAGCACGTCGCAGGGGCTGCAGGATCGATCGCAGGCCTACGGCGATCCCTCGATGGTGACGGTGCCGCCGTTCGATCAGTGGACGCACTCGTATCGTTTCGCGATACCATCCATGGCGCCGCGCACGGACGCCGGCCCTGCCGTCGGCTGGCGCCACTTTGCGAGCGTGATGATGCCTGCCGCGGACGAAGCCGGCGTCGTGATCGACGGCGCCCCGCCGGTCTGGACACGGCGCATGCAGAGCGGCGGCTTCACGATCGGCATCCAGGAGTTCGGGCCCGGCGATCATACGGTGGAATCACCGGACTCCCTCGGTCTGCTCCTGTACGGCTACTCCGCAGCCGATGCGTACGGCTACACCCCCTCGCCGGTGGTGCGCCCGTATCCGCTGGGGGCATTCGACCTGGCGCAGACCACGTGCCACGACACGTTGGACACAACCATCACGCTCTCCAATCTTGCCGCCGATCCGCTCAGTGCGGAGTCCATAATGTTCGGCGGCGCACTCACGGGGAGCATCACAACCAATCCAGGGCTTCCCGCAACCCTGCCGTCCGGGGGGAAGCTGGCGGTTCGCCTGCGGCTGCAAAACCTGCTCGGCGGCCCGGATGCCGGCCGCGGCTATGTGATCGTGAAGGGGGGAGGAACATGCGGGCAGCGGCTGGGGGTGATCTCCGTCAACGTCGGTGCGAATTCGCCGCAGGTTGTTCCCCCCTCCGGTGCTACGATTGACTTCGGCATTCTTCCGCTGGCGATACCATCGGTTGATCGCATCATCACGCTTACCAATCACGGCACCACGCCCATCACCGTAACGGTGCCGCTGCTCACGTCGCCGGCATTCAGCGTTCAGGCCCCCGCATTCCCCTATGTGCTGGCACCCGGAGAAAGCGTTTCGATCGTGCTCCGTTTTTCGGAGATGACGGAGGGCTCCTATGGCGGAAGCGTTCGCTTCGGAATCGCCGGCTGCTCCGATACATGGACCTATACGCTCACCGCCGAACGGCGCAAGCGTGCATATCTGACAATCGGGCGCCCGGCGCCGGTTCGGATGCTCTGCCCGCCGAAGGAGCCGGACACGCTCCGCATCACACTCGGGAATCACGGCGATGTGCCGCTGGATTTCGATCGTGGGCTCATCGAAGGAGCCGATGCGTCGGAGTTCCGCCTGCTGGACTCCGTCGCCGGACGCACCCTCGCTCCGGGCGACAGTGTGGTGGTACGCGTCCTCTACACGCCGGGCGCGCTCGGCGCGCGCGATGGCGGGCTTACGGTGGAGTCGTCCGGTGGGAGCGGCATCACGCTCAACGTTCCGTTTGACGTTCGGAACGACACGCTTCGCCTCCGGGCCCTCGTGAACTCCATCGACTTCGGCGTCACGAACGGCTGCGACGCGCTGCCGGGCACGGTGCTGGAGGTTGTCAACGAGAGCTCCATCACGTTGGGTGAGATCGATGCGGCCACCACGCACCCCGCCTCGGCGACGCTGACCTACCGCAGCGGGCCGTATGTTCCCGGCGACACGATGCGGATCACGGTGAGCATGCCGCCCGATGCACGTGGTTCGATCGGCGACAGCATTCGAATACGCGTTCCGGGCTGCGACTCCATGCTCGTTGTTCCGTTGAGCGGCGTTCGCAACGCCGTTGAGCTTGCCTCGAATGCGAGCATGGTGGACTTCGGCATCCTGTCGTTCTGCGATACGACTGCCGTGGCGCATATCATGCTGCACAACAGCGGTGATGTGCCGGACTCCGTTGTGCTGGATCGCGCGCTCTCCGCGGATTTCGAGCTGGCGCCGCCGCTGCCGGCTGTTCTCGCGCCGGGCGACTCGTTGGAACTCGCGGTGCGATTCCATCCAACCGCTTCCGGAGCGTATGCCGATACGGTGCTGTTTCTCTCGCTGCCGTGCAACAGGCGGATCGCGGTTCCATTGGCCGGCGCGCACGATGCAGGCCGTGTGGCGCTCTCCTCACCGGGGATCGATTTCGACACCGTCGCCATTGGAGAAACGCGAAGCGGTTCGGTCTGGCTGGTCAATCACGGCGCGCTACCGTGCACCATCGGCAACCTGACACTTGGGGGCGCAGCCGGCGGCGCCCACATCGTTGCTCCCTCGCCGACCACCGTGGTGCAGCCCGGTGATTCCGTGCAGGTGCGGATCGAGTATCAGCCCGCGACGCTGGCGGACAGTTTGAACGGAGCCGCGACTGTTCATATCGATGCGCCCTGCGCGGACTCCGCAATGGTGGCGCTCACCGCAGTGCTGGTGGAGGAGCGTGCGCAGCCGGTGCTTCGTCTGGAACGGACGAGCGCCGCTGTCGGGAGCTCCGTGGATGTGCGGCTGATGATCGAGCAGGGGCCGAATGCCGTTGTGGACGATACGCTTCTGGTGCGCGCGCGGCTGCGATTCAACAGGACGTTGCTGTTGCCGGTGGAGGCGGAGGGGGGCCCGGGCATTACGGCCTCGATCACCGGCAGTGCTTTCAACGGTACGGACCGCGAGGTGATGCTGGAGGCACGCGGGCTGATGCCGGACACCGGCATCGTTGCAACACTTCATGCCCGCGCGATGCTTGGTGATGCGGACAGCACATCGCTGCTGTTCGGCGACGCCGTGGTGGAGCGTGCGCGAACGGCTGCCGTGCTTCCGCTGCACGATACGATTGCCGGCTCCTTCGTTCTGCTCGGCGTCTGCACCAACGGCGGCAGAAGGCTGCTCGAGACCGCTTCCGCTGCACGCATCGCTCTGCGAGAGATGCCGGTTCGGGACGCGGCCGATGTGGAGTTCAGTGCGCTGGAGAAGGGGAGGGCGGTGCTGCTGCTGCTGGATGGCAATGGGCGAGTGGTGCGCAGGCTGTTCGATGACGAGGTGGGGCCGGGATCGTATCATGCTCTGTTCGATTCCCGCGACCTTGCAACCGGTATCTACTGGCTGCAGTTGATCAACGGAACGTCCACAACGCGGGCCGGTGTGCTGGTGGAGCACTGAGGCAGGTCCGGCAGATGGTCGTTGTTGAACTCTCTGTGGCAATACGGTAGTTCAACCGGCAGCTGGCGGTGACGGCGCACACAGCGTGCGGCCACAGCTCTCTTTCCAACCGGCTGAAACGAAACAACCCTCGCCGCATACTGCGGGCGAGGGTTGTTCACACTGTCTAGACGGTGCAACGATTAGTGCTTCGTCGTGTCGGCCGGCTTGGCGGCGTCGCTCTTGTGCGTCGTGTCGGCCGGGGCCGTGGTTGCAGGAGCGGTCGTTGCCGGAGCGGCATGGTTGGTGTCAGCCGTAGCCGGTGCGGAAGTTGCCGGAGCCGGCGTAGCGGCCGGAGTGGCAGCCGGGGCAGCAGCGGAGTCACCGCTCTTCATCTCACCCTCGGGAGCCTTGTCCTTCTTGCAGGCCGTGAAAACAAGGCCGGTAGCCAGGAGCGCAGTAAGCAGGAACGCGCGCGTCTTCATGTGTGAATCTGTTTGTGATTGATTGATATCTGCAGTGCCCGTGTGATGCCGTAAGGGCAATGCATCGTTAATTTGACCGGCTAAAATACGTTTGTTCGTATTCAAACGACGAACAATAATTGTAACCGATCACAATTCGAGCCTCGGCATTGCGTCGTTCCACGCCGACGAAATATGCCGGGAGCGGAGGGAGTGGCTTGATCCAGCAACCAATGAGTACGGGCGTTGCGTCTCCACGGCTCGCGCTCGTCGGATCCGGACGTCTGGCCCGCGCCATCATCCGGACGTTTCCGAATCAGGTGCAGACGGTGCTCGTGCGAAGCGCTGCGCCTTCGCTGCCGGGAGTACTCGATCCGGCGCTCGCCACTGTCGATCCGGTGCGGTTTGCCGATGCCGGAATGGATGTGCTCTGGATTGCAACCGCGGACGGGGCGCTCGCACGGGTTGCCGCAATGCTTGCGCCGCTGCGTGAGAGTTGGAAGGGCGTTGCCGTTGTCCACTCCTCAGGCGCAACATCGCGAGCCGTACTCGATCCCTTCGCAGCGCGCGGTGCGCGAACAATGGTTCTGCACCCCAACGGCGCCTTCACCGGCCAGGAGGCCATCTCACCAGGATTGGTGTGGGGAATATCATCGAACGATCCGGGGGCCGCTGAGTTCGTGCTCTCTCTTCTGCACGGCATCGAGCCGCGGCCGGTGATGGTGGCCGAAGAACACCAGGCACTCTATCATGCAGCCGCCTCCATGGCTTCCAACTACTCCGTAACGCTGTTTGCGGCAGCCGAGGAACTGTACCGGCGCGCCGGCATCGATCCGGCGATGAGCCGGGATATCGTTGCGCGATATATGCGCGAGAGCCTGGAACGTGCTGCCGTTGCAGGCGCAGGGCGTGCGCTCACGGGCCCGATCGTTCGGGGAGACGAGGCCGTGGTTCGTGCGCAGCGCGATGCCATTGCCGCGGTGCAGCCGTCGCTTCTGCCGCTGTTCGACGCCTTTGCGGACCTCACCCGCCGTCTGGCCGCGGAGCGCCCGGACGAAACGTGAACGGCCGCGCTCGCCGCCGTTCAATTCGGAAGCATCAGCTCCGTTCCCGCAGCGCAGAGAGGGCACGCGTCCACCGGATGCACGGGGGGTGAAAGCTGAATTGCCGCGACATCCTTCACCGTGTACCGGCGCCGCGACTGCCGCGCGTCGATGATCGAGCCGATGCCGATCAGGCGGGCGTTCGCCTTGCGCACCAATGCCTCCACGCCGTCGATCTCCGTGTCGTGCCGCAGAACTCCCTGCACCACGATCGCGCGTTCCCCTTCGTGCAGTTCGAAGCCCGGATGCAGGGCGGGCATATCGCTGCACGATACAACGAATATCGCGCGCGCTTCCAGCTGGCGGCCCACCTCCACTGCAACCGGCACTGCGTCCGCGCCCGCAGCGATCACCACGTGAATATCCAGTTCCAGAAAGTGACGGACGATTTCGAAACAGAGCTTGCGATTGAACGGCGCGAACTGTGTTGCCTTCACCGTGCGAAGAACCGCAGCCGTATGCAGACCGTCGGGAAGCTCGAAGTGCCCCTCCACGATCGCACCCGTCGTGCGCAGTATCTCCAGGATTTCGTCGCCGGTCATGAGCGGTTCATCGTAGTGTGTCCAGTTCATCCAGTGCCGCTTCGAGCTCGCCTGCCGCATGCAGATCGCCCGCGGAACGGCTTGCCGCAATGCCTGCGCGGTAGGCCTCCTCGGCGGCGTCCCATTGCTCGAGTGCGGTGAATGCCTGGCCCAGCTGATAGTATGTGGCAACGTACTCCGGATCGCGTGCGCGGAGCTCCTTCAGGTATTCCGCCGCGCGATCGAAATCCTTCAGGCTCATGTATTCCAGCGCCACCGCGTAGCGCGCGAAGCTGTCGTTCGGATCGTGCTCAAGAAAGCCAAGCATCGTCTCGAGTCGGGACATTGTCGGTCGTGTAGTCGGGTTCTCTTCGAAATGCGGATGTCTGCGCCGTGCCAAGCCAGCGCATTGCCGGAGTGAGGCGCAATATCCGACCGTGCCGGGCAACCGGCAACAGCAAGTTGGCTCCCGGCGGGCAGGGGCGGGTGATTATCTCATAACGATAAGGTGGGTGGCTCCGTGGCCGTCGGGCGGCCTGCGCGTGCGGCGGCGCGGCGTTCGCGCAGCCACACGATTCCGATCGTCAGCAGGGCGCCGAACATTGCGAGCGCCATGTCCTTCTGCGAATCCCACATATCCCCCTGCTGCCCGTTGTATGCCTCCGCGGACTCCGGCGAGAGGAGTACCGCGATCAGGTATTCGAACAGTTCATACAGCATGCTGCTCGCCATGATGAACTCCACCGCGATGAATCGGGCAACGCCGGGGCGCAGCCCGAAACGCCGGAGCGCGATCTCCCGCACTACGTTCGAGAGAAGCAGGCCGTAGCAGAAGTGCACCAGGCGATCGTAGTGATTCCGGTGAAAGCCGAACACCCCGCTGATCGTGAACCCGAACAGACTCTGGAACCATGCATCGTACGGCACATAGGAATAGATCCATCGTGCGCCGACGACATGCAGAAACAGGAATGCTATCGAACAGGAGAAGGCTGGCATGCTCATGCCGAACCTCCGCTCGTACCAGACAAGGAGGCCGGTGCCGAGAAGCGTCGGGATGTGCTGGAGAAGAAGCTCGTTCGGGTAGGGGGGAGAGATGAAGCTGAGCGCTGCGGTGAGGAGCAGTACCGCCAGGAGCAGATTGCGCATCCCGCAGCTTCGAAGAGTGGATGAGATATCCATGGTTGGTGGAGGGTGAAGCCTGTACCGCAAGCACCCGACATTTTCCGAAGCGCGTCTGTACGCCGAATTCTGTCTGCTCCCTGCACGGTGTTGCCGCAGCAGGAAGGAGGCAGCCATTTATCTGGGAGCGCGATCGCTCGCGCCCTCGAGCAGCCTACCCGGCGCCGCAGCAGCGTTCCGTGAGGAACATGCATGGAGCGGGCAGCTCCGGCGACGCCCTATTTGGCCTTGCTCCGCGTGGGGTTTGCACTGCCGCACCGGTTACCCGATACGCGGTGAGCTCTTACCTCACCATTTCACCCTTACCCCGGCCGGCCGATGGCAGGCCGGGGCGGTATCCTTTCTGTTGCACTTTCCGTCGCCTCTCCGCTGCGATCGAAACCGCAACGGATTGGGCGCCCAGCCGTTAGCTGGCACGCTGCCCTGTGGAGTTCGGACGTTCCTCCCCCAGCCGTGGCTGAAGGCGGCTGCCCGACGCACTCCGGATAATGTCAAGGAACATTCGGCACGCGAAGGTTGTGCCCTATACGGTGGTCATCGACGCGGCGACCTCCTCGTCGACAAGCAGGCGGCCGCAGTTCTCGCAGGTGAAGATCTGCTCCAGTCTCCGCATCTCCACCAGCATCTGCGGCGGCAGTGCACGATAGCAGCCGGAGCAGGCTCCCTTGCGCACCTTCACCACAGCATCGCTGTAGGCGCTGCGGATGTGGCTGTAGCGTTTCAGAAGGTCGCCGTTCAACTGGGCCTGCAACGCCTCGCGGGCGGCGCGCAGCTCGGAGACCTCGTCCGCGTTCGTATCGTGAATGGCCGAGAGCGTATCGCTCTTCTCCTCCAATTCACGCGTGCACTCCTCGCGCTGGCGCGTGAGGCCCTCGATGTCGCGGATGAAGTTCGCCTCCTGCGTGTTGAAGGTGGTCATGGACCGTTCCATCGTCTGCAGGTCCACCTCCGCCGTGGCAATCTCGTTGGTGGTTGCTTCGTACTCCTTGTTGTTGCGAACGGTGCGCAGGCGCTCGTTCAGCATGCGGACACGCTCGCGAAGGTCCTGAATCGACTGTGTGGAGCCGGCTCGCGACTCCCGCAGTGCGTGCAACTTTTCCTCCTCGGCAGCAATCGAGGCGGTAAGCGTCTCGATCTTCTGCCGCAATGCCTCCACCTCCGTGGGGAGGTCGCCCTCGCCCTCGCTCAACTCGTCCAGTTCGAGGTCAACTTGCTGCAGCCTGTACAGAATGCGAAGTGTCTCTTCCACGTGTATTGCCTCCATTGAAATCACAGTCGTAAAATCTATCCTTCTTTCGTCAGATGACAAAGCGGACCGGGTTGGTAGGACCGGCCAGTAACACCGTTCGCAGATCGAACCCGTGATGCCGGCAGACGCGTGCAACGAGCGCCGCGATCCCCTCCACAACAAACCGTTCCGATTCCGCATGACCCGGATCGAGCACGGGTATGCGGTCATTCGCGGCATGAAAGCCGTGATAGCGTACATCTGCTGTCACGAGCGCATCGGCGCCCGCGGTGACGGCATGATCGTAGAAGCTCATGCCGCTTCCTCCAATTACCGCAACGGTTCGTATCGTGCGAGCATCGGCGTGATGATCGGTCGATACGCGAACCGCGGGCGCATTGCATGCCGCCCGCAGCGTCCGAGCGAACTCCTCGATGCTCTGCGCCTCCGGAAGCTCGCCGATCGCGCCCATGCCTGCCCCCGGAAGGGCCGGGTTCGGAACGAGGGGGCGTATCCCCACCAGCCGCAGCGCGCGAGCCAGGAGGGTGCTCGTTCCCTCGGGATGCGCATCGAATGCCGTATGAACGATTGCGAGCGTCAGATTCCGCTGAACCAGCCGCATCACCGTGCGCTCCACGCGCGACTCCGGGGTAAGACGACGGACCGACGGATATATGAGCGGATGAAAGGCGATCACCAGTTCCGCTCCGGTCGCCGCTGCCTCATCGGCTGCCTGCTCGTTCATCTCATAGGCGATCGCAACCCCGCCCAGTTCGCGATCCTCAACCATCACCTGCACGCCAACCGGATCGTCCGGCATGGCGAGGCCAAGCGGAAGCTCGCGATGAAATGCTTCGAGAAATTCCGACACCCGCATGTCTGATTCCTATTCGGTACCGATGCGTGTGAAGAGCGAGAGCAGCCGCCGCACGGTTGCGTCGGAGCGATCGTAGTGTGAGCTGATGCGGAACTCGTGAGTCTCGGCCGGCCAGAACACCACCGGCATCGTTTCGCCTCCAAGCGTACCGTTGCTGGTATCGTAGCGCTCGGCGGCGAACTCCGACTTCACACCCACGTGGTACATCCACGGGCCCTGCCCCTTGTAGCGAAAGAGCCCTGCATCCTCGTAATTGCCGAAGTCGAACGTGATCTCGCCGCTCAGCTTTCCATCCTCTTCGAAGAGTCTCTTCTTGAAGTTCGAGTACTGCGGATAATAGTCCTCGAACTTGCGCCCCTTGTAGTAGGTGCTGATCAACTCCGTGTAATCGGCCACCGAGACATCCTTGCCACCCTCTTCCATGGAGACGATGTCATGAAAGACAACCCGGCCGCTGCCCGAACCGTCCGGCTTGACAGTGAGAATTACTTCCTTGTGGTCGGCACTCAGGCAGCCGGCCGCCGCGACCGACAGGAAAAGGAGAAGGGCGGAAAGCGCCGGCTTCATCGGGAGTTGCTTCATGGAGTCCGTTCGTTCACGAGGAGCCAAAGGCAATAGCATCCGTGCGCGGCCTTCGGTTGTGCAAGCCCGCACCATCTTCGACAATCCGGTCCCTAGGGAATCTGAGGTTGTTGAGACGCCCCTCCGGCAACGAACCATGTGTGCCGGGGTGAGATGAGGTAGAAGCGGAGGGCGAGGGACTCGAACCCCCACAGGCTTGCGCCCGGCGGTTTTCAAGACCGCTGCAATACCATTATGCGAGCCCTCCATCGTCTGGTCGCAGAGTGTTAGACGGGGTCAAATATAGCATATGTCAACGAACCCAAGCATCTCCCCATCAATTCTTCGGGGCACAATCGGAAGGGAGCGGCGCAGGCATCCCGTGCATTCCTACGCTGCCTCGGTATCGATGAGATCGTCGCCCACACGATTCTGCAGTGCAACCAGGCGCGCGAAGATGCCTCCCTGTTCCAGCAGCTCGTCGTACGTGCCGGTTTCGGTGACGATGCCGTGATGCAGCACGGCGATGCTGTCCGCATTGCGGATCGTGCTCAGGCGATGCGCGATGATGAACGTTGTCCGGTTCTTCATCACCCGCTCCAGCGCATCCTGCACAAGCCGTTCGGACTCGGAGTCGAGCGAACTGGTTGCCTCGTCGAGGATCAGGATCACCGGGTTCTTGATGATGGCGCGGGCAATCGCAACACGCTGGCGCTGGCCGCCGGAGAGCTGCACGCCGCGCTCGCCGACGATTGTGTCGTAGCCATCCGGGAAGCCCTCGATGAACTGCGCGGCGTTCGCCAGCGTCGCCGCCGTCTCGATCTCCTCGCGCGATGCGTCCGGCCGGCCGTATGCGATGTTCTCCGCGATCGTGCCGCCGAACAGCGTGACGTCCTGCGGGACGATCGCAACCATCGAGCGATAGCGGCTCAACGGCAGGTCCGCCGCGTTCGTGCCGTCCACCGTGACGGAGCCGCCTGCCGGTTCGTAGAATCGCATCAGCAATCCTGCGAGCGTGGACTTGCCGGCGCCGGATGGGCCCACGATCGCAATGCTGCTTCCGGCCGGGACATCGAGCGTGATGCCGCTCAATACCGGCAGGTCGGGTCGCGAGGGATAGGCGAACGCCACGTCGCGCAGCTCCACATGACCGATTGCAGGCTGCCCGGCATCACCGGCCGTGCCGAGCTCCTCCGCCGTCTCGTGTTGCAGCAGATCGCGCACGCGTTCGCTCGCTCCAAGCGCACTCTGCACGGAGCCGTACAGATCGGCGAAGCTTCCCATTGCGCCGCCGACGAACACGGCATAGATCACGAACGATGTCAACTGCCCCGTGTCCAGCATCATCACCTTGCCATACCATATCATCGCCGCGATACCGCCGAAGAGGATGAAGAGGATGAAGGCAACGAACGCGCCGCGCGCGCGCGCAACGCGCAGAGCGATCGTGATCAGCTCTGCCAGCGAGCCGCGGTAGCGTGCGGACTCGCGCTCTTCGGCCGTGAACGCCTTCACCGCCGCAATCCCCTGGAAGGTTTCCTCGGCGATCGTGTTCAGCTTTGCGTACAGGTCCTGGAGCCGCCGGCTGGAGCGCCTGATCATCCGGCCGAACGTAAGCGCAAGCCCAACCATCACCGGCACCACGGCGAGGATCACCAGCGTGAGGCGGGGCGATATGTAGGCCATCAGCCCGATGCCGCCCACAAGGAGCACGGTCTGCCGGATCAGTTCGGAGAGGGCCGTTGTTATGGCGAACTGGATCTGCCCGACGTCGGTTGCGATACGGCTGGTCATCTCACCCACGCGGGTCTGATGAAAGAAGCTCATCGGCAGCCGGAGCATCTTCGCATACAGCTCGTGCCGCACATCCGCGAGCGAGCGTTCGGCCACCTCGGTGATGAAGTAGGTGCGGACGTAGCTGAAGAGCGCCTGCATCAGGAGTACCACGCCAACGGCCGCAGTGATCGTGCCCGGACCGAGCACTCCGAACGGCGTGCGCACCGGTGCGTTGATCAGCATGCCGGCGAGTCCGGGAAAGGAGAGGCCCGCAAGCGACGAGAGAAGCAGAGCGAAGAGGGCGGCGATGAACTTCCAGCGATAGGGCCGGAGATATCGCAGCATGAAGCGCGCTCCCTCGAAGGATTCGCGCGTCAGCTTGAGACGGGAGAAGTTGAACAGCTTGCCGGTGTCGTTCGCATCGGCGGTGGAGGCTCTGCCTCTGCCGCCGCCCGGCCGGCGCGTAGCGGGGTACTCGCTGGATGCCATGAAGTGCTTGCTCTGTAGAGAACGCGGCCGGAGCCGCGTTCGGGCTCCGCTACGGAATGTAGATCAACGCGCCGGTCAGCACGGCATCGCCTGCATGCAGCAGGTAATAGTACGAGCCGGCGGCAAGGCCGGCCGGCTGGAAGTAGGCCGTATGGAAGCCCGGCGCCATGGCCGGATCGTCCACAACCGTCTCCACTTCCTGCCCGAGCGCGTTGTACACGATCAGTGAGACATGCGCCGTGGAAGGCGTCTGATACTGGATGACGGTTGAGGTATTGAACGGATTGGGTACTGCCGTGGCCAACTCCGTGCCGGGCGCCGCCGCCTCGGTGCAGAGCACGCTGCGCGAGGCATACCGGGATGCAGGACTCGGCGCCAGCCATGCGAAGTCGCGGCCGTTCAGCGAGAGCGTGTCGCGCCGGATCATCGTGCCGGAGGTGGTGAAGTCGAACCGGAGCACCACATGATCGGAGGCCTGCAGCGTATATCCGTCCGCGAACTTCGTCGGGATGTACCAGCGGGCGATGCCGGCGGGGAGCTGCGGCTGCGTTGTGGTTACCGAGTGCGATGTGCCGGGAACCGAGATGGTGAGCGAGAGAATGTTCGTGGGCTTCATCGTCGCCGCGCTCTCGCTGCTGATGAGTCCGCTGTAGCGAACGGCGGCGGCGATGCTCAGATAGTCCGTGCTTGTCCGCTGCACCAATGGAAAGCCGACTACCGGTGCGGACTCCGCAAGCGACGTCAGCATCCTGTCCACATTCACCACGCCGTGTCCATACGCGGTGTCCGGTGCGTCGGCATGGTCCGATGTTCTGTAGAGAAGATCGCGTACCTGCCAGGGGGTGAGCGAGGGGCGGGCGGAGAGGATCAGCGCGATGGAGCCGGTGGTCATCGGCGATGCGAAGGAGGTGCCCTGCCCGGTGAGAAACCTGTCCGGTCCGGAATGATCGGCCCCCCAGTTCCCCACGCCGAGCGCGGCCACATCGGGCTTCAACGTGGTGCGGCCGTTCATCAGCCCGATGCTGCTGAAACGTGCGACCGTGCCGGATGAATCCACCGCTGCTGCGGCGATGGAGGAGTCCGCCTCGGCCGGCGCGCCGATGTAGCGATAGCTGTGCTGCCCCTCGTTGCCTGCGGCCACAACGCAGATCATTCCCATGCGAACGGCGTGGTTCAACCCGCGCGACGGCAGAAGTGTGTGGCCGGTCAGCTCGGCGTATGTGTGCGGCTGTTCCGGCGGGTCGAACTCCGTATAGCCGAGCGATGTGTTCGTGACGTCGCCCCCCATCGCCTCGATCCACTCCAGGCCGGCCACGAAATTGTCCTCCTCCACATTCCGTTCGCTCCGGACATCTTCCGTCTTCGCCAGGATGAACGAAGCATGCGGCACCGCGCCGATCAGGGTGCTGTCGTACAATCCTCCGATCATGCTCATCACCGCCGTTCCATGTCCCTCGGCGTCCTCGCCCGGCTCGTCGGCGGCGTTGGTGTCGTGATTGACGAAGTCGTACTCGCCGATCACATGCAACTGATTCAGCGCATTGTGGTTGCGCCAGTCGAAGCCGGCATCCAGCACTCCAACCAGCACCCCTTCACCGGCGATCCCCATCCGGTGGGCGGCATCGATCGCCTGCATGTGATTCTGCCGCGCGGCCAGGCCGTACGCTTCGGTGATGCAGCCCTGATCGTTAGCGGCCGGCTGCGACGTCAGCATGATCTGGTTGAACAGCGACACCCGCCTGCCGAACGGGTCGGGCGCCGCCCGGTGCGCCTTTACCGTGCGCGTGGAGTCCAGAAACGGAAGCGTTCGGAGGCGCGCCAGCGTTGCCGTGTCGGTATACACCATCACGGTATTGAGCCATCGCGACATCTGCACAACCTGCGCTCCTGTAGCCTGGATCTGTGCCAGATAGTCCGGGTAGATCGGAAGATCGTCCGTGGAGACAAGCTGGTCCGCCGGCAGAACCTTTGCGCGCCGGGCAAGGCACCGCGGGGTGAGCAGCGCCGTCGCGGTGGCGTAGAGCGGATCGCCGGGCGTCAACGTGCGGAACGGGGTGCCCTTGTCTCGGAGATAGAGGCGATAGAACTGGAGTGAGTCCTGCCCGCGTGCGCGAGCCGCGCCTGCAAGGATGCCGACGATGAGCAGGCCGGGAAGAAGGCGCCGAGAGATCGTATCCATGCGGACGGAGCAATGGGGGTTACAGCGCGCGATGTGGGGCATCGATGCGCCTGATGTAACAATTTGGCGGAATATCATGGCAGAAGAGGGGCGGAACCGTATATTTCGGAGCCGCATATATCACGCTATCTATCCGCCGTAAACGGCACAATATAACCTATGAGCTCCAGTCACTCGAAAGCGAAAAACAAGGTGAACGACGCTGCTCAGCCGCGCAATGGCAACACCTCGCCATCGTCGAACGCGACCCAGCCGGAGGCCGTGGCGAATGGTGATGCGGGCGCAGAGGCCGCAATCGTTCAACCGGTTGCCGTAGGCCGCCCTGATGACGCCACGCTTCTCGATTGGTACCGGCTGATGCATCTCGGCCGCATCCTCGATGAAAAGGCTGCGAACTACCTGAAGCAGGCCAAGGGGTGGAGCTATCATGCGCCGTGCGCGGGGCACGAAGGCATTCAGCTTGCGCTGGGCCTCTCGTTCCGTCAGGGGCAGGATTTCCTTTTTCCGTACTACCGCGATCTGATGACCGCACTCGCGGCCGGCATCACGCCGTACGAGATCGTGCTGAACGGGCTCTCGAAGGATGGGGACGTGGCCGGCGGCGGCCGCCATATGTCCAACCATTTTGCAAAGCCGTCCATCCACATTCAGAACGTCTCCAGCTGCACCGGCAACCACGCGCCGCACGCCGTTGGCGTTGCCAAGGCCATCAAGCATTACCAGGCCGACTCGATCAGCTTCTACTCCGGCGGCGAGTCCGCATGCGCCGAAGGATACTTCTACGAGGCCGTCAACGGCGCCTCCACGAACAAGTATCCGGTGGTGTTCGTAATCCAGAACAATCTCTACGGCATCTCCGTTCCGTTGCACGAGGCGTTCGCCAACCTTACCGTCTCGGACAACTTCATCGGGATGGCGAACATGAAGATCATCAAGGTGGACGGCACGGACGCGCTCGATTCCTGGCGCGGAATGCAGGAGGCGATCGCCTATGTGAAGAGCGGCGCCGGCCCGGCGATGGTGCATGCCCAGTGCGTTCGCATCGGCTCGCATTCCAACTCGGACCGTCATGAGCTCTACCGGTCGCCGGAGGAGCTTGCGCAGGCCAGGGCGATGGATCCGGTGAAGCGGCTGCGCCAGCTCATCGTGGATGAGAAGATCGCCACGGAGGAGGAGCTTGTGGCGCTCGAGAAGCAGAACCGTACCGACATGCTGGACGCAGCCGATCGCGCGGAGGCGACCGCCGATCCGAAGCCCGAGAGCTACTCGGAATTCCTGATTGCCGATCCCTATCCCGCGAAGGAGGATCGCTCCGCTCAAGGGGAGGAGATGACGCTTCTCCAGGCGTTGAACAACACGATGAAGGAGGAGTTCCGGCACAATCCGGACACCTTCATGTGGGGCCAGGATGTGGCCACGAAGGAGAAGGGAGGCATCTTCAATGTCTCCAAGGGAATGCAGCAGGAGTTCGGTTACGACCGCGTGCACAATTCGCCGATCGCCGAGGACTACATCGTCGGCACGGCGAACGGATTCAGCCGCTTCAAGGATGAGATCCGCGTGCTGGTGGAGGGATCGGAGTTCGCCGATTACTTCTGGCCTGCAATGGAGCAGTGCGTGGAGATGGGGCACGAGTACTGGCGCACGCGCGGACAGTTTTCGCCCAACGTCACGATCCGGATTGCCTCCGGCGGCTACATCACCGGCGGCCTGTATCACTCGCAGAACATCGAGGCGACGCTGACCACGCTTCCCGGCATGCGCGTCGTCTATCCGGCATTTGCGGACGACGCTGCCGGCCTTCTCCGCACCAGTATCCGCTCGCGCGGCATGTCCATCTTCCTGGAGCCGAAGTACCTCTACAATCATGCCTGGTCCAAGACCGTTGTCCCGGCCGGCTTCGAGGTTCCGTTCGGCGTTGCGCGCACGCGCCGCGAAGGGAAGCATCTTTCGATCGTCGCGTACGGCACCGCCGTACACCTTGCGCTGCAGGCGGCGGAGCGCCTTGCCCAGGAGGGGATCGAGACGGAGGTCCTGGACCTTCGCTCGCTGAAGCCGCTGGACGAACAGGCCATCTACGACGCCGTTCGAAAGACGAGCCGCGTTCTCGTGGCGCATGAGGATCATCTCTTCGCCGGCTTCGGCGGCGAAGTGGTTGCACGGATCTCCGCGGAGTGCTTCAACTATCTGGACGCTCCGGTCTACCGTGTGGGGAGCAAGGATACGCCCGTCGGTTTCTCGCCGATCCTGGAGAAGGCCATCCTGCTCAATGCGGACGATGTCTACAATCGCGCCAAGGCGTTGCTGGCGTTCTGATATCCGGGAGCGCCTGCTGTAGTTCCCGGCCAGTTGCCTGCGCGTGCCGTGCCGATCGATGATCCGCACGGCCGGCCGCCGGCAGTTGACCGTGCATTAACGCGGCTTCAGAGTGAAATCGCTTCGAATAATCCTGCTGGCTGTTTCCGCCGCGGTTATCTATGGCATCGTGCATGACCAGGTAACCGCGCGCGTCTGTGTAGAGTACTTCACCATTGGGCACCCGATAATCATTCCAACCTACTCGCCAACCATCCTCGGACTCTTCTGGGGGATCTTCGCAACATGGTGGGTTGGCCTGCCGCTCGGAGCCCTGCTGGCCGCAGCGGCGCGGATCGGTCCGGAGCCGAAGCTCGAGGCGCGCGATCTGGTTGTTCCCGTTGTCGTGCTCTGTTCCATCATGCTTGCGGGCGCGCTCTGTTCCGGCATCGCCGGCTACCTGCTCGCGGAGAACGGCGCCATCTCCATGCCCGCGCCCTACTCGTTCCGCGTTCCGTCGGACCGGCATGCGGTGTTCCTCGCCGATCTCTTCGCGCACAATGCGAGCTACCTGGTTGGATGCATCGGCGGGCTGGTGCTGGCCGTTGTGGTCTGGATGCGCCGCGCGCGCCGGCGTTCCGCCCGCATCCCGACCGTACAGGAGTCCGGAGCATGATCTGCGGACCCGGAGCACTCCGCCGCTCCGCTGCAGAGCGGTCTTTCGCTGCAGGCCGGTCTTTGGCTGCAGAGCGGTCTTCTGTTGTGAGCCTTCCGGGTTGCATGTAACCGATGCAATCAACCGCGTGTACGGTTTCTGAAGGTAGGCCATCGGCCGTTGTCATTCGCGAAGTGGGAAGCCCCGCGATGTTTTTCATTCTCAACACTGTCATCCGCAACATCGTGCGATTCTTCCACCTCCGTTTCTCAGCCCGGTTCGTTTCACTCATCCCGGCCATTGCCGATCGATCACATCCCTGTACGCGGGCCGTTCTTTTTATCTTTTCCGAAACTCTCAATACCGATGCGCGTAAGGACGGCACCATGAAGCAACGACTCTCACTTGCATCGATACTCTGCGGCATCCTGGTTCTTCTTGCATTGCCGGCCATGGCGCAGGGGCCCGGCGTGCCGAAGACCCTGAACATCGATCAGGCAGTGCAGTACGCGCTTGACAGGAACCCAACCGTTGCGCTTGCGCAGTCCGGCGTTCAAACGTCATCGGCGAGGGTCAACGGCGCCTTCGGTGCATTCCTTCCGCAGATCAGTGTCTACGGCGGTTACTCCAAGGATCTCAGCGCCGATGAGGCGGTGATCGTTCAAGGCATCGTCATACCAACCACGCGTCCCGATCACAGCTTCAGCGCCGGTGCAACGGCGAACCTGACGTTGTTCGACGGCTTCGGCCGGTCCGCGAGCTATCGCAGTGCGCGCAACGAGTTCGAGTCCTCCGTGCAGTCGCTCGAGCAATCGCGGCAGGACATTGCCTATCAGACCCGCGCGGCGTTTCTCAATGCGCTTCGCGATGAACAGTTGATCGACGTTCGGCAGTCCGATCTGGATCTCGCGCGCGAGCGTCTGCAGCAGGAGCGGGATCGCGTTTCGGCGGGCGCCGGGCTGGCGACGTCCGTGTATCAGCAGGAGTCCGATGTCGCCAACTCCGAGCTGGCGCTGGAGCAGGCCCGCACCGATCTCGTGGTGGCGCGCAACTCGCTTCTCCTGATGCTGAACTTCGATCCCACCGCCACGGTGCAGCTTTCCTCGGAGGGGCTGGCCAACAGTGTGGACTCCAATGAGATCGCCGAATCGCGCCGCCAGTTCGGGACGTTGAACGACATGCTGGAGCGGCAGGCGCAGCATCGCCGCGACATCCTCGCCGCGAAGCTGAAGGTGGAATCGGCCGAGAGCCAGGTGAGCGTTGCGCGCGCCGGCTACTATCCTTCCATCTCCACATCGCTCGGCTGGAACTGGCAGAAGGCCGGTGACTTCGATCCGAGTGCCACGACTACGTTCGCGCTCAATCTGCAGTACACACCGTTCGATGGGTTTCACACCAGTGAACAGGTGCAGATTGCGGAGGCGCAGCGGCAATCCGCCGAACTGGAGTTGCGCAAGCTGCAGATGGAAACCCGCTCGCGGCTGGAACAGGCGCTTGCGCGCCTCGATGGTGCGGAGCGGCAACTCCATGCGGCGGAGCGTGCGGTTACGGCTTCGCGGCAGAGCCGCTTCTCCGCCGATGAACGATTCAAGGCGGGCGCCGGCAGCTACACGGATTATCTTCTCGCCAACTCGCAGTATCTCACCGCGCAGGTGAACCAGGTGAACGCGGTGTTCAACTATCGTCTCGCGATCTACGAAGTGAAGTATCAGATCGGCGAGTAGCGTGCCTGCGACGAGCGCAGTTGAATGCAGTAACGGAGCGCGTTCTTCATCTCGTGCGGTGCACGAGCGTGGGGATGGACGAGCGTGGGGATGGACGAGCCAGGGTTTCGTCAGGAACTGTTGGTACACGAGCAATCAACGAACCAATTATCACGATGGCTGAATCACGTACAGACGAGGAGAACACCAGCGTATCCGGCCGCACGGCTCCGCCGGCGGGGAGCAACAATCCGGCGCCTCCCGTTCGGCGGAAGAAGAGGAGCCGCACCGGGCTCGTGATCGGCATTGTTCTGCTCCTGCTGGTTGTGACCGTCGTTGTGGCGGTAATGCAGAAGGGGGGGGAAGGCGATGTGTTCGACGTACAGGTTACCACGGCGACACCCCGCACCATCATTCAGACGGTGACCGCTACCGGCGCGATCGACCCTCTCACGCAGGTGAAGATCTCGCCCGAGGTGAGCGGCGAAATCGTCTACCTCGGCGTGGAGGAAGGGGCGCATGTGAAGAAGGGGCAGGTGCTGGTGCGGATCAATCCGCAGTCCATGATTGCGGAGCGCGACGAATCGCAGGCCCAGATCTCCGGTGCGCGCTCCCGCATGGCACAGTCAGAGGCACAGTTGCTCAGAAACCAGCAGGACCTGGTGCGCGTGCAGGCCCTGGCGGACAAGAAGCTGGCAACGGCGCAGGAGCTGGAGGCGGCGCAGGCGCAGGTGAAGATCGCCGAAGCTGACGTGAGCGCAGCGAAGTATTCCGTGGCCCAGGCCGAGGCTGCATCGCGCCGGGTGAGCCAGTCGCTGGTGAAGACAACCATCGTCTCCCCGATCTCCGGCGTCGTGACCAAGCTGATCTCCAAGCTCGGTGAGAAGGTGGTTGGTGCGATTCAGATGAGCGGAACGGAGATGATGACCGTTGCGGATCTCTCCACGATCGAGACGGTGGTGAACGTCACCGAGACCGATGTGGTGAAGGTTGCGATCGGCGACACGGCCGATGTGGAGGTGGATGCGATTCGCGGCGAGAAGTTCCGTGCCGTTGTGACGCGCATCGCGAACTCGCCGAAGGAGAGCGGCACCGGCACGCAGGAACAGGTGATCTACTTCGAGGTGCGCCTCCGCTTCCTTCTGCCGGACTCACGTCTGCGCCCGGGCATGACCGCCGTTGCAACGATCGAGACGGACAAGAAACAGAACGCGCTCTCCGTGCCGATTCAATGCGTGACCACGCGCGAGAAGAAGGAGAAGACGGAGGACATCCCGGACAAGAACGATCAGGTGCAGAATCTGAATCTGCAGAAGAAGGCGGAGAAGCCGGATCAGATCGTTTTCGTGAAGCAGGGGGACCGGGTGTACGCGCGCAAGGTGAACACCGGCATCCGCGACGATCAGTATATCGAGATCACCAGCGGGCTGAAGGCCGGCGATCAGGTGATCAGCGGCAGCTACAAGGCGATCACGAAGGATCTGAAGGACAGCTCGCATGTAAAGGTGATCGACGAGAAGAAGGCGAATCAGACCAAGGCAAAGCAATGAGCGGCAGTTCCAGCGCACAACCGGAGAACGCGGCCGGCGAGGTTCAGGTGATTCACCTTGCGAACATCACCCGCATGTACGTGATGGGCTCCGAACGCATTTACGCGCTGCGCGAGGTGACGCTGGGCATCAGGCGCAACGAATACGTTGCGATCATGGGCCCCTCCGGCTCCGGCAAGTCCACGCTGATGAACATCATCGGCTGCCTGGATACTCCGAGCTCCGGCGACTACTACTTCAACGGCGAGCTTGTCTCCACGATGAACGATGCGGATCTTGCGGCGATTCGCAATCAGCAGATCGGGTTCGTCTTCCAGACGTTCAACCTGCTGCCGCGCAGCGACGCGCTCCGGAATGTGGAGCTCCCGCTGGTGTATGCGGGTGTCGGGAGCAGCGAGCGTCGCGAGCGCGCCGTAAAGGCGCTGGAGCATGTGGGGCTGGCCGATCGGATGACCCACAAGCCGAACGAGCTCTCCGGCGGACAGCGCCAGCGTGTTGCTATTGCACGCGCGTTGGTGACCCGTCCCTCGATCATCCTTGCCGATGAGCCCACCGGCAATCTGGATACGAAGACGGGGGATGAGATCATGCGCCTCTTCGAGGAACTGTGGCGGCAGGGGAATACCATCATCCTGGTGACGCACGAAGAGGACATCGCGCGGCATGCCGCGCGCATTATCCGCGTACGCGACGGACGCATCGAGAGCGACGGGCCGAACGAGCATCGTCTGGCTTCGAAGGAGCCGGCCGCCGCCGGGATCGCCTGAACGGATGAACAGATCGCACACATAATCGGGCACCGCATTGGTTTCGATTCTCGAAAGCATCAAGATGGCTGTGGCGGCACTGAATGCGAACAAGCTTCGCGCGGTGCTGACGACGCTCGGCGTTGTGATCGGCATCGGGACCGTGCTGATGATGGGATGGTTCCTCGCCGGTCTGGACAGCGCGCTGGAGCAGACGCTTTCGATCTTCGGCGATGACGTGCTCTACGTTGCGAAGTGGGACTGGACCGGTGAAAACTGGCTTGCGTCGCGCAATCGTTCCGATATCAGCTTCAATCAGTACCAGCAGTTCAAGCAGCGGATGCGGACGGCGGAGTACGTTGTTCCCACCGCGGATGCCGGCGCGAAGAAGGTGCAGTTCGGCGACCTGCAGATGAACGGCACGGTGATCATGGGGGCCGGCTTCGAGTACTCGCACATTGTTGGCGATGCGATTGCGCGCGGACGATTCTTCAACGAGATCGAGGACGAGAACGCACTCCCTGTGGCCGTGCTCGGCCAGCAGATCGAGGAGAACCTGTTCCCGAACGTGGACCCGATCGGCAAGACGATCCGCATCGAAGGGATGCCGTTTCTCGTGGTGGGAACGATGCCGAAGCGCGGGGCGCTGGGCGCCGATTTCCTGGACCGCCAGATCATCATTCCGCTGCGGCGTTTCTTCGGGCTCTTCTCCAAGGCCCGCGACCTCACGATCTGCGTGAAGGCGGGGGGGGCGGACAAGCTGGAGAACGTGCGCTATGAGGCCATCGGTGTGATGCGGGAGGTGCGCTCGCTTGCTCCCGAACAGAAGAACGACTTCGCGGTGAACGAACAGAAGGAGTTCCGCCAGCAGATGGATCAGCTGCGCGTTATCGTCTTCGGCGTCGGCATCGCGATGACCGGTCTCTCCTTTCTCGTAGGCTCCATCGGCATCATGAACATCATGTTCGTTTCGGTGACCGAGCGGACCAAGGAGATCGGTGTGCGCAAGGCGTTGGGCGCAACACGCCGCAGCATCCTCATGCAGTTCCTGGTGGAGGCGGTGTTCCTCTGCCTTACCGGGTCGCTGATCGCATTCATATTCACATCCATCGTTGCGCTGATCGGCTCGCAGGTTCTGAGGGAACAGGCCGGCATAACCTTCCTCAGTTCCACACTGCCGCTTTCGCAGATCGTTGTGGCGATCATCGTTTCGGTGATCGTGGGTGTATTGGCGGGCATCATTCCGGCCTTCCGCGGCGCGCGCATGGATCCGGTGGAGGCGCTCCGGGCGGAGTAACCCGTTGCTGGAGGATGGGTGATGGCGCCGTGCGAGGAGCGCGCCGCCGCCCCGCATCGTATTGCGAGTGGCCGGCTTCGGACAGCCGGCTTCGGACAGCCGGCTGCGGACAGCCGGCTTCGGCCAAGTTGCCGTGGGCGAAGTTTTCATTCGGAGACTCGACGTGCATTTCTACGAACCGATTCGAATGGCCATACAGTCGATTCTCGCAAACAAGTTGCGGGCATCGCTTACGCTTCTCTCGATGGCGATCGGTGTCTTCGCCATTGTGGGCGTTGCGGCGGCCGTCGGCGCGCTGGATGGCAAGCTGCAGAAGCAGCTGGAGTCCTTCGGCAGCACGTCGTTTCTGATCTCGCGCACCCCGGTGATCAACTTCGGCGACAGCTGGCGCCGTTACCGCAACCGGAAGGATATCACCGTGCGCCAGGCGCAGGAGCTTCAGAGGCGCCTTACGAGCGCCGAGATGGTGAGCCTTCAGAATCAGACGATGGGGGTGGTTGCAAAGCACGAGGGCAACTCCACCGATCCGAACGTGTTCGTCTACGGCAGCGACGATGCCTGGATGACTCTGTCGGATTACGATCTGGCATCGGGACGGAATCTCACCAGCGCCGATGTGGAGTTCGGCAGCGACCTGGCGGTGATCGGCGACGAGATTGCCCACAAGATCTTCAAGGATGAGGCGCCGCTTGGCAAGTCGCTCACGCTGAACGGCCATCGATACACTGTGGTGGGTGTTTTCGCCCCCAAGGGAGCGATCTTCGGGCAGAGCCGTGATGCCATTGTGCTGGTGCCGATAACGAGCGCCATGAAGTATTTCTTCGACGAGTGGGAGTCATCCGTCTACATCCACGTGAGGGCTCCCTCCACCAAGGAGTTCGACAACGTTCTTGGCCAGGCCGTCGGCATTCTCCGGGCGCTGCGCGGCGTGGAGTCGTGGGAGCCGAACGACTTCGAGATCAATACCAACGAATCGATCATGGATACGTTCAGCGGCCTGACACAGTACGTATCGTACTTCGGGCTGGGGTGCGGAATCATAGCATTGGTGGCCGCGGGGGTGGGGATCATGAATATCATGCTGGTTTCGGTGAAGGAGAGGACGCGTGAGATCGGCATCCGCAAGGCGATCGGCGCCACCAGCGGGAACATTCTTTCCCAGTTCATCATCGAGGCGATAACAATCTGCCAGCTCGGTGCGTTCATTGGGATCGGGCTGGGGTTGCTTGGGGGTGTCGGGCTTGCCGGTGCGATGGATGCCACGGTCCCATTCCCGTGGCAGTGGGCGGCCGGGGCCATTGCGGCATGCACGATGATCGGCCTTCTGTTCGGCAGTTATCCCGCCTGGAAGGCCTCGCGTCTGGATCCGATCGACGCATTGCGATATGAATAGGGGCAATGTCTGCGATCGCTGCTGAACACGTTCAGGGTAGCTGCCACAATCGTTCGGTTTCGAATATGTCGCATTACGATGTGATACCCTTCTGGAGGGGTATTCCGATCATAGAAGGCGCTAACTTCCGTCGCAAACGCTACGTTTGTCCAATTGTGATGCTGGAATGATTCGGCTTTTTTGATAACTTGAAGCGTTCGTCGTCATGACCACGGTTGTGGCGATTCACGCCAGACGCGATGCTCCCCTCCATGACTCGTTGCAGATGTTCCGTACGGATGAAGCAAACTTTCATCGTTCCCGTGATTCCAGCAATCAGTGATATCCTGAGACTCGTATACATCCGATCCCTAATTGAGGAGGAATCTTGATGAAACATGCAGTGCGGTACGGAGCGCTCGTAATGGCAGTTGTCAGTATGGCAACGCTGGCGAGTTGCTCGAGCAAGATTACCGATGAGCAGCTTGCGAAGCTTCGCGACCTGCGTCAGAAGGAGCAGACGCTTACTCAGCAGATCCGTGCCAAGAAGGATGAGCAGAGCCGTCTTCAGAACGAGGTGAACGCTCGACGTGCGGAACTGGACAAGTGTGCGAAGGACAAGGCTTTTGTCCAGAGCAAGCTTGCACAGTGGCCTGATGTGTGGCCCGACTGGAAGGACACCCTTTCGGCGCCGCCGCCCGCACCGACCGGCTCGAGGCCGCGTCGTTGATCAACATCTCATGAACAAGCCAATTTCTGGAGACATTATCTCATGAAGACATTCCTTCTTTCGTTAGCGGCTGTTCTGGTGGTGACCCCGATGCTTGCGCAGCCGGTGGACCCCAACAAGCGCGACGAAGACCTCACCAAGTCCGAGGCCGACATTCGCATCGCCGAGTGGACGAACAAGGTCAACGCATTGCAGAGCGAGTACGACGCTGCCAACAGCGCTACGACCCAGCTCAACACGCAGTTGACCCAGTTGATGAACGACGCCAAGAAGTGCAACGACGACATCTATGCGCTGCTTGGTGCAACCGACGCCAGCGTGGCCGACTTCCGCGAGCGCCTGGGGCGTATCGAGAGCCGGGTTCGCGAGATCGATCGCACCAGCAACGATCAGCTTGCTCCGCTGATCCCCGAGGTAAAGACCCTCGAGACGCAGCTCAACGGCATGCGCAAGGAGAAGCTGGCATTGTTGCCGGAGTTTTATAACAAGATCATCGACATCGCCGGCATGATCAAGCGCATCTACGATCGCGTGCCGAAGGCCAGCAGCGGAAGCTATACGGTCGGCACGTGGGCGAAGGATCGCGACTGTCTGTGGAACATCGCCGGCAAGGATCAGACCTACAACGATCCGCACATGTGGCCGAAGATCTACGTGGCGAATCGCGACCAGATCCGGAATCCGGACCTGATCTATCCGGGGCAGCAGCTCGCGATCCCGGCGGCCGGTCCGAAGAGCGATGATGAGCTCCGCGCAGAGCGCCTCTACTATCGTCGCAAGCGCGTCGCCGCCGCAGCAGCCGCCCGCCGTGTCGCTTCCGAGCGCACCCAGCAGGTGGATCAGCAGGAGGCCGGCAGCGGCAACAACAAGAAGTAGCGCGCAGCAGCACGCTTGACGTTGCGATTCAGCCCGTCGGGTGCCTCGGTGCCCGACGGGCTTTGCATTGAAGGCCTTCCGGTGCGGGCGGTTTCGGTCGCCAACTGCCGGATGGCTTTCCCGTGCATGCTCGTTGCGCCGCGGGCCTGGGCACACGTAACGCTCAACTTCCTATCTTTGACCGCATGGAAATAGTTGAAAAGAAGATCAAGCTCGGGAACCTGGATCTGCTGGCGTTCCTCGGTTTCAACGATGCCAACCTCTCCGTTCTCGAGAGCCGCTTCGATACCACCATCACGGTGCGCGGCGACATGGTTCTCCTGCGCGGCGAGCCGGCGGAAACCGCCGCGATCGAAAAGATCATCAACGAGATGATCTACATGGTGCAGCGGAACGGATCGTTGGTGCCGAAGGATGTTGAAACAATCATCGACCTGGTTGGCGGCGGCCGCTCCGATACCCAGCTGCAGGGGCAGGATCTGGACGAGGTGATTCTCTTCGCGAAGGAGAATGTGGTGAAGGCGCGCGGAGAACGGCAGAAGGAATACTATCGCACCGTGCGCGAGAACGACATCGTCTTCGCCGTGGGTCCTGCCGGTACCGGCAAGACCTATCTGGCCGTGGCGATGGCCGTTGCGGCATACCGCAACCGGGAGGTCACCAAGCTGGTGCTTGCACGCCCGGCTGTGGAGGCGGGGGAGAGCCTGGGATTCCTGCCGGGAGATCTGAAGGAGAAGATCGATCCCTACCTTCGCCCGCTGTACGATGCGCTGGACGACATGATCCCGTCGGAGAAGCTGAAGTCCATGGTGGAGAAGCGCGGCATCGAAGTGGTTCCGCTGGCATACATGCGCGGCCGCACGCTCAACAACGCCTACATCATCCTGGACGAGGCGCAGAACGCCACGCAGATGCAGATGAAGATGTTCCTGACACGCATCGGCGCCAACAGCCGCGCAATCATCACGGGCGACCTGACGCAGATCGATCTTCCGAAGAATGTGGAGAGCGGGCTGGTGCAGGCGGAGCGGATCCTTCGCGGCATCGAGGGGATCGGCTTCGTCTACTTCGACAAGGCGGACGTCCTGCGGCACCGTCTGGTGAAGGAGATCATCAAGGCATACGAGGATCACGGCGTGGTTGGCGGCGTGTGAGAACGATGCGGCCGTGAACGTTGCCGGCGCGCGTCGCCGGCATTCATCGAGGAGCCTGGCCATGAGCGATCGTACGAGGCGCATCGAGTTCGGAGACTTCCAGACGCCGCCGCGCCTGGCGTGCGACGTGTGCGGGTTGCTCGTGGAACTCGGCCTTCAACCCGATACCGTGATCGAGCCGACATGCGGTGTTGGAGCATTCGTACTGGCTGCGCTGGATGCATTCCCGGCCGCACGCAGTGTGTTCGGCTTCGATTGCAATGGGCGTCATCTCGATGAACTCCGCGGCCGGCTTCATGCCTGCGGCGGAGCGCATCGGGTGCATCTGGAGGAGGCAGACTTTTTCGGTACGGACTGGAGGAGCACTCTGGCCTCCATGGCCGGCAGCCTCCTCATCCTCGGTAACCTTCCATGGGTTACGAACGCAGCGATGGGGGCGATCGGCGGTGGCAACCTGCCGGCGAAGTCCAACTTCATGAATCGTAGCGGCTTCGACGCGATCGGAGGCAAGTCCAACTTCGATATCTCCGAGTGGATGCTGCTGGAGATCCTGCGCTGGTTCAACGGGCGTCCGGGCGACATCGCGATGCTGGTGAAGACGGCCGTTGCGCGGAAGGTGCTGGCGTACGCGCGGGCGCAGTCGATCCCTGTCCAGAGCGCTTCGCTCTTTGCGGTCGACGCAAAACGAGAGTTCGGCGCGGCGGTCGACGCATGTCTGATGGTTGTGCGGCTTACGGACGATCCGCTGCGCGTCGAGTATGATTACACGGTCTTTGAAAGCCTTTCGGCGCCGACCGGGCATCGCGTGGGGCATCGGTCCGGGTTCGCGGTGGGGGATATGGCAGCGTTCGAGTCGCATGCATTTCTCCTGGGGCACAGCCCGCAGAAGTGGCGCTCCGGCATCAAGCACGACGCATCGCACGTGATGGAATTCCGTCGCACCGATGCGGGGCTCGCCAACGGGAGCGGGGAACTGGTCGATCTCGAGGAGACCTATCTCTTCCCGATGATGAAGGGCTCCGATATCGGGAGCGGGAGGGAGTGGCGCGGGATGTACATGCTGGTGCCGCAGCGCCAGGTGGGGGAACCGACGGAGCCGATTCGTGATTGCGCCCCCCGCACCTGGGCCTACCTTGAAAACCATGCCGGCACGCTGGATGCGCGGCGGAGCATCATCTATCTGAAGAATCCGCGCTACTCCATCTTCGGCGTGGGTGAGTATGCATTCCGCCCATGGCGTATCGCCATCTGCAGTCTGTACAAGACGCTGAGCTTCCGCCTGCAGCCTCCGGTGGAGGGGCGTCCGGTGATGTTCGACGATACGGTCTACTACCTTTCCTTCGATGACGAGGCGGAGGCGCGCAACACGCTTGCACGATTGCAATCGGAACCGGCGCAGCGGCTGCTTCGCTCGCTTATCTTCTGGGATGAGAAACGTCCCATCAAGACCGGCATCCTGAATGTGCTGGACTGGTCGCTGCTCGATGATGCGGGCGGAATCCCGTCCCGGCCGCAGCCGGCTGCAAATGTGGTTGCGCGTACCGGAGTTCGGTCCGGTGCGAGGCCCTAGAAACCGTGGGGCCATGGAGACATCGGCGCTCGGCCCGTCCGGAACGGGCGTCGCGGTAGTTCGGTTGGTACCCTGTCGTGCAGCGGTTCCTGATTACACCTCATGCCGAATCCTCTGCTGTTCCAGATCGCCTTCCTGAGGGTAACGCTCATCGACCTGGTGGACGTTGCGATCGTTGCCTACGTGCTCTACCGTCTCTACGGCGTGATGCGCGGCACGATCGCCGGGCAGATCTTCATCGGTCTGCTGCTGATCGCGGCGGTAAGCTTCGTGAGCCAGACGCTCAACATGAAGCTGCTCAGCTGGCTGCTGAAGACCGTGAGCGACTTCTGGGTGATCGCGCTGATCATCCTCTTTCAGCCGGAGCTGCGGCGGATACTCCTGATGCTCGGGCGCAACGGACTGTTCACGACATATCCCCGCTACGATGTCAATCAGGCGGTGGATGAGCTGCTGAGCGCCGCAGAGGATCTTTCGCTGCGCCGCTTCGGTGCGTTGATCGTGATCACGCGGTCCACCGATCTCTCGCTGACGTTCGATACGGGCGTGCCGCTGGACTCCCGGCTCTCCAAGGAGATGCTGGTCTCGATCTTCAATCCCAAGTCGCCGCTGCACGATGGCGCCGTTGTGGTAAGCGGCGAGCAGATCCGCTCCGCCCGCGTGATCCTGCCGCTCAGTGCGGCGACGCGCATCGCGGATGTGCATCTCGGCACCCGGCATCGCGCCGGGCTGGGCATCAGCGAGCAGGCGGATGTGTTCGTGATCATCATCAGCGAGGAGACCGGAAGCATCAGCTTCGCGAACGAGGGAACGCTTTACTACAATCAATCGCTCGATGCGCTCAGGCTTTCGCTGCTGCAGGCGCTCGAGGTGATGCTGAACAGAAAGGACCGGCGAACAGTGCGTGCAATGACTACGCGTCTCGGACCAGAGAAGGATCGAGTTGCGGCGGAGCGCAGGCCGAAACGTTCGAAGCCGGCCGCTTGATCCCCCAAATGCATTCTACACAGAACAGGATACCTGCACGGATGAGTTCAACCGCATCAGCACGCGCCGAGTTGATCGACCATCTGCGGGAGCGCGGTATTACCGACGAACGCGTGCTTCACGCCATCGCCATGGTGCCGCGTGAGGAGTTCGTCCCCACCGCATTCAAACACCGTGCATACGAGGACAGTGCCCTTCCCATTGCCTGCGGGCAGACGATCTCGCAGCCGTACACGGTTGCGATGATGACGCAGGCGCTCCAGGCGGAGCCGGGGATGAGAGTGCTCGAGATCGGAACCGGGAGCGGCTACCAGGCCGCCGTGCTGGCGATGCTCGGGCTGAAGGTGTTCACCATCGAACGCCACTATGACCTTCTTCACACGGCCCGGCAGACGCTCGAGCGGATCGGCTGCAATGTCGCCACGCACCTCGGCGACGGAACCGTGGGCTGGAGCGCGTTCGCGCCCTACGATCGCATCGTTGTCACCGCCGGTGCCCCGGAGATCCCCTCGGCGCTCCTTCGCCAGCTTGCTCCGGACGGGCGTCTGGTGATTCCGATCGGCGGGCGCGAGCAGCAGAACATGCAGGTGGTGGTGAAGGTTGGAGAGACGAATCAGTATGACGTGTTCGATTACGGCGAGTACAAGTTCGTGCCGCTGATCGGACGCAACGCCTGGGAGCGCGATGACACAGCGCCGCAGGGATAGGGAGTCCGGCCTGCCGATTGTGCCGGTGATTTTCGGGCCGACGTGCTCCGGCAAGACCGCTCTTGCACTGGAGCTGGCGCAGTGTGCGGAGCGTGTGGAGATCGTCTCCGCGGACTCGCGCCAGATCTACCTCGGAATGGATATCGGCACGGCCAAGCCCTCCCGGCAGGAACGTTCCATCGCCCCGCACCACTTCATCGATATCGTGACGCCGGATACACTCTACTCCGCCGGACGCTATGCGGCCGAGGCGCGTGCCTGCATTGCCGATATTCTGGAACGGGGAGGGGCGCCGCTGGTTGTGGGCGGTTCGGGCTTCTACATCAAGGCCCTCTTCGAAGGGCTGAGCGCTCCGACGGCAGACCCGGCGGTGTTGGAACGGCTTGCCGAACGGGGCGAGCGAGAGGGGTACGCGGCGCTGTACGAGGAGTTGATCCGCGTCGACCCGCAGGCCGCTGCGACGCATTCACCGAACAACCACGTGAAGACGCTCCGGGCGCTCGGCTGCTACTATCAGACCGGGATGCCGTACAGCTCCTGGCTGGCTTCCGAGGGATTGCCCGCAGCCGCGTTCGTGCCGGCGTACCATGGAATCGCTCCGCCGCGCGAACGGTTGTACGCGAACATCAATGCGCGCGTGCACCGGATGCTTACAGAGGGATTGCTGGATGAGGTGCGTGCTCTCCTGGCGGCAGGCCAGGATGCGGATGCGCCCGGCCTGCGCACGGTTGGTTACGCCGAAGCTCTCCGGTACCTGCGCGGCGAGCTGGATCTGGAGACGATGACGGCACTGATTCAACAGTCCACGAGGCGCTATGCCAAACGCCAGATGACATGGTTTCGCCGCGTGGAGAATGTGCGGTGGATGGAGCAGGGGAGTGTGGAGGCGGTGGCCCTGTAAGTTGCATGTACGGTGGGCCGAACGTTGCGCAAACCGCATCGCGCCGGCTGCATACACAATGGGATCGCCCGCATGACGGCGGACGATCCCACGTTGTTTACTGCACGGCTGCTTCGGCGCTGTTACTCGCCAAGCTGCTGCTGCTTGCCGAACATGTTGGCGAGCGCTGCATCCACCTTCTCGCGAATCACCTTCTCGGTGATCTCACGGCTGGTTTCGGCAGTGATATACTCGGTCACGGCACGCTGAGCCACCTGGATGATGTACTCGCGATTGGCGCCGGTAAGAGCGTCGGCCATACGCTGCAGGTTGTCCGTCTGGCGCTGGATGTAGTCCACCATGGCGGCCAGATCGCGCTGCTGCTGCTGCGAGGTGCGCACGAGATTGATGAGCTCGTACTTCTGTCCCTCGGAACTCTCCTCCAGGTTGCGCATCAGCTTGTCCATGCGCTGTTCTTCCTCGGTGTAGAAGAGCGTTACCGCGAGCAGCGTGAGCATCGAGAACTCCAGCGTGATGGCTGCGAGCAGGATGGACGGCTGGGTCGGCGGAATGAACTTCAGGCCGCGGATACCGATGATGACGATGAGGATGGCGGCGCCGCCGTATGCGAAGCCCTGTACATTGTTCGCGTACTGCTCGGCGAAGTGACGGGTCATGTACAGGCGCAGCCCCTTGAAGACGAGAGGTTTGGCACGCTGCCACTTCCGGGCCTGGCGAACATCCTCGATTTCGCTGACGATCACCGGGCCGAACTGCTTTTCGATCGGGCTGAGGTCGTCGTGCGAGTTCGCAGCGGTGATACGCTCGATCTCCTCGCGCGAGATCTTGTCGCCCGTCTGTTCATCGATTCGATTGATCGTATTGTCGATCTCTCGTTCGATCTTGTTCGAGATATAGCCGATGGGACGGGGCAGCATCGCCGTGGCCACCACGGCAACGATGAAGCCGAAGAAGAGGGAGAAGATGCCGAAGGTCACCCAGGGCTGAATGTGAATGGCTTCCTCACCGAGACGCTCGGAGCGGATGATCCATTCGCCACTGTCCTTGTCGTAGCCGTTGCCGTTGGCATCGACCTTCTTGGTATTGCTCGACATGTCGAGCACGAAGTCATCTGTCTCCACAACAGAGGCTCCAGATTCCGCCTTCTTGTGTGCCGATGGTGTGGCAAACAGGCTGATCATGGCAGTGCGGAAGGCCGGTGTAATAGCCCAGGACTGGAAGGCCCAGGTAAAGAAAACCAGGAACGCGAAGAACACCAGCCACTGAACTGGATTGCCCTTATACTTATCTCCACCAGTGCTCATACAGAATGATCCTTCATGTTGAAACGGATGCGGGTATTGCGATCGGAGTGATTGCGGGAACGCAACAACTCCGCATCATTCAGCGATAGTTTCCAGGGATTGGGTAACGACGTAGAGAGAGGGTTGAGTGCGAGATCACCGTAAAGGGTGTTGCTATGGTCTCTGGAGATGAACAGTGATGTCGGGGTCTTGAGCAACGGTATCAAGTGATTGGATAGAAAAATACAGCGTCATCGAGTCGCAGACAACAAATTTTTTCGATTTCACGGCGTGAAAGCCGCCTCCCGGCTGCAATGCGGCCCGCAGGCCCGTTGCCGGCCCACGCATACACGCTCGGCAGGGGCCCGGCGTCCCCGTTGCAGACGGCTGAATGGCGCGCGCAGTTGATCGCTCACAACGTTGACGCTATATTCGCGAAGCGTCATGGCTCCCATCTGCACGCCGATGGTCGCACCGTACAAGTAGTGTTCAACGCTCACCAAATCAGGAGACTATCGTCATGGCACGTGGACTGAACAAGGTCATGCTGATCGGCCACATTCAGCCGAACGATCCGGAACTGCGCTACACGCAGAATGGGCAGCCCGTCTGCACCTTCAAGGTGGTGACCGATGAGAGCTATCGTGATCGCGACGGCAACACGGTGGAACGGGCCGAATGGCACAACATCGTAGTCTGGGGAAAGCCGGGGGAGATCATCGCCCAGTATATGAAGAAGGGGCGCCAGATCTATCTCGAAGGTCGGATCCAGTCGCGCAAGTATGAGGACAAGGAGGGGCAGACGCGCTACATCACGGAGATCAACGTGAGCGACTTTGCCTTCCTCGACGGCGGTCGCGGTGGTGACGGAGAGAGTGGCGGCGGAGGCGGTTCGCGCAGCAATCAAGCGTCGAGCCCGTCTCCCGCGCCGCAGAATGCAACCGCGTCCTCTTCCGGCGACAGCGGTTTAGATGACGACCTGCCGTTCTAGTCCGAACGCTCTCTTCCTCTACGCCTCGTCGGATTACGATCCCCGTACGCTCGTGCCGGATCGCTCCGGATGCCGGAGTTGATCGGCCTGGCGGCGGGAATGCTCGGGAGTTATCGCGATAGCCTCAACGAAGCAACCGGTCTTTGTTGGGGCTATCCGCGTTTTCGCGCCGCCGGTTACGATACATGGTCCATCGTGTCATCGCACTGTACCCATTGTACGGTGGCCCTGGAACCCGGGTGCCATCGGCCTCCGGGAGGCGCGCACGTTGCCGGGTGATGTTCTCTCGTGGACAATCGGCTCATCGGGCTATCTTTATTCGCCGGACCGGTTCAATATTTCCGGCCCTCAACCGTGTTGACATTCGATGACAGCATCCAGAAAACATGAGATCCGCGTCGGTCTGGCCACGGTGCTCGCAATCGTGGTCGTCGTGGGAGGAGTCATCTGGGGAAAGGGCGCGGGGCTGGGAGTCAGCAACCGCGTCGTGAAGATGAACTTCCCGAACGCCGCCGGGCTCGATGTGGGAGCGCCGGTAACGTTGAACGGCGTACGCAAGGGGAGCGTTACCGCACTGGACGCGCGGGCCGACGGCGTTACCGTTACGGCGGTGGTGGAGAACTCGGTTCCGTTGAAGAGCGATGCGCAGGCATTCCTCACCATGCAGGAGTTGACAGGGGGGAAGGTGATCGGCGTGGTGCCGGGAAAGGCGGAGGCACCCCTTCCGGAGAACGCGGTGATCAACGGTGAGGTGCGGGGCGACATCACCGCATTGCTTTCCGATCTCGGTAACGTGAGCAAGGCGGTTCCAGGGATGCTGGCGCGGGTGGACTCGATTGTCGGGGTGCTGAATGCCGTTGTCGGCACGCCGGAGTTCAAGGGGGAGATCGCCGGCACGCTCGCCAATCTCCAGAGCGGCAGCGCCGCCGCCCGCGATCTCGTGGTCGGCAACCGGGCCGCGATCGACCGCATCGTCAGCAATGCGGATCACGCCGTCACCGATCTGCGCGCCATCATCGCCGAAACCCGGCCTACGCTCGATACGCTGCTCGCCGCCACAACCAACATCAGCGGCGATGCGAAGACCACGCTTCAGAAGCTGCAGGGAACGCTCGCCCATGCCGATTCGCTTGTGACGAGCGTCGGAATGGTGATCAACGACGTGAGGAACGGCAAGGGAGCGGTCTCCAAACTCCTCTACGACGAGAACTTCTCCGGACAGATCGACAGCACGCTCAAGGCCGTGCGACGCCTTCTCTACAACATCGACCGTCGCGGCTTCAACGTGAACATCGGGTTGGGTGGCAAGGAGTAGTGCGCGGCCATCGTGCTACGGGCGCGATATGAAACACGGGGGAATGCGTAACGAGCGCATTCCCCCGTATCAGTTTCAACAGATGACTCTGCCGACGCGGCTCACGCAAACGCGAGCCAGCATCCGGCCGCCAGAATCGCGGCGCCACTCCAGCGTACCAGCGCAACGCCGGCACGCCTCTCAAGAAACGACGCGGCAACGATGCCGGCGCAGTGCAGGGCCGCTGTTGCGAGAATGAACCCAACTGCATACGCGCCGGCCGCAGTGCCGGCAGGTATCTCCGCGCCGTGGGCGTAGCCATGCGCAAGCGCCATCAGCCCCACGATCGCGACGCTCGCGATCAGCGGAAGGCGTACCGCTGCGGCGATCACCACCCCGAGAATCAGCACCGAACCGATGATGCCCTGTTCAACGAAGGGGAGCGCGACGCCGGCCGCGCCCAGCATTCCGCCGAGCGCCATTACCGATACGAACGCCAGCGGCACCATCCACCGCGAGCGGCCTCCCATCTGTGAAGCCCAGATGCCGACGGCAATCATCGCAAGCAGATGATCGAGTCCGGTGAACGGATGCATTGCGCCGGCGATGATCGCAGGCTGCGATGAGTGGAAGGGATGTGCCTGTGCGGCGGCTGCCGCGGCGAGCGCCAGAGTGGGTGCCGTCCAGGCGATACGTGCAAGAGTCTTCGGGGGCGTACTGTTCCTCATTACCGTGCAGATTGATTATCGTTCAGATTGATTGCCGTCCGGACTGTTCCGGCCGTCCGGCGGCCGCGTTGATGGACTGGTCCCGGCCGGGCCGCGGAGGTCGCCCGTGCCGTATCGGCGCGGTGCTACGAAAGCCCGCGTCTGATTCTGGCCACACCCTCCACGATGTCATCATCGGAGCATGCGTACGAGAGGCGAATCGCGGCGGCATCACCGAACGCGGAGCCGGGGACCGTCGCGATATGATGTTCCTGAAGCAGATGGCGGGCCAGATCCGTGTCGGCAGCGAATCGTTCGCCGAGATGCGAGGAGATGTCCACGAAGAGATAGAACGCTCCGTCCGGATGCGGGAAGGAGATGCCGGGGATATCCTGCATCAGCCCCGAGATCAGGTCGCGCCGGCGTTGAAACGCCGCGCGCATCATCTCCACCTCCTCGGTTACCTGCGTCAATGCTGCGTAGGCGGCCTTCATGCTGATCGTGGAGGGATGCGAGGTCATCTGGCTCTGGAGGCGCGTCGCGGCCGCGATCACGTCCGCCGGTCCACACATGTAGCCGATGCGCCAGCCGGTCATCGAGTATGCCTTCGACACGCCGTTCACGGTGACGGCAAGGTCACGAAGCTCCGGCATGGAACCGATCGAGAAGTGCCGGCGGCCGTCGAAGACGATCCGCTCGTACAGCTCGTCGGAGATCACGTAGATGCCGGCGTTCGCTATCACGCGCCCGATCGCCTCGATCTCCTCGCGCGTGTACATTACGCCGGTGGGATTGGAGGGAGAGTTCAGGATGATTGCGCGTGTGCGTGGTGTGATTGCTGCCTGGATCTGGGCGGGCGTGATCTTGTAGCGATCGTGCACCGTGGTTTTCAGAAGCACCGGCACGCCGCCTGCAATCCTCACCAGGTCCGGATAGCTTGTCCAGTAGGGAGTGGGAAGAAGCACTTCGTCGCCGTCGTCCACAACGGCGAGCAGGGCATTGGCGAGCGACTGCTTGCCGCCGGCCGAGATCAGCACGTGCTGCGGGTCCGTCTGGATATCGTTGAGGGATTGAAACTTCTCGGCAACCGCACGCCGCAGTTCCGGAATCCCCTCGGCCTGTACGTATCGCGTGAAGTTGTTTTCGATCGCCTCGATCCCCGCCCGCTTCACGAGTTCCGGCGTCGGGAAGTCCGGTTCGCCCGTGGAGAAGGAGACCACGTGGATTCCGTCTGCCTGCATGCGCTTGGCTTCGGCGGCGATTGCGAGCGTTGTCGATTCGCCGATGGCGTTCGCGCGACGGGAGAGACGGCGCGAATCGATTCCGGTATGTTCGGTCATCACATCGAGGTACGAGTGTGCTACGTTCGCGCAGTGAATCCTTCTGCGCGGTGAAGGCCGGCCGCGGGGAGCGGACGATGCCGCGCCGCGCTGTTACTTCGCGATCAGGCGCACGTACTGCCGTCCGTAGATCTCCACCAGCCCGTCCAGCAGATCGGTGGTGGGCGTGATCATGTACCGCTTGGAGATCATGCGGCCAACCAGTTCGCGCTCTTCGCTGTAGATCCGGAAGATGCACTGCATCTCCCCCTGATTGTGCTTGAAGAGATCGTACGTCCGCTGTGCCGCATCGGCTCCGACACGGTCCAGTTGCACGTCGACGGCAAGGGCGTTCGCGAAGCGCGAGCGCGCCTGCGCAATCGGCACCACGTCGTCGGAGATGATCTTGACGCCGTCCGCGCCGTTCAGTTCCGCCCGGCCGCTGATGAAGACGATCTCGCCAACGCTCAGCATCGGTGCGAACTTCCGGTAGGCATCGCTCCAGAAGATGCACTCCGCCTTGCCGGTGAAATCCTCGATCGTCACGAACGCGATCTGGTTCTCGCGCTTGTCCAGCTTGGTGCGAATGGCGGAGATGATGCCGCATGCGCGCACCGGCGAGCCGAGGTCCGTGGACTCGTCCACCTCGCCCAGCTTGATCTGTGCGAACGACTCCACATCCAGCTCGTACTGTTCCAGCGGATGACCGCTCACGTAGAAATTCAGCACTTCCTTCTCGCGGCTCAGCTTCTCGAGCTGCGGCCAGTCCTCCACGTTCGGCATGCGCGGCTCCGGGATCGATACACCGGGCGAGTCGTCGCCGAGCGAGAAGAGGGAGTCCATCCCCGATGCGGCCGATGCCGCGCAGGCGTTCGAGTACTGAAGCGCGGCATCGATTGCCGCCCAGCATTGCTGCCGGTTCGCATGCATCGAGTCGAATGCGCCGGAGAGGATCAGGCTTTCCAGCAGGCGCTTGTTGATCAACTGATTGCCCGCCATCCGGCGCGCGAAGTCGAAGAGCGAGAGGAAGGGGCCATCGGCATCACGCTGCTTCAGGATCGCCTCCACCGCCGAAGCGCCTACGTTGCGGATCGCGGCCATCCCGAAACGGATGCCGTGATCGGTCACCGAGAAGTCCACCAGCGACTCGTTCACATCGGGGGGGAGCACCTTGATATCGAACTTGCGGCACTCATCGATCAGCTTCACCACCTTCGCCAGATCGCCCGATTCAGCCGTCATGTTGGCGGCCATGAACTCCGCCATGTAGTTCGCCTTCAGCCAGGCCGTCTGATAGGCAACGTAGGCGTATGCCGCCGAGTGGCTCTTGTTGAAGCCATAGTCGGCGAACTTCACCATCATGTCCCAGATCTCGTTCGCCGTCTTCTTGTCGATCCCGTTCTTCGAGCAGCCTTCGAAGTAGATCTCCTTCATCTGCTCCATGTACTGGATCTGCTTCTTCCCCATCGCGCGGCGAAGCGTATCGGCCTGTGCGAGCGTGAAGCCGCCAAGCTGCTGAGCGATCTGCATGATCTGTTCCTGGTAGACGCAGATGCCGTAGGTCTTCCCCAGGATCGGTTCAAGCATCGGATGCAGATACTCGATCGGCTTGCGCCCCCACTTCCGGTCGATGAAGTCCGGGATGTTGTCCATCGGACCCGGCCGGTAGAGCGCGTTCATGGCGATCAGGTCATCCAGCACACTCGGCTTGAGCTGCTTCAGATACTCCTGCATGGGGGGAGATTCGAACTGGAACACGGCGGTTGTCGCCCCCTTGCCAACCAGCTCGTACGTCTTCGCATCCTCCATCGGGATCGCGTCGATGTCGATCTCGATTTCATGCCGCTGCCGGATCAGCTCCAGCGTGTTCACGATGATCGTCAGCGTACGGAGGCCCAGGAAGTCCATCTTCAGAAGGCCGGCGTCCTCCAGATCGTTCATCGTGTACTGCGATGCCAGCCCGGAGTCCGGAGTCTTGTAGAGCGGGATGTATTCCTCCAGCGGACCCGGAGCAATCACCACGCCGGCCGCATGGAGCGAAGCGTTGCGGCAGAATCCCTCCAGCACCTGCGAGTACTCGATCAGCTTGTGAAGCTGCGCATCGTCCGAGTCCTTCACCCAGCGGAGCTCCGGGTTCTGCTCGATCGCCTCCTTCAACGACTGCACGCGCCCGAACTTCACGGTGATCTTCTCCGTGATGGAGTTGATCGTCGAGAGCGGGATGCCAAGCACGCGCCCCACATCCTTCAGCACTGCGCGCGAGGAGAGCGTTCCGAACGTGATGATCTGCGCCACCGCATCGTGCCCGTATTTCTCCTTCACGTAATCGATCACGGCCTCGCGCTTGTCGTCCGCGAAGTCCACGTCGATATCGGGCATCGAGACGCGGTCCGGGTTCAGGAATCGCTCGAAGAGGAGGTCGTACTTGATCGGGTCGATATTCGTGATGCCCATCGCATAGGCGGCGATGCTGCCGGCCGCGCTGCCGCGTCCCGGGCCAACGCTCACGCCGCGATCGCGCGCGGCCTGAATGAAGTCCTGCACGATCAGGAAGTAGCCGGAGTATCCCATGCGGGTGATGACATCCAGCTCGAACTCCGTCCGCTCGCGCACATCCTCCGTCACATCGGGATAGCGCTTGTCGATGCCGCGCCACGTTATCTCGCGCAGATAGTCGTCCAGCGTGGTTGCCGATGACTCCGCAGGGATGGGGAACTGCGGCATGTAGAGCTCCTTCGGCATCTCCACATTGCAGCGTTCGGCTATCGCGATGGTGTTCTCGATGGCGCCCGGGAAGTGACCCAGGAGTTCCGCCATCTCGTCGGCAGTCTTGAAGTAATAGTTCTTCGTGCCGTAGCGAAGCTCGTTCTCCACATCGATCCGCGCTCCGTTCTTCGAGGCGTCGCGGATGTGAAGCAGCACGTTGTGCGCTACCGCATGCTCCTTGCGGATATAGTGGCAGTCGTTGGTGGCAACGAGCGGAATCCCGAGCTCCTTGGAGAGGATCGGCATCCCTTCCAGCACGTACCGATCAACCGGGATGCCGTGATCCTGAACCTCGAGGAAGAAATCCTGTCCGAACAGCTCGCGGTACCAGATGGCCGCCTCGCGCGCCGCGCCGAGATCCTCGTTCACGAGATGCGCGGAGACCACGCCGCCGGCACATGCCGAGAGGGCAATCAGCCCTTCGTGGCATTCCTCCAGCAACTCGCGATCAATTCGGGGCTTGTAGTAGTATCCTTCGGTGTGGGCGCGGCTGGTGAGCCTGTTCAGGCTCCGGTATCCCTGGTAGTCCTTCGCCAGCAGCACCAGGTGGAAGTAGTTGCGGCGCTTTTTGCTGTTGCCGACCTGATTCAACTGCCGGTCGAACCGGGGCCCGTCCGCCACATACACCTCACAGCCGATGATCGGCTTCACGCCTGCCTTCTGCGCCTTCTTGTAGAACTCCATGGCGCCGAAGGTGACGCCGTGATCGGTAAGCGCTACCGCGCTCATGTCGTTCTCACCGGCGGCCTTCACCAACGTTTCAACCTTGCATGCGCCGTCGAGAAGGGAATAGTGCGTGTGATTGTGCAGATGTATGAATTCAGGCATTGCCGGGAGTGCGAGTCGTTTCAGCGTATCGAGCGTTCGGCGAACAAGTTAAGGAGGAGAGAGGAAAGCCGGGAGTGGAAAGAGCGACAATTGATGATCGCCGATTGATGATCGGGGGGGGGACGATCGACGATGAGATCGGCAAGGGGATTGACAATCGGCGATCGATGCCGACGCTGCGGCACGCTCACACATGTTGAGCCCGCGCGGTCATCTCTCCGTTGTATTTTCGCCTCGGCGATCCGGCCGGTGGCACACATGTGCAGTGCCGTCGGGAGGGCCCCTCGCACGCATTCACAATCATGGAGTGAGACCATGGCGATATCTGATCCGGTTTCGATGACGTCTCGGTGGGTTGCCGCAGCCCGTGCAGTCGAAAGCCGTCGCCCCGACAGACTGTTCAACGACCCCTATGCCGAGGTGCTGGCAGGGAGTGAGGGGTTCGATTTCATGGCGCGGATGGCGTCGGCAACCGCCATGCCGTCGCTCGATGGAACCAATCCGGAGAATCCGTACATCGCCATGCGCACGCGCTTCATCGACGACGTCATCCTGGATGCGTCGTTGAAGGGGACCAGGCAGATCGTGATGGTTGCGGCCGGACTCGATACGCGTGCGTTCCGGCTGGACCTGCCGGGTGATACGCACTTCTTCGAGCTGGACCGCGAGGAGGTGCTGGAATTCAAGGAGAGCGTGCTTCGGGAGGCGGGAGCGCGCGCAACCTGTGTGCGCGAGCCGATTCCGGTTGACCTGACCACGCCGTTCGGCGATGCGCTGGTGGCTAGGGGATTCCGGCCGGAGAGTGAATCGCTCTGGGTTGTGGAGGGGCTGCTTTCCTATCTGGATGAAGATCAGGCCACGGAGGTCATCCGGCAGTGTGCGGCACTTGCTGCGCCGGGCTCCATGCTGATCTGTGACCTGCCAGGCCGGAGCCTGCTCGAGACAGGCTTCGTGCAGCCGTTGCTTCGCACCCTGGAGGCGGTGAATGCTCCGTGGAAGTTCGGAACGGATGATCCCGAATCCTTCTTCGAGAAGCTGGGCTGGCACGCAACCGCGCGGAGGCCGGGTGATGCGGGCGTCTCCTACGGACGCTGGCCGTATCCGCCGATGCCGCGCAATACACCGGGAATACCGCAGTCGTTCTTCGTGACGGCAGTACGGATATAGTCGCCTTCACGTGCAGCGGAATGCCGGTGGCAAACCATATCGATCCGGATCACCTTCTACGGACATCCGCCGGGCGGGCCGATACGCCGGAGCGGGGGAGAGCCGCATGGGAGCAGGCGTACACGGAGCCTGCAGCCTGTCTGGCGGCCGCGGGAGGGGCGGGAACGCTCTACGTTGTCCGTGGATTACAGGGAGCCGGCGAGTCCACGTGGGTACGGAGTAACGCCCCGCCGATGGGGCCGAACGCGGTCTTCTTCGATGCGCGCTCCCCTCGCGGAAGCACCGCGCACGCGCATTCCGGATCGCGGCTGAGACCGGAACGCCGGCGGTTGCCGGGTGGATCGGCGCACCGTTCAAGGCTGCGCTTCGACGCAACGCTGCCCGGCCGCCGGACGAGCATGCGCCGGAGCATGTCATCGAGCAGGTGCGCGACCAACTGGAGCCGCTTGCCGCCGCGGAAGTCTTTGCATCGGTTGTCGACGTTGACGCCTCTCGAGAGCCTTCCGTCCGAAGCGATCAACTGCGAGGGATGCCGATGTTCGAACACATTCAGTGCACGACACGCCGGAGTCCGTAAACACGGTAACCAGATTCGGGATGCCGCATTCCCGGCATGTTCGAAGTGCACAGAACCGGATGCAGCGTTCAACACTCATGCAATGATGGAGGATCGAATATGGAGGCTCCGACATTCCAGGGCAGTCTGCCGTTTGCCGGATCGGCGTCGCATGTGCTGGATCTTGCGGCCATGGCGCTCTCTGCGAACGGCTTCCGTGTAGCAGAGCGGTCCGCAACCTCTGCCGAGTTTGCAGGCCCGGGCATGCGCAGCACGAATCAGAATCCGATTCTCGGCGCTTCGCGAATCATGATCACCTGCAGCGCCGATACGATCGGCGTTGCGGCCGAACTCGGCGCCATGGCACGCATGCAGCGCTTCGCCAGAGTGTTCCCGCCGGTGTTGCTCGGCGGCATCGGTACCGTACTCAGCGTCATATTCCTCATCGTCTTCGGCGCATCGCACTGGCGCGTGTGGCTGCTGGCGGTTCTGCTGGTGGTCGCCGTCCAGGGGGCCATCTGGGCCGTTGTCGGGCCGTTGCTGGCACGCAGAATCGAGTCGCGCGTGAGGGCGAGCCTGGATATGTTCCTCCGGAATATTGCGACTGCAGCAACGGAGTGATGGTGCGGCCGCAACGCAAGGGGGATGATGGATTTCGCCAACTGATGGAACGGCCGTGCATGAACATGCCGATTCCTCCGCGGCCCGCGCCGCCCGATGCCGGCTCGCGCCGCCCGATGCCGGCTCGTGCCGGGAGGGAAGCCATGACTTCGTTGTCGCTGCGAAGTCGCTCCCGCGCGGCGCATACGTCGTGGTGCCGGCGATGGGCAGGCGAGCCTTCACACTGCCACTGGCCGTTCAGTAGGTTCGTGGTGGTGAAGGTTTCCGAACGCGATGAAACATGCCGCGACTCCGCATGGAGCCGCGGCCGTTGTTTGAAGAGCGATATGCCGTTGCGAGCGCATCCTGCCCGGCGTTCGCGGCACTACAGGTTCCGTCGGGTTCATTGTGTCGTATCGAAAATCTACCTGGCCGGTTGGCTATCTTTGCGCCGGTCCCACTGACCGGCCTATCCGTGGCCCGCGGCAATACATCGATCGCACAGCGGTGGCCGACCCGCTTCGGCAGCCCGGCGCGCGGACCCGGTCAGTCGCACACACGCAGCGTCCGTGCAGCCTGCGGAGCAGTCCAGCCCTCCATACCACACCGTTCAACAACAGACGAGGAGACATACGAATCATGTCCAGCGCCACACGTACAAGCCTTCCCATGATCATTCCGGCGGCACCGTTCAATCTCACGGATGTTGTGACATGCGCGAACCTGGTGGAGGTTGCCTATAATCAGTATTGCCAGTGGGAGGAACAGGGGAAGCCTTCAGAGAGCGACTTCACGTGGACTCCGAAGGGTGTCCCCACGGAGCTCGGCTCGGTCTGGACAGGCGCTCCGCTCTGGGCGGACTCGCGCGCCATCGTCTTCATGAAACCCGAGCCGTTCGGATTCCTTCTCCAGGATTCGAACGGGCGTGCATTCCTTGTGCTGCGCGGCACGGAGAGCGATGCCGACAAGTACAAGGATCTCGAGGTGGGGCAGGTGCCGTATACGCTGGTGAGCAATCCATCGTTCGGCAACGTTCACAAGGGCTTCTTCGGCATCTACTCCTCGATGAGTTCCGCAATTCATGCCTCCGTTGCGGCGCTGCCGGCTCCCGCCACGGCATTCTTCTTCACCGGGCACAGTCTGGGCTCGTCGCTGATTACGCTGGCGGTGCCGGACGTGATCTACAACGCGGCGCTTCCCTCCGGCATCACCGTCATGCACTACAACTTCGCCAGTCCGCGTACCGGCGACGAGACGTTCGCAAACGCGCTCAACGCCATTCCCGGTCTTCCGACCTATCGCATCGTAAACACGGAGGATCTCGTGCCGGACGTTCCGTTTGCCGTGACGCGCGATCTGCGGCATTCCTATCTCTACAAGCACGTCGGCACAACGGCGGACTTCACGGCTCAATACGACTCCGTCGGCAACAATCATTCCATGATGAACAGCTATCTCTACGCAGTCAACAACCCGCAGCAGCCGGAAGGACCGATCGTGCAGTCGAGCGGGTGCCAGCCGTCGCTTCCGCTTGCGCTCCTTGCAACGCCGGCCTGAACGGCAGAGAGAGGGGCGGCCGGATGTATGCCATGCCGTCTTTCGGCGGCACGCCATATTTTGAGTCGCAACGCGATACGATCAATCACAGCATCGAGGCCCGAACCATGTACCGACGGCACAACGGCATCTCGTTCCTGCTTCTTCTCATCGTCGCTCACATCATCTCCGCCGGAACCGGCACCGCGCAGCCGGCTCCGCTGCTCTCGCGTCCCCTGCCCGGCCCGGACATGCCCGCGTGGGCGGCGTATCTGTACGAGAGCCCGGTCAATATCCGGCGGGTGGACAGCGGGTTCACCGCGTATTACCGGACGCATCCGTTCGAGAAGAACAACTACACGCGATACTACCGGCGATGGCAGCACGCCGTGGAACCGTACGTCCTGGCGGACGGCACCCTTCGCCTGCCGGGTGCGGACGAGCTGCGGGAACGGATGGAGGCGAGCAACCGTGCTCGCCTTTCCCCGGCGGAGGCTGGCGGCACGTGGCGGTTGATCGGCCCGAACACCACATACTGCGACGGCTCCAACGCCCGGGTGCTCTGTCCGGAGCAGGTGAATATCTACGGCTTCGACGTCGCACCGTCGGACCCGAACGTGCTCTACTGCATGTCCGAGACGGGAGGATTCTTCCGGACGGCGGACAAGGGGCTGCACTGGGAGCTGCGCGATATCGGATTCCCAAGCAGCTCGGAGGCGATCGCGATTCACCCGACGAATCCCTCCGGCGTCTTCGTCGGCGTGAACAACGGCATCGTGCACACCGCCGATGCCGGGCGTACCTGGAAGTTCGTGCTGAGCCAGCAGGACATGTGGGTGTACGACATCGCCGTGCATCCGGTAACGCCGTCCATCGTTCTGGCGGCCACCAACCAGGGCCTCTATCGAAGCTCCGACGGCGGCGACACATGGAAGCAGATCTTCAGCAACAGCACGTCCGATCTCGAACTGAACCCGGCGAATCCGAACATGGTCTATGCGCTCCGCTACAATGCGGGGCCGAAGCAGTACGAGCTCTGGAAGTCGACGGATGCGGGGCTCACGTTCACGATTCGTTCGTCCGGCTGGTATGTAGCGGGCACCACGGACGGGGCGGGGCGCCTTACGGTGACGCCGGCGGATCCGAAGCGCGTGTATGCGGTTCTGCTTGCCAGCGATGCTCCCCGGATTCTTCGCAGCGACGACAACGGTGAGACGTGGCGCGTGACGGCAACGGGGAAGACCGATGCGTTGAAGATGGACAACGGGCAGGGGTATTACGATCTCAGCATCGCGGCCTCGCATACCGATCCGAACCAGTTGATGGTAGGAACAACCACGGCGTTCAAGTCCACCGACGGTGGCGCAACGTTTGCGCCGCTCGGAGGTTACTACGGGCCGTTCCCGATACATCCGGACATCCAGGAGATGAAGGTACTCGGCAACGATGCCTGGATCTGCACGGACGGCGGCATCACACTATCGAACGACTTCTTCACCGCATCCAGCGAGGCACGTACGAATGGGATCTACGCGTCCGACTTCTGGGGATTCGGTTCGGGATGGAATCAGGATGTCCTGGTGGGCGGGCGCTACCACAACGGCAACACGGCGCTCACGGCAGCCTACGGCGGAGCGTTTCTGGCGCTGGGAGGCGGCGAGGCCGCCACGGGCTACGTCAACCCCATCGATGCGCAGCGCACCTATCACTCGGATATCGGTGGCTGGTATCTGCCCGATTCCATCAACGGTACCGCCCGGTCGTTCTCGGTGGGCAGGTTCCCGAATGAAAGCTACTGGGCGATGGAGTACTCCGACATGGAGTGGGACCCGCGATCGTGGAACGTCGTGTGGATCGGCAACGGCAATACGGTCTGGCGCAGCACCAACGGCGCTCGCAGTTTCGACTCCATCTTCTCCACGTCGCATGCGGACGGGGCGGCGCAGCATATCCGCATCGCGCGGAGCAACCCGGACGTCATCTATCTCACCGAACGATCGAACACGGAGTGGGATGGCTATCTCTGGAAGACCACGAACGGCGGGCGGACATGGCGGCAGATGCCGCAGCTCCCGGTATCCGCAGGTGAGCGGCGATGCCAGCAGATCACGGTGAGCGCGGAGGACGAGAACGAGCTCTGGGTTGCGCTGCGCGAGGGTTCGGCCTCCAACAAGGTGTTTCATTCAACGGATGGCGGCGCAACGTGGACCAACATGACCACACCTGCCATCGGCTCGATGTATGTGACGGACATCGTGCATCAAATGGGAACGGACGGAGGGGTGTATCTGCTTGGTGGTGCCGGCAGCGTCTTCTATCGCAACCGCGGCATGAGCGACTGGCAGCCGTATGCTACAGGGCTTCCAGCCGGATTCGTGGTGCGGGCGGCCAGGCCGTTCTACCGCGACGGCGTGTTGCGCGCCGCGTCCAACTTCGGGATCTGGGAGGTGCCGTTCTATGAGGCCTCGCACCCGATTGCCCAACCCGCGGTGGACAAGTACTCAACCGCCTGCGCGCGCGATACATTCTACTTCGATGATTACTCCGTGCTCGATCATGCCGGTGCCAGTTGGTCCTGGTCGTTCCCGGGTGCCCGCAGCATCAGCTCCGCCACGGCGCGCAATCCGAAGGTTGTCTACGCCGGTCCCGGACGCTATCCTGTAACCTTGACGGTGACCAACCCGCATGGATCCAGCACGAGAACCATCAGCGAAATGGTGGAGGTGAAGCAGGGGGAATGCGATTTCGATCGCGTGCCGGGAATGGCTCTGGATCTGTCGGCCAAGAGCAATGTGGTGGAAACGCCGGCCATACCGGGACTCCGTGGAGCCCCGGGGTTCACCTTCATGGCGTGGGTGAAGCTGAACAAACGGCAGGACTGCTTCACGCAGATCGTATCGAACTGGGGAAGCGATGCCGGTTTCGGTTTCGGCTTTGCATTCATGGGGTATGCCTCCAACACCAACCTCACGTTCTATTGGCGTGGAGTACCGTATCAGCTTACCACTCCGTTCAACCTCGATACGCTTGTCTGGACGCATGTTGCCGTAACCGTTGCGCCGGACACCGTAACGCTCTTCCACGATGGCGTCGCGTGGCGATATCCGGGAACCTTTACGCCGTTCGATCTTTCCTCGACACCCTTCGTGCTGGGGAACGGCGTGCCGGGGCAGTGTGGTGATTTCGATGGTGAACTGGATGAGGTTCGTCTGTACAATCGCGCACTGACGCAGGCCGAGGTTCGCGAGGCGATGCACCTCACAGCGGACCAGTCGCAGGTTGCGCGCGGCCTGGCAGCATACTATCAATTCAACGAGAGCGCGCCTGCGCGGTTCTACGATCGCGTTGCGGCGTCCCATGCGGTGAACGGCGGCGCGCGGCAGGTTGCATCGACTGCTCCGGTCGCCGGCGGCAGCAGCTACCGCATGACCGTGGAGAGCGGCGGCATGAAGGACTTCACGGGGACCGGCCTGCGGCTCTATCTGCCTGCCGGCGGGCCGTTCCCGAATGGTGAGATGGTGGCGTATCATCTCCTTGCACGGCCGGACACGCTCCCGACGCTGAATGAATCGCTTGCCAACAGCTACTGGATTCTGCGCAACTGGGGAACCAACCCGCAGTTCCCACTGGACAGCATCAGCTTCGCGCGTGTCGGCACGCTCAGCCCTGCCGATCGCAGAACGCCCGGCCTGTTCTCGCTCTACAGCCGGCTGCCGAACGAACATCTGAACGCCTGGACGTCGGCGGCAGTTGCTCACGGGGTTTCCGCCGACAGCACCAACGGCGTTGTCACACTGGGACCATGGCCGGCCGCCCAGGCCGGGCAGATGCTGATCTCCACGGCCGGCACGTCCGTGCTGGAGGCAAACGATGCGCGGGCCGTTGCGGCCGCCGCCCTCACCGCGATGCCGAACCCGTGCGATCTCCAATGCATCATCTCCTATCAGCCTGGGCCGATGGAGGAAGGCGTGGAGATCCGGTTGTACGATGTCGCCGGACATCTGCTCCTCTCCACGCAACAGGAGGTCGAGGAATCCGAGCGGTTGCAGTACCGGCTGGACATGAGCCGCTATCCATCGGGGACGTACTACGTCTCCGCAAACGGCCACGTTGCCGCGTTCACCAAACGGTGATGCCGGCACACCGGTAACGCCTTCGATTGATATCATGCGGCAGCCGGTTGAACGCATGGCTGTGCCGGAAGCCTTGTACAGACGGCGCACCAGCCTCGCCGCTGCTATGCGGGCAGGATGGGAGTGGAGGGCCAGCCCGGCCGGCCCGATGCGGCCTTCTCGATGGCGGCCATTGCCGCCAGCGCAACGTGTTCGCTCCATGGGCGGGCCACCACCTGCACGGCGACCGGAAGCCCCGCGCTTCCATGCTCGATGCCGGCGGCCGTCCGCTGGAGTTTGTCGCGCGATGCCGGGCGCGCCGATTCCTCGCCGCTCCGAACCCGGGTTACCGGAACTACGCCTGCCGGATACCCGAGGGCGTTGTAAAGACAGGAGTAGGCTCCGCCGGTGACAAGGTCGCGCGAGCTTCCATGTGTCCACGCCGGAAGGGGTGATACGGGGCAGAGGATGATATCGAACGGGCCGCCGGTGGCGGCGTCCAGTTGTTCTCGGAACATGTTCTGATAGGTGAACAGCTCCTGGACCACCTTCCAGTAATCGTCCGTGTGGTAATGGCCGAACAGACGCAGACCGTTTGCAAGGCCATGCTGCCCGAGCATCGCCATCGTGCCGCGCATGACGCCGACCACTCCCCGTGGAAGCGAGAGGAGGGAAAGAAGCTGGGCGATCTGCGGCGCCCGCCTGTTCCCCTTCAGCAGAGCCTTCATTCCCTTGCCGGCATCACCGCAGAAGATCTTGTGCACCATCGCCATGCCATACGCTGCATCCGGAGGCGCCCACGCGCTGACCTGTGCGCCCGCATCGGCAAGCATTGCGGCCGCCTCGCGTACGCCGCGTTCAACGGCGGGTGATGGATCGAACGAGCCGTCGTTGGTGTAGAACGCTACGCGAAGCGCCGCGACGTCCACGCTGCGGTGATCGCCGAGCGGGGCAACCGGAGGCATGGGGGCGGTGGGCGCCGGCGTCTGCACCGGACGATCCGCGATGGCCGTCAGGCCCAGAGCAACGTCTTCAACCGTTCGAGCCAGCACGCCCACTTGGCTTTGGATTACGTTCTGCCCGATCGGCACGCTGAATCGTCCGGGGTCCGGCGTTCTTCCCGCCGTGGGCTTGATGCTGGCGATGCCGCAGAAGGCGGCGGGTATCCGAACGCTGCCGCCGATATCGGTGCCGACGCCCATGGCCGAGCCGCCCGAGGCGATGATTGCCGCCTCGCCGCCGCTGCTCCCGCCGGCCGTGCGGTCCTGCTTCCACGGGTTGTTGGTCCGTCCGTAGTGGGGATTATCGCTCTCGTAGTAGAAGAGCAGCTGTGCAACATTGGTCTTGCCGAGAACGATTCCGCCCGCCTCCCTCAGGCGATGCACGTGCAGTTCGTCCGCCGTTGCGCGATGCGCCGCGCGCGTTGCGAGGCCGAACGTGGATGCCGTCCCTGCCAGATCGAGCGACTCCTTGACGGTGATCGGGACGCCATGCAGCCTGCCCAGGGGCTCGCCGCTCCGCCGGCGCTGGTCCGCGGCATCCGCCTCGCGCCGCGCCGCTTCGTAGCGTTTCACCACAACGGCGTTCAGATGTTTGTTGACCCGCTCGATCCGTTCGATGTGCGCCTCTACTGCTTCGCGTGCGGTGATGTCTCCGCACGCAATCCGCTCCGCCAACTGCGCTGCCGGCATGCCGGCAATCGGCTCCGTTGTTCTTGAGGTTGTGGTTGTGTTCTTCATCGCCTGCTCCCGGTTCTAATCGTACATGGTTCGTGCTTCAAACGATGTGCGAAATTAGATGGGGCGGGTGGTGCCGGGCATCGGGAGAACTCCCCATTTGGAAGCGATCATCCGCTTCCTTCGGGCGGTACCGGTCTATTCCAGCAACCGGTGTTCCATGGCGAAGAGCGTGGCACCGGCACGCGTGGAGACACCGATCTTGCTGTAGATGTTTTGAAGATGGCGGTCCACCGTCTTTGCCGAGATGAAGAGTTTCGCGGCAGCCTGCTTCATGGTGTTGCCGCGTGCCACCAGGCGCAATACCTCCAGCTCCCGTTCGCTGAGCCCGCCCACCACTGCTCTGCGTGCGCGCGAAGCCCGGTGTCCGGCCGCGGCGAGAACGGAGTCTGCAACCTCTGCATCCAGCTGCCCGGATCGTGCCTCGTTCCGTATCGTCTGTGCAGCCTCATCGGCGGAGCAGGCGCGGCGATGCGGGCGCTCCTCGCACAGCACCATGTAGCGGTTCGCGGCGGCGACTATGCGTGAGGCGGGTGTGAGCGCCGCGGCGTTCAGATTGCGATGATATCCGGATCCATCCAGGCGCTCGTGATGTTGTGAGGCAAGCTCCCCAAGCCGTGCCAGGCCGGACGGGCGCGCAAGTATGCGAGCGGTGTAGTACGGGTGCATGCGAACCTGCTCCACTTCGCGATCGCTCAGCGGCGCATCCTTCCCCCACACGGCCGCGCTCACGCCCACCTTCCCGATATCGTGCAGCAGTGCCGCACGGTAGATGCCCCGAACGTCATCAGCCGGAAGTCCGCAGTGGACAGCGGCAGCCCTGGCGAGCTCCGCAACCCGATGCGAATGGCCCAGGAACCAGGGGGACTTGATGTCCGCGAAGTCCGCCATTGCGCCGCATGCGGTATCCAGTTCCTCCTGCGTCAGATAGTGCCGGCTGCCCGGCTCCATTGCAAGCACGGTCTCCCATGCAGGGTCGCTCCCCAGTCCGGCGAGGACCTGGGCGGCGTTGCGAAGGAAGCAATCCACCAGCATCGGGGAATGCGCGCGGCCGCGGCGTTTGCGCGCCATCGCAACAGCGGCATCGATTCCGCCCAGCTTGTAGAAGGTTACGATGTCGTGTGCGAGCGATGCGGTGAGCAGGGCGGGCGAGATCGCGTCCCCCTTCAGTGCCGGTACGCCCCTGCCATCCCAGCGGGCATATATCTGGCCAACGGTGGCAACGAAGCTCTCCTCGAAGCCCAGCCGCTGAGCCAGCCGCTGCGCCACCTCGCAGTGACCCGGGAAGAAGCTGGTGTGCACCGCCCCGAGTTCGGCAACACCCTGGATGAATGCCTGCGTCATCCGCACCAGGTTCGCGCCGGCGTTCGTCTGGCGAATGTAGCGGAGCATGAGCTGCATGATCCGGGGTGTATCGGCCGTGTCGATCGCTGCAATCTCCGCGCGCAGGGCAAGCTCGTCGCCGATGATCGATGCAAGCCAGTATGTATCGGCGTTGCAGCCGATGTAGCGGAGCAGCGCCTCGTTGTAGGCGTCCTCCAGGTCGCGCTGCAAAAGGCCCGCGGCCTCTCCAATTCGAACGGCCACCACGCACGTCGTCATGGCGTATTCCATCGGCTGCCCCATGCTGAAATCGGTGGCAATCGAGAGGGCCGCCAGCAGTTCCGCCCGGCGTATGCCCGAGCCTGTTGCGTGGGACAGTGTTGACAGCATGCGAGGAATCGGATGTCGTTGACATTCCCGGCGGCACTGCTCCGGCGGGACGCTGCCACCCATCGGACGGTGCCTAATGCATGGCCGTGCATCGCCATCGGCGGAAGCAGCCGCTCAACGGTCCGCGGCATGCACGTCAACGGTCCGCGGCAGGCACTAGCGGCGTTGCAGGCCGTAGCGGGCGATCGTGTAGAGGATCTTGTATCCCGCCTTCACCGATCCCGTGATCGACCCGGTGATTTTCGATATGCCGATTCTCCTTCGGTAGCTCACCGGCACCTCCGTGCATCGCAGCTTCATCCGCGCGGCCTTGATCTGCATCTCCACCGTCCAGCCGTAGTTCGTATCGCGCATGGCGATGCGGCGGAGCGCCTCCGCCGTGATGGCGCGGAACGGACCGAGGTCGCTGAATCGTACGCCCCAGAGAAGGCGGATCAGCGAGGTGGCCAGCCAGTTGCCGAAGCGCGCGTGAGCGGCCATGGCGCCGGGCTCGAGTGCCCCTGCGGAGCGCGAGCCGATGACCATCTCGAACTCATCCAGTGCGATCTTCTCCACGAGCAGCGTCATCTCCTCCGGATGATCGGAGTAGTCCGCATCGAGGAAGACGACGATGTCGTACCCCCTGGCCAGCACGTAGGCAACGCCGGTAAGGCAGGCGGAGCCATATCCCTGCCGCGGCTCGAACAGAACCGTTGCTCCGGCCGCGCGCGCAATCGAGGCGGTCTGGTCAGTGCTTCGATTGTCCACCACGACGATCTCATCCACGAGACCGGTGGGAATGTCTTCCAGAACGCGAAGGATGGAGGAGTCCTCGTTGAAGGCGGGGATCACAACGGCGATGCGATGATCGCCCTTTGCCCGGGCAACGCGCTCGCGTGACGTGTATGATGATTCGATGGAGGATAATGGTTGCATCTGCCCGATGAATATACAACGTGACCGGTTGTCGGCGAAGGGGGAGCCGGCCGCTCCGTGCACGTGAATTCCGGAATACCGGAGCCGTATTCCAGGCGGAGCATTGCGGAGGGAGGGGGTAGAAATGAACCGGGCATCCCGCATGTGCAGGATGCCCGGTTGGTTCAATCCATCACCTCTGTCCCACCGATGGGAGCGCGAGGTGCTATCACCGAGGCGGAATTACTTCCGCAGGATCATCGTTGACGTATGAGTCCAGTCACCCGATTCCAGACGGTAGTAGTACAGGCCCGACGGGAAGCCGCTGGCATCCCACGTAACCTGATACAGACCCGGCTGCATCATGCCGTCGACCAGTGTGGCCACCTTCTTGCCGCTGGCGTCATAGACGGTCAGCTTGGTCGGCCCGTCGAGGCCGAGCGAGAAGGTGATATCGGTTGACGGGTTGAACGGATTCGGCTTGTTCTGGTTGAGAGAGTAGCCGAAGCCGGTGGACTCGATAAGGCGGAGGTTCAGACCGCAGACCGAATCGACCGTGATAAGTCCCGGCGTCGGCAGGATGCGTGCGCACTGCTGTGTCGACGGAGGCAGGACGTAGAACGTGATCTTGGACTGACGGTCCGTGCCGAGGAAGAGCTGGAAGTTCGGATTCAACAGCTTTCCGGTGCCGGTCAGGTGCTTGCCCGGAGGCGCGGTGAGCGCCGCGATGTAGTACCCTTCGGCGAAGTCGGACTCGATGATCGTGATTGTCCAGTCGCTGACGATCGTTCCGTTGATCATCGATGCGAGATCACGCGGATCGTTCGTACCGTTGGTCAGCTTCTCGATCTTGTTGTTGTAGTACACACCGATGATGAAGCTGGTGATGCCTGCATCATCCAACTGATCCTGCAGAATGATCGGGGCATCGATGAACGAGCCCGGAGCACCATGCAGTGCCGGTGTATCCTGCACCTTCGCGTGCACGGTCACGATGTAACCGGTGCCCACGAGCTGCGACGGAACGGACGGGACGGGCTGGCCATCCTTTGCACTGACCACTTCATAGACGATCTGTGCGTGGAACGTGCCAACACGACGCGGTGAGAAGTTCACCTTCACCGTCTTGGTCTGTCCAGGATAGAGCGTGTCGAGAACGTTGGAGAAGTCCGCGCTGAAGAATCCGGACTTGTCGATATCGTCCAGCGTTGCGCTGACGACAACGACCGCCTCGGTACCGGTGTTCGTGATCGTTACCGTGGAATCCGGATGCTGGCAGGAGCTCAACACGTTGCCGAAGTTGAGATCGGTCACCATCACGCCGCGCGTGAAGGAGTATGCCGCAAGCGGGCCTACGGTATCCTTGCCATCGCAGCGCGACTGATCGCCGATGAAGACCAGATCGGCCTTGCGGCTGCCGGCCTGAACCGGACGATACTCCACCGTCACCGGTATGCTGTCACCCGGCTGCACGGTAACCGGCGTGCCCGGCATTCCGCTGACCGGGGCGATCGAACGATCGATCCAGTAGTTGCCGGCATCGGGACCCGTGATCTGAACGTCGTTGACGGTCAGCGGGCGTGTCGGCAGCGCATGCAGCATGATGGTGGTACGCTGAGACGGAGTTGCCGGGTACGGCCCCTTGTACAGCGTGGTATCGAAGTTCCAGCCGGTGATCTTGCCATGCGACTCGATGCCGGTACCGTTCAACTGCGAGTAGATCGAGTCGCCGGTCTCGGTTGTCAGAAGCAGGCGGCAGGAGTAGTTCCGCTCGTCCTTCGGGCTGAAGTAGACGCGCTGAACCTTCTGGACGGTGCCGCCCTGAAGAATCAGATCGCCCGGACGAACCATGACGGTCTGGTCCGCAGTCTCCAGCGTGAAGTACTTGTCCGTGGCATCGGTCGAACCCGGATCGTCGATCAGCTGGATGGCCTTCACCGTTGCATCAACATTACCGGCGTTGGTAACCGGGATGTCGAACTGATAGGAAGCAACGCTGTTCTTCGTGCAGCTGTTCAGGGTTGTCACCCACTCGATCCACGAATGATCCGGCATCAACACGCCCGGCTTCACGACGTTTGCCGTCCAGACCGAGGTATCGCGGTCGCAGCTGGCATTCGTGTAGAACGTTGCCACGGTGCGATACTGAGCGACATCGACACCCGGCGTGAACGTCACATTGATGCTGATGCTCTGATTCGGGAGCAGCGGAGCCGCCTTCAGCTTGTCCTTTTCGGTCTGCGCAACCGAGAAGTGAGCATCGGCGAAGGTTACCACCGGATCCTTGAAGACCAGCGGACCGCTTCCGTTGTTGGTGATCTTCAGCGACAGGGTGGAAGCCGGCGTGTTACCGACGATGAACTGTCCGAAGTTCAGGTCGCCAACGTAGATGCATGGCTTCGAGGTCTGGGTCTTCAACGGCACCGGCACGGTGACGCAACCGAGGATGCACTTGACGGTGTCGTCATACTCCTGGTTGTCCTCGTCCGGGCTCACCTGGACGGTGATCGTCCATGTATCGCCCGGCTTCAGGGTGCCCGGAACCGGTCCCGGAGTGACGCTGAGGATCTTGTACTGGCGCAGGCCGAGTGCAAGACGGATATCCTTCACCTGGATATCGCGGGTCAGCGGGTTCGTGATCGTGATATCCTTGCTCAGCGAGCCCCCAAGGTTCACCGTTCCGAAGTCCAGAGTGCCCGTCGGGGTAACCGTGAGGCGCTCCGCCTCGTAGTGGAACACAACGCGCCAGATCTTGCTGGTACGATCCTTGATGATCACAACGGCGTCGGCATCCTGAAGCGGGTCGATCGCTTCCACTTCGACAGTGCAGTTCGGGCGGCCAAGAATGTCCGAGAGGCGAAGCGGATCAACCGGGTTCAGCTTGGCATTCTTCACCGTGGAGGGATCGAGCGTGATCGAGCGGAGGCCAACCGGGTTCTGGTTGATCGCCGCGATCTTGATCGTCAGCTTGAAGCAATCCATCGTGGTGTCGATCTTCAGCGTATCCGGCGGAAGCAGCACACGACGTGCCGGAGCCAGCGGATAGCCGTACGACACTGCGTTGTACTCTTCGTATTCGCACGGATGCTGGATGATCGGATCCTTGCTGCCGCCACCCAGAATAATGCTGCCGCCATCGTCCTTCTTCTTGATGAGCCCGGGGCGGTACGCCTCGGCGCCCTGCATCAGGCCGTAGACATGGCCGGCGAACTTCGCGCCGTTCTTGCCGATCAGCCAGTGATCTTCACCCGGCGACACGGCCATCGAGCCCCAGACCAGGTCGGTGCCCGGGATGCGGCGGGTGAACGGGAAGGTTGCCCCGTTCTCACGAACGATGTTCTGTGCCGAAAGGGTATCGGTGACCACATTGATGTAGTGCGACATATTCCCCGGGTTGGTCGGGGCATAGTACGGCGCGAAGGATGGCCACTGCTCACGCGGGGTCATCTCCGTCATGTACGGTGCCCAGGCGGACCAGTCCGTACAGGGAATGCCGCGGAAGCAGGGGGAGGAACCCTCGAACTTCACGATTGCCGATGAGTGCATCATCGCCATCGCCGGCTGCTCCATATGGAAGGAAACCGCCTGAGGCTGACCCAGTGCAACTTCCTGGAAGTCCGATGGCTTTACATTCACCTTGACCTGGGTGGTACCACCCGGTGAGAGGTAGTAGCCCTTGATCGCCTTGCCGCTCGCATTGTATACGCGAACAAACTCGCGCAGACGCTCGGCGTCCGAGCCGATACCGGGGCGATGGTTATCCCACGTCGGCATGAATTCGAACTCCTTGCCGAACTGCTCGGAGGGAGGAAGCCATTCGATGATCGAGTTCTTGTAGGCGTTGTTCTTGAGGCCCACGTTGTCGTACACCACCTGCACGCGGGTGTTGCCGCTGATGACGCCGACCGGCTTGTCGGCGAGGATCAGGGTACCACCGATGTCGTCCTGCTTGTCGGCCTCGGAGCTGGTATCCACCTTGGTCTGAACCTGGTAGGCCTCGCCCTCGTTGAGGGTGATGGTGGAGGGGGTACCTCCCTCGAAGCCGCGGAGAATTCCGTTACCAGGAATGAAGCTCACATGGGTGTTGTCGTATGCGGCGATCACCAGAGCCTCGCCGGCACCCGGCTTCGGCGTGCTGGGGACTTCCGTTTCGCCGGCGATACCGATCTCGTTCACGATTTCGCCCGGGATACCGGCCACAACGTAGTTGGTGCCCCATTCTTCAACCGGGATCGGCGTCCATGCTTCAACAGCCTGAATGTGTGCGAAATAGCAGTAGAGGACAATCGGATAGTCGGACTCCACCTTGAAGGTGTTGCGCGACACCGAGTTGCTTACATCCACAACGGCACCGGCGGCCAGGGAGTAGGTCTTGAACTTGCCGGCTTCCAGATTGAGAACCACACTGGCACCACCGTTGCCCGTGATCTTGACCTTGTTCTTGACGGCCGAGAAGATCCAGAGCGACGCCTCGGGGCGCACGCGGTTGTTCGGATATCGGCTGTCGAGCTGATTGGTCGTCGTATCGGGATAGGCGATCAGATAGTAGGTTCCCGCAGCATTGTCATCGAGCTGCGGATCGCTTCCCTGTGCGTGTGCCCCGGTTGGGAGCAGCAGCGCGCAGACAAGGGTGAAGAGGAAGACTGCTGCCAGTCCGATACCTCTCCAAGCGTACGCAGATGCCCTTTGCATAGAGACAACCTCGTGTTGGGTTAGGAGTAGAGAGTTTATATACAACATGTTTTGGTACGATGCCGGAGAAATGTACCCTTGCAGGATCCAGCTGCCGGAACGCAAGGATTCCATTCCTATAAAAACAAGTGAAGCGCCATCAAGTTCCACTTTGAGGCAAAAAATCTGAAGATTTCCTGCCTAACCGCTGTCATTAGAGCGATTCGAGAAACTTGACGAGAGCGTCACGCTTGCTCTTGTCGAGCTGCCGGACGTACTCGCGCGACTGCTGGGCCTCACCTCCGTGCCACATGATCGCCTCGATCAGGTTGCGGGCACGGCCGTCGTGCAGGAAGTTGGTGTGGCCGCTCGCGAGCGCGGTCAAGCCGATGCCCCACAGGGGTGCCGTACGCCATTCGCTTCCGGAGGCATAGAAGTCCGGGCGACCGTCGGCAAGATCCTGGCCCATGTCGTGGATGAGCAGGTCCGTGTAGGGATGGATCAACTGGTTGGAGAGCTCCGCGATCGGGTGCGAGCTGGTCCGCATCGACGGGATGTGGCAGGAGGCACACTTGGCATCCTTGAACACCTGCTCACCCTGAAGCACCGTGGGATCGTTCACATTGCGGCGGGCCGGGACGCCGAGGGTCTGGCAGTAGAACGCCGCCGCGTTGAGCGTCACCGAATCCACCTCCACCTTCCCCGTGCTCTTCGCCACCTGCGGCTGCCCATAGCATGATTCTTCCGGGAAGAGGTAGCTGGTGATTCCCATGTCCTGGTTGTAGGCACCGGCGGACTGCTGCAGCAGCGAAGGCGTGTTGGCCTTGTGGCCGAACCGGCCAAGCGATCTGCCCCCCTTGATGACATCGGTCACATAGTTCGGGCGCCCGGAGATTCCGTCGCCGTTGGCGTCGTTCTCGTCGGCGAAGCTCAGGATCGTCGATTCCGGCACGGCCTCGAGCAGGCCAAGGCCGAAAACGACCGGGGCAACGCGCGGAGAGAGCATGACGTTCGGAGGGAGGGGTATGTACGTGTTCGTGATAACGTACGTCGGCACTCGAAGGCTGTAGGGGGTTCCGTCGGCGAACTGCCCCGGACGCTCCGCATAGCTGATCTGTACACTCCCTTCCGGAGCAACTCCGGCAATGGAACGCTGCTGGAGCTGGCCGCCGAAACCGGGAACCGGATTGGGGGCGCTGTTCGGCTCGCTGCTCGGAATGCTGACACGGAACAACATCGAGGCGAGCTGTTCGCCCGGTTCCGGCGGGGTACCACGCCCATCGGCCACATGGCAGCCACGGCAGCTCGTGTTGTTGTAGACAGGACCCAATCCCCACTGAACCGGTCCACTCGAGACGAAGAATGCCTCGAACGCCGCATCACCATCCTTGTGGAAGGCGAGATGGTCGGCAGTGAGGTTCGGTGCAGGCTGCGAAAACGCGTCGCTCGAGGCATCCATAATGGTTGCGGTGCCGCCGGAGAGACGCAGATCATCAGGCGTCGATGGCTCGGATGTGCTGCTGCAGGCACCGAGCGCCAAGGCGAGAATGGGAATCAGCCCGAACGATAATCCAGTAGCGTTGCGTGTCATCGTAATGCTGTCTCGTGAATAAGTTGCTACTTCACTTTCGACGTACGAATGTTCTGCCGGGAAACGATTCGGGAGCCTGTTCGACAAAACAGGCTCCCACTGTTCTGCCACCCTCGGTTACTGCTTCGGGATGCCAAGGGCCTCGATAACGTTCGTGCCCACCAGGCGGTTGATCTCCGAAACCGAGAAGCGAGCCGTCTGGATGCTGTTCCGGCTGTTGGTAACGGCATCACCGAACGTTGGGTTGATGCTTTGAATCTTCGTCAACGCATCGGTCAGCTGCGCCGTGACGGAGCTGTCGAGTGCGGCATCCTTGGCATGCACGAGCACCGTGAAGCCCTTCCCGGAGAAGGTGCTGTAGGTGCCGAGGTACATGCTCTGAACGCCAAGTACATTGTCGATGAAGTCCGCCTTGGAATTGCTGCTGAACCGTGCTTCCTCGAAGTCCAAGTTCTGATTGGTGAACGGGATGCCCATCTTGGAATTGTTGAGCTCGTCCATCAACCGTGCCATGCCGCGCAGTGCGTCACCAACGGCGGCGACCTGCGTGGAGTAGGTGCTTCCTTCCTTGCCGGCCATGTAGAACTTGGAGCCGAAGTCGCTTCCTCCCTCGGAGGCCGGGACCCATGCCTTCAAGAGAGTCTCCGTGGCGCCCTTGAAGCTCAGCATGCAGCCCACCATGTAGTCCAGCTCGCGCGGCGTAAGTGCTGACGCCGTCTTGGTGCCGTCGTTCCCCCAGAGCAGGAACTCGACCGCATGTGCGCCCTTCACCGTTCCTTCGGAGTTGTCGAAGAATGTCTTGTCCAGCACTTCATTGGAATCCAGAGTGCTCTGAAGCTTGTTCTCATCCAGCGGCCAGCTGTCGACGGCAGGGTCGATCCCCATGCTGCTTGCCGGGCCGAAGATGTATGCCTCGCCGGCCTCCCAGGGATGACGTGCCCGCTTCCACGCATCGCGTGCAGCCTGAAGATTCTGCTCGTTCGGCTGATCCTTCAATGTGTTGATCGCCGTCTGGAGCTCACCAACCCGGGTATCGAAGTCCCGGAACGTTGGAATGATGACGTTGTTCGTCAGATCCTTCAGCACATCCGACGTTGTCTGGTCCCACGTCGAGGTGGGTGGCGGAGTGACGGTGTTTTTGCAACCGGTTGTCAGAAGCGAGAGACCCAGCAATCCGGAGATCGCCAACGTGAGATGGTACTTGCGTAGCTTCATGGTGCGTAACGTGCTTGTATGAAGGTTGGGTTAACCGTAATTCCTGCTTCGAATCCGAATATCCGTGTCAACTGTCTCGCGGGGCCTTCCTGAGAGTCGAGATACGCCCCGATAACACAAAGACTGTTACAGGGGCTATAGCGTGACTAGAAGGAAGACCCCATAGGGGGTGATATGTCGCGTGCAGCGCGACATTTTTTTCGTACTAATAGCGTCAGGGGCTGCCGGAGAGATCCGCCGCTGCATCGAGTGCCTGCCGCACTGACGATACCCGGCCATACTAGAAGTGACGCCCGCATCGTGCAACGATTGTGATGCTGCACGGGGCGTTGAAATCGGCGAGGGGAGCGGCCGGACCCGGAGGGGGCCGCGTCGGAAGGGGTGAGGGCCTACTGCAGGAACCGATCAGCCTGCATGAAGGCCGGATAAACCGCGCATCCTGGGCTGAAAAGCAAGGATATGAGGTCTGTCTCGAACTCAATGATACAAAAAACGCTGCGATTCGAGATCACTTTTTTTCCTGGTTTACCCCGATCCTTTCACGACAACCGGATCCTGCCCGCAAGACCCGCAAGCATGCGTTCTGCAACGGGAACCCGGATGTCGAATCAAGAGCTACATGACATGGTGGTTCAACTGCCGGGATCGCCCCAGGCGAGCACCTCGATGCGCACCCTTGCAACGCCGTCCCGCGTCAGCCCGATCTCCTCGGCCGCGCGTCGGGAGACATCCAGCACCCGCGTTTCCTTGAACGGGCCGCGATCGTTCACCCGAACTTCGGTGCTCTGGCCGCTTTTGAGGTTGGTAACCCTGAGGATTGTGCCGAACGGGTATGTACGATGGGCCGCGGTACGCTCAGACTGCGAGAACGTCTCACCGCTCGCCGTACGCCGCCCCTCGAACGCGTCCGCATAGTAGGATGCATCCCCCTCCTGGACAAGCAGCATCCCGGGCCGCGAGGCAACTGCAGCCCGGCTTGCCGGCAGGCATCCCAGAAACAGAGTCGATAGCATGACGGCCAGTGCTCTCAGGGCGAGTCTGCTCACGAATCAACCTCATCGAACAGTGTCGGAAACTTTCTCTCGTGCACGCTCTCGTGCAGGCGGGCCGATTCCGGTTTCGCCCCGGACCTCCGGACGCACCGGGGGGAAATCCCTCAGAGCAACCCGTTGATCTTCTTCCGCCGGAGGTAATCCACAACGGCCTGAACCCGCTGCGACTGGCCGCGCTTGCAGATCAGCAACGCATCCGGCGTGTCAACGATGATCAGGTCCTCCACGCCGACCGTTGCCACCATCTTGCCGGCCGTTCTGACAAAGGTCCGCTGGGTGTCGATGGTGACGACGTCGCCGACAATGGAGTTTGCGTTGTCGTCCTTGCGCGAGAGGCGATAGGTCTCGTCCCAGCTTCCAACATCGCTCCAGCCGAACTCGCACTGCGTCACGTACACGTTGTCCGCCTTCTCCATGACGCCGTAGTCGATCGAGATGGGATGGATCTGGCTGTAGATGCTCTCCAGCCGATCTTGGTAGTCATCGGTCTCCTGCGCGGCGTGGATGGCCTCGATCTGTTCGTAGAGGTCGGGGAGATAGCGTTCGATGGCCCGCTCGATCGTGTCCACACGCCACACGAACATTCCGCTGTTCCAGAGGAAGTCGCCGCTTGCCAGGAAGCGTTCGGCGGTGGGCAGGTCCGGCTTCTCCGCGAACGTCAGCACCGGGCGCAGCCCCTCGGAGTGGAACCGATTCTCCGGGCCGGGCTTTTCGCCGTGCTGAATGTAGCCGAATCCGGTCTCGGGCCGCGTGGGCATGATGCCCATCGTCACCAGGCATCGCATTTCATGCGCGGCATCGCAGGCCAGGCGCAGCTTGAGCTGGAACTCGCCGACGTTCTGAATGAAGTGATCGGCCGGCAGAACAACCATGATCCCTTCCGGGTCCAGATCGCGCAGCCTCGATGCCGCGAGCGCGATGCAGGGGGCGGTGTTGCGGCCGAACGGCTCCGCAATCAGGTTCCCCATCGGGATCTGGGGCGCCTGCTCCCGGAAGCCCTCGATCTGGGCCTTGTTGGTAACGATGAAGATGTTCTCGTACGGAATCATCGGCTGCAGGCGCGAGATCGTATTCTGGATCATCGTCCCTTCGCCAAGGATGTGCAGAAGCTGCTTCGGTGATTTCTCGCGGCTCTTCGGCCAGAGCCGGGAACCGACACCGCCCGCCATGATGACGGCGTAAATATTCATAGGAGTTGAGTAGTTCGTCAGATTGGTTTCGCACAAGCCCTGCTTCGTATCCTGCCGGTGCAGCGCTACGTTCGTTCTCCGTTCTGCACGTCGTCCGGTATCGGCGGGGCCTCGATGCGCGGCACGCGCCGTGATATTCCCGTGCAGATCTCGTATGGGATGGTGCCGGCACGTGCCGCGATATCCCAGGCATTGATCTCCTCACCGTCGGAGCTCCCGATCAGTATCACTTCATCGCCGGGTTGGGAGCCATCTACGGGGCCAAGGTCAAGCATAACTTCGTCCATGCAGATCGTACCAACCACCGGAACGCGGCGTCCGCGAACGATGGCGGTCAGGTTGTTCGTGAGGATGCGCATCACACCATCGGCATAGCCGATCGGAACGGTTGCCACCAGCGTGTCGCATGGCGTGAAGTATCGGCGCCCATAGCTGACGGAGGTGCCGGCCGGCATGCGCGTTACGTTGCCGATCACCGAACGGAGGGACATCACCGGCGCCAACCCGGATGCACTCTGGAGTTCAGGCGTGGGATGATAGCCGTACAGGGCAAGCCCCGGCCGAACGAGCGTGTAGTGCGAGGCGGAAAAGTTAAGGAGGCCGCCGCTATTTGCGATATGAATGTCCCGGAATCGGAAGCCCGCGTCGAGTGCCATGCGCACGGTGTGGTCGAAGATTCCGATCTGTTCCATCGTAAACGAATTCTGCGGTTCGTCGCTGGTCGCGAAGTGCGAGGCGATGCCAACGATCTCCAGGGAATCGAACGAGGAGCAGAACCCGAGTACGCTCAACGCATCCGCAGGACGGGCGCCGTTGCGTCCCATGCCGGTGTCCACGAACAGATGCACGCGAACCCGGCGCCCGGCGGCATCTGCCGCTGCGGCCATGCGGCTCGCCATCTCCGGTGTGGAGAGCACGGTTTCGATATCGTGCTCCGGGAACAGATGATACTCCCCTTCGAGCGGCGGGGGGAGCACTGCCACGGTGCCGGTAACGCCGAGTTCGCGCAGGCCGATCGCCTCCTGAATCGTTGCCACACCGAATGTGTCGATACCGCACTCCTGCAATACCGGAATGCAGATCGCCGCGCCGTGGCCGTAGCAGTCGGCCTTCGCGATGCCCATGATTCTGGTCGTCGCCGGAATCCGGCTGCGCAGAATGGAGACGTTGTTCCGAAGCGCGTCGGTGTCGATAAGCGCACGTGTGGGACGGATCATCGAGTCGCGGCCTCCCGCGGAGGGGCGAGTTCCCTGATCAGCGCATATGGGAGGATGCAGTTCGCATGGCCATCCTCCCAGATGATTTGAATGGCCGAACTGCCTACCAGATTCACTTCACGAATGTTCGTTGCTGCGGGGGAAAGCAGGGGAAGGTAGGTGGCCGATGCCGAACGTGCGCGCGTCCGGCAGGCACTGCACGGGCACTCTGTCCGCAATGTCTGCGTTGCGATGCGGGACTCGCTGCCGTCCTGCCACGTGATGGCCAGAACGGAGGGCGACGGCTGATATATTTCGATTGGATGCACGCTGGAATCAGAAGATGCGCTTCCGCTCCTGCGGCTGCACAAGCACCAGCACAATGACGAGAAGCGACAGGGCCGCGAAGATGGCCTCCAGCCCGGCAGGCAGAAGCCCATGACCCCTGCCGAGCCAGACGTATCCATGCCACCCCGCCAGCAGCAGGGAGAGCACGAGCCCGATCATCAACGCGCGGCGCGACTTCTTCTGGATCGCAAGCCCGCTGGCGATCAACACGAGACCGGCAACAATCGTTGCAACGGCAGGCAGGGGTGCGTCGAATCCGAGGCAGCCGCCAATAATGGCGACGAGACCGAAGAGCATTTCGAACAGGGCAGCGGTTCTCATGGATACCGGACGTGGAGTCGGTTGATGCGAAGCGAAGGATGCTAGGCCCGGCATCCCCCCCGGCCGGCAGTCGTTGCCGCTGCACGGCCATCGGTACGGCGGTGACAAACATACACCATCGCATGCAAACTCGATGCTACGACGCGTTACACCTGCGTACTCCCGAATCCCGGCGGAGGGATGCGCCTGCGGAAACGCATGCCGGCCGGTGCATACTTTGGGACCGACCGGAGCGTACTATGGGATCGACCGGAGGCGGTTGAATACGGTGAAGAACTCCCGTGCGGGCCGAACGTCGTGAACCCGCACGATCGATGCGCCGTTCGCCGCGGCAACCGCATGAGCGGCGAGCGTTCCGTACAGCCGTTCCTCCGGAGGGAGACCTCCCAGCGCACGCCCGATGAAGCTCTTTCGCGACGCTCCCACAAGCAGCGGCACACCGAGATCCAGGAAGCGCGCATGCTCGCGCAGCAGTTGCTCGCTCTGGGCGGCCGCCTTGGCGAATCCGATTCCGACATCGGCTACAACGGACTGCACGCCGTACTCGCGGGCGCGCCGGATGCGATTCGCGAGGAATCGGAAGACCTCATCCACCACATTGTTGTAGTGAATGTCATCCAGATCGCGGGCGTCCAGCGGATCGTACCCATGCATCAGCACGTAGGTGGCGCCATGCTCCGCTGCAACGTCCATGATAACCGGATCGAAGCGGCCTGCGCTCACATCGTTGATGATGCGGGCCCCCGCCGCCAGCGCCTCGCGGGCAACCGCCGCCTTCATCGTGTCGATCGAGATCGCGACATCCGGCCGCGCGGCACTGATGCCGGCGATGACCGGGAGCACACGTGCCAGCTCCTCCCGGGCCGTGATCCGCTCCGCGCCGCTGCCGTAGTCCTTGCCGGCGGGACGCGTCGATTCACCGCCGACGTCGATGATATCCGCCCCCTCCTCGCAGAGCCGGAGGGCATGAGCGATGGCGAGATCGTGATCCAGATAACGCCCGCCGTCGGAGAAGCTGTCCGGCGTGACATTGACAATCCCCATGATGCGCGGGGTTGGACGGGGTTGAGGCATGGAATGATCCGGAAGATGCTGTTGAGAGCGTCCAACGTGGGGCACGGCCCGGCGTGCAGCCAACGACGTGCAGCCGTGACCCCGGGTGCAGCCCATGGCGCGTCGTTGAAGTTGTTCGAGGGGGTCGCCGAGTGCCGTATGATGCAACCGCTACCGCGGGTCGCGGGAAGTTCGCGGCGTCGCCCGGCTGTTGAATCGAAGCTGCGCGGCCGGGAAGTAATACGCAAGAATGCGCTGGGCGCTCCATCCGTGCCGGGCCAGTTCCCGGGCACCTTCCTGGCAGAGGCCGATGCGATGGCCGAATCCGCGGCCGGCAATCACGTACATCGTGCCGTGCCGTTCGATGCGTTCGAATGTATTGCTGAGAACATTGTTGAAGCCCGCCGCTCTGCCGAGAGCGATCCGGAGATCATCATCGACACACGGCGCTGCCGGTGCGGTGCGGAGGATGGCATCAACCTCGCGCGTGGCCTTGAACGTCCGTGTCCAGCGGTAGCGCGAACATCTTCTGCAGTAGGTGCAGGTCACATTGCTGTAGCCGGGCTCGCTCCGATTCCAAATCTGCGCCGGCGTCAGCGTGGACCCGCCGCATGCAACCGAGTAGTAGCAGGGAAGGCCGCCTTCGGCGGTCAGTTCCAGGTGCGAGGCTCTGTCCACCGCTGCGTACACGCGCTCCCATCCCTCCTTCAGATTCACCAACTGGCAGTGCGTGTTGTCGCACATCTCGGCATCGGGCAGATGCCGGGGGCGATGAAACCTCAGGTAGTTGCGCTGCACCACGGAGAGCGCCGTGAGGTATTCCATCGGGTCGCTCGGCATTGCCTCGGACGTGAGCGTTGCAGCGAGATAATCCCGCTCCGCCATGTGACCGATCAACTTCAATCGTCCCCGCTCCGCAGTGATCGTGATCCGGCCGCGGATGGACTTCTCGCGACCGCCTCCCTCGATTCGTATGATCCGTGATGCCGCCGGGCGGGCCTCGCAGGCGGCGACGCGCCGGCCGTTCACCCTCAGGCCATCCGATGCTGCCGCGATCGTCAGTGAGTGCTCGCGAACATCCCTGCCGTTCACGAGCCAGGCGCACTCAGTGTTCAATCGAACCCTTGCCAGGGTGAACGAGGAGAACATCAGCACGGATACCGAGTCGCCGGAACCGGCGAGTGCATGCGCGCCGGCGGGAGGGGATGGGAGATGCTGCGGCGGGCGGAGCGGATCGCCGGGTGCTGCGCGCCACTGAAGCATCGCACTCAGCGCCATGGCATACAGCATCAGGCCGGCCGGCATTCGGATCATAGAAGTTGCTCCAGCACCTTGCGCGCAATAGCGGCGGCCTCGACACCACGTGCATGCCGGTACATCACCACGATCGCATACCGAGGATGGTTGAACGGGGCGAATCCGATGAACCAGCCGACCGTCTGGTCCGCCTGTCCGGGGACCTCCGACGTTCCCGTCTTTCCGCCGAGCGTGTAGCGTGGTGACCACGCCGCCTTCGCGGTGCCGTTCAGCACGCATTCGCGCAGCCCGTCGTAGAGAGGCTTGTACGCCGCGCTGTACAGGTCGCCCCCACCCGGCGCCAGACGTCCCCGCGATGCGAGCGCGAGCGCCACGGTGACCATCTGCGCCGGCGAGACGGTGTATGCGGCGCCGAGAATGGACTCGTCGTCCAGCGCTTCCAGCGGAAGCGGATCGTCCGTCGGGGAGGGCGTCATGCCGATGGAGCGTGCCGCCTGCACGATCTCGCGCATCGGAACCATGTGGGCCACATGCCGGAAATAGAGATTGCAGGAGAGCGCAAGCGCCCGGCTGAAACCTATCGTTGCATGACCGCGGTGGTCCCAGCACCGTCGCACCGTTCCGGCAATCGTATCTTTGCCGACACATCTGTACGTGTACGATCGATCGAACCCGCCCGAGCGCAGTGCCGCAACGGCAATCGCAAGCTTGAAGAGCGATCCCGGATGATAGCTCCGATCGTGCGCCTCGCCTGCATGTGCGCCTCCAAGTATCTTTCCGCTGTTGGCGTCCGCCACGAGCACAACCGCATCGTATCGCCCTTCGATGCCCCGGAGGTGAATCCTCTGGGCCGCGCAGCGCTGCGTTGCCGCGAGGAGAAGAAGGAGAGCGATGTAGGCGCTTCGCTGGTTCATGATCGCGCAGTATATCATTCGTCGAAGAGATTGGAAAGGATCGGCAGGACCCTGCCGATCCCGAACACAAGCCTGGACATTCATTATGCCAACTCAACGCAGACCGGGTGGGGCCGGCCGTACCGGTCGTACCACCGCACGCGGAGATGCCGCATCGCACGGCACACGTACCGGCGGCTCCAGATCGGATGCACCGGGCGGGCGCGGTGTGCGCACCGGCCGTTCATCTGCAGAGGGTGCCAGCTCCGCCGGCCGCACGGGAACCCGCCGTGCCGAGGGAGCTGCCGGAGGCGCTGCGCGTCCGCAGGGCAGGCGTGCCGCGAGCGGCGGCCCGTCCGGCACAGGCACGCCCCGCAGCCGGGCAGGGAGCCCGGGATCCACGGCGCGGAAGGTCTCCGGTGCTCGCCCCGCCGGCGCACGCAAGACTGCGTCGCGTTCGCGTGGTGAAGGAAGTGATCCAACCTCTCCAACGCCGCGCGGCGCTCGTACTCCGGGCACTCGTCCTGCCGGTGCTCGTACTTCAGGCGGCCGAACTCCGGGCGCTTCCGCTTCAGGCGGCCGCACTCCGGGCACCGGCACTTCAGGCAGTCGCATACCTGGCACGCAGACATCAGGCGGTCGCGTGTCCGGTGGCCGTACCGCGGGCGGTGGCCGTTCCGGCGCCGGACATGCATCGTCGCGGTCCCGCGCCTCGTCGGCCGGAAGGAAGACGGCTCCAACGCCGGTCCGGGACTCATCGGGAGGCACGCGGCTGAACAAGGTGCTGGCCGACGCGGGCGTTGCCTCGCGCCGTGCGGCCGACGAACTGATCGCTGCCGGACGCGTGAAGGTGAACGGCATGGTGGTGACGGAACTGGGGCTGCGGGTGGACCCGCGCGACAGGGTGATGCTGGACGGCCAACTGGTCGGCGATGCGGAACGCCTGGTCTACTACATCCTCAACAAGCCGAAGGATACGATTACCACCACCAGCGACGAGCGCGGCCGGCGCACCGTGCTCGATCTGGTTCACACGCACGAACGGATCTACCCGGTCGGGAGGCTGGACCGGAATACCACCGGCGTGCTGATTCTCACGAACGATGGTGACCTGGCAAATCGTCTGATGCATCCCCGTTATGGTGTGCCGCGGCTCTATGAGGTGATGCTGGACAGGCCGCTGGATCTTCACCACGCCAAGGAGATCGTGCAGGGGGTGGTGCTGGAGGGAGGAGAGCAGACGCAGCCGTGCGAGCTGGACGTCGATGCCCGTGACCGTCACAGCCTGGCGATCCTGCTGCACGAGGGGAAGAACCGCGAGGTGCGGCGCATCTTCGAACACTTCGGTTACGAGGTGACGCGCCTGGACAGGAAGCAATATGCCGGCCTCACCGCACGCGGGCTTGCGCGTGGGGAATGGCGCCGGCTTGACCGTCGCGAGATATCCATGCTCCGGCGCATGGTGAACCTCGAGTAACATGATGCGCCACGTTGCAATTGTGGGAGGCGGCGCAGCAGGCATCTACGCCGCCCTGGGCGCCCGCGAGGCCGGCGCCTGCGCTACCATTCTGGAGCGGAACCGCCGGCTTGGGATCAAGATCCTTATCTCCGGAGGAGGCAAGTGCAACATCACGCACGATGCCGAGCCGGGGGTACTGGAGCATGGCTTCGTTCTGCGCGAGGGGCGCTTCCTCCGCTATGCGTTTCACGAGCTCCCGCCGTCGCGAGTGCTCCGGGAACTGCATGCCGAGGGGCTGCAGACGGTGACGAGGCCCAACGGCCGGGTGTTCCCGCTGAGCGGCCGTGCGGACGATGTCCTCTCCGCGTTCGAGCGAATGCTGGCGCAGGCCGGCGCCGAGGTCGAGACCGGGTTGCCGGTGCAGGAGATCGTTCTCCACGGCGACCGCGTGCGCGGCGTTCGTGTGAACGACGTCGTGCGGGAGTACGATGCCGTCGTGATCGCCACGGGAGGCATGTCGTATCGCAAGGTTGGCACCACCGGCGACGGCATTCGTTTTGCGGACGCGATGGGCCTCGCCGTTGTGCCGGTATCCGCCGCGCTTGCGCCGATCTACTTCCCTGCGCCGCCGCCGGCCGGGTGGCAGGGAGTTGCGCTACGTGATGTCGTGTTCTGGATCGAACGCTCCGACGGCACGCGCCCCCGCTTCGAGCGATCGTCCGCATATCCCAGCGAGTGGCGGGGCGATCTCCTGCTGACGCATCGCGGCGTGAGCGGCCCGGTAGCGCTGGAGGTAAGCCGTGCCGCTGCGGTGCTCGAGGATGGCCGGGAGAGCGTACAGCTTCTGGTTGATCTGATTCCGGACACAGGCGCGGAGGAGCTTCGGAAGGAGTGGGACGGCCGCATCGCCGCTTCGGGACGAAGCGAGGTGCAGACGTTCGTTGGGGAGTATGCGCCGAACGCGCTGGTGCCCTCGCTGCTGGAGTCGTGCGGCGTGCGGCCCGGCACGAAGATGACCACTGCGACGCGCGATGAGCGGGCCGCAGTGCTCGGCGTACTCAAGCGCTGGCGGGTTGGAACCGTTGGAGAGGTTCCGGTGGATCGCGGCGAGGTTACCGCCGGCGGCGTGGCGCTCGATGCGGTGAAGCCCACAACGATGGCCGCACGCGGGGTGCATGGACTGTACATTGCCGGCGAGGCACTGGATGTTGCGGGATGCGTGGGCGGATATAATCTGCAGGCAGCCTTCTCCACCGGATATGTCGCCGGCCGCAGTGCGGCGCTTGGGCAGGAATGATGTGCATGAACGCGTCACATCCGTGATGCAACTCCGGGCCGCTGCGGCTCGCAATGAATACCCGATGACCCTTCACGATCTGTTCGAACTCGACATCGCGATCGAGCGCGACATCCGGTATCTGCCCGGTGAGAATCCGCGCCACCTGCTGGACGTCTATGCTCCGCGTGATGCGGCCGGTCTCCCGGTGGTACTCTTCTTCTACGGAGGAGGCTGGCGGAGCGGCGACAAACGCCTCTTCGAGCATCTGGGCCGCGCGTTCGCGGCCCGCGGCATCATCGCCGTCACGGTCAACTATCGTCTGACGCCCGCGGTGCGAAGCCCGGCGCATGCGCAGGATTGTGCTGCGGCATTGCGATGGGCATACGACTCCATCGCGGGGTACGGAGGCAACCCGGAAGCGATCTTCCTGAGCGGGCATTCCGCGGGGGGGCATCTCGGTGCGCTGGTCACGATGGACGAACGATACCTTGCGGGCGCGGGGCTCGATCCCGAGGTTGTGCGCGGCTGCGTGATCATCAGCGGCGCAACCGATCTGCGGCTTCACAGCGAAACCACGGTGTACACAGCGAAGGAGTATATCGAGCAGGCCTTCGGATCCACACAGGAGGAGCTTGCCGCGGCGTCGCCGATCGCCTACGTTCGCAGCGGCCTGCCGCCGTTCCTCGTGATTGTTGCAGAGCTCGATCCTCCCGGCCTGCGCGAGCAGGGACGCCGTTTCGCCGACAGCCTTCGCGATGCCGGCAACGATGTTCGTTTCATGAGCGTGAAGGGACGTGATCACTTCTCCATCGTCCGGCGCTTCGGCCCTTCGGACGACGCTACATGCGGAGCGATGGTGGGCTTCATACGACACTACGCCCGGTAATGGGCTGCCGTCCGTCGGTTGGGAGCCCATGCTGCCGACGGCGAGCCGCCACCGGGATATTCAACCTCAATCAGAACGGCAATGATGATGGCGCGCAACTCTTCAGGCATCCCTGCTCCTTCGGCGATCATGCTTTTCGCACTGCTGGCGCTTGCTGCATGCGGTGACAGAAAGGAACCGGCGCCGGGCGATGGCGGGACACCCGCTGCTGGGACGCCGGCCGCAGCCCCGGCCTTCAAGCCTGTTCCGGCGCCTTCAGCCGGCGGGCAGACCGTTGCCCCGCCGCACACGGGGATCGACTCCACCGACGGCACGCTGACGGTTGTCGGCAGTGGTGTGGCGAAGGACACCTGGAGGTTCGCCGATGTCACGGCCTACGTGGAGGAGCATGCGAACGCCGGCGAAACGCGTTCGGTGCTCACGCTGGAGGCGCACGACGGCGGCCGCAACGTGCACTTTCGTCTGCGGCTTGTTCGCGCCGGAGGCGCCGTCAATCCCGGCACGTATGCGATCGAAAGCAGCGGCGAATCGGGGGGGCGCAAGCTGGAAGCCCGGTGGGAACAGGGTGACAGGATGTTCAACTCCGCACTCCGCGGGCACGGCAGCGTACAGCTGAAGGAGATCGACAACGCTCACATCGATGGCTCGTTCAATGTCTCGCTCGGCTCGGTGGGTCCGGACTCCACGCTCCAGACTCTCACCGGCACGTTCAACGAGAAGCTTGTACACTGACGGGTGAGCGCTGCCGTCGTGAACGGTGCTCTGCAAATGGCCCCCCCAATCCCGGCCCGGCTGCCGGAACAGCACGAACAGATTTTTCAGATGCGCCGGCGTGTGACCTCGATGTGTCGTGCGCCGGCGTTGTTTTGTGGAGGTAATGTGCTCTGCGATTCGTGTGATGTGCCATCCGGGACCTGATTATCGAATGGCTACGCGCAGATAACACTGCGGAAACGTGTGCTCGATAGGTTGCCGAGAGCGATGCAGGAACAGTAGTTCGTTCCACCAACTCTCCCAACCATGACAACAGAGTCCTCACTCTCTCTACCGCTCGATCTGCCCATCTCACGTTCGAATCCGTTCGGGCGGTCGCTTCATGCGATGGCTCATGGGATTGCAGGGCGTCTCTTCTCGTTCAACCGCCTCAACCAGGTCTATCGTAGTGCGACATCTCGCGACTGCGGCCGCTCGTTCAGTCATCGCGCCCTCGATGCACTGGGAGTGGAGCTCGATGTGGATCGCGACGCAAGCCGGATGCTTCCGGCCGACGGTGGCGTGATCGTGGTGGCCAACCATCCCTTCGGCGCCGTTGAGGGGCTGGCGCTTCTGGCGTTCCTGACGTCGCTCCGCCCGGATGTTCGCGTGCTTGCAAACCACCTCCTGTATCATATCCCCGAACTGCGGGATGTCTCCTTCTTCGTGGACCCGTTCGGCACCCGGGATTCCGCGCGCGCCAACATCCGCGGCATGGCCGGCGCGCTTCGCTGGGTGCAGTCCGGCGGCGTTCTCCTCGTTTTCCCTGCCGGCGAGGTCTCCCACTTCGACATCGCGCAGCGGAGCGTTGTGGATCCCGAGTGGAACAGTTCCATTGCAAGGCTGGTTCGCCGCGGCGGCGCCCCGGTGATGCCGGTGTACGTGCACGGGCACAATCGGCTGGGGTTCCAGATCGCCGGCATGGTGCATCCGCGACTGCGCACGGCGCTGCTTCCACGCCAGCTTGTCAACAAGCAGGGGATGCGCCTCAGAATGGAGATCGGCACCCCGATTGCGCACGAGCGCCTGCGTGGATTCGATGACGACGGAGCCATGATGCGCTATCTCCGCGAACGGACCTATCTGCTTGCAAGCCGCATCAGGCCTGCGCGCCAGAGCGCCCGGCCGCTCGCCGCTTCCTTGCGCCGCGAGGAATTGATCGAGCCGGTGGAGCCGCGGCTCATGCGTGCCGAACTGGAGGGGATTCCGGTCTGCCAGATTCTGCTCGATACGTCCGAGTACCGTGTTGTCTACGGTGAGGCATCGCAGATGCCTGGTATCCTGCGGGAGATCGGCCGCCTGCGCGAACAGACCTTCCGTGAGGCGGGGGAGGGAACGGGGCGCGCCTGCGATATCGATCGATTCGACTCGCACTATCACCATCTCGTTCTGTGGCACCGTACCCGATGCGAGGTAGTGGGCGCCTATCGAATCGGGCAGGTTGACCAGATCACCCGGTGGCAGGGAACGCAGGGCCTGTACACGCGCACGCTCTTCAACTTCGATGCGGAGTTGATCGAAAGCCTGGGGCCGTCGCTGGAGCTTGGCCGCTCGTTCGTTCAGCCGGCCTATCAGCGCTCGTTCGCGCCGCTCATGCTCCTCTGGAAGGGGATCGGTGCCTACATCGTGCGGCATCCGCGCTACCGCGTTCTGTTCGGGCCGGTCAGCATCAGCGATGAATACAGCACCATGTCGCAGCGGATCATGACCGCCTTCCTCCGGGCTCATCTCTCGGATCGCGAACGCGTCTCGCTGGTGCAGCCACGGAACCCGCCCCGTTCGCGCCGCCGCGACCGTGCCATCGAGGGCAGGCTGGCGTTGCTGGCCTCCTCCATCGATGACGTTGCCGCGCTGGTGAGCGAGGTGGAGCAGAGCGATTGCGGCGTGCCGGTTCTGCTGCGCCACTATCTGAAGCTTGGAGGAAAGCTGCTCGGGCTCAATCGCGATGCGGAGTTCAGCAACGTGCTGGATGCGCTCATCTATGTGGACCTTGCCAGGGCGGAGCCGGCACTCCTTGCCCGCTACATGGGGACGGAGGGAATGAAGACGTTCCTCGGCAATCATTCCGTCCTGAGTGCGGAACCGACACCATAGCCGGGTTCCCGCCGTGATGTATCTTGGCCATCGTACTTGAAGCGCCCGTGCGCGGAGACGTCAGGAATTACATCAACGGAGAGTAGCATGGAAGAGACCGAGCACACGCCGCAGGCCGAACCTGCGGGCGACCGGCTGCAGGAGGTGTATGCATTGATCTGGCGGGCCGGGGAGCCGGACGACGTGTTTGATGATGCCAGGTTCCAGGAACGGATCCCGCGGCTGATGGAATGGCTGCGCGATCTCCATGCCGGAGGGCATCTCGTGGCATGCGGCGGAGGCGGCTTCGAGAACCACATGGGGGGCCTCACGCTGATCCGTGCCGGAAGCCATGAGGAGGCAATGCAGCTCTCTGCCGGAAGTCCGATGAACGAGATCGGCCACACCGAGATCTTTCTGTGGGACGTCTACTTTGCCGACCTTGCCGAGAAGCGGACGCTTCCCAACCTTGTCCGCTCCTGATAGACCGATCGCCGGTAGTTCGTGGCTCGGCGTACTCCGCAGGGCCACGAACCACCCGCCACCATTCCGCCCGCCGTTTCCAGTTGAAGCGATTCCCGCCACATCTTCACGATTTCATTGTGCGTATCTTTCCAGGCGATTCAGCAACGATTGCTTCTACACGACTTCATGACGCTTCTGTACTTCGGTATCGCGCGCGACTGCGCCGGCGTTTCGGGGGAAACGATTTCCCTTGATCGCGATGTGACCGTGATGCAGCTATGGGACCTGCTTGTTGAGCGGCGTCCGGGGCTCGCGGCCTGCCGCTCGCTTTCCCGCGTGGCGGTGGACATGCACTATGCCGGCGAGAACGATCCGGTACCGCAGGGCGCCGAGGTAGCCATCATTCCACCAGTTGCCGGAGGCTAGCCGTGATAGAATGTCTGATAACCGAGACGCCGCTCGACGCCGGTGCGCTGGTTGGCGCATCGAGCCTGGACGAGTCCGGCGCAACGGCAGCGTTTGTTGGAACGGCGCGCAATTCCAGTTCTTCAAAGCCGGGCGCGGAGGTGATCCGCCTGGAGTACGAGGCCTATGAGCCGATGGCGCGTGCGGAGATGGAGACGATTGCCCGGGAGGCGGTTGAGCGGTATTCCGTCCTGAGCGTACGCCTGCATCATCGCATCGGTGTGCTCCCGATCGGCGAGGCAGCGGTTGTCGTGGTGGTGGCTGCGCCGCACAGGGCCGCCGCCTTCGATTCCTGCCGGTATGTCATTGAAGAGTTGAAGAAGCGCGTGCCGATCTGGAAGAAGGAAGTATTCAACGATGGCTCGGAGTGGGTGAATGCGCGTCCGTAATTGCAGACTTCGTGGATCGATGTTCGTTGCCGCGCTCATCACGCTCGCGCTGCTGCAGGCCTCCTGCTTTCCGCCGCAGAACATCACACCGGAGCGCCGCCGCGCCGATTCCATCCGCGCCTCGATCCTGCGTGTCACGGACATTCGCATCCACGGCGCCAGCGGCGTGGCCTCCCCGCCCATCCTCCGCCTCCCGGTGGACAACAGGCCCGGCACCGGCATCGGCGACGACGCGCTGACCCTCGAGTTCGAGATGCAATGCGACGGCATTCCCAACGTGACGCTCGAGCTTATCCACTGCGACCAGAACTGGGTGCCCACGGAAAACGTCTTCGTGCAGGATCCCACCGTGCTGCGAGGCAACGACTTCACCGTGGCCCGCGCTCCGGTAGGGGTGACGCATTACGACTACATGCTCAGCACCACGTTCCCGCGCCCCGGCTACCGGCCGCAGGTTCAGTATGCAGGCAACTACATCGCCCGCATCGTCGATTACTACAACCTTCACCATGTCCTTGCCGAGTGCCGCTTCTTCGCCGTGGAGACGCGCGCTTCCATGGGGATGCAGATCTATTCGGACTTCTACGAGAGTGCACAGACCAAGGTGCTGCAGAACGGATGGAAGATCCGGGTGGACGCGGTGCCGGAGAACACGTTGTTCGGCGGGACCATCCTCGGCACCCACCTCTACCAGTCCGGACAGTGGTATGCACCGTTGATCGCCGATCAGGAGCATCAGAGCGAGGGGGAGGAGAAGGGGGCGCCGTGGGTTACGTGGTCCCCCACGATCCTCGGCAAGACCACGGCGGTGTTCGGCAACATTGCCGGCGGCAACGAGCACCGGCTGCTGGACCTGACGGACGTGGGACAGTATCCAACAACCGGAAACGTACTCACCACGGCTCTCAGCGACATTCCACGGATGCGCTTCGTGGAGTACGACAACAACGGCATTCCGCCGGACAGGCTGGTGGCTCTGAGCGATGCGGACTATGTGGAGTTCCAGTTCAGGCTGGATCTGCAGGGGAAGCGGACGAGTTCCGATATCTTCGTTGTGGGAACGTTCAACAACTGGATTCCCTCGCCGGAGTGGCAGTTGCAGTACGACAGGATCACCGGCTTCTACATGGTGCGCGGCCTGCTGCGCCGCGCCCTGCACGAGTACCAGTACGTTGCCGGGAAGTGGGACGCCGATCACAACGTGCTGCGGGAGGCCGACGCCACGTTGCTGGAGGGAAATCCGCGCGATGCCTCACAGGCGTACTACGCCTTCCTCTACTATCACGACAACACGGCCGGCGGCTTCGACAAGATCGTGGGCGTTGCATACGGGTTGTCCACCAATATTCGATAGGACCCTCTCGATGGAGCACTTGGAACGGAGCGATTCACCCCTGCGCGTGGGCGTTATCGGTGTGGGGCACCTCGGTGCGATTCATGCGAAGCTATGGAAGGGAGTTGGCGGCGCAACGCTTGCCGGTGTTGTGGACAGCGATCCCGAGCGCGCGCAGAAGATCGCCGCCGAACACGGCACGCAGGCCTTCGCGGAAATCGGCGAATTGCTTGCGGCTGTGGAGGCCGTCAGCATCGTTACCCCAACCTCCGTTCATGCCGCCGTTGCGGAACAGGCGCTGCGCGCCGGCCGCCACGTCTTCATCGAGAAGCCGATCACCGCACGTTATGCGGAAGCGCAGCGGATCATCTCCACGGCGGACGAGGCCGGTCTGGTGCTTCAGGTGGGGCACATCGAACGCTTCAACCCGGCCTTCGAGGCGTTGCGCGGGCATTCGCTGGAGCCGATGTTCATCGAGTCGCACCGGCTGGCACAGTTCCGTCCGCGGGCGACCGACGTTGCAGTGGTGCTGGATCTGATGATTCACGACATCGATCTCATCCTTGCCCTTACGCGGAGCGAAGTGACGGAGCTGCGCGCCTCCGGCGTCTCCGTGGTGAGCGACACCATCGATATCGCCAATGCACGCCTGGAGTTCGCGAGCGGATGCGTGGCCAACCTCACGGCGAGCCGCATCTCGCAGCGCCAGATGCGGAAGATGCGGCTGTTCCAGCGCGATGCCTATATCTCCATCGACTTCGCGCAGCCGTCGGTGGAGATGTTCCAGATCCGCGACGACATGAGCGGCGCGCACGAATCCACGATGCTGCTCGGTGCGATCGAACAGGGAACGAAGCAGCGTGTGATCACGTTCGAGAAGCTTCCCACACCGGACACCAACGCGCTCGCCGAGGAGCTGGCGGAGTTTGCCGGCGCGATCCGCACCGGCTCGCAGCCCCGTGTTACCGGGCGTTCCGGAGCCGAGGCACTTCGTGTTGCCGAGGAGATCATGCGCGAGATCGAACGGCGCGCCGTGGTTGCATGAGCCTGCCGGATGACCGACTTCGATAGACCTCATTGACTTTCATTCCCGTGGAATCGACCAGACGAACCATAGAGATACAGATCCCGATCATTCATGCCGTTGGCGACATCGCCCGCCAGGAGGGAACAAGCCTCTACCTGGTTGGTGGCTATGTGCGTGATCTCCTCATGGGGCGCGCCGGCAACGACATCGATTTCACGATCGAGGGGAGCGGTGTGGACTTCGCGCGCATCGTTGCGCGTGAGTTCAGGACGCGCGCCGTGGTCTTCGAGCGGTTCGGCACGGCAATGGTTCCGCTTGGCGATTACAAGCTGGAGTTCGTGGGGACGCGGAAGGAGGAATACCTGGAGGATTCCCGCAAGCCGATCGTTACGGACGGCACGCTGGAGGACGATCTTCGCCGACGGGACTTCACCGTGAACGCGATGGCGGTGCGGATCGATGGTGGCGCGGGAGAGTTGATCGACCTGTTCGACGGCTACGGCGATCTGGAGCGGCGCCTGCTGCGCACGCCGCTGGAGCCGCATACCACCTATTCGGAGGATCCTCTTCGCATGATGCGTGCGGCGCGGTTCTCGGCGCAGCTCGGGTTCGATCTGGACCTGGCCTCGTTCAAGGCCATCCGCGATCTGCGCGAGCGCATTCGCATCATCTCGCAGGAGCGGGTCAGCGAGGAGTTCCTGAAGATCCTTGCGGCGCCGAAGCCCAGCATCGGCCTAGCGCTTCTCTTCCAGAGCGGGTTGATGGAGCTGATCTTTCCGGAAGTCTGGCGTCTCGAGGGAGTGGATCTCGTGAAGGCCGGCGACACCGCGTACGCCCACAAGGATGTCTTCTGGCACACGCTGAAGGTGGTGGACAACATCGCCCTGATGACGGACAACGTCTGGCTCCGCTTTGCGGCGCTGATGCACGATATCGCCAAGCCGCGCACGAAGCGCTTCCGCGAGGGCTCCGGCTGGACCTTTCATGGCCATGAGGAGATGGGGGCACGCTGGCAGGACCGGATCTTCCGGCGGATGAAGCTACCGATGAAGGAGGCAGAGTACGTTGCCAGGCTTGTGCGGCTGCACCACCGGCCCATGGTGCTGGTGGAGGAGGGGGTGACGGACTCCGCCATCCGCCGGCTGGTGGTTGACGCCGGCGACGATCTGGACGATCTCTTCACGCTCTGCCGTGCGGACATCACCAGCCGCGACCCGCGCAAGGTGCAGCGCTATCTGGAGAATTACGACCTCGTGATCGAGCGCATTCTGGAGGTCCGGGAGAAGGACGCTCTGCGTGCCTTCCAGTCGCCGGTGCGCGGAGAGGAGATCATGGAGATCTGCGGCATCCCGCCTTCGAAGACCGTCGGAATTCTGAAGAGCGCGATCGAGGAGGCGATTCTGGACGGCCGCATCCCGAACGAGTACGAGGCGGCGCGCGAGTACCTGCTCCAGATCAAGGATCGTGTGCTGGCGGGGGAGGCGGTGTGAGGTTGCTGGCCGCAGGCTATGGCTGCGCGGTACCGAACTTCCGGCCGTGCGAACATCGGTGATGATCAGCGGACTATGGTGATCGGCACCGACGTCATGCCCGCCGGCGTACGAACGCTCACCAGGTAAGCTCCACCGGGTAGCTCGCGTGTGTTGATCGTTGTGGACCATGACGTTTCTTCAGCGAGTCGCTGGGTCGCCAGTACGACACCGCGCATATCCACAAGCAGAACGTCGCACGCCTGTACCGGCAGATGATCGACGTGGATGATCATCTGCTCCTCTGTTGTCTTTTCAATATGAACGGCGACCTGCTCGAGCCTGCGATTGGCAGCAGGGACGGCACTGATGTTGCCGAACGTTCGCCAGCGGCCCAGCAGTATGGTGTCCACGGCTGCTTCCTTCGTGTAATAAAGATATCGACCGTCAAATATTCCGGAGTTGGCGTAGGGCTGAAGGCCGGAATACTGAATCGTGAACACGCGGCCTGAGTCGACCGAAAGTGCAATCTGGCCGTTCTGTGCGCAGTACACCTGCGATGGCGTGATCCAGTAAAATGGGTTCTGGAGCGAAGCCTGACTGTTCCCGGAATTTCTTCGCCATGTATTTCCGCCATCGGACGAATGCAGTACCCCGGCTCCATGAAACCCGTTGAATGCGTCGGAAACAATCGCAGAGCACGATAGCGTGTCGAACATTACAAGCCCGCATGCCAGATCCTGGGGTGGAGATAGAGTTGTTGCCGATATCCATTCTCTGCCGCCGTTATCCGTCCTGAGAAGCTCGCCGGGACGTGTAGCAATTCCAATTTCCTCGTTAGCCATTGCAACGCCGCTCAACCGGGCATCCGACGTACGTGTCCAGGTCGAACCGGTGTCCGGTGTTGAATAGAGAGCGGAATCCGGCCCAAGCAGGAATCCGGTGAAGCCTGTTCGGCCATTGTTCCGTGCAAAAGCATAGGCAGGCTGCAGCCCCGTGGTTTCCCACAGCATAGGCTCGAACGCAGGTATGTTCGCAACCATTTGCCATGAGGCGCCGCTGTCCTCGCTGCGTATTGATTGGGTATACACGGTAACCGAATCGAACGTAGAGTGTCGGAACCTGGCGATAGCTGCCAACGCCCCAGGATGATTTACCGGGGCGATCTGAGCCGTTGGGCCGAGTGCAATGAAATTCGGCGGAACACGCACTGCCTGCCAACTCGTGCCGGAGTCGATTGATCGTACCAGGCCGTTTCTTCCGCTCATCGCAAGCACAACACCCGATCCGCCCCAGATCACTGCAAATGCATCGCTATCATGACTCTGCCAGGTTCGTCCACCATCGATGGAAGAATGAAATGAATGCGGAGTCGTGGCGAACAAATGGAGTGAGTCGACAGCATAAAAATCCGCGGGTGTGCCGAACGGGGCTCCCCAAGCATGCCATGTCCTGCCCGCGTCGCGAGTCAGCAGGGTTGCGCAGATCCCATATGTGGGTGACGTGAAATGCAACGATTGTCCATCCAGCGGTCGAGGTGTTTGAATTTTTTCCCACGTCAGTCCGTTGTCGGTACTGCGCGCAACAGCACCCGTGCGCGGAGCATCCCCCTGTTCTCCACGAAGCATCAGGCCGGGCCGGATCCATATCCCTTGCTCGACGCGATTGATCGTCAACTGATCAGCGATCGCACCGATCGACGCCTTCTGCGTGCGCAGATCGATGCGCCAGTGGTACATCCCCGAGGATGCCGTGCCCGGCGGGACATACGAAATCATATACAATTCGGAGTCGCCGATTCCAATGAGGGAGTTCCATTGAAACGCTCCACGTGCGTTGGCAGGAGCATCGCCGAAGGACTTCAGGAGAGCGACTCCGTAGGTGGTGTCGTAATGGTGCGTTGTATCCGGAAGCGTTGTGGATGTGTCGATATGTGCGATGACGATGGAGTCGATGCGGTTCCACGTCGCTCCGCCGTTGAGTGTATAGGCCAGTTGAAGCGTGCCCGTTCCGTACAGGCATGCCATCTCCTGCGGCAGCCCGTTGCCGGGAAATATTCCATGAATCAAATCGTTGATTGCTCCGAGCGAATCAACCGTAAATAAATGCCATCCGTTCGGTCCGGTCGTGGTGATAAACGGACCTTCCTGTGCACCCAATTTGAAATGACGGCAAATACCCCAGAGGCTGTTCGTTTCAGTTGCGCCATACGGTACCGTTGCATGCCACTCGCTCCATGTCCTGCCGGCATCGGTTGTCCTCAGATTGATGGTGCCGCTCGTGCCAACCCGCGCCCAGTTGTCGTAGCCGGTTGATGAGTCCTCGAAACGCATATGCGTTACGCTGTTCGGGCGGAAATTCATCAGCAGGGAATCCCACTGGAGATGCTCGGTGAATTCCCGCCATTCATCAGGCACGTTCTGGCCATACACCGGACTGGAAAGCAACATAATGCCCAGCATCGTTGCAACGAACCATCGATGCCGATGCGGCACCATGATAGACGTGAGTGTCCGGGCATTCATCGAATACATATCAGCGATCCTTTGTTTCCATTGTACCAGGACTCGGGGATGCCGGCTGTGCGGGCGGGTCGCCGCCCCCGGGACGATTGTAGCAATTCAAGTATGCCTCGGGATATTCATTCTCGTCCGTACAATCAGATTGCGGGCAATAGCTGCAAAAGGTTGGATCGTTGACGCACATGCAATGCCGCACAAGGACCAGGCAGCATGCCTCGCTTCCGTCATCGAATCGGACGCATACCCACACACATTTCCGGCGTTGGAGTCCGTTGTCGGTATTTCGCATCCGATCGATACAGTCGCCTGTAAGGCCAATTCGAAACCGAACCCTGTCATTGCTCCCAAGGCTGTTTGCCGTTCCGATCGGATTGAAGTATATGCAGTTCGCCGCACACAACCGGTTTGGATATACCAGACCATTGGGACAGAACGAGACTTCACGCCAAGCATTCGGTGAGCTTGCACCATTTCGAATGAGAGTGTTGCCGCAATATGTACAGATATGGTCGGATGTGTAGGGGCGAACTCCAACGGCGTTGCAGTCGTAAACTTCCGATGTCGGCCCAGCCTGGGCAGAGCACCCGAGATCGGTGCAAAGGCCGATCGACATCACCTGATGCAGTGGGCTGTGATTGATGATTTCGAATTCATAGAGGCAACATTGCTCGCAGCAATTGTTGCAATACTCCCGAGTGAAACACCACTCGATTGTGCAATCGGCATTTGTCGGCTCGTACGCGTTGACTTCAATCGGCGAGTCCCCTTTGCACGCGCCGACCTCAGGATCGCTCTCAGTACATGAATCCTGGCCCTGTGATTGCGCGATATATGGGGATAGTGAGAACAGCGAAACAACGAGAAAGACGTTGAGCAGCGGGCCGAAAGTCAGTCTAATAGAGATGAAATGGTGACATTGCCTCATGATGATCGCCAGCGAATGAAACGGAGCTTAATGACGAATTGTATGGGGTGAAAATACCGAGCTACGCTGCAAGGTGCAACACCTCGATGTTCAAAGCCGAGTTCCCCGAGTTGTTCGAGATCCGATCGGGGCGGTATGTCTTGTCCGAACTGAACTCAGTTGAACCCGATATTCATCGTCAGGAACAGTCCGCCGAAATCGGTGATGGGATCGTTGCGCAGGCTTTCGAGGCCCGGGTGAATCGGGATGAAGAAATACCGGACGTTCACGCCGAGTGTGGGATGCCCGCTGCCGACCTCCGCGCCGGCGCCCACAAACCCGCCGAAGGTGGCATAGGCCCGGGCATGCGAGAAGCTGCTGAAGAATTCGTAGTCGTACGGCAGCGCAACGATCAGGCTGGGCCCAGCCCCCGCATTGAAGTACGGACGGAAATTGTCCACCAGAACCTCATCGAACACACGATAGCGAATGCCGACGGTGAGCGGAAGCGTGTACAGCCGGTTCACCTTGCCGGGCACCCGCCAATCCTGCAGTTGATAGTCGTACTGCTCGAACTCGTCGCGGTCGCGCGAGCCGGTGACGCCAAGGTTCACGAAGCCGGCGAGGGCCTGCGAGTAGTTGTGCTGATAGAACACGCCGGCGCCGAAGCCGCTGTTGCTGAAGAGCAGATCGACGCCGTAGATGTTGCGCGGTTGCGTAAGCACGCTCGTGCTGTCGATGAGCGGACGTGCGGCCGCGAAGAGGAAGAGGGTGTCGGCGGGAACGCCGGGCGGTTCCTCCGGAAGCTCTGCGGGATTTCCGCGCGGCGCACCGGTCACCTGCGCAGCCATTGCCGCCGGCAGTAGCAGGAACACCGCGGCAGCCAGCATCGCCGGGAGGAGTAACCGTATGAGCGCGCGCCCGATCATCATCGCCTGGATTTGCAGGAAGTATACACCGAACTGACGATGACTTCCAGACCAAAAGTGTCCGTGTCCCAAGGGTAAGGCGAGGCCTGTCTCGCAGGCTACAGGGCCGGTGCGGCCGGCTCCTCGCGACGCTCGTCCGCCATCACGCGGTCGATATGCCAGCAGGCAACGGAATGCCCCGTCTCGATCTCCACCAGCGGCGGCTCGTCGCTGCGGCAGAGCTCGTCGGCATAGGCGCAGCGGGTGCAGAAGTGGCATCCCACCGGAAAGTTGGTTGGGGCCGGAACCGTTCCTTCGATCGTAACCAGGCGCGTCTTGTGCTGGCCCAGCCGCGGGATCGACTTCAGCAGGCCGATCGTGTACGGGTGGCGCGCCTTGTAGAACACGTCGTCGGCCGATGCATACTCCACGATCTTCGCGGCATACATCACGGCCACACGCTTGGAGACCTCGGCAATCACGCCCAGGTCGTGCGTGATCATGATCATCCCCATGCCGAACTCCTCCTGCAGCTCCTTGATCAGCTCCAGAATCTGTGCCTGCACGGTAACGTCCAGAGCCGTTGTCGGCTCGTCCGCGATCAGCAGATCGGGGTTGCAGGAGAGGGACATGGCGATCATCACGCGCTGGCGCATGCCGCCGGAAAGCTGATGCGGATACTCGCCGTAGCGCTGCTCCGGCGCAGGGATTCCAACGCGCCGCAGCATCTCGATGGAACGGTTGCGCGCCTCCGCCTTGGAGACCTTCTGATGCAGGAGCACCGCCTCGTCGATCTGCTGGCCCACGGTGAAGACGGGGTTGAGCGACGTCATCGGCTCCTGGAAGATCATGGAGATCTGGTTCCCCCGGATCGTTCGCATCTGCTCCTCGGGCAGGTCGAGGATGTTCTTCCCGTTGTAGAGGATCTCGCCGCTCACGATCTTCCCCGGAGGCTGCGGGATCAGGCGCATGATGGAGAGCGCCGTTACGGACTTGCCGCAGCCGGACTCCCCCACGACGCCGAGCGTCTCGCCGCGGTCCACCTCGTAGGAAACACCGTCAACCGATCGCGCAACGCCATCGTCCGTATAGAAGTAGGTGCGGAGATTCTTTACTTCGAGGAGCTTTGCCATAGTATGTATTCGCGAGTAAGAGAGTTCCGGGCATTCGCCGCGCCGCCGCCCGCAGGCACCGAGGTGCGGCCCGGTTGTGACGGGAACCGTACGTGTTGATGCCGGTGCATCGGTCAGTGGCCGGCTGTGGTTGCATCGTTCCCTCCGGCGGCTCCCGGCAACCGGCGAGCGGCCGGTCTATCGTTTGAGCTTCGGGTCCAGGGCGTCGCGCAATCCGTCGCCGAGCATATTGAACGCGAACACCGCCAGCGCTATTGCAATGGAGGGATAGATTGCCAGCCCCCAGTTGGTGTTGGCCATGATGTTGCCGTAGCCATCCTTGATCATCTGTCCCCACGATGCCATCGGCACCTGCACGCCCATGCCGACGTAGGCCAGCGATGCCTCCGCCATGATCGCGTTGGCGAACCCGGCCGTTGTAATCACCGTGATCGGGCCCAGCACATTCGGGATCATGTGACGGAAGATCGTCCGCATCGAACCGAAGCCGAGCGCGCGCGTGGCCTCCACGTACTCCGTCTCCCGCAGCGAGAAGAACTGGCCGCGCACGATGCGTGCGGTATCCACCCAGTTGGCGATGCCGATCGCGATGAAGGCCTGCCAGAATCCTGCATTGCTCTCCTTGATCCCCGGCCAGATCGGGGAGACCAGCGGCACGACGTACTGCCCCCAGACGCTCTGCCACGCGATCGAAAGCGCAATCACCAGCAGGATGAAGGGGAAGCTCCAGATCACGTTCGCCATGTACATGACCACGGAGTCCACCCAGCCGCGGAAGTAGCCGGCGAGTGCGCCCAGCACCAGGCCGATGAAGAGCGATATCATCTCGGCGATCAGGCCAACTGAAAGGGAGACCTGCGCACCGTAGATCAGCCGGCTCAGCACGTCGCGCCCCAGATCGTCCGAACCGAGAAGATAGTGCGGCTTCTGATGCCACTCGGATTCACTGGCTCCGGCCAGCGCCCCCTTCGCGATCACGTGTGTCCGGCCCAGCTCATCCATGTACTGGACGCTGTCACCTCTGACGGAGTAGCTTCTGATGGCGATGTACTCCTCCTTGTATGCGCCGCCGGAGGCGCGCTTCAGCAGAAGGTTGCCAACGAAGCCGGATGGCTTGCGCACGTACTCCAGCACCTGCCGGTTGGGGTCCATCGGAGCGATCAGCGGGGCACAGATCGCCATCAGAATCAGCACCGAGATGATCACGAGGCCAACCATTGCAAGCTTGTTCTTGCGCAGACGGCGCCACGAATACCACCAGAGCGACCGTGATCCGGTCTTCAGGGCTTCGGTCTCGCCAATCTGTGGCAGGTTGTTCGGCGTCTCGGTCATACGAATTTCTATGAGCTTGCGAAGTGCGTTCAGAGACGATGAGCATCGGCGGGTTCGCCGCAGCTGTGCGGCGCGATCGGCGCCTGCTGTGCATACGTGTGCATGAAGCGCTTCATGGCGCCTACGCCAGGCGGACCTTCGGGTCCAGGAGGGCGTATGCAACGTCCACGATCAGGTTCACCACTACGAAAATGATGGCGGTGAAGAGCACCGTCCCCTGAATCATCGGGAAGTCCAACTGCGTAACGGCATCGAAGGCAAGGCGGCCGATGCCCGGCCAGTTGAAGATCGTCTCGATGAAGAAGGTTCCGGCAAGCGTTCCGGCAAGCCAGGTGGATACGGTAGTGATAACGGGATTGAGCGCGTTGCGGAGCGCGTGCTTCAGCACCGTCGTACTGGTGGACAGCCCCTTGGCGCGTGCGGTGCGCACGTAGTCCTGGCTCATCACGTCCAGCATGGAACTGCGCGTGATGCGGGCGATCACCGAGAGCGGGCGCGCCGCGAGCGCGAGCAGCGGAAGGATCAGGAGCGTCATGTTGACGCGGCCGGTATCGGAGATGAAATATCCCTGCGTCTGCTTGATCCATCCAAGGCCGATCGACGGGCCGAACGCCACCTGCATCAGATTGCCCAGCACGAACACCGGAACCGAGATGCCGAACAGGGCGATCACCATCACCAGATAATCGAAGCCGCTGTTCGGTTTCCATGCAGAGAAGACGCCGATGGCAACGCCCAGGAGCGAGGAGAGTGCAAGCGCGCCGACGGCGAGGATGGCGGTGGCGGGGAACTTCTGCAGCAGCGTTTCGCGGACATCGATGTTCGAGGCGAAGCTCCGTCCGAAATCTCCCTGGATGGCCTTCAGCAGGAAGTCGCCATACTGCACGTAGATCGGCTGGTCCAGCTTCCAGTTCCGCCTGATCGATTCAATCGTCTGAAGGTCGGTTCGCTGCCCGGCAACCAGGCGAGCGGGATCGCCGGCCGGGATCACGCGCACGAGAACGAATGTCACGGTGATCACGCCAAGGATGATGAACACCGAGTTGAGGAGCTGCCGAAGAATATATGTTGCCATAGGCTGTGCAGTTCAGAAGCGAGGGCCAGGCGAGCTGCCGCCTTCGTACCGGGGAAGGCCGACCAAGATAGCGATACCCCGGATCGCAATGCAATATGCGGAGCGCGTTTGCCGGGCGGCATGTGCCGGCCACCGTCTCCCGCGCGCCATGCCCCGGCCGCAACGTGCGTAACTTGCGGTGTTGTGTATGCCGCGTTGAACCATTGCATGCACATCATCTGCGATATGATAAACGCACCGGAACCGCTCTCCGATCCCGCCATTGCCGCCGCGCTCGCGTCACTGGCCGGCATCGGCTTCAATTACGACAACTCGCAGCCGGAGCTTCTGGACGGCCGGCACGGCTGGATTGCGGACCAGGCGGAGGCGATGCTGCAACCGGAGCCGCCGGGCGACCCCGTGCCGGGCGGATCGTTCGAAGCCGCGCGTGCGGTGCTCGCAGGCTGCCGCTTCGTCGATCCCGGCCTGCTCCACGTCTACTACGATCCCGCCGCGCCGCTTCTCGGGCGCGATATGCTGCTGCGGGTTCGCGTTGGGATATTCCGTAGATTTCTCTTCGGCGCGCGCATTGCGGAGGTGGTGGATGGAAGGGAGGGAGATGAGTGCCTGTGGGGCTATTCCTACCGGACGCTCGCGACCCATTTCGAGATGGGGCAGATCACGTTCTGCGTGATCAAACACTGTCCGAGCGGGGAGGTGCGTGTTCGCATCAGCAGATATTCCAGACTCGGCTCCATCGCCAATCCCTTCCTGCGCCTCGGAGCACGCCTGCTGACCCGCCCCATGCAGCGGCGCTACATGCGGTATGCGCTCAGGCGCATACCGGAGATGGTAGGTGAGAGCGTGCGTGGCGCCGCCGCTCCAGGTTCATTCAGGTGATCCCATTCTCGCCCACAAGGTTGTTGATTCACGCATGATAGATCCATCGGTTGTTGCTCTTACCCGCGGCCAGGCGGCATACCCGAATGCCGTCTCCAACCCGGGTTTTCATCCCTCGGAGCGGTATCCGGAATACCCGTTCGACGATCTCTCGCCCGAACCGAACGATGTCTATCGCCAGGTTCGAGAACTCCTCCACAAGCTCGGGCTCGATGCCGCCAACTACGGAACCGCTGCATGGAACCCGTTCGGTGAAATCGTCAGGCCCGGCGACAACGTTGTATTGAAGCCGAACTTCGTTCGCCACTATCATCGCCTGGGGAAGCCGCTGGACTGCGTGATTACGCACGCCTCGGTACTGCGTCCAATCATGGACTATGTCTGGATCGCTCTCCAGGGGCGCGGCGAGATCGTGGTTGCGGATTCCCCGCAGGGTGATTCCAACTGGGATCAGCTCGTGGAACGCAACGGGGCTACGTCGCTCTTTGCATACTACACGGGCCATGCAACCTCGACGCTCCTGATAGAGCTCCGCGATCTCCGCAAGGAGTGGACCGTCTACAAGCACGGCGGTGTTATCTGGGACCGGATCCGGCTGAAGGGGGATCCCCATGGATACAGCACTGTGGCCCTCGATGCGGACAGCGAGTACACCGCGATGCGCAACAAGAACTACTACGGCGCGGACTACGATCGCGACCGCACCAAGCAGTTCCACAACGAGACGGCCAATCGGTACAACATCGCCAACACCATCCTCCGCGCCGACGTATTTATCTGCGTTCCGAAGCTGAAGGTGCATCGCAAGGTAGGCGTGACGCTGAACATCAAGAACCTGATCGGCGTCAACGGCGAGAAGAACTACCTGCCGCACTTCGTCGTGGGCTCGCCGGACAAGGGAGGGGATGAGTTCTCCAACGACACCTTCAACAACCGGATCGATCGCAAGCTGAAGGACGTGCTTCTCTGGAAGCATCATTCGATCGGCAAGTACCTCTACGTGGCATGGCATGCGCTGGACAAGTTCATCCTGCGCAAGTTCCAGCCGGAGCAGAGCTTCGTGAAGGGGGACTGGTGGGGGAATGATACCACGTGGCGTTCCGCGGTGGACCTCAACAAGATTCTCCTCTACTGCGACCGGGAGGGGCGCATGCACGACACCGTGCAGCGCAGGTATCTCTCGATCATCGACGGCATCGTTGGCGGTGAGGCCGAGGGGCCGCTGACGCCGGACCCGGTGTACAGCGGCGTGATGCTTGGCGGCTTCGATCCGCTGACGGTGGACATCTTTGCCTCCACGGTGATGGGGATCGACTGGCACCGCCTGAAGATGCTCATTGGCGCCGCGCACCTTGGGAAGTATCCGCTCACGGACGTGGAGGCCGGGACGTACACGGTTTCGTCCGACGTGGAGCATGACTTCAGCCTGCCGCTCTTTCATTTCAGGCCGCCCGCCGGCTGGGTTGGGCACGTGGAGATGGAGGAGGATGCCCCGGCACTGGACGCACAGCCGGCGGCCTGAGATGGCGGTGACAACCGGGATGCGCGCATGCCTGCACTCTGCAGCCTGCCGGCGCGGTGCGCGAACTGCTACGCCAGATCCTCGCCCTGTGCGCGATCGAAGCTCGCAACGGGAAGCTTCTGAACGAGGAAGCTGACCTTGCCGCGGGGTGTCATCGCCACCTGATCCACATATTCGATCGCGAGGTGGAATCCGTAGCGCAGCTTCTCCTCCAGTTCCTTTCGGATGCGCGCCTCGTCCGCATCGGTGTAGCTGCTTTTCCGCACGATGCGGAATACCACTTCGCCGGGTGTGTCCTGATAGAACTGGAACTGATAGACGTTGTCGAAAAGATCGTTGTGCATGTTGATGGCAGTCATCGAGACCAGATTGCCCTCCGTTCCCACGATCATCTCCTGAAGTCGTCCTTCTACGGATGCGATCAACGGATAGCTTCGCCCGCACTCGCAGCGATCGCGCATCGATACGCGCGCGCGGTCGCCGGTTCTGAAGCGGATCAACGGCATCGCGTTGTTGTTGAAGCCTGTCCCCACAATCTCGCCGCTTCTTCCCGGCGCGGCCGGCTTGCCGGACTCATCCAGGACCTCGGTGATCCCGTACTCGCTGACGCAATGGTACTCCGTCGTATGCTCGCACTCCGCGGCCAGCGAAACGTACTCGCTCTGGCCGTAGAAGCTGTAGACCCTGCAGCCGAAGGCCTTCTCGATCGCCACGCGCTGCCAAGGATAGATGTTCTCCGATGCGCAGATCACAACCTTCAGCGACGGGAACCCGGCGCCTCCCCGCTGGTTGATGTGTTGCGCGAGGATGTATGCGGCCGATGGGTAGACGTGGAGCGCGCGCGGCTTGAATCCGTTGATCAATTCGATCGTCCGCTCCAGATTGGCGGCCGTCATCTCGTACGTGGAGACGCGCATCTGATTGCCCGGAAGCAGCTCGTACAGTGCGCCGTTCTTCAACGGGATGCCGCGGAGGATCACCAGGCGATCACGCTCCATCTCGAAGCCGGCCCATCGCCAGATCATCCTGATGAACGCCTTCTCCAACGGCACGGTGCGGTCAGCCTCCCAGTACAATCCCACAGGGATGCCGGTGGAGCCTCCGGTTGTGTGATACTGGAACTTCGATTGCGGCAGATTGGTGGCCCGCATCGCCTCCGCATGGCTGCGGAGGTGATCCTTGGTGATCGTCGGCAACAGGCGAATGTCCTCCAGCCGCACGATCTGCGAAGGGTGCACGCCGTGTGAATCGTACAGGTTGCGGTAGAAGGGAACGTGCTCGTATGCATGAAGAACCAGCGCCTGCAGGCGGGCCAGTTGATACTCCTCATGCTGCTCGCGAGTCCAGTACTGCGATCGCTCCAGGAGCTTCGAAGCGATTCGGAACGCCGCGCCGTATCGCAGGCCGAGTGGGATCCTGCCGTACAACGCCAGGCCGAGGCGAACGAGCGGGTCGGGAAGAAGCTGTTGGAACCTGTTGAGAAGACTTCGCATAGCAGCCTGATGAAGTACCCCTGTGGCAGTGCCGTTGAATAGTGTCGCGGCGGCGCTGTTCAACGGCCCGGGCGGGGAACGATCTCCATGATACACAGAGCCCTCAAGATACGGATGGTGGGGTCACCGGCCGACACCGATCGAACCAACGGATCATACCCCGGCATCCGATGAAGCGTGTTGCAATGATAGGTGGAGGTGCCGCCGGCCTGGCCGCCGCGCTGCGTCTGCGCTCCGCGGGGCACGAGGTTCTTCTCTTCGAGAAGAACGCTGCGCTCGGCGGCAAGATCGGATCGCACCGGCACGAGGGGTTCACCTTCGATCTCGGGCCAACCGTCCTCACGATGCCGTTCGTGCTGCGCGACCTGTTCCGGCAGTGCGGCCGGTCGTTCGAGGATTACGTGGAGCTGCGCCGCGTGGAGCCCACGTGCCGGTATCACTGGAGCGACGGGACGGCCTTCGATGCATGGAGCAGCGGCCCGCGCCTGGCCGATGAAGTGCGGCGCCTCTTCCCGGAGGACGCCGGCGCGGTGCAGGCCTTTCTGGGTCACGCAGAGCGGTTGTACGATGCCACGCGCGAGCTCTTTCTCTTCAATCCCTTCGAGGGTCCCCGCGAATTTCTGAAGCCGGCCAACCTCGGCATCCTGCCGATGCTTCCACGGCTCGGCCTCACGCGCACCATGCACGCGAGCCTGCGGCGGCGGTTCGCCTCGCCCAGGCTTGCGCAGGTGATGGGGCGCTTCGCCACCTACAACGGATCGTCACCATACCGGGCGCCGGCAACGCTCAACGTGATTCCGCATGTGGAGATCGGCATGGGGATCTGGTACCCGCGAGGAGGAATGGGAGGCATCGCTGCCGCGCTGACGCGCCTGGCAGAGGAGATGGGAGTGATGGTTCATCCATCGACGGCCGTGGAACGCCTGGAGCGACGGGGACGGAGGGTGATCTCGTTGTCGGCCAACGGCGCCCGCCACGAGGTGGATGCGCTGGTTGCCAACACGGATGTGCTCTGGGCGTATCGCCATCTGCTCGGGCCGGCCGGGGTCCCTGCTCCGGCATCGGTGGCGCGCGGCGAGCGCTCCTGCTCCGGCTTCCTGATGCTTCTCGCCGTACGCGGCCTCCATCCGGAGCTGGCGCATCACAACATCTTCTTCAGCGACGACTATCCGGATGAGTTCCGCGACATCTTCGAGCGCAAACGCCTGCCGCGTGCGATGACGATCTACCTCTCGATCGGCTCGCGGAGCGATTCATCGCTTGCACCGGAGGGATGCGAGAACTGGTACGTTCTGGTGAATGCTCCCGAGTCCGGCATCGAACACCACGATACTGAGGCACACGAAGCCTATGCCGCCTCCATCCTGGAGCGGTTGAAGACGTTCGGGCTGGAGCCGGAGATTCAATGGCGCGGCGGGTTGATGCCGCTGGAGATCGAGTCGCGATACAACAGCGTTGGAGGGGCGATCTACGGAGCGTCGTCGAACGGTCTGCTCTCCATGCTCCGCCGGCCGCGCAATCGCGTGCCGGGACTGGAGAACTTCTTCTTCGCGGGAGGGAGCACGCATCCCGGCGGCGGCCTGCCGCTGGCGCTCCTCTCAGGCGATATCACCGCGCGCCTCGTTGAACGCTATCTGGCCCGGGCGCGTGGTTGATGCCGGAACTCACTGCCTGGCGCCGTGCCGGCTGCCGGCACGGTCGAACCATGCACTATGGGTAGAGCCTGCTGCTCCGCCATCCGCCATTGTCGTCGCGTTCGAAGAGCAGACGATGGTGAAGTCGGAATTCGCCCGCGGTCCAGAACTCGATCCGGTTCGGGATCAGGCGGAAGCCGGACCAGTGTTGCGGGCGGGGCACCGGATGCCCTTCGAACCGCTGCTCGGTTGAACGAACGGCCTGGAGCAGTTCCTCCCGGTCCGCAAGCTGCCGGCTCTGCTGCGATGCCCAGGCGCCGATCTGGCTCCCGCGCGCGCGCGAGGCGAAGTACTCGTCCGCCTCCTCAGCCGTCACCGGCACCACGTCCCCTTCAACCCGCACCTGCCTGTGAATGGCCTGCCAGTAGAAGCAGAGCGCCGCATGAGGATTGGCCGCGAGCTGCGAACCCTTGCGGCTGTTGAGGTTGGTATAGAAGACGAAGCCCCGTTCGTCGAAGCCCTTCATCAGAACGATGCGCACGCTGGGGCGCCCCTCGGCATCCGCAGTCGCAAGCGCCATGCTGTTCGGTTCAACCATGCCGGTTGCTGCCGCTTCCTGGAAGACCTCGCCGAAGAGCGTGAAGGGATCTGTCTGTTCCATTGGTGATCCGGTTTGTGAATGGCCGAGTGCCGGCGCGGGCATCGTGCCGGTGCACGGAGAACGCCGCAAAACCTTTTCCTCCGGGGCGTGTCGGATGCCTAAGTTCTGAGTAACTTCTTTGGCATGCTGTAAGAGCTTCTAACAGACGGCGGATTCCATGCCGCGCATCGCGCGCCATACAGGCCTGAATGCCGGGAGCCTCGGCGGCAAACCAACCAGATCTCTTTCCCTCGACATAAGCGTCGGCAACCGGGCGTACGCCTACCGATACGCCGTTGCCATCAGTCAATTACCGACACGAGAGCAATGAAACGGTTCACAACCTGGATCATCGTGGCCGCATTCGGGCTTGCCCTGGTGGGCGCGCTCAATGGCTGCGCCGCCCTGGGCGCGCTTGCGGATCTCAAGCATCTGCAGTTCAAGCTCGATAATGTTTCGAACTTCCGTCTGAACGGCGTGGACGTTAGCCGCGCCGCAACAAAAGGGGACATCGGCTTCAGCGATATCGCCAGCCTGACCGCCGCCGTGATTCAGAAGCGCATGCCGGCGGACTTCACGTTGAACGTCGCGGTGCGCAATCCGAACACCTCCTCCGGCGGCCACGCGGCCACCGACCTCTATCTGAGAAAGATCGCATGGACGCTCTCGATCGATGATCGTACTACGATATCCGGCGTCACGGACCAGCGGCTGCAGATTCCCGGTACCGGGCAGACCGTGAATCTGCCGATCACGATGTCCGTGGATCTCTACAAGTTCTTCGGCGACCGCGGCGTGGACGATCTGATCAATCTCGGCCTCGCACTCGGCGGGCGGAGCGGATCGGCCTCGCGCCTCAAGCTGACCGCGCGGGTCACCGCGGAGGTGCCGCCGCTCGCGCCGATCGAATATCCCGGTGATATCACGATCGTGGACAAGAGCTTCAGCAATCCGTAGGGCTCCGTTCCCGCGACGCGGCCGTCCTGCATGGCGCCTGCATCCATGCGATGGCCGTCGCTGCGGAACGCGCCTGCGGAACGCGCTGCCGCCTGCGCCTGTAAATCCAGAGCCCCGCGCTGCATACCGGCAGCGCGGGGCTCTCTGTAGTTGCCAGGGATCCGCGAGGGCCTATCGCTTTGCGCGCGCCACCGTCAGCAGCGATACACCATACGGCAGGTTGACGAACGGAACGATGAAGCGTTCCAGCGAGAAGACGGCCTTGAAGATCGTGTTGACGAATGCCGACGGCTGATCCACCGCACGCGATGCCACATCCGCGGACTTGGATCTGCTGAGAAGCTTCTTCACCGCTGCGAGAGGGAAGAGGAGCGTGTTGTAGTAGGTCATCTTCACCGGCTCCAGACCCGCATCATCCAGAACCTTCCGGAGCCGCTTTGCCGTGTACCGCCGCTTGTGGTGGTTGGCAACATCGTGCGAACTCCAGAGCCACATGTAGGCGGGCACGGTGATGATGATGCGCCCCTCGGTGCCGACGATCTCCCGCGCCGCCTTCAGCACGGCGAGGTCGTCATCGATGTGTTCGATCACATCCAGCAGCGTGATTCCCTTCACGTTGAACTGGTCGCGGGGGAACTCCTCCACCGTCATCTGGAACACGTTCTTCAGCCCGCGCCGCCTGGAATATTCGATTGCCAGGGGGGACATGTCGATACCGACCGTATTGTAGGTGGCCGACATCTCCTTCAGGATGGCGCCGGTACCGCATCCGATATCCAGGATGGTGTCGCCCGGCTTCAGGTTGCCGTAGCGCTCGATCACCCGGCGCACGATCGCGGAGCGCGCCGCGAACCACCAGTGTGATTCCTCCTGCTCGTAATGCAGATGATACAGTGCTTCATCCATCGCGGCGTACCGTGTGATTGACGTGAATGCGTTGAACGACGGTGCAAAAAAAGCGGGGAGCGACGCGGCATCTGTCACTCCCCGAACGGGATGTCATGTCGTCATGCGAGGACGCGGGCCCTCATCTGCTCAATGTGTCCGCCAGTTGTCCTGGATCTTGGAGTGCTCGCGCTCCTTCTGGATCCATTCGGAGAACAGTTCCTGCCGCTTCTGCTGCACATACTGTTCGCTGAACTTCGCCTTCTCGGTTGCAAATTCCTGATCGGTCGGCTTGGTACGGCTGTTCACCATGGCGATGTAGTATCCGTGATCGCCTCGTATCAGATCGGAGACCTTGCCAGGCTGGATCGAGAAGATGGCGTTGGAGAGCGGGTAATCGAAACCGACCCCCTGGAACGGCGTGGTCAGCGTTGCATCGTTGAAGGTGCGAACGTGGACCGTGGAATCGATCGCCGTCAGCTTGGAGAGGCTGTCGCCCGGTGCGAGGGAGGAGCGCAGCTTCTGCGCGCGACTCTGGATCATGTCCAGCTTCTTCTTCATGCGCAGCTTCAGTATCACTCCCTCCTTGGCATCGGCGAAGTCCATCGCGCCCGGCGTGCGGACCTTGGAAACCTGCGCCACCACCATGCTGCGATCCTTCAGATCGACGACCTCGCTGACGCTGCCAACCTTGCCGTCGTACGCGAAGCGGGTAAGCTTCATCGAGCCGGCCGCCGGGATCTGCTCGTTCAGCGGACCGGACTCCAGCACCTGCAGCTTCATCTGAGCCGCGAGCGTATCGATCGGCACGCCCTGGTTCAACGTGTCGCGGAACTGCTGCGCCTTCGCGCGGATCTGCGTCTCGGTCAACTTCGAAATGCGTGCATCGAAGCGGATGTCACGAAGCTTGAAGTTCTTCGACGAGCGCTCGTTCACCTTGATGATGTGGTAGCCGAACTGCGACTTCACCGGGCCTACGATCGCGCCGGGCTGTGCACCGAACGCGGCGTCGGCAAACTCCTTCACCATCTTGTCCTTCTGGAAGTACCCGAGATCGCCCCCCTTGGCGGCCGAGCCGGGGTCCGCGCTGTACTGCGATGCAAGTGCGCCGAAGTCCTCGCCCCCCTTGGCGCGTGCGAGAATCTTCTCGGCCTGCGCCTTCACCGAATCGTCGTTCTTGCCGTCGGTCTTGAAGAGAATATGCTGGGCGCGAACGAATGTCTCGCCGGTATCCTTCATGTCGATCACGTTCACCAGGTAGCTGCCGTCATCGAGGCGGATCGGGCCGATAACGGCGCCCGGCTGCGCACCCGAGAGGGCGGCCTGGAGATCCGGCGCCAGCTTCTGTAGCGGCGTGTATTCACCGCCGGTGAACTTGCCGGCTCCGAACTTCGAAGCCAGTTCGGCGAACGCGGCGGACTTCGCATCGGGCGTCGTGGCCTCGTTCAAACGCTGGAGCGCATTCTTCAACTTGTTGCTGGCGGCGCTGGAGTCCTGCGCCGAAGGGGTGAGCGTGAACATCACATAGCGGAACTCGCGCGATGCCTTCTGCTGGAAGTCCATCTTGTGGGCATCGAAATACTTGTGCGCCTCGTCGTCACTCACCTTGGCGGCGGAGTCCGGAATCATGTTCGGATCGATCATCACGAACGTGCCGGATGCCTTCGTCTTCTGATCGTCGAACTGCCTGCGAAGCTCGGCCGGCGAGGGAATACCCGATGCGGTCACCACATCCTGCACACCTTCGGCCAGCATCTGGAAGCGCACGGCGTCCTCGATCTTGAGGATCTGATTCATGATCTCGCCAACCTTGTCGCGCGGGTACTTGCGGTCCATGAGGAACTTCTGCGGATCCTGCATGAAGCTGAAGTAGTCGCGCTGGCGGAAGACCGTGCCGGTGCTGTCCATGAAGGCCTGCTTCAGCACCTGCGGAGGGTTGTAGAGCAATTCATTGACAAGCTGATCGTCAGTGACGCCGATCCCGAGTCTGTTGGCGGCCTGTTCGATAAGCTTCTTACTTATCATATCTTGCCAGACCTGCTCGCGAATCTGCTCTTCGTCGATCGGGGCATCCGGATTGCCCTGCCGCTGCTCGTCCATTCGCTCCTTGACGAGCTTGTCGAACTCGGCACGAGAGATGTTTTCGCCATTGACAACGCCCGCAACGTTGGCGTCGACTCTACTGCGACTGTTCCCCCCGAGTCCGCTCCGTTCGTATCCCCATTCAACAACGATGAGGAGCACGAATGCTGCTATCAGGAAGATGATGACCACCGGCATTCGACGCCGGAATGTTTGCATGAGCGCCATAAGGTGCGTTCGCTATGAAGCTGTATTTTTTACGATGTCCCGTCACAAATGAACGGCAAATATAACCCGTACCCCACGATTTGCAATCGGATTTGGGGGTGTTTTCTGGCATCCGCCCGTAGGCTCCCCGTCCATATATAGTGCCGATCCTCCCTTGTCGTTGCAAGACTTCACGCCTGCGTACCCTTGAGACTGTCTCGAACCATACCTCTTCTGCTTCTCCTCTCGGTTGCGACGATGCCGCGGGATCTGGCTGCACAGCCCGTCCCGGCAGCCCCCGGAGCCGCACAGCGAACCCAGGATGCGATGCACGGCGATGCGGCCGAGCAGCAGCACCGGTTGACGATGCACCCGGCGAAGCAGGCCGCGTGCGCCCTGGCGCGCCGTGACTGGCCGGCCGGTGTGCCGAAAGTCGGGCTTGTGCTGAGCGGCGGCGGATCGCGCGGGTTCTCGCAGATCGGTGTTCTCAAGGTGGTCGAGGAGTTGCACATTCCGATCTATGCCGTTGTTGGAACGAGCATCGGCGGCGTGGTTGGAGGGCTCTATGCCGACGGCTACACCCCCCCGGAACTGGACTCCATCGTACGCGCTACCGACTGGGACGGAGTGCTCGGCTACGGCGACGAGCAGAGCCGCGATCAGCTGTTCGTTGATCAGAAGATCGAGAACGACAGGAGTCTGCTTACGCTTCGCCTGGATGGGCTGAAGCCGGTGCTGCCGGAGGCGATCTCCATCGGCAATCGGATAACGCAGTTCGTGGAGCGCCTGGTATGGGGAGGTCCGTATCACGGCGCCGGTTCGTTCGACAACCTGAAGTATCGCTACCGCGCCGTGGCAACCAATCTCGTGAACGGCCGCATCGCCGTGCTGGATAGCGGCAACCTGGCTCTGGCCATGCGCGCCAGTGCAACGGTGCCGCTTCGGTTCTCGCCGGTGCGCATGGATTCCATGCTTCTGGTTGATGGCGGGCTGGTGGACAACATTCCGGTTGATGTGGCGCGTGCGATGGGATGCGACCGGATTATCGTAGTGAACACCACATCGCCGCTGCTTGGTGAGGAACGGTTGAACTCGCCGTGGACCGTGGCCGATCAGGTGGTGACGCTGATGATGCGCCATCAGAGCGACAGCTCCCTTGCCGGAGCGGACGTTGTGATCACGCCGAACCTTGCAGGGATGGACGGCGCGGACTTCTCGAGTCCCGGAGCCGCGATCGATTCCGGCGAGGCCGCCGCGCGCCGCGCCATCGATGCGCTGAAGACCGCGACTGCGCCGGTCGCCGTCCCCGCCGGCGCCGCGCCGAATCCCGCTCCGATGCAGACGCTCTCGGTGGAGTGTTCCGATCCACGGCTTCTTGCGTCGCTCGGCTACTCGGACATGCGGGCCCATGTGGACCTCGCGGAGCTGCAGCGGCATCTGGATCACCTTGGAGCGAGCGGCACGTTCAACGACGTTGCCGCGGACATTCGTTACGGTGAAGAGGGTGCCCGCATTCGTCTTACCGGTGATCCCGCTCCCGCCATCGTCGCGGTTGAGCTGCAGGGGCTGGGGACGATTCCCGATTCCATGGCCGCCTGTTCGTTCCATGCCCTAGTCGGGAAACCTCTGGACAACGATTCGCTCCGCGCAGCCGCCGAGGCGGCGGTGCGAATGGTGCGCCACGCAGGCTATGCATTCTTCCGCATCGACTCCACCAGCGTTGGCGGCGATCCCGCGGTGCTGCATGTGTATGTGAACCAGGGAGCGATACGGAGCGTCTCCTTCGTCGGGCTGGAGCAGTGCGCGCCGTTTGTCGTGGAGCGCGAACTGGAGCTTGCCCCCGGGGAGATCTTCACCGCCGACGCCGCGCGAAGGTCCACCAACGCGCTGATGCATACCGGCTACTTCAACGATGCGCGCATCGATCCGGTGCAGCGTCCGGATGGCGACCTGGATGTGGTGGTGCGGGTGAAGGAACGGAGCACCGCCATCCTCCGGCTCTCCGCCAGCGTGGACAACGAACGCTACACGCAGGTGGGAGTGGAGCTGGCGCAGGAGAATCTCTTCGGGCAGGGAACGCGCCTCGGAGGAAGCTTCTGGGGCGGACTGCGCGATCGCTACCTGGTGGCGGATCTCCGGGCCAACCGCATCTATGGAACGTACTGGACGTTCGGCCTCTCCAGCTATGCCGGCTTCCGGAACGTCAACAGTTTCTCCAAGACGGTGGACCAGTTGGAGGGGGTGATCCGCCGCAACATCATCGGCGAGTATCGCGAGTATCGCGTGGGAGCGCGTGCCCGCTTCGGTCGCCAGATCGGTCGCATCGGCGTGCTGAACGTCGAGGGACGGTACGAGCGGCAGGGAACCGCCGATCTCACCGTTCATGCTGCCGACGTTGCATGGCGCGGCCTTGCCACGCTGAAACTGGGGACCCGGTTCGATACGCAGGATCGTGTGCCGTTCACACGCGACGGCGGAGTGCTCGATGTCTCCTACGAGACCTCGCAGTCGGTCTTCGGCGCGGACCAGTCGTTCGCGAAGCTGAGCATCGACGCCGATTACTTCTCGTCGTTCGGCAGGCGGAGCACGCTGCATCCGCGGCTGCGCCTGGGCTTCGCCGATGCCACACTCCCGTTGATGGAGCAGTTCACGCTTGGCGGGGAGCGGAGCATGTACGGGCTGCGGGAAGATGAAGCGCGCGGTCGCCAGTTGTTCCTTGCGAGCATGGAGTATCGCTACCTGCTGCCGGTGCGCGTCTACTTCGATACGTACTTCTCGATACGCTACGATCTGGGCTCGACGTGGGGAACGCCATCAGAGATCCGCCTCAAGGATCTGGAGCATGGCCTGGGAATGCAGCTCTCGCTGGATACACCGCTCGGCCCCGCCAGCTTTGCGGTTGGCCGCAGCTTCATCTTCAACAAATCCACCGCTCCCACGCTCGTGAACTGGGGGCCGTTCGTTGCCTACTTCTCGCTCGGCTATCGCTTCGAATAGTTGGGAGAGCAGGATGCTGCCGGCCCGGCCTTGTTGAAGCGGCGCCGTATCGAAGCGTGAGGTGGAGACCATTCCCGCCATGAACCTGGAGCAATTCGAGACTGCAACCCCAGTCGCATCTCCGCTATCTTCCGGCGGATGATGATGCAACGCGGCGCGCGGCGGACTATCTCGCCGAACAGGCCGTGCTGCACGATCGCGATGCTGTACCGAGGCGCTTCGCCTTCGCGAGGAGAAGGAGGGAGGCGGAGTTGATCGAGTCCGCGAGGGGGTGCGATCGAGGAGACGGGACGAAGGCTCGAGGTGGCCGACCGAGGCCTTCATGCGGCCGGCGCAGCCGATCAGCGCGCAGGCCCGCGCTCGGATGCCGATGCGCGGGCCTGCGGTGATGTGCATGGGTTGTCGTGCCTGACGGTTTCTGTTCCTGCGTACTGTTCCTGCGGGTGTTGCCCGGCACTCCATCCGCCATGCATGGAGTCGCCGGCCGCGTGTCCGCTATCTCTTCAGCGCGAAGCTGAACGTGCTTCCCTTGCCGAGTTCGGAATCCACCACGACGCTGGTGCCGTGCGCTTCGATGATGTGTTTCACAATCGCCAGCCCCAGGCCGCTTCCACCCACCGCGCGCGAGCGATCCTTGTTCACGCGGTAGAAGCGCTCGAAGATGCGGCGGATGTCCTCCTGCGGTATGCCGATGCCGTCATCCCGCACGCGCACCAGGGCCTCGCTGTCGTGCACCTCCAGCTCAAGCGTTACGTGCCCGTCCCGGTGGTTGTACTTGATCGCGTTCTCCACGAGGTTCACAACGGCCTGCTTCAACCGGTCGCGGTCCCCGAGCACCAGGAGTTCCGGGCGGTTGCTGCCGAGCACGTTGAACGCAAGGTTCACGCCGGCGATCTCCGCGGTCGGGCTCAACTCGTGCACGATCCCACGCAGATACTCCATCGCATCGAAGTACCGGAAGCTCATCTTCATCTCTCCGGATTCGATGCGGGATATCTCGATCAGGTCCGTGAGGAGTGTATGAAGGCGGAGCACGTTCTGATGCGCCTTCTGAAGGAAGTCGTCGCGCACGGCATGGTCATCCACGGCGCCGTCGATCAACGTTTCGAGATATCCCTGTACGGAGAAGATCGGCGTGCGGAGTTCGTGCGAGACGTTGCCGAGGAACTCGCTTCTCACGCGCTCCAGCCGTTTCATTTCCGTGATATCCGAACGCGCGCGCGTTGCGGTGGCGTTGATCTCGTCTCCGAGCGCCCGCAGTTCTTCCACCGGAAGCGTTGTTGTATCCACTGCGCGGTTCAGGTCGCCGCGCGAGATCTCGTGTGCGGAGACGGTCATCGTGCGCGCCATCTCCGCCACTTTGTCCGTGAATCGATTCAACAGCACCGTCCCCAGGGCGAAGGCGATGAAGGCGGCCGCGAGCGCGAGGCCGAGGGCGGAGGTCAGTCCGCCGGGCACGTGGAACAACGCCCATGCAGCAAGCGGCAGCACGGCCGCGCCTGCGCTGCAGATGCCGACCAGCAGCGTCCACCGCATCGTGTATTCGCGGATCGAACGGCTCATGGCAGATCTCCAGCCGGGCCGGGGAGGGACGCCGGAGTATGACGGATATCTCGGTTCATGCTGACTACAAACCTACACAGGATACGCTGTATGTCGTGGTGCTGCGGCCCGCTGCTTCCTCTTCCGCCAGCCGGACCTCTATGCGAAGGCGCTCCGTACCGATCCGTACCGGAGCGCCAAATGCGCGGCTGCGTTGGAAGGTTTCTGCGTTACCAGCCCGATGAGCCCGGGTTCGGGGGAGCGTCAATCGCGGAATCGATAGCCCACGCCCTTTACCGTTTCGATCAGTTCACCTTCGTTTCCAAGCTTCTCGCGAATCTTCGAGATGTGTACGTCCACCGTGCGATCGACAACGTAGACGTTCTCTCCCCAGATTCTGTTGAGCAAGGCTTCGCGCGAGAACACCTTGCCGCGATTCGACGCCAGGAAGGCGAGCAGTTCGAACTCCTTCTTCGGAAAGAACGTCTCGCGGCCCTGTACCTTCACGGTGTAATTCTGCCGGTTGATCTCCAGGTTGCCCACGTTCAGCAACTCCGGCATCACGATTGTTTCGGTGCGTACCATCTCGGCGCTTCGGCGGAGCACCGACTTCACCCGGGCCACGAGCACGCGGGGCGAGATCGGTTTCTGGATGTAGTCATCCGCGCCGAGCTCCAGGCCGAGAATCTGATCCAGCTCGCCGGTGCGGGCCGTCAGAAACATGATCGGGGTGGATGCATGATGCGGCATGGCCCGCAGCCGGCGGCAGACCTCGAAGCCGTCCATCTCGGGCATCATGACGTCGAGCAGCACGAGATCCAGCGCCCCGGTCTGTGCGATCTCCACGGCGAGCGCACCGTTCGGCGCGGTCTTCACGGTGTATCCTTCCTTCTCGAGGTTATAGCGAAGCAGGTCCAGAATGTCCTGTTCGTCGTCGACAATCAGAATCGTTTTCGGCATGGATATTGGTAACTCCGTCCGGTCAGCGCCCGCGAGGAATTGGGATGAGTGCGAGGCGCGTGCTTTACGGGCATGCAACTTAGCATACGGCCGGTCGCCGTCCCATTGCGGACCCCGGGGGAGCCGGATCAACTTTTGTTAATACATGCGCCCACGGCAATGTATGCGCAGTGCCCGGCACCATGCTTACAGAGTGGAACGCCAACCGATGGTAGCGCGGCTCGCGGTTGGGAGTGTATCACGGTGGCCGCCCTGCCGGGCACCGCATTGCGCCGCAGCATCCGGCAGCCGTCCTGAACGGCAGCCATCCTGAACGACGGTCGTCCTGAACGGCAGCCGTCCCGCTCGGCGGCTCTTCTCCGCACGGTTCTCTCAAACATGCGTAATCGGCCATGAAACCGCGCTTTTCTGTCGCTACAAAGTTTATCTGGGGTGAGAATGTTGTTGCCCGGGTCGAGCGGGGTTCGCTATGTTTGTTGACTCCTGATTTTTGCACAAGCCATTGAACCAACGTCGTGCCGGCGAGACGAGAGTGCCGGAGCCTTGCGCATATCGATGCTGGAGGCCGGCCCGGCGGGAAGGGAGGCGATGACGGGATGGATGAAAAGAAGAAGGATCCCACGCGAACCGCTCTCTCGCAACTGGCTCCCTACATGGAGCTCGGGGTGCAGCTTGCCGGAGCGATGGTGATCTTCGGCGGCATCGGGTGGTGGCTTGACGGCAAGCTGGGGACGAAGCCCTGGCTGCTTGCACTGGGATGTGTGCTGGGGGCGACCGGCGGGATGATTCATCTGATCCGCATGGCGTTGAAGCGGGGACCGACGAAGGAGGAGTGAGCGTAACGGCACGGCGCGCGCCATGCCGCCGGCCGGTGCCGACAGCGTTCCCCCTCCGCTGAACTGAAAACCAATTGTCGATGCGCTTCAAGTTCTTCAAGACAGCCCTGCTTCTCACGCTCATCATGGCGTTGCTGCTTGCGTATCCGCTGTACGCATGGGCCTCTCCCGAAGTCCTGAAGGCAATTATCGCCGCCGGCATCATTGCGCTCGCCAATGTCATTGTCGGCGCGGCTGTTATCGAGTTCTCGATCGACAAGCCGAACGGTCTGTTTCTCGGCTGCACATTCGGAGGGATGGCCGTCCGGATGATCGTCATCCTGATCACGATCGCGATCCTGATAAACAACGGCTACGACCGCATGGCGCTGACATTCGCGCTGATGAGCTTCTATCTGATCTTCATGGTCGCGGAGTTCATCTACATCATAAAGGAATTGACCCGGCGCAAGGCCCGCTCACGCGTGGCTTCCCGGTCTGTGCTCAAGAGCCACGTGTCTCCTCGAATCGCTTCTGCTGACCATCGGAGCAATTGATGTACGATCCCGATATCCTTCCTCTTCTCGCGCAGAACGAACCCGGCACTACCACCGCTCCCGGCACTCCCAACCAGGGTGGGCAGGAAGGGACCACGAAGGCCCCGGAGCACAGGGAGGTGGATGCATCCAAGTCCGACAATCCGTTCATCCGGTTGTTCAGCGACATGGGGGACCATCGCGAGATCAAGTTCGGCAACACCACGGTGGTGAAGCTTCCCGTGATCCTCATCGATCACGGACTTCACATCTACCCCGACATCGAGAAGATGGAGGAGGAGGGGACCTATCAGTTCACGCACCATCATATCGTGCGGAAGGGGACCGAGCAGACTCCGTCGCTCGATCTCTCGATTACGAGCATGGTGGCGTTCCAGTGGCTGGCGATGGTGGTTCTGCTGGGCCTGCTGATTCCGATGGCACGCAAGTACCGGAAGAACGGCGTGCGTCCGATGCGCGGCATCTTCAATGCGCTGGAAGCACTCGTGGTGTACGTGCGCGACGAGATCGTCGTGCCGAATGCCGGCGAGTCCGGAATGGCATTGCTGCCGGTGTTCCTCACCTTCTTCTTCTTCATCCTGACCGCGAACCTGATCGGTGCGCTTCCCGGCGGCCATGCCGCCACCAGCAGCATCAACGTTACCGCGGGCCTCGCGGCCATTGCGTTCGTGGTGATTCAGGGTGCGGCCATTCGCAAGCATGGCCTCGTGAACTGGTTGAAACATCTCACCGGCGGCGTGCATTGGTCCATGTGGCCCATCATGATCCCGGTGGAGATCATGGGCCTGTTCACCAAGCCGTTCGCGCTCTGCGTTCGTTTGTTCGCGAACATGACGGCCGGACACGTGATGCTTCTCTCGCTGATCGGCCTCGTCTTCGTGACGGCCGGCTTTATTCCGGTTACGATAGCGTTCTCGCTCTTCGTCAACTGCCTCGAGCTTCTGGTGATCTTCCTGCAGGCGTACATCTTCACGATGCTTACTGCGGTGTTCACCGGCATGGGGACCGCCGGCGGCCATGATGATCACGGCCATGCGCCCGCAACGGCGCATTGAGATCGCTACGGCGCGTTGAGACATAGTGACGGGATCGCCGCCGGTTCGGTATGGGGGGCAATCTCGTGATGCGATATCGCTACGAATGAGGGGCGACGGCGGTCATGGTGGTGCGCAGCGTGGGTGTGTATGGCGTGATGATGATATCCTGATCCGGCTCATCAGGCGTGGCCCTTCCGCGAATACGGACACATAAGGAATATCTAACGAACTGAAATCTTTTTCCCTCGGAAGCGAGGGGAGGACATCGGGCGGATTTTCTTAGTTTCGCGGACCTTTCTTGGAACTTCACATGCAATCCTATCCCATATTCGGAGGAAACGAATGACACCTATTGGTCTTGCATATCTCGCCGCCGGCCTCGGCGCATCGGTCGTGGTTTTCGGCGTCGCCAGCGGAATTGGGCGTCTCGCCGCCGCCGCTCTCGAGGCTCAGGGACGCCAGCCGGAGGCACTCGGTGATGTGCGCGCCACGATGATCATCGCAGCCGCTCTTATCGAGGGTGTTGCGCTCTTCGCTCTGGTTATCTGCATTCTCCTTCTGAACGCGAAGGCCTAAGGATACCGGGATCCGGTGCTGCCGGGCCCTCGGGCTCCGATTGCAGCTCCGGTGTCCGCAGGAACCGTACGCCCTTTCGCATGCGCCGCGGCAGGCGCTCGGAAGATCTCATCCGGAAGCATGGGCCATTCAGGAATGGCAGGGGAGCGCGCCATCGGTTGATGCCGGTGGCGCCTCCGCCTTCACAGTCGCTTCCCGGCAATCGCCATCGAGCGAATTGCTTCCGGTGAACCAGTGTGTGCCACTGAGCCATACCAACTCGAACGCTTCGACTCTTTTCCGTTATGGATACAATCACGAACATCGAGATCGGTCCGATACTCTGGACCATCTTCAACTTCATCCTGCTGCTGATCCTTCTTCGCGTCTTCGCGTGGAAGCCCATTCTGAGCGCGCTCTCGAATCGCGAGAAGACGATCACCGATGCACTGAGCCGTGCAGAGACGGCACAGGCCGAGGCCGATCGCGTTCTGGCCGAGAACCGTCAGGCGATGCAGCGGGCCGAGGAGGATGCACAGCGCGTGCTTCGCGAGAGCCGCGAGTATGCCGAGCGCATGCAGGCGGAGGCCACGCAGAAGGCCCAGGAGGAGGGGCGCCGCATTCTCGATCAGGCGAAGCAGGAGATCGAGCGGAACAAGCAGCAGGCACTCAACGAAATGCGCGCCGAGGTTGCCAACCTCGCCGTGGGTGCTAGCGAGAAGATTCTCAACGAGACGCTGGACGCCGAACGCCACAAGCGCCTCGTGGAAGATTACCTGGCTCAGGCGTCGCAGGGTGCGGCGGTGAACAACTAACAGCGCCGCGGTCTCCGCTCCCGGGCCCATGCGGCCGCCGGGGCGGGGGATGCCGGGTGCTCCAAGTCAATTCGCGGACAGCACGAACATGACAACGACAAAGGTTGCGCACCGCTACGCCAAGGCCCTGATGGAACTGGCGAAGGAGCAGGGAAACTTCGACGATGTGGTCGAGGATGTGAGAACCGTGGAGGGAGCGCTCGCAGGCTCTCCGGAGCTGCGGCATCTGCTGCACTCTCCGGTATTCGACGATCACACCAAAGTGGGCATTCTCAATGCCCTCTTCAGTAACAAGGTGGGGCCGTTGATGAGCCGGTTCATCGCGTTGCTGACAGGCAAGGGACGCGCTGCTGATCTCTCCGCGATCGTGGACGCGTTCGCGAGGCAGCTCGATACGGAGCGCCACGTGATCCGCGCGGAGATCACAACCGCAAGCCCGGCCGATGCAGAGCAGCGCGAGCACATCGAAGGGTTCATCTCCGAGATGAGCGGAAGCTCCGTGGTGCCGAACTATTCCGTGGATCCATCGCTCATCGGCGGGTTCAAGGTGCGCTACGAGGATCGGATGGTTGATGCCTCCGTGCGCCACCAGCTCGATCGCCTTCGTTCGGCGCTGGTTGAGGGAACAAACAACTGAGCCGGATGGCGCCGCGCCCCGCGCATGCGGCCGCCCGATCCGTTGCCCGCTTCGCTTTCAGTCCTGAACATTCACTTACTCATAGCATACAGACATGGTTGAAGTTCGTCCTGATGAAGTAACAGCCATTCTTCGCCAGCAGTTGACATCGTTCAGCAGCGAGGTCGATGTCTACGACGTCGGCACCGTTCTTCAGGTGGGCGACGGCGTTGCCCGTGTCTACGGTCTGACGAACGTTCTGGCCTCGGAACTTCTCGAGTTCCCGAACGGCGTTGTGGGAATGGCCCTCAACCTCGAAGAGGACAACGTTGGTGTGGTGTTGTTCGGCGACGACAAGCTGGTGAAGGAAGGCGACACGGTGAAGCGCACCGGCAAGGTTGCCTCCGTTCCCGTGGGTGAGGCGCTCCTTGGCCGCGTGGTGAACCCGCTCGGCGTTCCCCTGGATGGCCGCGGCCCGGTGCTGACATCACAGTCCTTCCCGATCGAGCGGAAGGCGACCGGCGTCGTGACCCGTTATCCGGTGAACGAGCCGCTGCAGACCGGCATCAAGGCGATCGACGCGATGATCCCGATCGGCCGCGGGCAGCGCGAGCTTATCATCGGCGACCGCCAGACCGGTAAGACGGCTGTCGCGATCGATGCGATCATCAATCAGAAGTACACACACACCGCCGAGGCAAAGGCGCGCGGCATCGATCCGGTATACTGCGTGTATGTCTGCATCGGCCAGAAGGCTTCCACCGTTGCGAACGTCGTTGCTACGCTGAAGGCGCACGGCGCAATGGACTACACCATCGTGGTTGTGGCAGGCGCCTCCGACCCCGCTCCGCTCCAGTACATCGCGCCGTACGCCGGCGCATCGATGGGCGAGTTCTTCCGCGACTCCGGCCGCCACGCACTGGCGGTGTACGACGATCTTTCCAAGCAGGCCGCGGCCTATCGCCAGGTGTCGCTCCTGCTTCGCCGTCCGCCGGGCCGCGAGGCATATCCGGGCGATGTGTTCTACGTGCACTCGCGCCTGCTGGAGCGCGCCGCGAAGCTGGACAAGGAGTACGGCGGCGGTTCGCTGACGGCGCTTCCGGTGATCGAGACGCAGGAGAGCGATCCCTCGGCATACATCCCGACGAACGTGATCTCGATCACGGACGGACAGATCTATCTGATGCCCGGCCTCTTCAACGCCGGCGTGCGTCCGGCAATCAACGTCGGTATCTCGGTGTCGCGCGTGGGCGGCAACGCCCAGATCAAGGCCATGAAGAAGGTGGCCGGTACGCTGAAGCTGGACCTCGCACAGTATCGCGAGCTGGAGGCGTTCGCCAAGTTCGGCTCCGACCTGGACAAGTCCACGCAGCAGTTGCTCCGCCGCGGCTCCCGCCTCGTGGAGTTGCTGAAGCAGGGACAGTTCCAGCCGGTTCCGGTGGAGGAGCAGGTTGCGGTGATCTGGGCCGGCACGAACGGATATCTGGATCCGCTGGAGGTTGAGGATGTGCGCCGCTTCGAGAAGGAGTATCTCGATTACCTGAAGGCGCGCTATCCGGAACTGCTTCCGGCGATCGCGGACCGGAAGGAACTGGCATCCGACATCGTGGACACGCTGAAGAAGTCGGTGGAGGAGTTCTCCCGCACCTTCGGTTCATCGAGCAGCAAGTAACAGCTCCTATCGGCGGCTGCCGGAACTCGAACTGCTTGGGCGCGGCAGCCCTCTTCAACCCGACTTGTGACACATGGCAAAATACCGCGAGATACGAAGCCGGATCCAGGGCGTTGACAACACGGCCAAGATCACGCAGGCCATGAAGATGGTCTCTGCGGCGAAGCTTCGTCGTGCACAGGATGCGATCATTGCAGCCCGTCCCTACGGGGAGAAGCTTCGCGAGATGCTTCAGTTCCTGGCCGCAAATGTGGACTCCACCGTGAGCCCGCTGCTGGAGCAGCGCCCGGTGGGCCGGGTCTGCCTGGTGATCGTCACGGCCGATCGCGGTCTGTGCGGTGCGTTCAACAGCAACGTGATCAAGAGTGCGTTGAGCCTGATCAAGGGGGAGCTGCAGCCGTTCGCGGCTCATGGCCGTCTGGATCTCGTCTGCATCGGGAAGCGCTGCGTGGACTTCTTCGCCAAGCGTGAGTTCAACGTGATAGCGAACTACGCCGGCATCCTCAACGCGCTGGACTTCTCGGTTGCGCAGCAGATCGTATCGATGCTCTCGACCGGCTTCCTCTCGCAGCAGTACGATCGCGTGATCGTGCTGCACAACGAGTTCAAGTCCGCAGTGAAGCAGAACGTGGTGCAGGTGCAGTTGCTGCCGGTGCCGAAGATCGAGTCCGCCGATCCGCAGGGCGCCATCTCGCCGCAGCTCGACTATATCTTCGAGCCGTCGCGCGATGAGATCCTGGACGCGCTGCTGCCGAAGCATCTGAACACGCAGATGTGGAACATGCTTCTGGACTCCAACGCGGCCGAGCAGGGGGCCCGCATGGCGGCGATGGAGAACGCCACGAAGAACGCCAAGGACCTCGTCAAGGCGCTGCGCCGCAGCTACAACCGGGCCCGCCAGACGGCGATCACTACGGAGATCCTCGAGATTGTCTCGGGTGCCGAAGCATTGAAAAGTCAATGATCACGCGGCGGCGATACAATCGATCCTGAAGAACGATCGGGGAATCTTCGCAGCGCGGGGATTCCCCGATGCGCATGTGAGCGTGATGAGTATGAGAGACGAAGTATGATTGTCATCCCTCATAGTTCATCTCTCATATCTTCTCAACAACCGATTCCCAACGCACATCCGGCCTCCGGGCCGGCACAGCCATGAGTGATGTACCTGCCGGTTCGGCTGCTTCCGGCCCAGCTCCAAGCTTCTTCCGCTCGCCGCTCTTCCCGATCTTCATCATCGTGGTGGTGGATGTGTTCGGCTTCACGCTCGTGCTGCCGCTGCTTCCGTTCTATGCGGAGCATCTGGGCGCCACGCCGCTGGTGGTGGGTCTGATAACGGCGTCGTTCGCGTTCTGCCAGTTCGTTGCCGGCCCGATGCTGGGCCGCCTCTCGGACCGCGTGGGGCGCCGGCCGGTGCTGTTGCTGAGCCAGGTGGGAACGCTGATCGGCTTCATCATCCTCGGCTTCTCCGGCACGCTGTGGCTTCTGTTTCTCTCCCGCATCATCGACGGCATCACGGCGGGAAACCTGAGCATTGCGCAGGCCTACATCAGCGACGTAACCAGGCCCGAGGCGCGCACCAAGGCGTTCGGCCTGATCGGTATCGCCTTCGGCGTCGGCTTCATGCTGGGGCCGGCGATCTCCGCGTTCCTCTCCACGTTCGGATACGAGTGGCCGGCCTTCGCCGCCGCGCTCCTCTCGTTCAGCTCCATCCTCTGCACGTGGTTCCTGCTTCCGGATGTGAAGCCGAACCACGATCCCAACGCGCGGCGCCTCGGGCGGGTGGAGCAGATCACGAGCTTCTTCAAGCGGCCGCTGCCGCGGCTGCGGCTGCTGGAGTTCTTCTGCTTCGTGCTGTCGTTCTCCACGGTGATCGGCGGCACGGCGCTCTTTCTGGAACGGCAGTTCGGCTACACCGAGAAGAACACCGGCTACATCTTCGCCTTCTCCGGCCTCATGGGGGGGATTGTGCAGGGAGGGTTGCTCGGCAGGCTGGTGAAGCGCTTCGGGGAGTCCAGGCTGGCCACCATCGGCTTCGTTGGAATGGTGCTCGGCTACGGCCTCCTGGGCTGGGCGTTCGGCCTTCCGGCTCTTCTGGTGATGATCGTTATCAGTGCGTTCGGTTCTGCGGTGGCGCGGCCGGCGCTCACGGCGCTTCTCACGCATTCGGTCGGGCGGACGGAGCAGGGGGCGGCGCTGGGTGTAAGCCAGTCGTTGCAGAGCATCGCGCAGATCATCGGCCCGCTGATTGCCGGCCTGCTGATCGAACATCACATGCTGAAGACCTACGGCGTGGTGGCCGGCTCCTTCGCGCTGCTCGGTGTGATCCTGACGCTCCGGCATCGCAATGCGGGCGAGGGGGCCGCGGAGTCGATGCCGGCGGCATAGGTTGCCTCGCGCAGCTCACGATGCATTGAGGATGCGATACGGCTCCGCGATGCTCGAGTGGACGGCAGAAGGATCGCGCCCCATGAGCGCATGATGCAGCAGCTCGGCGCTCTCCACGAGGCGGGGTCCGGGGCGGCTGAAGAAGTGATTGCCGTCGAACACGATGAGGCGAACCGAGGGGCGGGCATCGAGCAGGCGCCGAAGCTCCGTGCAGCGCTCCACATCCTGCAGCGTGCGCTCCACGCCGAAGCCGCAGCAGGAGATGACGACGGCGTCGAACTCCGCGGCCGCGATTGCCTCCCACGCCAGGCCGTGCGATGCGCCGCCGCGATCGGCCAGCACCGGTATCGCGCCGGCGGCGACAACGAGATCGCCCATCCAGTGCCCTGCCGAGAATGGGGGGATCAGCCACTCGAGGAAGAGGACGCGCGGAGGCCTGGGAATGAAGGGGATGGTTGCCAGGCGGCGGCGCAGGGCATGCACGCTCGCCGCCCCCCTCTCCGGCACGCCGGCCAGCTCGCCCACCTGCGTGATGGTGGCGAACACTTCGTCCAGCGTGCGCGGTTCCAGGTTGATCACCTCCGGCGGCTCCGGCAGTGCGCGCATCGCCGCATGCACCGTGGCGTAGCCGACGGCGCAGACCGTGCAGAGCTGCTGCGTGAGAACGATCGTGGGGCGCAGCTCGCGCACCAGATCCAGATCGAGCGCGTAGAGCGTGCCGGAGTCATCCAGTTGCTCGCGCACCAGGCGATCGATCTCCTCGCTTGCCATGGAGGGTTCTATCTTTGCCGACGTTACTCGAGGCCGTGCATGCGCTTCGGCCGGATAGTCGCATTCGTGCGTGACGCCCACCAGAGCCTGGCCGGCGCCGATCTCGAAGACGATCTCCGTTGCGCTCGGGAGAAGTGAAAGGATGCGAGGCATCGATATCCTGGTTCTTTGCGATTCCGGATTGTGAAGGGGCGGGGCGCTGGCCCGGGCTTCGCCTGGAAGACTCAATAATAACCAACTATTGCCATGACACTTGGTGAAAAGATAACCGAGGATCTGACGAACGCCATGAAGGCGGGTGACAAGCTCCGGCTGGAGACCTTGCGCATGCTGCGTGCGGCGATGCTGGAGTTGCAGAAGAGCGGCAAGGAGATCTCGCCGGATGACGAGCTGCGCGCCGTACAGAATCAGGGGAAGCGCCGGAAGGATGCCGCGGAGCAGTATCGCGCAGCCGGCCGCGCCGATCTGGCGGAGAAGGAGGAGGCGGAACTGAAGATCATCGAGGAGTATCTGCCGCAGCAGTTGGGCGAGGATGAGATCCGCGCGCAGGTTCGCGTGATCATCGCCGAGGCCGGTGCAAGCGGGCCGGGTGATTTCAAGCTGGTGATGCCGAAGGCCATGGGCGCGCTTCGGGGCCGGGCGGACGGCGCTCGTGTGCAGGCCATCGTGAAGGAGGAGCTCGGTGCGGGCTGATGAAAGGAGCCCGGTCCCCGTGCTTCGTTCCCGGCGACGGCCTGCGAGCGTACCGGTAATCGTGAACAAGCGAGAGAAAGGACGAGTAGCGAGATGATGAAGGACGAGTTGATTCGATCGAGTCTGGAGCAGTTGGAGTTCGGCCGCATCCTGGAACATATCGCCGGGTATGCGGCCTCCTCGCTCGGCGTGGAGCATGTAAGCGAGCTCGAGCCATTGAGCGACGAGAATGCCGTTCGCGAGGAGCTCCGGATGGTGGGGGAGATCCGGGCGATGCTGCAGCGCGACCAGTTGCTCCCGCTGGACGGCATCTACGACATCCGCGAGGCGCTTGCCGTTGCCCGCATCCGCGGCGCGTGGTTGAGCGGCGAGAACCTGCTTCACTGCGCCAGCACGCTTGCGTCGATGCGGAAGATCCGCGAGTTCTTCGCCGCGCGTCGCGAGGCCTGCCCGGAGATGTACGGCCTCACCGATCGCATTCACTCCAACCGCTTTCTCGAGAAGCATATCACCGAAGCGATCGACGACGCCGGCAACGTGCGCGACAACGCCAGCCGCGAGCTGATGCGGATACGGCGCGACATCATCGACAAGTCCGCCGCGCTCCGCGGCCGCCTTCAGCGCATTCTCCGCAAGGTGTCCGACGAAGAGCTGGTGACCGACGAGTACGTTACGCTGCGCGAGGGGCGCCTGGTGCTTCCGGTGAAGGTGGATGCGAAGCGGAAGATCCCCGGCATCATTCACGGCGAGTCGCAGTCCGGCTCCACCGTGTTCCTGGAGCCGGCCGAGATCTTCGACATGAACAACGAGATCGCGGAGCTCACGTTCGCCGAGCGGCGCGAGGTGGAACGGATTCTTCGGACGCTCACCGAGGAGCTTGGTGCCGAAGCGGAGGAGTTCATCGCCTCCATCTCCGTGCTTCAGCTCGCGGATTCGCTGTATGCCCGCGCCCGCTATGCGCAGCGCAACGACTGCACGGAGCCGGCGGTGGCCGGGGAGTATCGCATTCTGCTTCGCGATGCCTATCATCCGCTGCTGCTGATCCGTCTGGAGACGGTGGTGCCGATGTCCGCGGAGATGGACGATGCCACGCGCGCGATCGTTATCTCCGGTCCGAACGCCGGCGGCAAGACCGTTGCGATGAAGACGCTGGGGTTGATCACGGCGATGGCGCTGAGCGGCATTCATCCGCCGGCGGCGGAGTGCGTTGTGCACCCCTGCAATGTCTTCACCGACATCGGCGACCAGCAGTCGCTGGAGAACGATCTCTCCACGTTCAGCTCGCACATGTCCCGCATCGGCGATATCCAGCAGCATGTCACGCCGGGCGACGTGGTGCTGCTGGACGAGATCGGCACCGGCACCGATCCGGACGAAGGGGGGGCGATCGCCGCGGCGATCCTGGATCATCTCCTCTCCCGCCGCGCGTTCGTTCTTGCGACCACGCATCACAGCTCGCTGAAGATCTACGCCTACGAGACCGATGGCGTGTTGAATGCCGGCATGGAGTTCGACACGCGGACGATCACGCCCACGTACCGCTTCATCACCGGCATGCCGGGCAACAGCTATGCGTTCGAGTTGATCGAGCGGCTGGGATTCGAGCGGAGCGTGCTGGATGACGCGCGCGCACGTCTGGGGGACGAACGGAACCGGATGACGGAGATCATCGGGCAGTTGGAGGAGAGCCTTGCAGAGAGCCGGCGGATGAGCGACGAGCACCGGCGGAACCGCGATGCCGCGGAGGCGCTGCGCCTGCGCTACGAGGGGGAGGCCCGCGAGTTCACGGAGCGGAAGAACGCGATCATCGCGGAGGCCCGCTCTGAGGCGCGCGAGACGCTCTCCCGCGCCAACAGCATGATCGAGAACGCCGTGCGGGAGATCCGTTCCGGTGCATCGAACGAGCAGGTGAAGGAACTGCGCCGGACGATCGAGGGCGCGCGCGAGGAGCTTGCACCGCAGGCCCCGGAGCGGAGCGAGCAGGATGGCCCGCGCTTCAAGGCCGGTGATACCGTCCGGTTGAAGGGGGGGACGCAGGTCGGGGAGCTGCAGTTCGATCCGGACGAGAAGGGGAATGTGGTGGTGCAGTTCGGCGCGATGCGCATGCGATCCACGATAGATGAACTGGAGATGGTGACGCGCAAGGAGATCCGGCGCGAACAGGTTGGGCGCATCGCGGTGATGAATGCGGCGGAAGCCGAGACGCGCATCGATCTGCGCGGCATGTATGCGGACGAGGCGATCATCCGGCTCGAGCAGGCGATCACGGCCGCATTCAACGCCAATGTATCGCATCTCGACATCATCCACGGCAAGGGAACGGGTGCGCTTCGCAAGCGTGTACATGAGTACCTTGCAGCACATCCCGGCGTGGCCTCCTTCCGCCTCGGCGCATTGACCGAGGGGGGATCCGGCCTGACGATCGTGGAGTTGAAGTAGTACGAGTCAGTAGTTAGTAGTCGGTGGTAAGAAACACACTGACCACTGACAATCAATCCCAGTCTGAATGAAGCGATTACTGATTGCCAACAGAGGGGAGATTGCGCGGCGCGTGATCCGAACCGCCCGGCGCATGGGCATTGAAACGGTTGCCATCTACTCGGATGCGGACACGGCCTCGCTCCACGTGCGCGAGGCGGATTACGCCTGCCGGCTGGAAGGGCTCACTCCGCGCCAGACCTATCTCGATATCGATCGTGTGATGCGCGCCGCGGAACGCTCCGGGGCCGATGCCGTGCATCCCGGCTACGGATTCCTGAGCGAGAATCCGGAGTTCGCCGCCCGCTGTGCGGAGGCCGGCCTCACGTTCGTCGGGCCCAGCCCGGAGGCGATCGAGCATCTGGGAAGCAAGACGAACGCGCGGCGGTTGGCGATCGAGAACGATGTGCCGGTGATGCCCGGCACCACGAGCGCGATCACGTCCATCGCCGATGCGCAGGAGGTGGCGACCCGCATCGGATACCCGGTGCTGCTGAAGGCCGCCGCCGGCGGAGGCGGCAAGGGGATGCGCGTGGTGGAGACGCCGGACAGGCTGGAGGAGGCGTACCACATGGCGCAGGGGGAGGCGCTCACCGCCTTCAACAGCGATGAGGTATTCCTCGAGAAGTATGTGCTTGGTCCCCGCCATATCGAGTTGCAGGTGATCGCGGACGCGCACGGCAACGTGGTGGTGCTGGGCGAACGCGAGTGTTCGATTCAGCGCCGCCACCAGAAGGTGGTCGAGGAGTCTCCCTCCGTGGCCGTCGATGACGATCTCCGCGCGCGCATGTTCGCCTGCGCGGAGCGTCTGGTGAAGGGGGCGAACTACGTGAACGCCGGCACGCTGGAGTTCCTTCTGGACGAAAGCGGCAGCTTCTACTTCCTGGAGGTCAACACGCGCCTTCAGGTGGAGCATCCGGTGACGGAGATGGTGACCGGCCTCGATCTGGTGGAACTGCAGTTGCGCGTGGCACGGGGTGAGGCGCTGCCGATTACCACCCGGAGCGTTCAACGCCGCGGGCATGCAATCGAGTGCCGCATCTGCGCCGAGGATGTCTACCAGAACTTCATGCCGAGCATCGGCACCATCCGCGACCTGCGCGAACCCCGGGGGGCGAACATCCGCGTGGACTCCTCGCTGTACGAAGGGATGCCGGTAACGCTCTACTACGATCCCATGCTCGCGAAGCTGATCACCTGGGGAGCCACGCGCGAGGAGGCGATGGATCTGATGGTGCGTGCGTTGGAGGAGTATCACATCGCCGGCATCAGCACAACCATTCCGTTCTGCGCGCACGTGCTCCGGAGCGGTGCGTTCCGAAGCGGGGACTTCTCCACCAACTTCGTGCGCGAGCACTGGGTTGACGTGGAGCAGGCCCTTCCGCAGGCGTTGCGCGATCTTGCGGTTGCGGCGGCCATTCGCGCCGATGCCCGCCTCCGTGCACGTGTTGCCGGCGAGTGAGCCGGCACGGTTCGTGCGTTGGACATCGATCATTCGTCGTGCGGTTCGGAACACGAACGCGCGATCCCATTGAGACAGAGCAACAGAACCGATGCCGGGAAGCCTACATCGTTGCCCGCAGTGCGGCATGGTCGGGAAAGTGAACCGCTCCAAGACCCGCAACTTCCGCGAGAAGCTTCGGCTGCGCCTGATACCGGTATATGCCGTCTACCGGTGCCACAACTGCAACTGGCGCGGCTGGCTGGTGCGCAGCACCGCATCTCCGTTCGTGACGCGCCTTCTGGTTGGCGGGTATGTGGTGATCGCCGTTTGCGTGATCACCGCCCTGACGTTCTACATCATCAAGCACTGGCCGGCCGCACACTACAAGTACTGAACAATGTCAGTGGTCAGCAGTATGCGTTGCTACCGACGGCTAACCACTGACAACCAACGACTGCCTCCTGACCAACAACTCCATACATCTCATGACCAACACCTCGCCCGACACCCGCACCACCACGCTTGCCGACGCCCTTGCCCTGGGACTTACCGAGGGTGAATTCAGCAGGATCAACGAGGTGCTGGGAAGGGCCCCGAACTACACGGAGCTCGGCGTCTACTCCGTGATGTGGAGCGAGCACTGCAGCTACAAGAACTCCATCGCGCAGCTCAAGACCCTTCCCCGAAGCGGCGGCCGGCTGCTGGTGGAGGCGGGGTCGGAGAATGCCGGCCTTGTGGATGTCGGGAGCGGCTACGCGATTGCGTTCAAGATCGAGAGCCACAATCATCCGAGCGCCGTGGAGCCCTATCAGGGAGCGGCCACCGGGGTTGGCGGCATCCTGCGCGACATCTTCACCATGGGCGCACGCCCCATCGCTGCCCTGGACTCGCTTCGCTTCGGACGCCTGGAGGGGAAGCGCACGCGATTCCTCTTCGAGGGCGTTGTGCGCGGGATCGGCGACTACGGCAACTCGTTCGGCGTCCCGACCGTTGGCGGCGAGGTCTTCTTCGAGAACTGCTATGCGGACAACCCGCTCGTGAACGCGATGGCCGTGGGGATCGTACGCGCGGACGCAACGGTTTCCGCCACATCCGGCCCGGCCGGCAACGCCGTGATGATCCTCGGCTCGCGCACCGGGCGCGACGGCATTCACGGCGCCTCGCTCCTCGCCTCGCGCGAGTTCGACGAGCAGACCGAGAACATGCGTCCCACGGTGCAGGTGGGGGACCCCTTCGGCGAGAAGCTGCTGCTGGAGGCGTCGCTGGAGCTGATCGCCTCCGGTGTCGTGATCGGCATGCAGGACATGGGGGCCGCGGGAATCAGTTGCTCCACTTCGGAGATGAGCGCCAAGGGAGGCTCCGGAATGCGCGTGGATCTGGACAAGGTTCCGCTCCGCGAAGGCGACATGTCCGCCTACGAGATCATGCTCAGCGAGTCGCAGGAGCGGATGCTGCTGGTTGTTGCGGAGAAGGATATCCCGGTGGCACAGGCGATCTGCGAGAAGTGGGATCTGCCGCTCACCCGCATCGGGAATACCACGGCGGATGGCATGCTGGAGATCTACCGGCACGGCGAGCGGGTTGCGCATCTGCCGGCGGAGAGCCTGGTGCTGGGCGGCGGTGCGCCGGTGTACGAGCGTGAGTGGCGCGAGGCCTCCTACATCCCGGAGGTCCGGGCCGCGAACCCCCGCGCCATGATCGGCGAGGTAAGCCCGGCCGATGCGTTCGCCATGCTTCTCACGGCGCCCAACATCGCAAGCAAGCGGTGGGTGTACGAGCAGTACGATTCCATGGTGCGCACCAACACGGTGCAGTCGTTCAGGGCGGACTCCGCCGTGATGCGCCTGAAGGAGATTCCGGGGCGCGGCATCGCGGTTGCCACGGATTGCAACAGCCGCTACGTCTATCTGAATCCCTACGTGGGTGGAATGAGCGCCGTTGCCGAGGCCGCGCGCAACGTGGTCTGCAGCGGCGCGCTGCCGGTGGCGATCACCAACTGCCTCAACTTCGGCAACCCGTACAACCCCGAGGTGTACTGGCAGTTCCGCGAGGCGATTCGCGGCATCGGCGATGCCTGCCGGGCGCTCGATACGCCGGTGACCGGAGGCAACGTATCGTTCCACAACGAGTCGCAACAGAATGCGGTGTTCCCCACGCCGGTGATCGGAATGCTCGGCATCATCGACGACATCGCACACTGTACGCCGTCCGGGTTCCAGCAGGATGGGGACGTGGTGGCGCTGCTCGGCTTCGAGGGCTTCGAGCTGGGAGGGAGCGAACTCCTCTCGCTCGTGAGCGGCCAGGTTGCCGGCGATGCGCCGGCGCTCGATATCACCCGCGAGGCGAACCTGCAGAAGTGCCTGCTGGAAGCCATCCGCTCCGGACTGATCCGTTCGGCGCACGACTGCTCCGAGGGAGGCATCGCCATCGCACTGGCGGAGTGTGCCATCAACAGCCGCGAAGGGGCGCTCGGGGCGGAGGTGCACTACGAGCGCCAGGACGAGATCGCGGCGCTCTTCGGCGAGTCGCAGTCGCGCATCGTGATCAGCTTCGATCCGGCCGGCGAGCCGGCGCTTGCAGCCGTTGCGGGGAAGTACGGCGTGCCGCTCGTTGCGCTCGGCATCGTGAAGCCCGGCGTTCTCCGGATCAACAACGCCGTGGATGCCTCCGTGGCCTCGCTCGCAGAGCGCTACTCCACCGCCATCGAGCGGATCATGGAGCCGGATGGAGCGGAAGTATGAGGGGAGTGATGGGTGATGAGTTATAGGTTATGAGGAGTGATGGGTGATGAGTTTTGGTGTCCGTGACCATGGTCATCCATCACCCATCTCATAACTCTCGGTGTACAGAGCGTCTGATGGACTGAAAATCCCTGCACCATGTTTACCACGCTGCGATCGAAGATTCTTGCCGGCTTCGCCGCGGTGATCGCGATCAATGTGGCGTTCAGTCTCTGGGCCATCTACCAGTTCTCGCTGGTGGGAGGTCCCGCCACGGAGGCGATTGCCGACAGCTACGAGTTCGCCGGGAACATCGGGCAGCTTGGTACATTGATCGACGGGCAGATCGGACTGCTCCAGCAGATGGGGGTTACGGTGACGCCGGACCCGATCATCACGCAGTTCGAAGCCCGTACCACGGACGTTCGCAGTCTCCTGGCGAAGCTTGGCACGAGCCCGGTGATGGCGGGGAGGCAGGGGGGAGTGGACACCATTCGCGCCGAGTACGAACGATTCCTGAGCGCCGCCACCATCTATCGCAACCGTCTCCTCGGAAGGGAACGCGGCGATCCGCGCGGCGTTCTTTTGAGCGACGTGCAGCCGCTTGCAACCAGCGTGCGCGCGCATTGCTTCAATCTTCTCCTGCTCAATCAGAACGATATCTCCGACCTCCGCAGCAATCTGCGGCGCGAGCTGCGGCAGACTCTGGTGCTGGTTGCGATCGCGACGCTGGTCGGCACACTGTTCGGTGTTGTCGGCGGCGGCGTCTACTCCAAGTGGGCCATCAGGCCGATCAAGCGTCTGACGCAGGCCGTGAAGAATCTCAGCGGCGGACGTCTGGGCGAGCAGATCCTCATCACTACCGCGGACGAACTGGGCGATCTCTCCTTCGAGTTCAATCGCATGATCGAGCGCCTTGGCCGCTACGAGGCGATGAACATCGAGCAGCTTCTGCTGGAGAAGCGGAAGGTGGAGACCATCGTTCAATCCATCGCCACGCCGATTACCGTTGTGGACTCCTCGATGCGGCTGCTGCTGATCAACAGCGCCGCGCTTTCGATGTTCCGTCTTCCGCTGGAGGGAACCTACATCGGGCATGAGGCCGCGGAGTTCATTCACGACGAGGGGGTGCTCGAAACGCTTGCCGCCGCGGTCGACCAGCCGCATGGCGGCGAGGCCCCGGCGCCGCATGTGTACGTTGTTCACGAGGAGGGGGCGGAGCGATTCTATTCGGTGAGCGCGCTGCCGCTGGAAACCACATCCGCCGTGAGCGGCGTGGTTGCGGTCTTCAGCGACATCACACACTTCAAGGAACTGGATCGATTGAAGTCCGAGTTCCTCGCGAAGGTTTCGCACGAGTTCAGGACGCCTCTCTCATCGATCATCATGAGCCTGGACATTCTTCGCGAGGGGATCGTGGGGGAGATCAATGCGGAGCAGCTCGATCTTCTCAACGCGAGCAAGGACGATTGCCGCCGGCTCTCGAAGCTGATCTCCGACCTGCTCGAGCTTTCGCGCATGGAGGCTCGCATGCGCGATCGATCGGTGGTGCTGATCGATATCGCGGCGCTGATCGATTCGGTGCTGCGGCCGCATCGGTTGCCCGCGCGCGAGAAAAACGTCGAGCTTGCGGAGCAGGTGGAGCCGGGCCTGCCCGCTCTCTGGGCGGAACCGGAGGAGATCCGCTGGCTGTTCAACAACCTCGTGAGCAACGCGCTGCGGCACACTGACGCCGGAGGGCGTGTAACCGTTTCTGTTGGGGTGGAGCATGAAGAGTTGACGGTTACGGTGGAGGATACGGGGCACGGCATCCCGCTGGACAGTCTGCATCGGATCTTCGACAAGTTCCATCAGGTTGGATCCCCCTCCGTGCCAACGCCGGGAAGCGTGGGGCTTGGGCTGGCGATTGCGAAGGACGTGGTGGAGAGTTACGGGGGCCGCATCACCGTGACCAGCGAGATTCACAAGGGATCGTGCTTCACCGTCCGGATCCCGATGGCCAATCTTGCGCCGCCGGGGGAGGCCGCCGCGCCGTGATGCGTGCGGATCCGCAGCTGGCCGTTGATGTGGTGCCTGCCGGGGATGCGACCCTGCTATCCGGCCCGGCGCCTGCCGGTTGCCTTGCAACGTAGTGGTTGACAGTACATACTCCGGGCCGGAGCTGCGGCGAGGCGCAGCCGGTCACCCAGGAACACATTCCGGAATCATGAACATCCTTCTGGTTGATGACGAGCCGAACGTGCTCAAGACGCTCACGATCTGCCTGAACTCGATGGGGCTGAACGTGACGGCGTGCAAGGGGCCGCTGGAGGCGCTCGATGCGATGCGCGAGCATCCCGGGATCGATATCGCCTTTCTCGACCTGAAGATGTATCCCATCGACGGCATCGAGCTGATGATGCGGATCCGGCAGGTGAACCCCGGCATCACGGTTGTCATCATCACCGCGCATGGAACGGTTGATACGGCTGTGGAGGCGATCAAGAAGGGAGCGTACGACTATCTGCAGAAGCCGTTCGATCTGGATGAACTGCGGCGCTTCATCGAGAAGACGCTGAGCTATCACGAGTTGAAGAAGGAGAACGGCCGGCTGCGGTCGGAGCTGGAGGGCCTGCGCGTCGGCTCGGCGCGCATCGTGACGCGCAGCCCGGCCATGCTGGGATTGATCGCGCTCGCCGAACGGATCGCGGATACACCGCTGGCCGTGCTGATCGAGGGGGAGAGCGGCACCGGGAAGGAACTCTTCGCCGAACTGATCCACGAAAAGAGCGCACGCCGCGCGCACGAACTGGTGCGGGTGAACTGTGCGGCTCTGCCGGAGAACCTTCTGGAGTCCGAACTGTTCGGCCACACGAAGGGGGCGTTCACCGGCGCGCACAAGGATCGTATCGGACGTTTCGAACTCGCGGACAAGGGAACGATCTTCCTGGATGAAGTGGGCGAACTGCCGCTGCAGCTGCAGGCGAAGCTGCTGCGCGTGCTGCAGAGCCACGAGTTCGAGCGGCTCGGCGAAAGCCGCACCCGGAGCGTGGATGTGCGCGTGATCGCGGCGACGAATCGCGACCTGAGCGCGGAGATCGCTGCAGGACGCTTCCGCGAGGATCTCTTCTATCGTCTCAATACCGTGCGCATCAAGATCCCGCCGCTGCGCGAACGCCAGGAGGATATCCCGCTGCTTGCGCAATACCTCATCGACAAGCATGTGCCGGAGGATCGCAAGGGGATGAAGCTTTCCGTGGAGGCGCTGGCCGCGATCGCGGCGTATCAGTGGAAGGGGAATGTACGTGAGCTGGAGAACGTGATCTCCCGTGCGGTGTTCCTTGCGCGGTCCGGCGAGATCAAGGTGGAGGATCTGCCGGAGGAGTTTCGTGCGGTTGCCGGGATTGCCGCAGCATCGCTCACGCTCGAGGGGATGGAGCGCGACCACATCGCGCGCGTGATCGCCGAATCGAAGAGCTTCGAGGAGGCGGCCCGCAAGCTGGATATCGACGCTGCCACGCTCTGGCGCAAGCGGAGGAAGTACAATCTGTGAGAGCGGCTTCCGCTGCAGATGCGTGGCTCAGGCGGAAGCTGCGTGGCTCAGGCGGACTTCGTCAGATCGTCCACCATCACCCGGTGCACGTGATGGAGCGGTTTGCCGAGGAACCGGCTGCCGACCTCGATGAACTTGTGCGGCAGATCGCTCAGGTAGTAATCGTGGCGCGGCATGGAATCCGACTCGTTGAGCATGCCTGCCTCCGCAAGCGTTGCGCGCGCCTGCAGTGCGGTTGCAACGCCCGGATCGATCAGCGTCACGTTCGGGCCGGCGACCTCCTGAATGCTCGGTGCCAGCAACGGATAGTGCGTGCAGCCCATGATGAGCGTGTCGATGCTGCGTGCGAGCAGGGGCGCAAGGTATTCGCGCGTCATGATCAACGTGGCGGGATGATGATCCAGTCCCTCCTCCGCGAGGCTCACGAATACCGGGCATGCCTGGGCGTACACGTGTGCGCCCGGTGCCAGTTCCATCAGCGTGTGTTGATAGGAGTGCGACCGCACCGTTCCCTCCGTTCCGATCACGCCGATCACATGCGACCTGCTCTGCGCGATCGCTGCCTGGGCGCCGGGCTCGATCACGCCGATCACCGGCACGGACACCATGCTCTGGACCTGCTTCAGCGCAACGGCCGAGGCGGTGTTGCAGGCGATGATGATCATCTTCACACCGAGCGATTCCAGGAACGCCGCCGCCTGCTGCGAGTAGCCGATCACCGTCTCCGCGGATTTCGATCCATACGGTACGCGCGCCGTGTCGCCGAAGTAAACGGTGTTCTCTCGCGGCAGCAGTTCCATCACGCGGCGCGCAACGGAGAGTCCGCCGATACCGGAATCGAACAGTCCTATGGGGAGAGACTGGGTCGCCATTACTTGGTTGTCTTGAAAACGGTGTCGAACGTCCGCGCTCCCGCAACGATCGGATGCCGGATGCTCTTCCAGGCGGAGTCCGCGTTGAAGGGGGTGCGCTGGAACGGGCAGACAGACGCATCGCCCTGATGCGGCTGGCGGGCATGGCATTGATAGCAGTCCTGGAGCGAGCCGACCACACCTCCGCTGGAGGTGAAGCGGGAGCGATTCACCATCGTGTGGAAGTCCGCATACGTGGATCCGGCGCCGTGGCAGCGCTCGCAGCCGACTCCTTCGGCAAGCATTCGCTTCTCCTTCTCGTTCTGGGCTGCGCGCCCGAGCGTTGTATGGCAGGAGAGGCATGCCGCTGGATTGCCCTTGCCGGCGGCGAGATAGGCGCGGGCCGAATCGCCGGCGAGGGCCTGTGCGGCATGGGCGTGCGCGCTGTTGGCCCATATGCCGAACTGGCCGCCGAAGCGGGCGGATTCGTGGCATACACGGCATCGATCGACGCCCACGAACGTGGCCTCCGGCTGATCAACCTGGCGCGAATAGTTGATATACAGGAAGGCACAGAGCGTGAGCAGGCCGAGCAGGAGGATATAGCTGACGCGATTGAGCATGTGCGATTCGAGCGGCAAAGATATGAAATGCTGAAGGGGGACGGCCGCACCGTGTTCCCGTAACGATTTGCACATTTTTCACCGTGTGCTATATTGCTCGTCCTTTCCCCTATGGGATCGGATCGCAACACAGGAAAAGTCGGACTTCAACGGGGGGATGTGCGAAAGCAGGACACATTATCTCTCCCAAACGGACCTCGCAATCATGACGGAATCTGGTAACACCTTCGAGTCGCAGGAGACTGCGCACCCGAACTCGGAGGAGACGAACACTACGGCGACAACGGACGCGACGACACCATCCGCAACCGATCAGCCAGCGCAGGAGGAAACACCAACGCCGGATACACACGCGGCAGAATCTGCTGCGTCCGAGCCGGCACCAGCGCATCAGGCGTCGGAGAGTGCCGCGCCGACCGGCATGCATGACACCGCGCCTGCCCATGCTGCAGCGGCGGACACGCCTGCTGTGCCGGCCGAGGCAACGGCTCCGGTAGAAGCCGCGCCCGCTCCGGCTCCGGCGGAGCCTGCTCCAACCCAGGCGGCTGCAGAGCATGCGCCGGCCGCGGAGCATCACGAGGCTGCCGTGGAGGGGGCGCCATCGGCCGAGCCCGAGGCCATCGTCCCTGTTGCCGGAGCGCCGGCCGATGAGCCCATTGCCGAGGGCGCAACCGAAGGGGATGCCGACGAGGCCGGAGCCGACGGTGGGCATGGCCGCCAGAAGGGACGCCAGTTGCCGAAGCTTCCGGAAGAGGAGATGCGCGAGATCTGGAAGGAGCTCACCGCAAAGAAGAATGCAGGCGAGGAGATAGAGCTCGAAGTTGTCTCCACCAATCGCGGTGGAGTGGTGGCGCAGTATCGCGGTGTTGAAGTCTTCGTACCGGTGTCGCACTGGTCGCTGGACCGGCACAACAGCGACGCCATTGCCTACGTGAGCCCCGGCGACAAGTTGAATGCCCACGTGCTTGAGATCACGACCTTCGATACCGATGCGCGCCGTGTTACGGCAACCCGCCGCACGCTGCTGCGCAAGGATCTGATGGGATCGCTCGAGGTTGGCCTGAAACTGCGCGGGCGCGTTGCTTCGATTCTGGACTTCGGTGCCTTCGTGGATCTCGGCGGAGTGGACGGCCTGGTGCACGCCTCGGAGATCAGCTACGATCGTACAAAGAAGCCGAGCGAACTGCTCAACAAGGGGGACGAGGTCGAGGTCGTGATCCGCGAGATCGATCGCGAGAAGAAGCGCATCTATCTCAGCATCAAGGATCTGCTTCCATCTCCGTGGGATGGCGTGGAGGACCGCTACCAGATCGGCTCCATCCAGCACGGCAAGGTTGTCGGCATCGGCAAGAACGGTGCCTTCGTTGAGCTCGCTCCCGGCCTGGAAGGATTCGTCCGCGTCTCCGAGCTTTCCTGGACAAAGCGTGTCAACAACCCGAAGGAGATTCTCCGGAAGGGAATGGAGATCGATGTGAAGGTGCTCGATGCGAGCGCCCGCAAGGAGCGTCTCAGCCTGAGCTATCGCCAGGCGCAGCCGGACCCGTGGAATACCATCGCCGAAACGCATGCGGTGGGAACATCATGGGAAGGTGAGGTGCGCGAGATCTCGAACAAGGGCGTGGTGGTGTCCGTCGGCGACGTGGAAGGATTCCTTCCGCGCGGCCGCATGGGACGCGAGGCGCGCAAGCTCACGGAGATGAAGGTTGGCGACAAGCTCGGCGTCAATGTGATCGAGGTGAATCCGGCAACGCATTCGCTGATCTTCGGGCTTCCGATGGCCGAGGGAGAAGGCGGCGGTGAACGGAGCGAGCGTGGAGAGCGGAGCGAACGGGGCGATCGCGGCGGTGAACGTCGCGGTGGTGGTGAACGTCGCGACGGCGGAGGCCGGCGAGACGGCGGCCGCAACGATCGCGAGCGCACGGCTCCGCCGGTGCAGCCGGTGAACGAGATGAAGAGTTCCGAGAATCGCAGCAGCTTCACGCTGGGCGAACTGCTTGGCGATGCCATCAAGAAGCAGCTCAATTACAACGAGCCCGCACCCAGGCAGGCTGAGCCGAAGCATGCGCCGGAGGCGGACCATCACGCTCCCGCTCATGCGGAGGAAGCTCCGGCGGCAGCCGCCGCGCATGCGGCGCCGGCGCCTGAAGTTCATGCCGGGCCTGCCGCCGCAGAACCGGCAGCGGCGCCTGGTGCCGAGGCTCATTCGGAGCCCGTAGCCGAGGCTCATTCGGAGCCGGATGCGACGGAGGCGCATGTCTCCGAACCCTCCAGCGGTTCGGAGTCCCAGCCTGCCTCCGAGGCATAAGCCCGCGGACCCGGTTGGCCACACAATCAAACGCGCTTCGGGTTCAATCACCCGAAGCGCGTTTCTGATTCGTAGAGGGTCGGTTCTTAGCGGTCGGTAGTCAGGAGCATTCCTCTGGCTGCTGACCAACGGAAATGCCCGGATGGCGAAATGGCAGACGCATCAGACTTAAAATCTGAAGCTGCGTAAGCAGCGTGCGGGTTCAAGTCCCGCTCCGGGTACAGAGCCGTCAGAGTTGGATCATCTCCACAGCATCCGCATCGGCGATCGGCTGTAGAGGATGAATGGCGGCGTGCTGCAGACAGGACGAAGCGAGGAGCGACGGTGGCCGGGAAGAATCATCGTCCGCACAATGCTATCCTATCCGCAGCTCATGAATTCTTTTCGTGATGAAGAGCTCCGCGAGGAGCCGACCTCTCTACCGCACAACCTGCAGCCACCGCATTGCCTGCGCTCTACCGGCGCTCACCTCCACCATGTAATTACCCGACGGCAGCGTACGGACATCCACCGAAAGCTCATATGCTCCGGCCTCCTGATCGCGGTCGAGAACCGTGGAGATGCGCGTACCGTCGCTGGCATAGAGCGCAACGCTCACGTGCGCGGCGCCGGCAAGCGTATAGCCCAGGGTTGCGGATGATGTTGCAGGGCTCGGTGTGAGCGCATCGATCTTCACCATGCCCGCCGCCGAGAGCGGCTGCTGCGGCGATTCCACGGACGATGTCCGGAACAGCGGAAGCTTCGTGAAGGAACCGCCCAGCACACGCACCGTGTCCTCGTGACCGAAGCCCAGCCAGTCCTCGAGGATCGTGGAGTAGAGCTGGCGGAAGTCGATCTTCATCTTCACGTCGCCGCGACTGTCCAGGTCGCCGAGGTCCGGCATCGGGCCAAGCAGATTGCCGCCGAGTACCGGCGCGCCGAACACGAACTGCGGCGCGGCGGCGCCGTGATCCGTCCCCTTCGCGTTGTTCTCCGCCAGGCGCCGGCCGAACTCCGAATAGCTCATGCACACAACGCGATCGGCATTGCCGCCGGCAGCGATGTCTGCAAGGAAGGCCTTGATGGACTTGGAGAAGTCCGCAAGCAGCGTCTCGTGAATGCCGGACTGCGCGTAGTGCGTGTCGAATCCGCCGAGCGTCACAACGTAGATCGTGGTCGGGAGGCCGCCGTCGATCAGGCGGGCAACGCCCTGCAACTGCGGCCCGAGGCCCTGGCGGTCCGGTGCGATCTCTCCGCTCGGATAGTCCACGCGATTCTTGCCGGCGGTGATTGCGCGGTTGATCTCTGCCGCATAGGCATCCGCCTCCAGAATGATGCGGCGGATGAAATCGATCTGCGGACCGGCGAGCGTGGCGGGAACGGGATCAGTGCTCGCCGAGAGCCCGCTCGCCAGATCGAAGAACCGGTCCGGACTGTCGATCGCCATGCCAAGGCCGCCGCGCGTTCCCTGCAACAGGAGCGTGGTGCTGCTGGATACCTGCACGGCGAACGGAGCGGCCGGTAGCGTTGCGGGATACTCGGGATGGATGGTCTCCAGGTACCGTCCGGTCCAGCCCGTGGTGATAACCTGATCGGAATTGGACGCGCTGTTCCAGATGTCGGTGGAGCGGAAATGCGAGCGGTCCTGATTCGGATAGCCCACGTTCGGCACGATCGCGCAGGTACCGTCGCTGTAGAGATCGTGGATCTCCTGCACAACCTTGTAGAGACCGGCTCCCGGGGCGATCGAGAGCGTGTCGCTCTTGGCCACGCCCAGCACCTTGCGTGCGTCGTAGTAGCGCTGGTCGTCCACGGGGACCAGCGTGTTGAGCCCGTCGTTGCCGCCGTTCAGATTGATCAGCACCAGTATCCGGTCGCCGGCTGTGGCAGAGCGCATGAACGGCAGGGCGCGCAGGGGGCGCGCCCACAGCCCGCCGGATGCCAGCGGAACAAGCGCGCCGGCGCCGATGGCCGCCTTCAGGAATGATCGTCTTCTCATTGGTATCTCCTCACAATCGCTGTTCGCATGGACATCGTGCCATCCCGAGGCGCTACATGCATTGATACTCCGCAAGGCTGGTGATCTTGATGATCCCGGCGCGAATCTTCTGTTCAAACTGATCCGGATCCCATTCGTAATCCGGCGCACCGCCCAGCAGCGTGGTCAGGATCACGCTCTTTGCGTTGTCGCTGATCGGCACCGGCAGCAGGAGCGTCACCAGGGCATCCACCACCTTGTGAACGTCGCCCGGATCCGGCAGCGACTTGATGAACGTCGTCGGCTCGAAGCCGTACGGAGCCGTTGTCGGAAGATCGGGCGGGTCGATCCAGAGCTTCAGATAGCGGATGCGCATCGGCAGCGTAGCCGTGCTGATCCACGACTTTCCCCCCGGCCATCCCTTCACGTTCGGGGGGTAGAGAATGGTCTGCGAAAGGAACGTCATCGCCCGAACGGGATCGTGCGACTCGGGATCGCCCGGGTCCACGTTGATCGTGATCTTCAGGCTGAACGCGTTCATCGCCCCCATCACCATGTCCACGGGGCTCTTCATCATCGCCCCGATCACCTGGTCATCGAAGAAGTGTTCGCTCAGGAACAACTGCCGGAGCACCGGGCCAACATTCCAGTTGTTCGCAACCAGCGTGGCGGCCATCCCCTGCACGATGTCCATGTTCGGAACCTCGTACACGAAGAACTGGTAGAGCTTGGAGCAGAGGAAGATCGCTGGGCGGGCAATGTTGTAGTCCGCATCCGTCTGCGCGAAGATCAGCTCGAGCGCATCGTGTTCACCGTATCCCTCGATGCCGAAGTTGCCGGTCTGCCCGAAGAGCGTCTTGTCGTCGTCGTCGAACTTGTCCAGCGTGAACGATGCTTCGCGCCCGTTGACGTCCCACCCGGTGAGCGCGCGCGCCATCTCGATGACGTCCTGCTCCGTGTAATGCGGCGTGTTGTCGGCATAATGCCCGGTGCCGAGCGTGAAGAGCTCCATCAACTCGCGGGCATAGTTCTCGTTGGGGCTTCCCTTGGCGCTGCCGTTGCCGTCCAGGTAGATCAGCATCGCCGGGTTGATGGTGATCTGCTTCGTGAGATCCTTGTAGCTGCCGAATGCGAACTGGCGCAGGAGGCGGTTCTGGTCGTACATGTACTGCGCAACCTCCACCTTCGGGAACTCGCTCACGAAGTGCCCGTGCCAGAAGAGCGTCATCTTCTCCCGCAGCTTCACACCGGCGGTCATCATCATTCCGATCCACCAGAACTGAACGTCGCGAATCCAGGTGGAGTAGATCTGGTTCCGTTCCTCCTGGGTGTAGGCGGTCGGGTCCAGCGGAGGCTGCTGTGTCCAGCTCCAGAAGAGCGTGGGGTTGGTATACGGCTGCAGCATGGCATCCACCAGCGTTGCCGGATCGGAAGCGAGGGCCGCGGTCAACTCCGCCTGCGTCACACCGAATCCGGTGCGGCGTATCAGGTGCGCCGCGCGCGCGGCGTTCCACGGCTTGTCGGGGGTTGGTGTATACGGTGTCAGGTACGAGGAAGCGGAGAGGAGTGGGGCAGGGGTTCCGTTCGCATCGTCGTTCGGCCGTCCGAGAAGAAATCGTCGCCTGTTCATTGTGTGTCCGTCTCGAGTGCACGGGGCATGTTCGGCATAGTCACGTACCACATAGTACGCAGCCGGGCAGACAGTTGAAACGCATTAGCACGCCGGTAAATGCGAACGGCCGCCCGTGGGCAGCCGTTCTTGAGGGCATTCACAAACTACGTGCGGTGAAGAGTCCACACGGTTGTAGGAGGTAGACCCGTGAGCCGGCTAATGTGTTACAACCATCCGGCGTGAGATCGAATACGGGCCGGCCTCCAGGGTGTAGATGTAGGTTCCGGAGGCGAGCGAGGCGGCGTCGAACGCGGCGCGATGCAGGCCGGCCTCCAGCGTCCGATCCACCACGGAGCCGGCGAAGCGGCCGTCGGCGGAGACGATGCTCAGGCGCACGCGTGTGCCGGTCGGGATCCGGAAACCGATCGTGGTGTTCCCATGCACCGGGTTCGGCGTGTTCTGATCCAGCACGTATCCGGCCATCCGTGCGTGTTCCTCGTCCGGCACGCCGAATGCCGGCGAATCGAACAGCGGGAGCCGCGTGAACGAGCCGCCGAGCGCCGCATCGGTCTGATCCTTCGCGAAGCCCAGCCAGTCCTGCAGCACCGAGGCGTACACCTGGCGGAAGTCGTTCTTGAACTTGATGTCGCCGCGATCGTCCAGATCCGTCAGGTCCGGCGCTCCGCCCAGCACGACGCCTCCCTTCACCGGCTTGCCGAGCACGAAGAGCGGCGAGGCTGCTCCGTGATCGGTTCCGGCCGATCCGTTCTCGTTCAACCGGCGGCCGAACTCCGAGTACGTCATGCAGACCACGCGATCGCCATTGTTCGCATAGGCCACGTCGTCCAGGAACGTCTTCACCGCACGCGACACCGTATTTAGCAGCCCCTGATGCAGCGGAGCCTGGCCGTAGTGCGTGTCGAACCCGGCGACCGAGACGATGTAGATGTTGGTGGGGAGGCCGCCGTTGATGAAGCGCGCCACCACCTTCAACTGCTGGGCGAGCGTTGCGGAGTCGTACGTGACCGGGTTGTTCGGCGCGTTGAGGACGGCGTCGTGGATCTTCGTGGAGTAGACGTTGGACTGCTCGATCACATCCCGCACGTAGCCCAACTCCGGGCCGGCGAGCGTGGCGGGAACCGGATCCGGTTTCACGCCGATTCCATTGGCCAGATTGTAGAAGCGGTCCGGATTGTCGATCGCCATCCCCATGGTGCCGTGGTCGCTCTGGAAGGCGAGGGAGGCGCTGGTGCCGATCTGCATGGCGAACGGAGCCGTTGGCAGCGTTGCCGGATACTCCGGATGGAGCGCCTCCAGATAGCGGCCAAGCCAGCCGGTATGCCATATCACGTCCGCCGGCGATGCCGTGTGCCAGATGTCCGTGGAACGGAAGTGCGAGCGGTCCTGCGCCGGATATCCAACGCTGCTGACGATCGCACAGTCGCCGGCGTTGAAGATCTGCTGCACGCCGGCCATGGAGGGATGCAGCGCAAGGCCGTCGCTGATGGCCAGTGCATCCGCCTTCCTGATGGCGATGGTTGGGCGGGCGTCGAAGTACTTCTGATCGTTGACCGGGATGACGGTGTTGAGGCCGTCGTTGCCGCCGGCCAGGTTGATCAGCACGAGGATGCGGTCGGTGGCGCCGGCAACACCCTGCAGCCTGAGGAAGCTGTTGAGCGGCCGTGCGAAAAGGCCGGACGATGCGATGGGAAGAATCGCTCCTGCCTGCGCCGCGCGCTTGAGAAAGTCTCTGCGAAGCATATATGCGATACCTGTTCTTGTTGATGAGTTCCGTTGACGACTACGAGAGCGCAGGCAGCGCTATGTAAGCTGATACTCGCCGAGACCGGCGATGGCTATCAGGCAGTCCTTGATGCGCGGGCCGGCGTTCGCAGCATCGGGATCCCACTCGTACGTCTGGCCGCCGGCCAGGAGGGCATCCAGCAACGGCTTGCGCGCATCGTCGGTGATTGCGAGCGGAAGCATCAGTTCAAGCAGATGATCGAGCAGCTTGTTCACATCGGTCTTGGCATCGGGAAGGGACTTCACGAAGGGAACCGGAGCGAAGCCGTAGCCGCCGTCCTGGCCGCTGATTGGATCGATCCAGAGCTGCGAGTAGCGAATGCGGAGCGGAACCGTTGCACTGGAGATCCAGCTGCGTCCGCCGGGCCATCCCTTCACGTTCGGCGGCGCAAGGAGAGTCTGTGCCAGGTAGCTCTCCGCAGTCAACGGATCGTGCAGGCCCTGCTTGCCGATGTCGGTGTTGTTGCGCGAGGTGGGAGTGATGCCCGCGTTCAGGTGCAACTGGCGAATGGAGCCGAGCACGAACTCCACCGGGCTCTTGATCCGGGCGCCGATCACGTTGTCGTCCATGAAGTGTTCGCTCAGCAGAAGCTGGCGCAGCACGGGCCCGATCTTCCAATCGTTCGCAACCATCGTCTCGGCCATGCCGGCAACGATGTCCATGTCCGGCGTGTCGTAGACGAAGTACTGGTACAGCTTGCTGCAGACGAAGACGGCGGCCCGCTTCTTTCCGAGATCCTTGTCGGTCTGATCGAAAATCAGATCGATCACATCCATCGCGGCCTTCCCCTGGATGCCGAAGTTCCCCGTGGCCCCCAGAATCGTCTTGTTGCCGTTGTCGAAGCTGGCAGGTTTGAATTCGCTTGCCGTCGTCGAGTTGACGCGCCATCCGGTGAGGGCCCGCGCAAGCTCCACGATGTCGTGCTCGGAGTAATGCGCCGTGCCGTCGGCGTACTTGCCGACGCCGATCGTGAACAGCTCCAGCAGTTCGCGCGCATAGTTCTCGTTCGGATTACCCGCCTTGCTGGTTGTGCCGTCCAGGTAGATCAGCATGGCGGGATCGATCGTCACCTGCTTGGTCAACTCCTTGAAGCTCCCGAGCGCGTTCTGGCGGAAGAGCTGGTTCTGCGTCAGCATGAACGGCGTCACCAGCACCTTCGCGTATTCGCTGACGAAGTGATTGTGCCAGAAGAGCACCATCTTCTCGCGCAACATCATGGATGGCTGCAGCATCAAGGCCGTCCACCACTCCTGCAATGTGGCGGCCGCACTGTAGTACTGCTGAAGCTGCGAGTTGTCGGGAGAAAGGTGGATATCGGTGTACCACGGAAAGTCTCCATTGCTTGCCGGCGGCGGATCCGGCATCGGTGCATCGGCGAGCATGGCATCGACAACCGCGGCCGGTGTGGAGGCAACGGCGGCCGTGATCTCCTCCCATGTCGGCCCGAAACCCGCGCGGCGCAGAAGGTGGGCGGCTCGTCTGGTATCCCACGGCTTGTCCGGGCGCGGCGTGTAGGGGGTAAGGTCGCCCGAGCTGATGCTGGCGACCGATTCACGCATGCCGGGAAGGTTGTGCCGGGGGATTGTGCCCGTCTCCGTCCCTGCGTTGGGACCCGCGCCGTTGGGAGCGTACGCACTGCTGCGCTGCAGGAAGGATCGTCTGTTCATTTGGGAACCATCCTTGTCAATATGGGAGAGATATGGCAGGGCTCTGGGGTGGGAGCGTGGCCAACGCAGGCGTTCGATGCGAGCCGCACAATACGCAACCGGTGCCGAAGGGTGCGGACTGCGTGAACACCGTCGGCTGCCGCCTCTGGACTTGTACCGGCCCGATGAAAGAAACGCTTTCGGTAAAAAGCGAAGTTACGCCTCATTTCAATCAGTTTCAAGCAATGTTACGCATGGGCGGGGCGGCGTCATTGCAGTAATGGCCCAATATCGGGCACCAATCGTGGGTCTATAGCGAAGGGGGCGCCATTCTTCCTTTTCCGGTGGCTCCGCGGTGATTATTTCGCGGGGGATTCCGGCTCGGGAAACCGGGCATCTTCCTATATTTGCAAGGTTTAGGAGCATGCTCGACCCTGGGGCTGCACCCGACATGGCGGTTGCCGGATCAAGACGCAGGCCGCCACCTTACCCAACTGAGTTCACAACACGTGGGCAGGCACCAAGAGAACATCGACCGGGACAAACAGGTTCAGCAACAGTTGATCGCGAGCGGCGGGCTGCCGCGTCATGTGGCGATCATCATGGACGGCAACGGGCGCTGGGCGAAGGAACGTGGATATCCGCGCGTTGCCGGGCATCGTGAAGGAGTAAACTCCGTGCGCGACATCGTGCGCGCATCGGCCCAGCTGGACATTCCGTATCTGACGCTCTACGCATTCTCAACGGAGAACTGGAAGCGGCCGCACAATGAAGTCTCCGTGCTGATGAACATCCTGATGCGGTTCCTTCGTGCCGAGATGCAGGAGATGCGGGAGAACAACATCCGCCTGAACGCCGTCGGCAACCTGAACTCGCTGCCGAAGCCGGTGCAGAAGCAGTTGCACAGCAGCATGGAGGAGCTCTCCGGCAACACGGGACTCACGCTCACGCTTGCGTTGAGCTACAGCGGTCGCTGGGATCTGCTGCGTGCGGTGCAGACGCTGGCGCTCGACGTTCGCGGCGGCAAGCTCTCCCCCGAGGACATTACCGAGGAACTGTTCCGTACATACCTGACCACGAGCGATCTCCCGGATCCGGACCTGATGATACGCACAAGCGGCGAGCTCAGGTTGAGCAACTTCCTCCTCTGGGAGATGGCCTATTCCGAAATTCATATTGCGTCGGTCTACTGGCCCGATTTCCGGCGACCGCATCTTTACGAAGCACTTACGGATTACCTGCAGCGCGAACGTCGTTTCGGAAAGACGAGCGAGCAACTCGACGGGGAAGAAGTCCCTGCGAGAACCTACGTCCAGAAGATCATCGATGCCTTCACCCGACAATAGATCGCCCCGACATCCCTTCATGAGTCTGGCGCTTGCCGGCTCGTTGCTTCTGCTCGCCGCCGCTTCCATGCTGCAGGCGCAGGAGGCTCCGCCGGCCGATGCACCTCCCAGGCGCATTCGTGATATTCGTGTGGAGGGGGTACAGACCTCCTCTCCGTCGGCAGTCATCACCATTTCCGGCCTTCGGATCGGCGACATGGTGACCTCCACAACCGACGCCTTCGCCAAGGCCATTCGCAATCTTGTGGATCGCCGACTCTTCAGCGACGTGCGGGTCTACGCGGAGAACGTCACCGCCACCGATCTGGTGGTGGTGATCGCCGTGAAGGAATATCAGCGTGTGGGCGCCGTGCGGTTCGCTGGGAACGAGGATCAGAGCGACAAGGACCTCACCGATCTCCTCACGATCCGTCCCGGTGATATTGCCGTGCCGTACGAGATGGACCGTACGCGTGCGAAGATCCGGAAGAAGTATTCCGACGAGGGATATCTCTTCACGAAGGTGAACGTGACGCAGTCACCGTCTGCCGATACGGGGCGGGTGGATCTGCTCTTCACCGTCGAAGAGGGGCCGGAGGTGCGTATCGGCTCGATCACCTTCGAGGGGAACCGCGCGATCTCCGAATCGGACCTGCGCGGCGCAATGGACAAGATCAAGGAGAAGTCCTGGTGGCAGTTCTGGCGCTCCTCGAAGTTCGATCGCACTCAGTTGAAGGATGACGAGAAGAAGATCGTCGCCTACTATCATGCGCGCGGGTATATCGATGCGGACGTGGTGCGCGATTCCATCGGCATCAATCCTGCCACCGGCCATGCCGATGTGCATATCGTGGTGACCGAAGGGCACAAGGTTTACCTGCGCAACCTGACCATTGCCGGCAACAGTGTCTACTCGGACGAGCAGATCCGCCGGCGGCTGGACGTGGAGCCGGGGGGGCCGTACAATCAGGTGCAGCTGGAGAGCAATCTGAAGGGGAACGAGGAGCAGACCGATGTGCGCTCGCTTTACCTGGACAACGGCTACCTCACGTTCGATGCCAGGATGGAGGAGAAGCGGGTCGGTGCGGACTCCGTGGATGTGGTGGTGCGGATGCAGGAAGGTGGGCAGTCTTCCATCCGTTATGTCTCGATTGCCGGCAACACGAAGACACGCGACAAGGTGATCCGGCGCGAACTGTACACGCGGCCGGGGGATACCTTCTCGAAGGCGGCGGTGATTCGCTCGCTCCGCAACCTGGCCAACCTGAACTACTTCAATCCGGAGCGCCTGCAGCCGGATGTGCAGCCGGTGGACGCAACGTCCGTTGATATCACCTATCAGGTGGAGGAGCGCCCCAGCGACACGTTCAACGCCTCGCTCGGCCTCAGCTCGCAGGGGCTTACCGGCATGCTCGGCGTGTCGTTCAACAACTTCTCCATCCTCGAGCCGCTCAACGGCGGCAGCGGCCAGGTGCTGAACTTCAACTGGGAGTTCGGCAGCTTCGTCAATACGCTCCTTCTCGGCTTCACGGAGCCGTGGCTGTTCGACGACCCCACATCGCTCGGCGCCAGCATCTCGCTGCAGACGCGGAGCTACGATCCCGGGAATGGGAGCCCCGGCTTCCAGTTGCGGCAGGTTGGCGGCGGCATCAACATCGGGCGCCGGCTTTCATGGCCGGATGATTATTTCCGCGTGGACGCCGGGATCAATCTGCGGAGCAACAAGCTCGAAGGGGATGCGTCGCTGGATCCGTACTACCGGAACGGCACGGAGTTCTCGCTCACGCTCTCGCTCTCGCGTGCCAGCATCGACAATCCGATCTTTCCGACGATGGGATCGCGCTTCTCCTTCGTGAACACCATCGCCGGCCTCGGCGATGCCAAGTACACGAAGCACGAACTGAAGTTCGACTTCTTCTCGCCGCTGGCGCAGTTGTCGGAGTCCAATCCGCTGGTGCTCTATATCGGCAACGAGTACGGCTATCTGAACGATTACGGCCCGATCGAGGGGATTCCCCCGTCGGCATTCTACTCGATGGGCGGCACCGGCATCGGCGGCTTCAACACGACGCCGCTGCGCGGATACAAGGATCAATCCATCGGTCCGGTCTCCAGCGTTCCGATCGGCAAGCTCTATACGAAGATCACAAGCGAGCTGCGGTTCGGGATCGCCGTGAACCCGATCCCGATCTACGCTCTCGCCTTTGCGGAGGCCGGCAACGTCTGGAACAACTTCAGGGAGGTCGATCCGTTCGATCTGAAGCGCTCCATGGGCCTCGGCATTCGCCTCACGATTCCCGGCGTCGGGCTTCTCGGCTTCGACTACGGGTACGGCTTCGATCTGGACAACCTGGGAGAGAAGGGGGGATGGCAGTTCCACTTCCAGTTCGGCAGATGATGCCGCACTCCGGGGTTCCGGCCTCGAGCCGATGGATCACATCACATAGCAAACAGTGTCGATCACGCGTGCGTGGCCCATCAGGGCCCAGCACGCGTGCCGATCGCAACATCGCCGATATCCGAAACACGTAAGGAAACTATTCAACGACATGTCTCTTCACACCAGAACACTGATCCGTCTTACAACGCTTCTCCTCGCCGTATCTGCCGGTGTGGTCTCCGCTCAGGCGCAGATCAAGTTCGGCGTCGTCAACAGCGACAAGATCGTCTCGCAGCTGCCGGAGCTGAAGGACATCGAAGCCAAGCTGCAGCAGCTTCAGTCCGCCTATACCGATACGCTGAAGGCCATGGAGACCAACTATCGAACGCGGCTGGAGTCGTACCAGAAGCAGCAGACGATGCTCACACCTGATGCGAAGGCGAAGGAGGAGGACGCGTTGCGCGGAATGGAGCAGCAGTACGCACAGTACCGCGATGATCGGCTGGGCCAGCAGGGTGCGCTTGCGCGCTATCAGGCACAGTTGATGCAGCCGGTGCGCGACAAGGTTCGTTCCGCCATCGAAAAGGTTGCCAAGGACGAGAAGTTGTCGGCGGTGCTCGAGGAGGGAGCTTTCCTCTACGTCGATTCCAAGCTCGACATTACGTTCAAAGTACTGGACTATCTCAAGCGTGGTAATTAAGCGAACATATCTCTGGGCCGTGTTGTCTGCAGCATTGCTGCTGCAGTATCCCGCCTCTGCGCAGAAGATCGCCTACGTGGCTACCGAGGCGATCATGGACAAGCTTCCGGATGCAAAGAATGCGCGTGCCAAGCTCTCCGAACTGCAGCTTGGCTGGATGCGTGACATTCAGCGGCAGGAACAGGAGATCTCGAAGCTCAAGGCGGACATCGAATCCAACCGCCTCCTCTGGAGCGTGCAGGAGAAGCGCGATGCCGATGCAAAGCTTGCCGATCTGGAGGCCAAGCTGGCCGCGTTCCGTGCGGCAAAGTTCGGACCGCAGCAGGAGTACGAAAAGCAGCAGACCGAGCTGATGGGGCCGGTGGTGGAGAAGGTGGCCAAGGCTATCGAGGATGAGGCCAAGGCCCAGAAGTTCGACTACGTTTTCGACAAGAGCAGCCGTGCGATGTCCATGCTCTATGCCAACCCCGCCAACGACATCACGTGGGCGGTGCTGAAGCGCCTTGGTGTGGAGCCGGAGGCTGCACCTCCCGGAGGCCCGGCGGCGCATGCCGAAGGGGACGCCAAGAGCGAGCAGGACGCACGCAAGAACAGAGGCGCGAGACGGGACAATCCCGCCCCTTCGCTTCCTACCGACAAGCCGATCGATCCGAACAAGCTTCCCACGGGAACTCCCAACGGCGGTGGAGGCGGCAATCCCTAGCTCATTTTTCAATCGCAAGTGCACGTGCAACAGATGCAGGCAGCGGAGATAGCGAAGTTGGTTGGAGGGAACCTTTTGGGCGACCCCTCCCGTGTGATTTCGGGCGTTCGAAAGATCGAGGAGGCGGGTGAAGGAGATATTTCTTTCATCGCCAATCCCAAGTATCTGCGATTTCACGACGGAACGCAGGCTTCGGCGCTTCTGGTAAGCCGCGAGTTCGAAACTACGCGTAAAGATTTGGTCTATATCAAGACCGATGATCCGTACCTTGCGTTCCTGCTCGTGCTCCGGACCTTCACGCCACCGGCGATTCGTCCGGAAGCGGGGGTGCATCCAACGGCTGTGATTGCATCGGATGCGGTGCTCGGGGAGAACGTCTCGATCGGACCACATGTTGTTGTCGGCGCCCGATCCGTGATCGGCGACGGCGCCGTGATCCAGTCCAATACCGTCCTCGGTGAGGACGTCATGGTTGGGCGCGACACGGTGATCTTCCCGAACGTGACGCTCTATCACCAGACGCGCATCGGCGAACGGGTGATCATCCATGCCGGCGCGGTGATCGGCGCCGATGGGTTCGGTTTCCTTCCAAGAGGAACGTCCGAAGGGTGGGAGAAGATTCCGCAGACCGGAATCGTGGTGGTGGAGGATGACGTGGAGATCGGCGCGAATGTCACCATCGACCGTGCCACGCTTGGTGAAACGCGCATCGAGCAGGGGGTGAAGCTGGACAACCTGGTGCACATCGCGCACAACGTTGTGCTCGGAAGGCACACGGTGATTGCGGCCCAGGCCGGTATCTCCGGCAGCGCCCGCATCGGCGAGCGGAACATGATTGCCGGGCAGGTTGGGATCGTGGGGCATATCGATACGGTCCCCGATGTGATCATCGAGGCGCAGTCCGGTGTGAGCAAGTCCATCCGCAAGCCCGGCCGTTACTTCGGGCATCCGGTGAAGGAGCATGCGCAGGCGCTCCGCCAGGAAGGAGCACTGCGGCAGCTTCCGGATCTTCTGCGCGACATTCGCGACATGCAGCGGCGGATCGCGCAGCTCGAGGCGGCGCTCGGTGTGGATGCGAAAGAGTAGCCGCATCGGGCGTTTGAAAACTCTCTAGTACGATGTCGCCTTTGCTGTGGCACAACGTACTTCTCCAGAACGCGGGCGTTTCGAGTTATCGGAACGCCCGCTGTTTTTGTGGTGTGCCGGTCAGGAATCCGCGCCCCCGGTGTCAGGTTATGGCGAATGGTAAACGCGAAATGGCGTGGGCCGCTACGTCGCACGGAAAGATTACTTTTGCAACGCATTACGTTCAGGCGCGTATGGAACCAACGGTGCATTCGCGTCTCTATACGTCCGGTTGCACCGCCATCGGGTGCGCCCCTCCTGCCAGCTCTTTCTGTCCTATGCGCCAACAGCAGCGAACCATCAGCCGACCCGCATCGTTCTCCGGCATTGGTCTTCACACCGGCAATCTCTCGACCATCACGTTCAATCCAGCTCCGGAGGGGTACGGCCTTCGCTTCGTCCGCACCGATCTGGACGGTTCGCCGGAGATCCCTGCGAACGTCGATCTGGTGACGGATATTTCGCGCGGCACCACGTTGACTGCGGGGGCTGCGGATGTGCATACGGTTGAGCATGTGCTTGCGGCGCTGGTAGGACTCGAGATCGACAATTGCCGCATCGAGCTTACGGCGAACGAGCCTCCGGTTGGCGATGGGAGCGCGCTCCCCTATACGCAGGCTCTGCTCGATTCCGGGTTCGAAGATCAGCAGGCACCGCGCGAGTGCATCGTGATCGACCAGATTGTGGACTTCAAGAACGAGGCGAAGGGAGTGGAGATCGTCGCGTTACCCCACAGCGACTACCGCGTGACGGTGATGATCGACTACAAGAACCCGGCGCTCGGCAGTCAGCACTCCGGAATGTTCAACCTCCAGTCCGAGTTCGCAACGGAGTTCGCGCCGGCGCGCACGTTCTGCTTCCTGACGGAGGTGGAGATGCTCCGCAACGAGGGGCTGATCAAGGGAGGGAATCTGGACAACGCGATCGTGATCGTGGACAAGGACGTGGATGACGAGCAGATGAAGGAGCTGAGCCGGCGCCTCGGCATCGAGGGCTCCGTTGTGCTTGGCTCCACCGGCATCCTGAACAACGGCACCATGCGTTTCCCGAACGAGCCTGCGCGCCACAAGCTGCTGGACATGCTGGGGGATCTCGCGCTGGTTGGGGCGCCGCTGCAGATGCAGATCCTGGCGGCCCGTCCGGGCCATGCGAGCAACATCGAGTTTGCGCGCAAGATCAAGAAGCTCGCCGGCCAGAAGAAGCTCTACCGGAAGCTCAGTGCGAAGGCGGCTGCGGCCACGGTGGATATCAATGCCATCATGAAGGTGCTGCCGCACCGCTACCCGTTCCTGCTTGTGGATCGCGTGCTCGAGATCGATACCGAGAGCGGCCGGATCGTTGCGCTGAAGAACGTCACGATGAACGAGCCCTTCTTCTCCGGACATTTCCCGGGGCAGCCGGTGATGCCCGGCGTGCTGATCTTCGAGGCGATGGCACAGAGCGGCGGGATGCTGTTGATGAATCACATCTCCGCCGAAGGCTCCAAGCTGGCCTACTTCATGGGGATCAAGGAGGGGAAGTTCCGCAAGCCGGTCATCCCCGGCGACCAGCTTCGCTTCGAGGTTGAGCTTCGCTCGAAGCGCTTCAACACATTTACCCTGTACGGCCGTGCCCTCGTCGATGGCGTTCTGGTAGCCGAGGCGGAGTTCAGCGTGGCATTGGTGGATCGTCAAGCCTCATGATCATTCAGAACCTGGAGAACGTGGAATCCGTGATCAGCCCTCTCGCATCCGTCCATCCTGATGCTGTAATCGGTGAAGGTGTTCGCATCGATCCGTTCGCCGTCATCGAGGCGGACGTCGTCATCGGCAATGGCGTTCACATTCAGCCGCATGTCCATCTCTGCCCGGGGGCGCGTATCGGCAACGAATGCGTGATCTTCACAGGTGCCTCCATCGGCGCCGTGCCGCAGGATCTGAAGTTCGGCGGTGAGGAGACTCTTGCAATCATCGGCGATCGTACGATGGTGCGCGAATATGTCACCGTGCATCGTGGCACCCTGGCGCGCCGGCGCACCGTTGTTGGAAGCGACTGTCTGTTGATGGCGTACACGCATGTGGCGCACGACTGCATCGTTGGGGACCATGTGATCCTTGCAAACGCAGTACAGCTGGGTGGGCACGTGGAGGTGGATGACTGGGCCATCATCGGCGGCCTGACCGGTGTGCATCAGTTTGAACGCGTGGGCAAGCATGCGATGGTGGGCGCCGGCTTCCGGGTGATGAAGGATGTGCCGCCGTTCGCGCTTGCCGGGAGCCAGCCGCTTGCCTTCACCGGCATCAACTCCATCGGGCTGCGGCGTCGCGGTTTCAGCGAGGAGACGATCAAGACGATCGACGATGTCTATCGGCTGATCTATCAGTCCGGCTACAACATCGGCGACGGCACGGCGAAGGCCGATGAGGCCTTCAGCCACTGCGATGAGGCGCGCGACATCATCGAATTCATTCGCACAAGCAAGCGGGGCATCATCCCCACCGCGCGCTGAGCAACTCCACGCGACGAGACGACGGGCCATCGGCAATGGATTATTCCTCCGCGAACATTCTCATCATTGCCGGTGAGGCCTCGGGCGACCGGCATGCCGCGCGTCTGGTGGCGAGAATGCGCGCGATGCGTCCCGGGCTTCGCTTCTGGGGGATCGGTGGCGCCATGCTTGCAGGCGAGGGGGTGGAATGTGTGGCGGATGCGGCGCGAATGAATGTGATCGGCTTCGTTGAAGTCGTCAAACACTACCGCTTCTTTCAATCGATCTTCAACTCGGTGCTCGCGCTTGCGCGCGAACGGCGGCCGGCGCTGGCGATCCTGGTGGATTACCCCGGCTTCAACCTGCGGATGGCACGCGCGCTGCATCGCGAAGGAATACGCGTTGTGTACTACATCGCCCCGCAGGCCTGGGCGTGGAAGGAGGGGCGGGTGCGTTCGCTACGCGAAAATGTGGATGACCTGATTGTTGCCTTTCCGTTCGAGGTAGAGTACTTCGGGCGGGGGGGGATCAACGCACACTTCTTCGGCCATCCGCTCGTGGATCAGTTCGCCGAGCTGAGCCCGGGAGTTGCCGCCGCCGCCGATGGACGCACCACCATCGCCTACCTTCCCGGCAGCCGGCCGGAGGAGATTGCACGGCACATGCCGGTGCTGCGCGATGTGATGCTCCGCCTGGGCGACGGCTACCGGCACGTGATCCCGCTGGCGTCCACGATCCGCCGGGAGCTGATCCAGCCATACCTGCAGGGGATCTCGTTCAGCCTGGTCTCGTCCGCGTACGAGGCGCTTGCCGGAGCCGGTGCGGCGCTGGTGAAGAGCGGCACATCCACACTGGAGGCCACGCTGCTCGGCGTTCCGTTCGCCGCGTTCTATCGCACCTCGTGGGGAAGCTATCAGATCGCACGGCGCCTGATCAGGGTGGCGCATGTTGCGATGCCGAACGTGCTTGCCGGCCGCGGCATCGTGCGCGAGTTCGTGCAGGACGACATGCAGGCCGGCGCCATGGGGGAGGAACTGCTCCGTCTGCTGAACGACGCAACCTACCGGGCACGCGTGGCCGAGGGGCTCGCGGAAGTCACGCGGATGCTCGGCTCGCCCGGCGCGGCGGAACGCATCGCTTCGTACATCGTGGAGACCTATCTGCAATGAGCCGCGTTCCCGCACGTTGGAAGATGGCGCTGGTCCGTTCGGGCCTGCGTCTGCTCGGCTCCACGTGGCGAATGCGTGAGGCGATTCCGAAGGAGTGTGAGGCGATCGTGGCCGGCAGGGAACCGGCGGTGATAGCGTTCTGGCATGGGGGAATGCTGCCGTTCTGGTATCGTTTCCGTTCGCTCCATCCGGCTGCGGTGGTAAGTGCGAGCGATGATGGCGCGCTCCTTGCGGACTATCTCGCGCGCGGCCTCGGCTACAGCCTCGTGATTCGCGGCTCCAGTTCACGGGGAGGGGGCGAGGCATTGCGGGGGATGGCCGATGCGCTTGCGCTGCAATCCTGTCTGATAACGCCGGACGGGCCGCGGGGGCCGGCGCGGGAGGCGAAGGCCGGAGCGCTGGTTGCGGCGCAGCGTTCGGGGAGGCGGGTATTGCTGGCCGGCTGGAGCTGCAGGCATGCGGTGCGGCTTGGTTCGTGGGACGGGATGCGCATTCCCTATCCGTTCTCGAGAATCAATATCCGTTATTGCATATTCGATGATTTCCATGACGCCGGCAAACGAAAAGCAACGGAGATCGAAACCGAGGCGGGGGGGCGGATCGGCGAGGAGACGCTGCGGGCGATGAGCGCTGCGTTGAACGCGCTCGGCGAGCCGCACGGGCCGGGCACATCACCTGCACCGGTCCGTTCGAGGCCGGGCGACGATGTCCCCTCCTCCGGAGGAGAGAGTGCAACGAGCGATCCGAGCACAACGAGCGACCCGAGCACAACGAGCGATCCGAGCACAACGAGCGATCCGAGTGCAGCAAGCGATCCGAGTGCAGCGAGCGATCCGCGTACGTTGCGAGAGTCGGGGGCTGCGGAGGATGGACCGGGGAGCGCGGGCGATTCATACGCGCCGCGTCATTCAACGTCATCCGGCGTGCCGGCCTCGCCGAGTGGATCGAGCGCGCCAGGTGAATCGAAGGAGGGGACATGAACCTTCGGCTTCTGCTGCTGCCGCTCTCCTGGCTCTACGGTTTCCTTCAACGCCGCGACCGTGCGCGCCGTGAGACGGATGTCTACCGGAGCCGGCTCCCCGTTATCTCCGTGGGCAACCTCTCCGTTGGCGGTGCAGGAAAGACGCCGGTGGTTGCGTGGATCGTCGCCCGTCTGAAGGGGGAGCATCGGCTGGCGATTCTTGCTCGCGGGTACGGCCGGCGCTCGCGCGAGGATGTGATCCTTGATCTGCCGGTGGATGCGCCCGATCCCGATCTGCTGGGAGACGAGCCGGCCATGCTCGCCGGGATGATGGCCGATGCGCTTCCGGGAAGTGTTCTCGCAGTTGGACCGGACCGCGCGGCGCTCCTCCGTTCCGTCGATGCCCGGGCTGCCGGCCGCGTCGTGATCCTCGACGATGGCTTTCAGGGGTATGGCGTGGCGCGTGATCTGGATATCGTGCTGGTGGATGAGCGTACTGTAGAGAATCCCCATCTGATTCCGGCCGGCGATCTCCGCGAGCCTCCACGGGCATTGGCGCGCGCGCAGGTGATTCTGGCAAGCTGTACGGCGGCCGAGAGCTTTGCCCGGCGCTACATGAGCGGCGAGGCCTTGCTGTTCCGCTACAGCGGCCGCGCATGCGGGCTGGTCTCCTGCACGCAGCCGGGCACTGCGTACAATGGCGAACCGGCATTGCTGGTGACGGGGATTGCCCGCTCCCGGCGGGTTCTCGAATCGCTTCGCACCCTCGGCGTGGAGGCTCGAGCGCACCTTCGCTTTCGCGATCATCGGCGATACGACGCCGGCGACGCCGAGCGCATTGCCGGTGCCATGATGCGCTGCGGTGCTCGCGTGGTTGTCACCACGCAGAAGGACGCAGTGAAGCTGCGGCGTTTCCCGCGGCTCTGCGAACGCATGTTCTGGATCGATTACGAGGTCGCGATTGAACGCGAAGAGGAGCTGGTGGCTATCTTGCAGGAAGCTGCGCGCCGCGGGGCAGGCGGCGGGCGTCCGTAGGGAACACCCTGTGAATCATACTACGTGGAGCGGATTCGGATCATCATGGGACTTCTCATAGGCATATCGAAAGGGAGCGGCGGCGTGAAGTATGCCAACTATTCGCGCTGGCTGACGGGCACGGATGATGAGGTGGAGACGATCGACCTCTGGGCATCCGGCGATGTGGAACGCGACATGGCGCGCGTCGATGCGCTGGTGATGACGGGCGGTTCCGACGTGGACCCCGCGCGCTACGGGCATCCGGAGTACGAGGCACAGTGCGAGGATATCGATCGTCCCCGCGACGAGCACGAGTTCCGGCTGCTCGCCATCGCCGATGAGCGCGATCTTCCGGTGCTCGGCGTCTGCCGGGGCCTCCAGGTGATCAACATTCACTTCGGCGGAACGCTGTTCCCCCATCTGCCGGCCTACATTCCGGGAAGCGAGATCCATCAGAAGGAGAACGGGAACGACCGTGTGCACGACGTGGAGGTGACGCCCGGAACGTTGCTCTACAAGGCCGTTGCGGATCTGAGCGGAACCGTGAACTCTGCGCACCATCAGGCGATCGATCGCCTTGGCGAAGGGCTCACCGTCTCGGCGCGCGCGGCCGACGGCGTGATCGAAGCCATCGAGCGTCGCAATCACGGCGGCAAGCCGTACATGCTCGCGGTACAGTGGCACCCGGAGCGAATGGCCGATCAACGAAGCCCGTTCTCCCGCGGTATCCTGTACCAGTTTCTCTTCGAGGCGCACAGCGCGCAGATACTCGCCCGCTCCAGCAGGCCGCTTCCGAAGCCGGAGCCGCCCCCCTTGGACCTTCCATCACAGGAAGAAGGGGATCCATTGCTGCCGATCATCAGCAACTGATGTCCTTCGCGGAGAGTCCGGCCGGCGCGTCATCGTGACCCGCGATGCCGCCCACGTTGCAGAGCCCGGCGCAGCAGCATTGAAGCCCTACCCGAAGAACTTGTTCCGTTCGTTCTTCAGCTCCTTGAGCAGATAGAGCATGTGGAGATTGTTCGAATTCTCGGCCATCGGGAGGTAGTGCTCTGACGTCTCCTTCACGTACTTGTACGGATTGCGCTTCAGGTTGAACTGCAGACATCGGAAGTTGTCCAGCCGGTCTGCGAGCTTGATCACGCGGCAATCCTCCGGACTGTTCTTCAGGCGCTCCACGTACTCCCGGTCGATCTGCTCGCGCAGCGGCCCGTCGTCCACACGCACCTCCTTCGTCAACGTCTCCACCAGATAGCTCACGAACGGTCCGAAGTTGTACTCCAGCACCTCCGAGTTCAGAATGTCGGAGTCCTCCAGCGTGTCGTGCAGCAGCCCTGCAACAAGCACGTCCGGCTCGTGGATGTCCAGCTCCTCCAGCAGAATGCGCGTCACTCGTGTCACATGCCAGAAGTAGGGCGTTCCATCGTTGCGGACCTGGAACTGATGAACGTTCTCCGCCATCTCGTAGGCGCAGATGATGCGGTTCAATTCCACGGCGCCGACGATCGGCATGAGCCTGTCGCGTATCTCGCTCTTCGAGAGAAACGTGCGGTTGTATCCCGGTTGATTGGACTGCTGAAGCATTGGATCAGAGTACAGTTACGATTCGATCAGTTCCCGCGCCATCTGAAGGCTCGACTCCGTAATCACTTCGCCGCTCATCAGCTTCGCCACCTCGCGCGTATGTTCCTCCGCGCTCAGCTTGCGGACCATCGTGATGGTGCGGCTTCCCTGTTCGGACTTCTCCACCACGTAATGATGCATGCTCATGGCGGCGATCTGCGGCAGATGCGTGATCGCGATGATCTGATGGAAGTCCGCCAGATCGCGCATCGCGCCGCCGACCTTCGAGGCGATGCGCCCGGAGATGCCGGTGTCGATCTCATCGAAGATCAGGAGCGGCAGGCGATCGTTCTTCGCAAGGATCGTCTTCAACGCCAGCATCACCCGGCTGATCTCGCCCCCCGAGGCAACACGTGCCAGCGGCTTCGGCTCCTCGCCCAGATTCGTGGAGATGTAGAACTCCGCCGTATCGATTCCGTTCGCCGATGCCGCACACCAGCCGCCGTTGGCCAGCACGCTCCCCGAAGCCTCGGGATCGCTCGGCGTACGCTCGAACTGCACGTTGAAGCGGCCATTCTCTATCCCCAGACCCTTCAACACATTCTCGATGGAGCGTGCAACCTTCCGCGCAACGTCCGCGCGCTTCGCCGAGAGCCTGGTGCCCAGTTCGCCGGCGCGCCGGGCGCGGGCGTCCGCTTCGGCAACGAGCGCCGAGGTCTGCTCCTCGAAATTCTGTACAAGGTCGAGCTCCGCTGCAATCTGCTCGCGATGCGCAAGCACTGCGTCGAGCGTGCCGCCGAACTTCTTCCGCAGACCGCTCAGTGCCTGCAGGCGTTCGCGCATCTGCTCCAGGCGCTCCGGTGCGAAGTCGATGGAGGCCGAATAGCTCTGCGTATACTTCGCAATCTCCTCCACGATGGAGACGGCCGAAAGGCACTCCGCCCGATACTCCGCAACGCCCGGATCGATGGCCTGCAGTTGGTCGAAGAGATTCCGCGCCCTCAGGAGCTGGTCGCGCACGGAGTTCTCCTGTTCGTAGAGAAGGGAATAGAGCGCCGATGTCAGTTCGAAGATCCGTTCGCCGTTCTCCTGAATCTTCAACTCCTGAAGAATCGTCTCGTCCTCGCCGGGCTGCGGAGCGACGGCATCGATCTCCCGCAGTTGATAGGAGTGGAACTCCTGTTTCTCCCGCAACTGCGCCTCGCGGCGGCGCAGCTCCCGCAGGCGCGCACGCGTCTCGTTCAACTCCGCGAATGCCGCGGCGAAGTCCGCCACCAGCATCTCGAGGCCTCCCACATTGTCCAGCATCGAGATATGGGACTCCGGGCGAAGCAGCATCTGGTGTTCGTGCTGCCCGTGGAGATCAACCAGCAGGTCCCCGAGTTCCTTCACCATCGTGAGCGATGCCGGGGAGTCGTTGATGAACGATCGGGATGTTCCCTTGGCGTTGATCTCGCGCCGCACCGTGATCTCGTTCCCCTCGATCTCGTACTCGTTGAGCTCCAGCAGATGCCGGGCTCGATCGTTGTCGTCCACCGTGAAGAGCCCTTCAACAACGGCGCGCTCCGCGCCGCGCCGCACGGCATCGGTTGAGGCGCGGCCTCCCAGAATCAGTCCAAGCGCGCCGATCAGGATGGACTTTCCCGCGCCTGTCTCACCCGTGAGGATGTTGAGCCCGTTCGCGAACTCGATCGAGGCCTCCTCGATCAATGCGTAGTTCTTGACGTAGAGCGATTTGAGCATGAGACATTGAAAGGATGCGGGGAAAGCGCAACGTGACTCTTCGTATTCGTGTCGGCGCCGTGAGGGGCCGGAGGAAGTGCCGGAACCGAAGCGCCGGCTTGCCCGGCGTGCGAGGACCTGCACCGGCATCGATCCGGAAGCGCTATCGGAACTGCTTCTCCCGATGTTCGGTGAACAGATGCTTCACGCGGTTCCGCTGATACTTGCCGGTGGAGGTCACCGGGATGTCGTCGCCGAACACCACCACCTTCGGCGCCTTGTGCGGCGGAAGATGCTCGCGGCAGAACGCAAGCAGTTCCTCATCGGTGAGCGACGGATCGCCCCTGCGAACATAGGCACCGATCTCCTCACCGTACCAGTTGTTCTCGAAGCCGACGCAGATCCCTGCATCCACCTTTGGATGGCTGTTGATCACCTCGTCGATCTCCAACGGTGAGATGTTCACGCCGCCGCGAATGATCAGTTCCTTGATGCGGCCCGTGATGAAGAAGTACGGCCTGCCGGCATCATCGTGCGTCATGAACCCTTCGTCACCGCTGCGGAACCATCCGAAGGTAAACGCGTTCAGATTCGCCTCCTCGTTGGCGTAATACTCCAGCATCACATTGTGCCCGCGGATCACGATCTCGCCGCGCTCGCCCGGCGGCAGCGCATTGCCGTTCGCATCGTGGATCGCCATCTCGTTCTGCGGAATCGGAACGCCGATGCTGGGAAAGCCGAATGCCGTATGCCATCGCATGCGTTCCTCATCCGACAGGTCGGTGGGAAGGAAGCAACTGTAGCACGTAGTCTCCGAGAGTCCGTAGCCGTGAATGATCGGCACGCGATATCGTTCCTCGAATCGTTGCGCAAGCTCGCACGTAAGCGGTCCGGCCCCGCAGATGATATGACGGAAACAGGCAAGCTCCAGTGCGGACGTATCGATATCGGCCTGCACCAGGAATGCCAGAAGCGTCGGCACCACCGACACGATCGCAACGCCCTCGGAGGCGATCCGCTGGAAGAACATCCCCGATTGAAACTTGCGGTTCAGCACCACGCTGCTTCCTGCCACCATCGGCGTCACGAGCGTCACCACCGTTCCGTTCACATGATGAATCGGAAGCACGCACATCATGCGGGAGTCGGCCTCGATACCATGCCATGCGGCTATCCCCGTGCAGTCCGCCAGCAGATTCCCCTGCGCCAGCAGAACTCCCTTCGGGTTTCCCGTGGTTCCGCTGGTATAGACGATCAGGCACTCATGATTCATCAGGTCGCCCAGCGGCGCAGGTGCCTGGATGGAGGTATCGCTCAGAATGGCGTCGAAGCTCTCATGGCCGGCAGGCGCGTCGTCGGCTACCACCACCGTTGCAAGCGCCGGTGTCTCGGGCAGCAGGCTCTGGAGCCGCGCCAGATACTCGTTGCGGACGAATGCGAGGCGCGCTCCCGAATTGGTCAGGATATAGGTGATGCGCGCGTCGTCCTCACCGACATTCACCGGTACGACCGTGGCTCCGATCCACCAGGCGGCGAAGTACTGGATCACCGTGTCGCTGTGGTTGTGCGCGATGGTCGCGATGCGATCGCCGGCGCCGATGCCGCGCGAGCGCATGTAGCCGGCCGTGCGTTCAACACAGGTTCGAAATTCCTGATAGCTGTACTCTCTGCGCTCTCCGCCGTCATCGTAGTAGATCAGATACGGTTTCGATGGGCGCTCGCCGGAACGGTGGGCCAGAAGATTGCCGATCGATGTGTGTTGGAGATGCAACTCCGCAAATGGGACGCCTCCTACTGTGCGGGCCTGGCTGATGAGCGTCTGAAGATCCATGACCTCAAAGATAACGGTTGGCGGGGATAAGGGAGACCCGGGACGAGGATGAAATGTGAGATACTATCGCCGCGATTCGCGCTCAACTGTACATATACTAAGTGTCGCGAATATCGCTGAAATCGCCCTTCCGTACCTCACTATCCTCTCCTGTGTTGCGCCATGTGAAGGCATTCTTGTTACTATGGTGTGACCGGATTTCGTTAGATTGGAAGCGCTAACAATCCCTTCCAACTCCATCCGGTCACACCCTATGAGTGTCAAGCTTCGCACCAAGCAACTCGCCGACGGACGGCGCAGCTACTACCTGGACATCTACCACAAGGGCAAACGCCAGTACAAGTTTCTTAACCTCTATCACGAGAAAGATAACACCGGCGGCGCGAACGCGAAGACCCGGCAGCTTGCCGAGAAGATTCGTGCCGACTTCCAGCTTCGAGTCTCCGCCATCGCACATGGTGGTTCGGCGATCGAGATTGATGGTGCCGACCGCAACTTCATCGACTACTTCGATTCGTTTCGTGCCACGAAGTCACCGGGCACACAGGGGACCTATGGAACGACGCTGCTGCACCTGAAGCGCTTCGGCGGCGAGTCAATCCGCTTCGCGGAGATCGATGAAGCATGGGTGAAGCGCTGGCGTGCCTACCTGCTTGCCTCGCTTGGGCAGAACACTGCCTTCCTGCATTTCACCGTTGTCAAGAGCGCATTCAAGCAGGCAGTACGCGAACGGATCATCCAGACGAATCCATGCGAGCACGTCGAGCGGATCAAGCAGCAGGAGACCATCCGGGGCTACCTGACGATGGAGGAAGTTGAGAAGCTCGCCGTCACCGAATGCGCTCACCCGGTGATCAAGCGCGCGTTTCTGTTTGCGTGCTTCACCGGACTTCGATTGTCCGACGTTCAGGCGCTCGTCTGGGGCCGTATCCGTGACGGCCGCATCGCGTTCCGCCAGCAGAAGACCGGCGGTGTTGAATACTTCAAACTGCACGATGTGGCGCTGGCAATGATGGGTGAGCCCGGAGCACCGGAAGCACAGGTATTTGCCCTTCCGCACGAGTCGGTGATCAACAAGACATTGAAGAAATGGGGCACGTCGGCGGGGATTGAGAAGCACATGCACTTTCATCTTTCGCGGCACACGTTCGCGACAACGCTCCTGACGTACGACGTGGATATCGCGACCGTCAGCAAGATGCTTGGGCACCGGAACCTCGCAACCACATTGATCTATGCGAAGGTGGTGAACACGAAAATTGACCGGGCGGTTGATAGCCTGCCATCGATTACCGTTGGTGGCGCGGGGCCGTCGCACGCCTGAAGCATACGGAACGATTCAACCAACAGCGGGGAGCCGTCCATGCAAGGATTGCTCCCCGTTGCGCGTTAGCTCATACGGCAATGCAATCATATTGCATTGGTTGATTGCATAGTGCGCCAGGCATTGCGCGTGACTAGGGGGTGGAAGTCCCCAGCGGGGTCTGATGGTGGGAACGGCTAGCTGAACAGCAAGGGCTGTGTCGCGAGGCAAGGTCTGAAGGAAGCTGTAGGCAAACCCTCGGCCTGAGG
>DASZRW010000071.1:0-42694 GCA_035549015.1 Kapaibacterium sp. (SeqCode)
GCGCGCGCCACGGCACCATCCGGATGGGATGTGCTGGTTCCGGCAGCGTGAGTCCCGGGCATGCTTCGCACCTTCGCAGCAGGCCGCTCTCAGCGCGCCGCGGTTCGGTGTGGGCATGCACAGCACCGGCGCCTGTAAGCGCCCGTTCATCTGCTGCCTATGGGGCCGTATCTGAGTGGAGATGGTGATGTCGGAGCGTGCAGACTGTTGCCATGGCCGCCAATGGCGGGGTGAGGCCACGGATCCGAAATCGACCGGCGGCAACATACGTTCCGGACAGGGCGGGGAGATAGTACATCATCGTGTACCCCTGCCCGAGACTCCGTGGATGAAGCGCGAACGAAGCGGCCGATCGCAGCAATCCGGATGAAACGATGGTGCGGCGTACGCGTGACGCCAATTTCATTTGTCCGTAACGTAAGTAATCGCTTACATTTGCTCCGCTCCCGAATCACTCCAGCGGCCGGTATGCCTGCCGCCGTTCGGTTCCGGTGCCACTTCATACACGGCCGCTGCACGACGCGTCACGGTAACGCAAACGCGCCGGTTGTTCGGCGACAGCATTCACTCACAGCATTTCAGGAACATCATGGCCTGCATCATTACACGCGAACAGTTGCTCGGCGAGATCATCAACGAGTGCAACATCTGCCTCCATCTGCACAGCAAGATTTCCCCGGACGCGCAGGACTTCCGGCCCACGCCCGGCCAGCGCTCTACCCTGGAGCTGCTCCGCTACCTGAGCGTCTGCGGTATCGGCTCAGCACAGGGGGCCGCCATGGGGGATTATGCCGCCAGCGCGCACATCTGGCAGCGGAACGCGGAGATGACGTTCGAGGGATTCCCTGCAGCGATGAATCAGCAGATCGCCGAACTGCAGGAGCTGATCAACGGATTCACCGACGACGACTTCGCAACGCGGACGGCGAAGTTCGTGACCGGCGAGACGCTGCCGCTGGGATTCCTGCTGGTCAGGAGCACGCTCCGGTGGCTGACGGCCTATCGCATGCAGCTCTTCCTCTACGCAAAGGCCAGTGGCTCGCCGGAGTTGAACACCGTCAACAACTGGGTTGGGATCGACATGCCTGCCGAGCAGCCGACGGAGGCTGCAGAGGCAGAGTAAATATCGCTGAAGGAGCGTTCGAAGCAGGGGCATCCGGTTGGCGCCGGATGCCGCCAACGCACGAATGTCTTCGCCCTGCCTCCGCACGCAACGAGGCACGCCCCGGCAGATGCAACAGCATCGGCCGGGGCGTCTGCGTATATGGCTGCTGTCCCGCAGCCGCCCCGGCGCATGGAGCGGCGGCCGAATACCTCCCTCGGATCCCTCCGCCCGGGTTGAATGCCATCCGGGGCAGCCCTCCGGGGCAGCTCTCTGCGGCAACCCTCTGGGGCAGCCACGCGCGGCAGGCGCGCCGGCCGTGCGGGAGCGCACCGCCGATTCATCGCAACATCCTTTCACAGAACCGCCGGTCTCGTTCTGAATCGCTCGCCGAATCGCTGCATCATATCCAGCAGAGGGAACAGATCACAATCAGGAGAGAGTGGAATGTTTGGATTCAGGAGTGCGACCAGGAACGGATACGGCCGCATCGGCCTGGCGGAGTTGGAGGCGATGCGGGAGGGAGGCACGGCGCCGTATCTGCTGGATGTTCGCGAGGCGTTCGAGTTGACAGCGTTCGGGAAGATCCCGGGCGTGGTGAACATCCCGCTAGGCCAGCTTCGGCAGCGTGGGAATGAGCTGCCGGCCGATCGCGACCGGGCCATCGTGGCGGTGTGCCAGAGCGGTGCCCGCTCCCGGCAGGCCGCTGCAACGCTCGTGGATCTGGGCTATCGGAATGTATACAGCCTCGACGGCGGCACACTCGGCTGGATGAAAGCCGGCCGGTAAGGCGTGCGCGCCGATGGCGGCCGGTGCGGGGTGCCCGAGGGGAATTCGGTGCGTCGCGCTGCCGGCACGATCAAACGATAATCAATTGCACGAATCAGCAGGAGCTCGCCATGCTGTTCAGAATGATCTACGAGGAGAAGCTTGCGCAGGCAGCGTATCTGATCGGCTGCCTGCGCACGGGGGAGGCGCTGGTGATCGATCCGCAGCGCGACGTTGATCACTACGTGGAGGAGGCCGCTCGCAACGGACTGCGCGTTACCGCGATCGCCGAGACGCATATCCATGCGGACTTCCTTTCCGGAGCCCGCGAGCTGGCAGAGCGCACAGGCGCCACGCTCTATCTCTCGGATGAAGGGGATGAGAACTGGAAGTATCGATGGCTCGAGAGCCGCTCCGATGGCGGCGCGTATTCCCACCGGCTGTTGCGCAACGGCGACACGTTCACCGTTGGGAACATCCGGATCGAGGCGGTGCATACGCCGGGGCACACGGCCGAACACATGAGCTTCCTGGTAACCGACCTTGGAGGAGGGAGCACTGCGCCGATGGGCATTGCCACCGGTGACTTCGTCTTCGTGGGGGATGTGGGGCGTCCGGACCTGCTGGAGTCCGCTGCCGGCATGGAGGGGGCGGCCGATCCGGCCGCGCGGCAGCTGTATGCATCGCTCCGGTCCTTCGGCAGCATGCCGGAGTATCTGCAGGTATGGCCGGGGCATGGGGCGGGATCGGTCTGCGGCAAGTCCCTCGGCGCCGTGCCGCAGACCACCGTGGGCTACGAGAAGCTGTTCAACGGCGCGCTCGCCGCGGCCTTTGGCGATGAGGAGGAGTTCGTGGCAGGGATCGTTGCCGGCCAGCCGGAGCCGCCGCCCTACTTCGCCCGGATGAAGATGGAGAATCGCGACGGCCCCGCACTGCTCCGGACGATGCCGAACCCACCGCTGCTGTACGCCGCGGAACTGGCCGCTCTGGCCTCCGGCGATGAGGATGTTGTCGTGGTGGATACCCGCTCCTGGCCGGAGTTCCGCGAGGGGCACGCACGCGGCGCGCTGCATGCTCCGCTCAATCGAACCTTTACGACAATCGTGGGCTCCTACGTGGAGCCGCGGCAGCGCGTGCTGCTGATCGTGGAGGCCGAAGATCTGCGCGAGGCGGTTGCGGCACTCACAAGCATCGGCCTGGACAATATCGGCGGCTACGTGCCGCCGCTGGAGTACGCCATGAATGCCGGGAGCGGCGAGGCGCGTGCACCGGAGGTGGAGGCGGAGGAGCTGATGGAGAGTGCCGGGAGCGGTGAGGCATACATCCTGGATGTTCGGAGCGCCGTTGAATACGATGCCGGCCATCTTCCGGGAGCGGTGAACATTGCCCACACGCGGCTGGCCCCCGGCCTGCGGCAGATACCGTTGGGCAAGCCGGTGTACGTTCACTGCCAGTCCGGTGCGCGCTCCGCTGCGGCCGTCGCATTCCTTCGCCGGAAGGGGGCGAATGCCGTCAACGTGCGGGGCGGGTACAACCGCATCGGTGCGTTGATGATGCCGGCCGTTGCGGTCGGGTGGTTTGAAGACCAGCACGAGACTGCCGTGTAGGTCTGACCGCGGAACGGTGCCGGTGATATCCCCCCGGATCCCGGCGCCGTCCGCATTCCACGAATCAGGAATGGCGGCGCTCGAAGCCGGCCGCGGTGGTGCCCGTTCGTGCGGAACGCGTCGCCTACTCCTGCTCCTTCAGATACGCTTCCACATGCTCGCGCACGCGCTCCCGCGCCCGATGCAGACGTGATTTCACGGCGGCCACGCTCAGGTCCAGATCGCGCGCCACCTCCTCGTTGCTCAGATGCTCCACGTCGCGCAGAACGAAGACGGAGCGATAATCTTCCGGAAGATCTTCGATGGCCGCTCCCAGCACCGCCCGCAGTTCCTCGCTCAACAGCTGGGCATCCGCCGGCGCTCCGCTTCCGGCCGCTTCCAGATCCGATGCCTGCCTGCCGCCCGCCGCCGCCATCTCCTCCATCGAAACCGATGCCCGTTCCATCCTGCTCTTCCGCCGCTTCATACGGCAGTTGTTGACGATGATCGTGTAGAGCCAGGTGCTGAACTTTGAGGTGCCGCTGAACTGCCCGATGTTCCGGAACATGCTCACGAACGTATCCTGCGCATTCTCCTCCGCCGTTGCGCGATCCCGGCAGACCTTCAGCGACGAGCCGATCACGAACGGCTCCAGCTCCTTTACCAGTTGTGCGAACGCCCGCGGATCGTCATTGTGGATCTGCTTCAACAGCCGCTCCACGCGCGGGTTGTTCTGCCGTGTTGTAACCTTGCTCATCGAGGGGACATCGGTAATTGTGTACACACCATTGTGTTGCCGCTGCAGATCCAACGCACCTGCCGAACTACATCCCGCAAGCTACGATCCCTGCATGTTCTCCACATGACGCGCGTCATGCCGAGAGCGTGTCGCGCATCTTCTCCCGGGAATGTGGCTGCCCGGGAATGATGGTTGCTGCGCGGCCTGAGCGGGGTGTGGCGAGCATGTTCTGTATCTTCATGCGATCCAGTACGGCGGCGCGCAGTACGCACAGGCACGGCGTTCATCCGGCCTGCCCGCCGCCTCATATTCCGCACATATCCCGATGAGAATATCCAGACGCATTGTTGCGATCGCGGTCGCAGCATTCCTTCCAGCGGCAGCACTTCTTCCGGCTGCAGCGCGCGGCGAGGTTGTAGAGAGCTCCGCCAACGGCTTCCTGGTACACAACAGCATCAGCGTCCGCGGAAGCGCCGGCGCGGCCTACTCGGCATTCGTGGAACACGTTGGTGACTGGTGGTCTCCGGCGCATACGTTCTCCGGCGATCCTGCCAACCTCTCCATCGATCCCCGCCCCGGCGGATGTCTCTGCGAGAAGCTCGCCAACGGCGGCGGCGTGCAGCACCTCGTGGTGGTGGCCGTTGCCCCCGGCTCCGTGATCCGATTCTCCGGAGCGATGGGGCCGTTGCAGGCGTACGGTGTGGCTGGAAGCATGACCTGTACCTTCGCGGCCAATGGTGACTCCACGACGATCGACCAGATCTACAACGTGGGCGGATACTTCAAGGGAGGGCTGGACAAGATCGCCCCCATTGCCGACATCGTGCTGCGCGAACTGCTTGCCTCGCTGCAGAGCTACATCAACACCGGCCGGGCGAAGCGGGATTGAGTCCGTTGTTCCCGTGATGCATGCCATGAAGGAGCGGCGGGAGGTTGCCGGTATGGCGGCCGATCATCAGGACCGCCGCCCCGTTCCCCTCCCTCCTCAATGCTGCACTATTACGGCCGTCTGTGCCGTGACCGCGCCGCACGTTATCGTGCATCGGTAGAGACCGCTCGCAAGGTCCTGCACGTCCAGCCGGAGCGCATGCACGCCCGCGGCAACGTCTGCATCGGCAGCGGAGCGAACATGCGCGCCGCGGGCATCGAAGAGATCGATCCGGATGCGGCCGGGAAGCGCCGTGCCGAAGCGGATCGTTGCCACGGAGTTGCAGGGGTTCGGCATCGAGGATATCGTGATTGCCGCGGGGGCGCCGGTTCCGGCTCCGTTGCCATCCGGCACGGCGGAGAGGGATGTCATGCCATACAGGCCGGCAGTCTCGGTTCCGGCGATGATATGCCCGGAGGAGTCGCGTGCAAGCGCGTGTATCGCGATCGAAACCAGCCCGGTGTTCAGGCTGTCCCATGTTGCGCCGTGATCGGTGGTGCGAAACACCCCGTCCTGGTTCGCGCCCACATAGAGGCTCCCGTCGCGATCAACCATCAACACATATCCCCATGACCGCGTTGCCGGTGCATCGATCCTCTGCCATGTGAGGCCGCCATCAACCGAGCGGCCGAACGTGGTACCGGCCGCGAACATCTCTCCGGAGCCGACGGCGATTGCCGTGATGTCCGTGAACGTACCGCTGATATCCATCACCAGCTTCCATGTCTCTCCATGGTCCGCGGAGCGGAACATGCCGGTATCCTGCACGCCGATGAAGAGGGCGCCGGTGGAGTCCACTGCCAGCGCGTGAACGTTTGAACCGCTGCGTATGCGTGTCCAGGACGCATCCCCCGTGCGGAGCCGGTAGACGTTTGCGCCATCGCAGAAGAAGAGCGTTCCCTCCCTGTCCTGAACGATGTTCTGCCCCGATGCTCCGCTCGCATCCAGCGGCGTCCAGGTTGCCCCCTCATCCGTGGAGCGGAATACGCCCGGCGTTCCTCCCGACGGGGCGGTCGTGCCGGCGTAGAGAGTGCCATCCGCTGTGGCGAGGAGTGCGGTGATATTGGCGCGGTTCAGGGCCACGCGCTCCCATGCACCGTTCTGCAGCCGGTAGAGCCCGCCGCCGTTCGTGCCGGCGAACACCGTTCCGGACGGCGATGTGGCCAGCGTGCGCACATCGGAGTTCAGCAGTCCGGAGCTGCGCGATTCCCATGAGGTGTGGTTCGCCGAGTAATAGACACCATCCCCGTACGATGCGGCATAGATCCCGCCCGAGGTATCCGCCGCAAACGCATGCAGGCCGGTGTTCAGAAGACCCGTCCCCGCCGCGGCCCAGGTGTCGCCGTTGTCGTCCGAGCGGTAGATGCCGTTGGTCCCTGCGGAGACGTAGAGATGCCCGCCGGAGTCCGCGCCGATCGAGAGAACGCCGCCGAGCGTCCTGCCGCCCGGCTTTACTTCCGTCCATCCCTGGCCGCGGTTGCGGCTGCGGTAGAGCCCCTCGTAGGCTCCCACGTAGACATCGCCGTTCGGCGCGGCGAACACCGCGCTCACGTTGTGCGAGGCAAGCGGGAAGCCGAGCGGCGTCCTCCCCTCGTCGGGACGATACCGCACGAGCTGGTCGGAGCCGGAGAGCTCCGCGGTGTAGTAGTAGACCGTGCCGTCGCGCGCCGCGCTCATCATCCCCACGAACCCGCTGGGGCCTACACTGCCGATGAACGCCCATGTTGCGCCCTCATCGGTGGAGCGGAACGCGCCGTTGAATCCACCCTGGTAGATATCGCCGTTGGGTGCGGCCGCCGTGGCCGTGGGGAAGGGGTCCGTGTTCGTGGTGCGCTGCCATGTTGCGCCGTTGTCCGTGGAGCGGAAGCATCCGTTCTGCGAGTAGACGCCATCGGTGGCGGAACATGTCGCGAAGAGATGTCCGTTGGGTGCAACGGCCAGCGCCTGTGCCTTGATGTGATGCAGCGCGGGCTGCGGCTCCGTCCACGTGAACCCGTTATCCGTGGAACGATAGATGCCGCCGGTCCAGGAGCCGGCGATCAGAACGCCGTCCGGTGTGCGGACAAGCGAGATCAGCCATCCGGCCGAGGGGCCGTTCATACTCTGCCACGGCGGGATTGCCGCCGGACGCGGAAGGCTCCGGGCGCCGGCCGGCGCGCCGGAGAGGATGGCGAGCGCAACTGCGGCTGCGATCACAACAGCGAAGCGGAGCGCGGGGTGGGGGCGGCAGGCAATGGTAGCGGCGATCACGATGGCTGGGTCCTTGAATGGAGTTGGGCTTCGCGCCGGCCGGAGGCCGATGCGAACGGGGAGGAAGGATGTTCGCAAGAATACGAAGGGCCGCCGGAACAACGAGCGGTGCCGTGCCGGTGGCGCCGATTGTTGCCGGTATCATCGGGGGATATCGCACCGCGCGTGCGCAGATCACCTGCGGGTGCCATCTGGTGCAGATCCATTCCACCCCGGACCCGGGGTGCAACGTACCGGTCTGCATCTCCGGCATGCCGTGGGCCGAGTGTGTCACGATGCCGCCGGACAGCGATGCCGTGATATTCTGCCCGAACGGCGGAGGGCTGGTGATCGTGGACGGCTGCGGCAACCGGCAGCCGCTCGCCGTTGGCGGCTGCATCCACAACATCCCCGGTCCTGTGCCATGCTGCATCGACGCCTGCATCCGTGTTGACGAGAACGGATGCAGGCACCTGAACCCGGGCAAGGGGGCGCTCTCGCACTCCCCATGCCCGGGAGGGTGATGGTTGCGGCCGGCGGGTACGGGTGATGGCGCATGACGAGAGACCGTCGTTCCCGCCGGTGATCAACACCCGCCGGCTTTGTATATTGGGAGCCCGGCTGCCGTACCCCTGGGCGGCCGCCCGGATCGTTCAACGGTCCAGGGCCCTTAGCTCAACGGTTAGAGCAGTGGACTCATAATCCATTGGTTGGGGGTTCAAATCCCTCAGGGCCCACAAGAATCATTGATTTTGCATTGATATCGTCGTTTTGCCGTGATGGTATCAGGATTCGTATCAGGTTCACCCCCCTTTCATCGCAAATCTATCACGAACCATGAGCCGACGCTCGAGTTGGTACCAGCCTGCAATCACGTATGAGGGGGTTGTTACGGCGGAGTTTGGAGCGCCCGATCAGTCAATCTCAGGGCCGGGCATAGCTACATTTCTTGATGATGGATCCCAGGAATTGTCATTCCAATCGGAGATTGACCTATCAAGTCGACTGGGGAAACTGATAAATGGCCTCACCAAGTGTACAGCGTTACGCGTCGAAACGCACAACGGCACCCTTGTTTCACATGACGTAAACTGGGCCCGTGTTGAAGTGCTTTCCAAAACTGTCTCTTTCAATTTCAAGTCAGCAACATTTGTACCTATTGAGACGCGTAAACCTCGATACTTTGTAGTTCCGCTAATCAACTACATGGGCGGGTATCCCGATCGACTGGAGCAATTCAAGAGTAATCCACTGCTGTTGCACCCTGCCAATGCTTTTTGTATGCCGTTCGAGCTTTACGGCCTGTCCGCCTTCATTCAACCACTTGAATATAAGTTGGGCGCTTCCCGACGCGAATCCATTGAAAAGGGAAATAGTAGGCGAGATGCGACGGCCGTCATAGTATGCGAGCATGCCGACATTATTAATAATGTTTCGGCATTTGATGTATTCCAATTCGGAGTCCTTCCGGTACTGGGCTTGGCTACGGGAACTGCGATTCATGTGCCATGGGTAGAGATTCGTGACCATGCGGGCGAGCTCGTGCGGCGCGAGCATGTGCTTTGGAACGGTCCAGATTATCAGAAGGGACACAGAGCGATCTATGAAAGCAACGGGAGTCTAAGCGAGCTTCTGCGATGCGCACAGGGATGGAATGACTTCGGTAAACGAGACTGGGCGCTCATCTTGCGTCAGACAACTCAAATCGGGTGGACGGGAGTTAATTCCTGGGAACAGATGTGCCAACATGCATGTATCGTGATTGATGTGCTTGCAACGCAGTCTGGAGCAAAGCCCAAGGGCGTGAAGTATTCTGATGCAATGAAGTCGTTGCTTGCCAAATTCCAATTGCATGATTTCGATGTGATGGGGAAATATGAAGAATTCGACAGCTTAGAAGGATGGAGTGAGGCCGTGAGGAAATTGCGTAATATGGTTATGCACGATGCTAAACAGATTGATCTTTTAATGGATGAAGCGCAGATGATTCGGTTGATTCGTCATCTTCATGACATCGCGTTGCGGCTGGTTCTGTGTTCGTTCGGATACAAGGGGCTATACGCGCCAGCTGTGCTTGGCCAATTGGATCTGGTGAGGGTGGATTGGGTGACGGATTCCACGTTGCCACAGGAATTTGGGTATCCAAAGCCGCAAATCCGTAAAAGGTGATTATGTCTGCGTTGGTATTTTCAACAATTACTCCCTTGGTCAAGGAGCGTACGCGTTAGCATGGAGCGTCCTTGTATGCTACGGTGCATCAACCTAGATCTGCCTCAACTTCGCTCGCCAACTCCGCCGCCTGCATACTGAACCGCTTCGCCAGCACGAACACCGTGGTAAGCGACGGACGGCGCAAGCCACGTTCCAGCATCGAGACGTACATTCTGTCCAGCCCCGTCTGAATCGCCAGCACCGGGGGATCGGGTCTTCAGTAGGTACGAGCTGAAGCGATTGTGTGTCTGTTCATCTACATAAAGCGAGAGGATAGTTATGCGTCTACTGTTGTCTATTGCCGTGGGTCTTCTCCTTGTGGGGTGGACTGCTATGGCTGAAACCAAGGTAGAGTACAAGTACCAGAACGGTCCGTGCTCCGGCAGTGATGATGGTTGGTGGTCAGTGACGACTGTCACCGATGGAGTACCAACACATATTACAGGGCGTGGATGCGATGGGAAGTTATACGATAAGGACCTTCCACGACGTACGATTGTTGCCAGTGACCCAACGGTGGGCCTCGCTCCAACGTTCACGGGAAATTGCGGTGATGTGATTTGGCGGGCTGTAGTACAGAGAAGTACGGACGGTTACGTTGCCTGGATGGGTGGGTACTCCTGTGATGGGCAATACTGGGTGATTGACAATTTCCTGGAGCCTGTGCCGGGAAGTGGTGGTGCTGGAGGTGATGGCGGCATCCAGTAAGATGTTGCTTGCCGGTGCATCGTAATTCACGAAGTCCTATTGTCGGTTGTATCGGCGATGGGACTTTTTTTTCCAGGGAAGACGCGAGAGCTGGTGATATACCGTGAGTGCTGTAACGTGAACCAGCGAAGCCCGGCGTGTAATGCGATAAATCCCTGTACAGGCCATGCGCCCGTCGATCGCGATCTTCGAGACGCAATGGTGCACGGCCGCAGGGAGCATACCGCTGCAACTCGCGGCCGCAGCAACCGGCAGCGCCGGGAACCTCCTCTCCCGCTCCCGGACCCGCGCAGGGACGGGCCTTCGGCACACCGCCGCCGGCTGCCGGCGCCGCTTCCCGGCCCCCCTCCCGCGGGTACCCAATCATGTACTCGCCTCGGACTCCGACGGCATATACCTTGTCACACCACACGTTTCGCGCAGCTCGTTCAACCCCCCGTACAACATCATCCCACTCAATATCTCCAACTCACGATGGGAGGAATCGCTATGAACGACGGTTGCAGGAAAACGTACTTGGTGTTCTGTGCGCTGGGGTTTCTGATGTGGGCGCTGGCCCTGCCAGCCGCCAGGGCGCAGACAACAACACAGAAGACCAAGCCGAGCCAGATCGGGCCATCCGATCGTACCGCCAAGCCGCCGCGGCCCGATGCACCGAACGTCTGCGTTCAGTACACGATTACGGTGGATGCCAAGACGGGTGAGGTGACGCTGAAGGCGAAGTTCACGAACAAGGGAGGGACCGAGAAGAAGTTCATCTTCTGCCAGATGATTGCCACCAGCACCGATACCAAGGTGCAGATGGCCGCCTGCGACATCTACTACGATGCCAAGGCCAAGCAGGTGAAGTGCAGCACCAGCACCCGGAAGTTCGACCAGGCCATGAACAGCTATCACTTCGGGTGCAAGCTGGTGACCGTGGCCGGTAACGGCACCACCGATGTCGACTACGGAAAGGCAACGGACGACGGCTTCAAGGGAAAGAAGGCGTCCGATTTCTACGTGACCTATGCGGACTACGTCGAGCTCCCCACCGGGGCCACGTTCGACGACGCCTCGTGCAAGGACTGTTTCGGCAAGGACAAGTCCACGGGGCTTACCGGTACGCCGGCGATGATGGGGGACTGGTATCTCCCCGTGTTGCCGTTTACCGATCCGTACATCGTCTATCAGCCGATCGATTCCAACATTCGTCCGGCTCCGCCCGAGTATCGGAGCATCACGCTGGGCCTTGGTGTTCCGAGTAACTTTCCGGCGACCGTAACGCAGCTTCCGCACAACGTGCCGGGTCCGCCGCCATCGGTCTACACGGTTCCACTGAACCTGTTCGACGTTCACACCATGGATGCGGACTCCACGCAGTCGTGGATCGCGCAGTTGAGCCTCGCGATCACCGGCGATGCGGCGGGAGCAACCTTCACGACAACTCCGGCGAACGGATCCACCTTCACCATTCGCGGAATGGATGAGCCCACCGGAACCATCGATGTCACCACGCCTGCGCCGCTCGCCCAGGGGGATACCTCGGAGATGGTGATTACCGTGCACGATCCGGATACGGATTCCACGGTTGGCGATCAGCTCTTCGCCCAGAAAGGCTTCTTCGTCAACGATACCCACCCGCCCGTTGCCACAGGCCGCAGCGTCGGCCGGGTTGGTGCCGACTCGTTGAGCGTGCAGGTGACGGCAACCGATTCAACCACGGAGCCGCTTGCGGCAAGCTTCTGGTATTCCACGGACGGCGGCGCCACCTGGGATGTCTCCGGAATGCAGAGTTCAACGGACCTGCTGGACGATGCCTCCACACGCACGTTCAACGGCGGGGTGTCCGGCATCGCGCGGAGCCGGCCGGTTGAATATTTCTTCCTCCTTCAGGATGCGGTGTTCAACTATACCTACTATGGTATCGGCACTATTCCGCCGGACAGCATCACCAGCGTGGATCTCTCCTCCGGCGATGCCGGCGATCTCTGGATACGCGGCATTCCCGATCCGGGCAATCGTTCCGTGACCGTACGGTACATGGTGCCGCAGGCAGCGGCCGTCACCGTGCGCATCATCGACATGTTCGGTCGCGAAGTGGCCCGGCCGGTGGAGGGCGAACAGATGACGGCCGGCCTGCATCAGGTGGTCTGCGACGTACGTGGTCTGCCGAGCGGCACCTATATGGCCAGCGTGACGGCCGGCCGGACGGTGCGATCGCAGCGGTTCCTGCTGGTTCGCTGACAGAGTAGGAGCCCGCGGCGTTCATACGCCGGCGCAGGATGCCGGCGGAACAACGTGCCGGCCGCTTCGGCCCCGGCACCCGATTCCGGCGCGTGCACCTCGTTCGGGGATTCTCCATTCGGAGATTCTCCGGCGGGGTGCGCGTGCTGCTTGAACGGCGCACGGATTCGGACTGTGTATGAGGCGGAGAGAGAGGGCACAGCGCCGCCGGCTCTCCTCTCCGGATTCGCGGCGTTTCTGTTGACGGGTAGGAAAGAGGTGAGATTCTCGCCGCTCAAGCATGCTTGAATGGATTGTTCCCCGGTGGACTGTACGTGCGATACCGCAGGGATTGGGCAGAACGTTTGGCGATGCCGGACATGGCCTCGCATCGCGGGCAGCCGTCTGCAGCAGATACCATGCAGCTTCCGGCAGCAGCGCCGGCGTTAATGCCAGATGGCGCGTACCGTGATCCCGGCCGCCGGCCGAAGGCCGGGGAGCATACATGTCTGGAACGGTGTGCCGCTACGCGGCCTGGCAGCCGGGGAGAAAATGATGAAGCTGCAAACGGCACGCCGCCGTGCGGCGTGCCAGAGAGCGATCCCGTTGAACGCTGATTGCGATGCTGCCATCCGCGTCCGTTGCATCTGCCGGCGGTCGATATATTCGTTTCCGTCAATACAGTCCACCGTAATCCCGGATGCCAATCCTGGCCGTTCCGCTAATTCATACTCCATGGCGCGCGCTACCATCATAATTGCCGTTGATTCATCCGACGAAGTGGCGGCGTTCGGGTCGTGGTTGGAACGTTGGCGCTCCCGGCTCACGTTCATTTCCGATGACCGAGGTTGTGGTTGTTGTGTACGGATAATGGATGTCGAGGGCGCACAGGAGGCGGTTGATGATATTCCAGAATCGTTGTGGGCATCAAATGAGCGAAGTCCGTGATGATGTTTGCCGAGTAAGCCCGTAGGAAGAAGCAGGGCAACGACTCTGCCAGAGACAGAGCGCCTGCCGGTGGTCGCTGACAGGCGTCCTGGGATGTCGCGTATCGGATGACGGGTTCAGTGGAAGATTGCCACCCGCGCCGGGGATGTATGGCGAAAGAGTAATTCTTCCTTTACATCGTATGCGCCCACGGGAGTGCCTCAGTTTGAACCTGTTCGAGGGTCACATGCTGACCAGCCCGATCCGGCAGGTTATTGTTTCACAATAATTTCATGGGCTCGCCCTTTTCATCCCGAGCCTCGGCGCCGTATCGTATTGCCGCTTCGAGTACGTCAATGTTGATATCCTTCAGAGATTTGAACTTTATGCAGTACCCGGTCACGCTCGCCTTGCCAAGCTTGTCCCCATACGTTCGGGCCAGGTATGTCTTATCCTCGATGCCAAGGATATAGACGGAGATCCCGGTTTTATTCGCGCTGATACCAATCTGAAAAAAATCTCTACTTGTTCCATTGGCATATTTTATCGTGTGAAATCCATACCCGATGTTGGGGTTGCTGACGGTTTTATTCTCGCTGTTCCTGCCGTCGTGGAACCATAGCCTGCATCCCGGCAACGCTCGAAGCGTGAGCAGGTGCAGTTGCTGCATGTCGCTCCGTTTTTGTTCGGGCTGGCTGGCGATATATTGTTCGATTTGTTCCTGTACGTCCATATGGCGTGTTGCATTACTGGTTGCCGGCTCTACCGTGTCTTCTCTACCACTTTCTTCCCAACGGTTCGCCGCTATATAGCCAAAGCAGTCCCATATTTCAAGCCGAGGCGCTGCCATCTGGTGGGCATTCCGGTATCCCGGTGCGCGCGAGGTCGATCTCGTTCATCTGCCGGGATCGACATGGACCATCCCGGCGACGAACCCGTGGCCCGTCGGAGCCGGCCCCGTTGCCCTGTTTCCCCTCAGGGCGCTATGCGGTTGGGAGGATCGCGGCCGGTGGCGGCGGCGTTCCCCCTCGCGTCCGATATCTGCTGGCCGACTCCACGGACGCTTTGGAGAAATTTGATGATGATGGGACATCACTCCTGTGATCTGAGCGTAGTATATTCGCGCAATCCCTCATGCTCCCTCGTACGTTGGTGCCGAAGTCATGCGATGCACTGTTCGGTCGCAGCGCCGTGCAGGATTCCTGCAGGCGCATTGCAGGTGAGCATGAAGTTGCAGTTCCTCTCAACGCCAGGCTGCGCCCGAGCGCCTGGAGGCCTTGCGGCACCGGGTGTCGGGAGCGTGCATGCCGCCGGTTCGAGATCCGGTGAAACAGCGCCTCGAAGCCGGCAGCGAACGCCATGCGGCCGGACCAGCAGGCGGAGCCTCTTATTGTTCCCTCCTCACAATTCCTCGAGGTAGATATGGTTGGGATTTCCGTCCTGTGGCTGCCGATCCTGGTATCGGCGGCGTTCGTGTTCGTCACGCTCATGATCATTCACATGATACCGGGCTGGCATCAGCGCGACATGATTCAGCTTCCCGGCGAGGAGCAGGTGTTGGAAACGTTGCGCCGCATGAACGTGCAGCCGGGGGAGTACCGCTTCCCGTACGGTAACACCACGAAGGAAATGGAGGCGCCTGCCTTCGTCGAAAAGATGAAGAGGGGGCCTGTGGGAACCATGACGATCCGTCCCAACGGCGAGCTTCCCTTCGGCAGGATGCTCGGCCAGTGGTTCGTCTATTCGCTTTTCATCGCAGTGCTCGCCGCCTGCATCACGAGCCGCGCCTGCGGGCCTGGTGCACCGTTCCTGGAAGTGTTCCGCATAAGCGGCGCCGTGACGTTCTGCTGCTATGCGGTTGCGCACTGGCAGAACTGGATCTGGTGGGGACGGAGCACGCGAGTCACACTCACGCATTCTGTAGATGGGCTCATGTACGCAGTGGTGACCGGCGTGGCGTTCGGCTGGCTCTGGCCCCGGTAGGCGGGAGGAGAGATTATTTGTTCGCCATATTTCGTGCCGGATGTGTACGCGGACAATGCAGGTGCATATTGGGTTGGAGTTCCGAACGTCACCGGCTGGACGCAGCCTGCAATCAGGCCGCGGTGACATGGGCAGGAATTCTCAGACGGCCAACGGCATCGACAATTACCACGGTATCATCAATCAAACTGGATGGAGGAACGATGGCTAGAGTTACCGGAATCGGCGGCGTCTTCTTCAAGAGCAGAAACGACAACGCTGCACTTGCCGCGTGGTATCAGGAGCACCTGGGCATGCCCCTCGAGAACTGGGGGGGCGCCATTCTGAGATGGCCGGATGACAAGGCCGAGGACAGGGGCCTCACCGTATGGCACGTTGCGGGAAAGGATAGCCAGTGGTTCAGCCCAAGCGATTCCGCCTTCATGATCAACTACCGGGTGGACAACCTCGATGAATTACTCGCGCAACTTCACGCGAGCGGCGTGGACGTTGTCAAGGGGCCGGAGGCGGACGAGAACGGGAAGTTCGCCTGGATCATGGATCCCGACGGGAACAAGGTGGAGCTGTGGGAGCCGGCTGCCGGTAAGGACGAGAGCGCGAGCGCGTGAGGCTGTTTTTCACGGGGCGTTCGATTAATTCATTCACGCCGCGCCACAGAACGGCGCGGCGTGAATCGTAGAGATACCCAACACGAGCCGCCACCCACCGATCTTCGCCGCAGCTACAGCCGCCCGCTGCTGGCGCCATCAGGGCCCGGCGGGACGGAACGTGAGTCCGTACGGCGGGCCGCCGCCGCCGGCCATGAGTGGCAGCGGACCGAGAAAGCCCACGCCGCCTGCGGTCCGCAGCAGTGTGAGCTCGCCCGTGCCGCTCACTCCGAGTGCGATCGCCTCGTCGAAGATCCCCCACAGCAATGGAGGGATCCCGGCGATTCGCGTCCCTCCCAACGTGGCATAGGTGGGCGCCATCGTAGCGGCCCGCTCCATGCTGTCGACGGCCGTGCCGCCGCGGATCAGGCGGAACCGCAGACGATTGCTCAACGCCACGATCTCGACAGCATCCGTCGGCAGCGACTCCCTGCCACCAATCTGGTCCCAGAGATAAAACCCCTTGACACTCACGGCGGAATCCGCGTTGCCGAAACGCCCCACGTGGCCGTGGGCGGTGTCGATGCGCCGCATGGCGGTATCCCAGCCACGCAGGTCTTCGGTGCTGAGCGAGACACAGGACGCAAGCGCGCAGCATGCAGGCAGCATGGCGGCGAGCGAGAATCGCAATACGATATTGAGGGACATGGCAGGCATTTTGAAACTGCACGCGGGCGCAAGGCTATGGGTTGCGACGTGGCCATGGAAGGTAAAAATTCCTGCATTCCTGGAAGGCTCGGGAATCTCCAGGGGAGCGTCGGCATGCTGCTGTTGCGCGATCATGCCGGTTGCCACGATGCCGTTGCCCGTCTGGCGCCGGCGCGGTGCCGGAGGTCGGGCTTCTGTGGTTGCTGAACCCGGATACCGGAACCCGGCAGCGTGGGCTGCTGTCACCAGAGGGCAGGGGAGTGGTCGCTGCATGGCGGCAGTATGCGGCCGTTGACGATGCCGCCGGACGGATGGACGAGCGGGTACATGCATCATCGTGATGGCGGAGGATGCCGATCATGGAGCCAACGTTGCCGACGCGCGTGGAGGATGCAATCGAGCAGACAGGCCGGCGTGACTGGCGCGTGACGCTGCGATGGTCCGTTGAAGCGCCTGCCGTTGCGGCATATGAGATCACGTTCCGGTACATGGGGAAGGTGGGGGATGTGATCGATGCCGGGAGCGTTCCGAAGGGATGGGAGGAGATGTCACCACACGACGCAGGGCGCAATGCAGCGACGATGATGCTCCGTGCGGCAGTTATTCGTGCGCGTGAAGATGACCGCGAGGACGAAATGGAGAACATGCGTGCCGTTGCGCTGTACAAGTCGAACGGCTTCGATCGGCCGCACCTGCGTGCATTGCTCAGCCGGATGGAGGAACATGCACGGTCTGAATACCCGATTGGCAGATGCGCCGACGAAGTCCTCATATGGCAACTGCGTGTGTTCAGGGGGGCGGGCTGCAGAATGGTTGCGACGGGTTGCCTCGTTCGATCCGGACTCCGCAGAGGCCGGCCCATTCAGACGGACGCGCCGGAGTCTGGTTCAGCGTGCCCGGGAGGCCCTGGGCACGATTGAGAACGGCCCCGCATAACGGCTGCGCGCAGTCCGGGCGCGCTCGTGTCTCCGCTGATGCACGGCACTCCGGCGTCAAGGCCCTGGCCACCGGGATCCTTCACAGTCTCATCGCGAACCCGTCATCGCGCTCTCATCCCTGCATTGCGATCGCCCTGTTCAATGCACCTACCACCTCCGTTACCAGCCGCTCGTCGCGCCTGGTAAGTGCCTGCGCCTCGCCCGCCGCCGTTGTTACGCCAACGTGGTAGGACTTCCTCGCATGGAGCAGCCAGAGCACTCCCACGCCGATCGGGAACAGCGATCCACCCTTGAGCTTTGGCACGATGAGGAGGCCGCCTGCGATGAGGAGGATGGGGATGATACGATTGGGGGTTCGTTCCAGCGCCCGAACGGAAGTGATGTTTGCTACCGGGTAGGTGCGTCCGTCTACGATGAAGCGTTTGTCCGTGACGACAACGTCGCCGTTCTCGAAGATCTTCTGTTCGCTCATTGTCTTGCCGAATACGTAATCGAAAGGAATTCATCAAAGCCGCGGTGGTATGCGGCCGTGCAAGAATACGGCCGGCAGCGTGAAGCTCCATGAATGCGGCCCGCCCGCACACGCAGCACGGCGGTGACCCGCCATCGCCTCCCGGTTATCGTTCCTATCTCATCGTTCCCGTCCCATGTCGGGTCTCCGTGGCCTGTTTGCATCTGGCTTCCCGGTTTCGCTTATTGTGTCCCGTTATTCTCTCTGCTGTATTCAGCCTTCCGCCATCTGTGTTCCGCGGCGGGCATCTCTCACTTCGCTTCATGACCCCCGAACAATCTGCGCGCGAACAGATCGACCGGCAACTCGAGGCCGCCGGCTGGAACGTTCAGGATTACCGTCAGGTGAACCTGGGAGCGGAGGAGGGCGTTGCCGTGCGCGAGTTCCTTTGCGGAACTTCGTCTGGCGATTCCCACCATCTTGCACTCGATGCCCCAACGCCACACGGATTTCCCAGTCTGCTCTTTGGTTGGCCTGATATAACTGCGACGCCGAGTCTGTATTGGAAATGATCGTGCCAGGGAGAATCGCGTATGCCGCATGACAATCCTCTTGTTCAATCCATCGGCTTCGATCTGCTCGGCCCCGAGTTCGGTACCGATGTGGAGCGCGCCATTCAGAGCGCGCTCGCCGATGGCGCCGTGTTCCCCGAAGGAGCCGACGCGCTCGCCATCTTCCGCGGAGCGCTGGCCTCCACCATTCGAGACATCGAGAACCACCCACGCGGCCTTCTGTTCCAGGATTTCCTTCGCCGGGGGCCCTACCATTCGCCGGGAGCGATCCCACCGAATGAACGCGACCAATTCCTCACGGATGACGAAACGGCCGCAGCGGTCCGCTTCATCCATGCCCACATGATCAACTGCTTCAAGGGGGCGATCGCGGAGCTGCTCGCAGCCCGTGCATGCTGCGGCCTGCTGAAGCAACTGCAGCACGATGAAAGGGCTTCGAAGGATGCGCGCCTCTATGTTGGCGATGCGGTCCGCGCGCGGACACTCTGGCGCCCCGGCTTTCGCAAGGGGGCGGATCTCCACATCATCGATCGCTCTTTGAGCGGCGGCCGTGCCGTTGTTCAAGGCGTCGGCGAGGTGAAGTCCTACCAGCCGTTGGAATCGCGGCTCGAAAGGCAGCTCGACAATCATCTGCGGCGCGCACGGCGCGGGATCGAGATTTGCGGCGTTCGCTATGGCGCGCCGGATCTGCATGTCGAAGCGGGAAAGGGAGGCGATGCGGCACGCATCGCCGTGGTTCCCGGCGGCTGGCTGCTTTCGCGCCGCTTTCACTTCGAGCCGCGCGAGGGGGGCAGGATGCTGATCGTGGAGCCAACGTTGCCGCCGCGCTTGGAGGATGCAATCGAGCAGACAGGCGAACGCGATTGGCGTATCACGTTGCGATGGTCCGTTGAAGCGCTCGCCGCCGCGGCTTACGAGGTCACATTCTGGTACATGGGGAAGGTGGGGGAGGCGATCTACTCCGGCAATGTGCCGAAGGATTGGAGTGAGATGACGCCGCACGAGGCCGGGCGCAATGCAGCGAAGATGATGCTCTATGCGGCGGTCATTCGCGCGCGTGAAAAGGACCGTGAGGATGAGATGGAGGACACGCGCGCCGTTGCGTTGTACAACTCCTACGGCTTCGGCTACGCGCTCGGGATGAACTTCAGGGATCCGAAGGGACGCCGTGAGATCCTGTTCCCTGAAGACCTCGACGAGATTACACGCGACGGTGTAACGGTGAATCGGTGCAGGGTCGATGGCTTTGACGAATCTGAGGTCAAAGTCTCATAAAGTGCCGGATACAATCGCCTACGACGTCCCGGAGGAACCGAATGCGATTGCTGATGACACCTCCGGAGTGCCGGATGTGGTTGTTGAGAAAGGCTTGGAAGCAGCCGATATGAATGTCGATGTCGCCACAGGGAGGCCGGGTATGATTATTGTACCATCGAGTGACTATTGGGGAGAAAGGATTCGCGCATTTGCGGAACATCCTGAAAACCTTTACTCCTTCGGCCCAAGAGAATTCGAAGCTCTTATAGCCGAACTTCTACGCCGTGAGGGGATGATTGTACGTTTGACTCCCGCTACAAGAGATGGCGGTTTTGACATATATGCTACAACGACTAGCGCATGCGGACCATATCTCTGCCTAGTGGAGTGTAAGCGATATGCGAAGGAGCATCCCGTCGGAGTAGATACTGTTCGTTCCTTATGCGGAACCGTAGCCCACAACAGTGCAAGTAATGGATTAATTGTTACCACGTCACGATTTACATCCGACGCCTTATATTTCGCCAATATGAATCAATACCGAATTGCACTCAAAGATTTTGAACGTCTTATAGCTTGGCTAAGGACTCACTCTGGAAGTAAGTGATGTCACTCCAGCGTTCCAGCCCTTAGAACTTTGAATTCAGACTGCTTCGTTCGGACGAGATCGTGCGCGACGGCGTGACGGCCAATGGATGCAGGATACGGTGAGAGGCAGATGCCTGTATGGCACACGTTGAACACGTTGCCATCATGTTCGATCCGGAACACCGCGGCTTTGGGACTACAGTTGTGCCGTCGACAGCGTGGTACCCCGCGAACACACCAGGGAGTAGCAAGGATCAATCCCCTCTGTGCGTATTATCGATGCATGGTATCAGCCGGATCGTCACCGCAGGCAATTCGCGCGAACAGGGCCGCCAGATTCGGTGCAGCGAAGATGGCATCCGCCTTGAAGGGCGCTCCCATGTCCGCGAGATAAATTGCATCCAGTCCCTGCCCCAGTTCGTTCTCCGTATCGAAGAAGTAGATATTGCTGCCGCTATCGGCCGCGAAGATCAGCATGGAGGCCAGGTCCGCCCATTCCGGATCGTGATTGTGCGCGGCGAACAGATCGCAGTTGAACGGGGAAAGCCCGGCACGCGGACCGCGAAGCTCGCCTCCATCGGAGCGGAGAAGAAGGTAGGTGAGCTCGTCCGGAAGCACCTTCCCCAATTCGCGCTGTGTTGTCTCTATTCGCTCTAGATCCGCAGGCGGGTTCGGGAACCAGATTCCAGCGCCGGCCAGAGTATCCAGAAGATCGGGAAGCGGTGTCGTGTATTCCATGGATGTATATCGTGATTGCCGCGCAATTGTACAACTACGGTTTCCAACTTCCAAATATCTTCGTCCGCCACGTATCGTCCGTGATATTATGGTAGAGATCGCCGAAATATTTGTTTGCGCGGTCAACCAACTGCTCCTGAACCTTTGCAGGAACTCCGGCCTCATTCAGATCGGCAAGCATCGACTTGAATCCATTGTCCACGGTAAACGTCTCGCCGGCGCGGCCGGCCTGCCGGCTGGTAATGATGCGATGCGGGCTGCCGCTCAGGCTGTCGCGCAGCAGCACGGCCGGCGCCTCGTCGCGAGCGTACCGAAGCTTCGGATCCCTGAGCACTGCGTCCGGGATTTCGGCGAACAGATCCTGCAGTCGCTTGTCCTGCACAACGTGATGCGACTGGAAAAAGCTGTTCGTCCCCATATCCGGTTTTGTCAGCTCGCCGTGTGTTCCGAGGGAATATTCCTTGATTACCTTTCCGTCGGCGCGGGTGATTACCCATTCGCCGTCGGTGGTGAGCGAGGCGATGTCGCCGTTGGAACGTACCGCACGATTGAGCTCGGGATCGTATTTGCCGAATCCCCGCTTCTTCATAATGTCGTTCGTGACATCATCCAGCCCATGTCGTTCGGCAAGTATCTTCTTGGCCTTGCCCGGATCGCCCCCCGCATCCTTCATCGCTTCGTCCACGAGGCCGGAGTCGCTCTTGTAATCCTTCAGAAGCTTCTCCTTCCGAGGATCAACCACATCCAACACCTCCCCGGCGGCGTCCAATTCCTTCTTGATGGTCTTCACATTCACATCGCACGGTGAATGGCAACCCAGAATGTCGATCGTCTTCTCCGGATCGCGCCGGAACATGTTCTTCAGTTTCTGCCAGTACTTTTCTCCAAGCGATTTCAATCTCTCCAGAGCCTCCAGCTCCATACGCTCGATCAATTCCATCGGCAGTTCCAGCGTGGATTTCGCCCACTTCCTGGCCTGATCGAATTTTTCGAGAATCGGTCCGATCTTTTCACTCTGCTTCAGCTTCTCCAGCAGCTCCGCACCCTTTCCCTCCGTTTTGAACCCCTTGACTGTCTCCAGAACTTCCAACGCTCCTGGAATCTTCTCAACGAATTTCATCAACTCCGCAGTGCGGGCCACACCCTTTACTGCCGCGAACAGGCCTTCGGTGAAGAAGGTCAGGATGATCTCCATGGCAACATAGCCGATCAGCCATCCGCGGTATTCCCATTTCTTAAAGAAACTCCGATCGTTCCATTTCTCCACCACGCCCTCGATTCCCGCGGTGATGAGCGCGGAAATATCCATCTTTTCCAGCTCCGTCCAGAATGCGCTGACCTTTGCCCACAGGTCCCCCTTGATCAACGAGACGAACAATTCGATCGCAAGCCTTACGAGCTCGTACAAGCCCTCAACCAGCCCCCATAACGACTCCAGCGCGCCGTGAACAATGCCGACCTGCATTACTGCCGGTCCGAGCGTGGAGTTCAGAATTGCCTGTGTGGCATCGTAGGTGAACGACCCCGAAAGAATTTCTCCGGTGTCGCGCAGGTAAAGAATGTATTGCTTGGATGGCAGCCAGATGAACTTACCGGCATAGGTGCGCGCGCTCTGATAACTATCGCCGCGGATGCCATCCGAGCGCCCTGCCTTTCTGTTGATATACAACAGCGCATTTACATACAGCCGCTTGTCCTTTCCCCACGTGAACCCCCCCTCGCCTGGTTTGTCCGTACCGGCGCCGCTCTCCACAATTCCGTATGTCCGCTCCACCAGCCTGTCCGCGGTCTCACCACCCGGGATTTTGTAAAGCATCGAGCTGGGGTCCGGCACGTGCGTGTCGATATCCGCCTGCTCCACATATCCGAAACGATCATCCTTATCGCCCTGCATCTGAACGAAGAAGAGGTTGTCCGTGGGTTTCACCACAATCAGGTGCTGGTTGAACGGCAGGAGCACGCCGCTTTTTCGCTCCGGCGTCTCCCAGAGCATCGTTCCCTTTTCAACCTGGACAACACCCAGACCCGATGTAAATGGTACGGGCAGATCGAAGACGTTGTCCAGCAGCCCCTTTTTCGAGTTTGTACCCTCCTTCTGCGTTCCCTTCCCCTGCTTCTTCTGTTTCTCCTTCGCCGCATCGATCAACCCGCCCGGCTTCTTTCGCAAATCGTTGATCTGTTGCCGGTACGTGTCAAGAACGGACTTCGGGAAGAGAACGGTCTGGCTTGTGCCTGCCTGCGTTGGACCGCTCCATGACTTGTCGCCCCAATGCAATCCGAAGTAGACGATGATCGCCTCCGCCTCGGTAGGGTCGGAGCCGAAGATCGTTCGTACGGTGTGATTCAGGAATGTATCGAGATGCCGCACATCCTCCTTGTTCACAGGGATGTCGTAGGGTACATTTTCTTCCTCCTTCGAGTCCATCCCACCCAGTTTCTGGTTCTTACCACCGGGATCGCCATCCTTTTTCCTGCGTTGCAGCATCGGCCCGACGGCCTGTTGCTGCACGGTGTGCACCAGTTCGTGCGCGAGAAGTGTACGCCCTGCTTGCGTTGATGGGTTGTATTCTCCACGGTTGAAATAGATATGGCTGCGGTGCGTGAATGCGCGAGCGCCGAGTTCACCATTCATACGGGCTGCATCGCCATCATCGTGAACGCGAACGCTGGAAAAATCCCTGCCCATCCGGCTCTCGAAGAATTGCCGTGAAGGTCCTGGGAGAGGAGTGCCTCCGGATCCGTTCAGACTTCCGGAAATTCCATCGCCTGCAGCACCAGCCGTTGCCATTGGGGTGGAACCGGTTGCCTTTCGCTGTACCTTCCTCGTCTCCTCCTCCTCGCACTTCTCGCATTTGGTCTGTACAGCGCCTTCACCAACCATGGTAAGCGGCAGGGGAGAGCCGGAAATGGGGATAACCCGCGGTCTGGTTCCTGCTGCGCGGTGGCCCTGATCGCCGTCGCCTGCAGGGCTTTCGCCTACGGCTGCCGCGCCGCTCATCACGTGGCTTGCGATGCTATCAGCCTCGCGCTCGAACTGATCGTCGGGTGCGTTGATGGAAAGCTTCGGTTGCACAAACGCCCGCCTGCCGGGCCATGTGCTTGGTATCGATGAGGAGATCCCGGAGCGATACCAATACTGCCCGGAACCCGTTGAAGGTGCTCCTCCAGAGTCTGCTGATGATGCACGCGGAGCCTGTCGTGATGCCGGACCCGGAGAGTTCTGTCGTTGCCCTGCCGGCTGGAGATCGGCTGCAGCCTTTTCGGCCGCACTATATGCACTGGCGTTTCCCATGATTCTATAGCTGCATGATGGTGTGATGGCGTTCGATTGGGATAGACAACCCGGCAGCCGGCGCAGTGGCTGAATCCGGATGGCAGACTGCGACCTGCATTCAGCCGACCCTGAATTCTACCGGTCCTACACGTTGCAGCGCATGGCTACATGCATTGCTCGCGGGGATACGCAGCAGGCGGCTCGTGTCATGACGCGTGTCGTAACCCTGTCGCCGGTCGCGATCTTCATCGGTTGATCAGTTCATCGCCTGGGTGTGGCAACGGTTGCAATGGTATTCTTCGGTTCCAATATAGTGTGCCCCTGGTTTCGGATGCAACGAAAAATGAAAGTGTACCGGAAAGCGTAGCTCTGCGGCCCCGCTGAGTAATAATTGAGTACCGCGACCGCACCGGAGGCGCCTATGTTCGTGCGGCGGCTGACCACGCAGGGAGTGGACTGTGCTGAATGTGCGCAACCGCCCTCGCTTCTCCCGATCGCGACGTGCAACGGCGCGATCCTTCAACATCTCTTCCAACCACAGGAGTCCAACCAATGAGTTTCGAGATCGTAACCTGGTACGACACGTGGAACCAGACGGGGCTGCAGAACCTCCAGAACAAGATCGTTCCGCTCAACTACGCCACCCGCTACAACCTCGCCTTCGGACAGCTCTCTGCCGCGACGCAGGGAGGCTACACCGTGGATATGACCGGGCAGTACGCCGACGACGTGAAGTCACAGATCCTGGCGCAGGCGCCGGGCGTGGTGATCTACGCCGGGCTGGGGAGCACGGGGATCGTTGAAACCGTTCGGGACAACAACCAGCACCAGAATCGCTCCACCGCAAACATCGTAAGCTGGCTGCAGACCAATGGCTACAGCGGAATATCGATCGACGCCGAGGACTTCGGCGTGATGCAGTCCGTTCCCGAACTGGTGACGCAGCTCGGCCCCAGCTTCAGGGCGGCCGGGCTGGGCATCGCCGTTTCGGTTCCCTGGCCGGGAACCGGGCCCGAAGGTCTGTACGGTACGAATGCCGTGACGGCGTTCAACGCGAACGTGAACGCCCTCGAGCTTCAGGATTATTCCTCCTCGGGCACACCCGATGATGTCCCGGTCTGGATCAGCGCCGGTGTGAACGCCGATCTCCTGATGGGGGGCGCCTGCACCGAGAACGGCAACTATCAGACCTCGCTTCCCGATACGCAGTCCTGGACGCAGTATGCGTTGGAGAAGGGACTGGGGGGCATGTTCAGCTGGCGACTGGATAATGACCACGGGCAGGACGGCACCGAGGAGGACGTCGATCCCACGTTCACTGGCGCCCAGACCATCTACAATACCGTCCAGAGCTACGGTTCCTGATCTGCTCGCCGTGGCCGCCGACTATGGCCCTGCCGCGAGCGGTTCCTGCCGATCACATCTCTCCGCAGTGGGAGGTGCGATCACATAACGTGCACCACGTTCGGCGTCGCTCCCTTGACGGAGCGGCGCCGAACCGTTCCGCGCTCATTCGTAGGTGGCCATCGGCTAAATATCCATGAGCATGCATCCCCCGCGATCTCCTGTGCAGGCCAGCAACGTGACGCCGCCGGGGGGGCGCCGCACCGCTCCATGCATGACGGAGCACGAAGCGTATATTCGGTGCATCGAGGCGTGCACGGCTCCGTGCCTGCTCAACAAAGGAACCGGGTGCGATCCACCCGGCACTCTCTTGACCGCCTCGCTCGCCGGCTCTCGCATCATCGAGCCCATATCTGAATGCAGGAGCGATGAACGAATGACGCTCTCAGACAACCACGCAGGCCCATCGTTGTCGAACGACCCGGTCATCAACTGGCTCCTCGACGCCGATCCCGCGATTCGTTGGCAGGTGATGCGCGACCTCACCGATGCGCCCGCGGAGATCGTGGCGGCGGAGCGGTCGCGTGTACAGACCGAGGGATGGGGAGCAGGCCTGCTGAATCAACAGCGCCCGGATGGCCAATGGGGCGATGGCGTCGCCACGCCGTTCTGGTGGTCGAACATGTACACGCTCCTCTTCCTGCGCGACCTCGGGCTGGACCCGACGAGTCCGCGCGCGCGAGCGGCGATCAGCCTGGTTCGCGGCAGTGTTACCTGGGGACCCGGATTCGGAGACTCCCCCTTCTTCGAGGGTGAGGTGGAGCCGTGCATCAACGGCCGCGTTGTTGCTCTCGGCGCCTACTTCGGCGAACGCTCCGATCGGCTGGTTGATCGGCTGTTGGGCGAACAACTCGCCGATGGCGGGTGGAACTGCGAGGCGGAGCGTGGCTCCGTGCGTTCATCGTTCCACACCACGATCTGCGTGCTGGAAGGTCTCCTCGCATTCGAGCAGGCGTTCGGTGCCTCGCCGGCGGTGACGGCAGCGCGTAATCGAGCGGAGGAGTATCTCCTCGAGCGTCGTCTGCTCCGAAGATTGTCGACAGGCGAGATCATCGAGCCGGCGTGGAAGCAGTTCGCCTTCCCGACGTTGTGGCACTACGATGCACTGCGCGCGCTGGACTATCTGCGCGAGGCCGGCGTACGGCCGGATGAGCGAGCCGCGGAGGCCGTTGCATCCGTGCGCGGGCGGGACCAGGGCGGCGGGCGCTGGTTGCTGGACCTGCGGCATCGCAACACGCTGCATGAGGAGTTTGCCGGGGCCGTCGGAACGCCGAATCGTTGGATCACATTGCGTGCCCGCCGCGTGCTGGACTGGTATGCGCGGGGCTGAACGAATTCTCGGCACTCTTCCAACGCCGGAGCGTAATCATGAATGGCGACATTATTGATGGCGACAACACAACCGATTCCGGCCACCGCATCACGAAGCGCATCATCGGCATCGGCGGCATGACACCTGTGCAGTTGCTGGAGGAGCTGGGACGATGCGGCGTTCGGCTCAACGATGCGGCACGGACGCTGCTCGCCGGCCATCGTTTTCCGTGGTCACCGGAGCGCTACGAACTATCGACGGTCGAGCTATCGGTTCGCGATCTCGGTCTGGTGAAGGGAGCCGGGATCTCGGACGTTCGTTCGGCGGCCGCGGCCATCGGCCTGCTCCCGCCGCCGGTTGAACTCGCGCCCTACATGAGGCTGCAGTATCTCGATCAGCCGGAGGGGGCTCTTGGATTTCCTGCAATGCAACACCGCGCACCGCCGGGCTCGGTCACCATCGCCTCGGAGCCCCTCTCCGACGATGATGACTTCCCGAAGGGATTCTATCTACGCCGCATCGATGGTGTACTCTGGCTGAGAGGCTACATGTCCGGGCCCGATCACATCTGGAACGCCGATGACCGGCTTGTCTTCATCGCGTCGTGAGATGCATCGGCGGATCGATCCATCGTTCCATCCGCTGCGCCTGCGGCCGCGACTTGCGAATACCGTGTCAGCATCGCCATGCCCAACAACACGATTCATTCAAGCTGGACACCGCGCGCCGCCGGCGTGCTTGCACGCGCATGCGAAGGCTACGGCGGCGCGGATGCGTGGCGTGCCATTCGTGTGGTACGCCTGGTTCCCACGGAGCTTCGCGGCATGATCCCCTGGATGAAGGGATTCGGCCGGACCTTTTCGATGCCCTCGGCGTTCGAGATTTTTCCCCGCGACCGGCAGGCCCGCTTTCTGGACTATCCGGAGCGCGGCTGCGTGGGTGCCTACCACGATGGTGCGGTCCGGATCGAGCGTGCAACAGGTGAGTTGCTCACCGAGAGCCGCGACCATCGCCGCACGTTTCACGGGCTTGCGAAATATCGGCGATGGACGCCCGCGGACGCGCTCTATTTCTTCGGCTATGCGCTGACGCACTATCATTCGCTTCCCTTCACGCTTGGGGATGCGCGCCTCATTGAATCGAGCGTTGCAGGGACGCGTTCCGCTCCGCTGGACGTTCTCAACGTCGAGTTCCCCGCCGAGCTCCACACGCATTGCCGCCGCCAGCGGTTTTACATCGATGAGGCCGGGAGCATCGTCCGGCACGACTACCATGCCGAAGTGGTTGGATGGCCGGCACGAGGCGCGCATTACTGGAACCGCCAGCATGTGGTGAACGGGTTCCCGATCGCGCTGGAACGTCATGTGGTGGCTCGCGTGGGAAGCCGGACGCTTCCGTTCATTGTTGCACTGCACGCCGCCTTTCGAGCAGCGGAGGTGGAACACGAGAGGTGAGCATGGGCGCGGCGGGAAACAGTAATTGGACGACGGGTGTTCGCCGCCTTGTGCCGTTCGGTATGGAATGCCGGATGCCCGCGGCAACTCCTTGCTGCACTACGTCAGAAAAATCAGAATAACGGAGAATGAACGTGAGAGATATTGACAGGGCGATCGCGCAGGTTCTCGAGTCGTACCGGTTGGCGGTTTATGAGAAGAGCGTAGCCGCACTCATGCAGCTGTATGATCCGGACGTGCGCGTGTTCGACATGTGGGGCGTCTGGTCCTATGAGGGGGCGGAGGCATGGCGGAGTGCGGTGGACGGATGGTTCACCTCGCTGGGCACCGAACGAGTGGTGGTGACGTTCGACGACGTAAGCTCGATCGGCGAGGGCGAGTGCGCCGCCGTCAGCGCAATCGTTACGTATACCGGCGTCTCTGCAGACGGAGAAGAACTTCGTGCGATGCAGAACCGTCTCAGCTGGGTGCTCAGAACGAGCGGAGGTGTCCTGGGAATTGTTCACGAGCATACGTCCGCGCCGGTGGGATTCGCCGACATGAAGGCGATACTTCAACGCGGAGGCGGCGCCTGAAGGCCGCACCGGCGTACCCCGGTGTAATGCCATCGTGGTGCGCCGCCCTGCGTATGGTGCCGAAAATCCCCGGCCGTACCATTCACCACGCCGCGTTGTTCCATGCGGGCGTGCACCTTCCTTCATTGCAGCGGGGCTCCACCCCGTCCACGTTTATCCCCGGCTGCATCCGCCGCGAATTCGGCCGGCGGAGGCAGCCGTACGTCGCAGCGCATCGTGGGAGCTCGCCTCGGCATCGGGGCGACCGGAAGCATCCCACGGCCGATTGCGTGCCGGCATTGCTGCGCATGGTGCCGCCACGTGCGCAATCCCGCACGATGTGAATAATGAAATCGAGGTGGGCACAAAATCGGCAGGGTACTCAAAAATGTACCCCTCCACGTCCTCCCGATGTAGTATCTTGGCTTCCAGCGGCTATGGTAGATGTTGTCGATGTGCGGGCGGGCCATGCTCCACGTACATTCCGGGTCCACCGGCCGCGCGATCACCATCAGATTGAAGATACCATCACTGTTCATCCATGATCAGGGCCTCGGCACGTTCGCCCGTGTCCGGTGATGCCATCACGACTGCCTGACGGAGCAATTCCTGCCCAACTACCTGCGAGGGTGAGGAATGCCTTGCACCGAGAGGCTTTCGGGAACAGTACTGAAGCCGGCGCCGAGATGATTGTTCGCACAGCGGCAGCGCCCCGTGCGGATCGTTCAGTGCCATGCCCGGCGCGTCAATGGCGAACCGGATAACGCAGACCGATCTGTGTCGAGCGGGTCATGCCGAGCGGATGGTCAGCCGGCGCATCGCCGGCCGATGATGATCGTACATCGCACCACCACATTAACCGCGGAGGTAGTCATGCCCGGTCCGGGAACACACGTACTGGTTGCTGACAAAGTTGTTGAACGGCTTCAGGGAATGTCCGGTTGGCCGTTCACGACAACGCTGGCGGGTCCGAATGCCATTCTCCCCGCAACAATGGCATCTCTTGCCACCACACATCCCAATTACTACGCTCTTGGCGCAGTTGGCCCCGATTTTTTCTTCTTCCTTCCGGATTTCCGAAATCATCTGGCGAGTCCGCTTATTGGAGTTGTCGACTTTCTCGATAACGCATATTCGCTGCTCGATTCCTGGATTCTGGAGGATTGGGAACGCTATCTGGGGCCGGTGTCGCAGAATATCGACGAAGTGCTCAGCCGCCTTACCGGCGACGTCTCCACCGTTGTAAGTAACATCCTCGGGAGCCTGAGCTCGCTTCTCAGCAATCTGATCATCGATCTCGCGTCGCAGGCTCATGACTGGTGGGGATATTTCTCACTCGGTCTGAACAAGGGTTACGACAACAAGGATTTCTTCTGGTCCGATATGCTTCATTATCGAAAGACCAGTCTGTTCGCACACAACCTCTGGAAGATTGCCGACGAGCGGGCGGCGGCCGGAGGAGCCGATGATATCCTCTGGAGCGACCGGCTCAAGGCCTATGCGCTCGGGTACATGACGCATGTCGCCACCGATACCACAGGGCATGCGTTCGTGAACGAGAAGTGCGGAGGTCCGTTCCGGACCCACTGGCAGCGTCATCACCTGATCGAGAATCATATCGATGCGAAGACGTACGACGATCTGCATGGAGCCGATCTTCTCTACAACATGTTCACCGAGAGTGCGCTCCATTATCGCATTGCCTTCACCGACGACGGAGGCACGGCCCGAAGCCGTCCTGCATATACGCCGGGCGACGACAGTATCAGGGGATTGTACGTGCGCAGAAGGCTGCTGGATCTCGATTCCGACATGCCCGATGAACTGGCCCAGCTTCTGCACGATGCGATGGATCGCACCTACCAGACACAGGCCCAGTGGGGCGATGATACGGTTGCGCGAACCTCACCGCACATCATCCCGGATGATCCGAGCGATACCACGAAGGACGGCCGGCCGGACGTCACCACCATCCAGGAGACCTATCTGACGCTGTTCCGGTACTTGAAGAAGTCCACCCTGGACGGGTTCACCCACGAGAAGCCGCAGCCGCCGGACGTGTTCCCGAATCTCGATTTCCCGATCCTGACCGATCCGCACGATTCCGCACCTGGTGAGGGGGATGATGATATGTCGGACTGGGATTGGTTCCTCGCGATTCTGCGGTTCCTCTGCTGGCTTGTGGCCGTTGCCGTCTGGCTGGCAACGATTCTCCCGGCGATCATTCTGGATCTGGGAACGTTCCCGTTCCGCGTGATTGCCTATTACACGATTGAAATGCCTCTGTACCTGATGCTGAAGGCGGAGCGGGCGGTGATGGTGATGACCGGATATTTCCATCCGATGAAGGATGAAATCGAGATGGGGCTGGTACAGATCGGCAACAACCGCCGCGGGAATTTCCTCCAGCTCCTGGCTCTTATCGATGACGCACTCGGCTTCGATGTGCCTCCTACGCGGGAGCCGGTGCCGGATCCGAATTATCCGCACCAGACCAGGTTCGAGGAGCCGGTGGTGGCAGGCGTCAGGTTGTACAAGACATCCGACGAATATCATCATCCATGGGCATATCCCGACACTCCGGTCGAACTGTGCCACACGTTTGCCGGGCCGTGGAGGGACGGCGCCATGCCGGATGCGTTGCTGGGGAACGATATCCCGACCACGGAGTCTGTGGTTGAGAAATATGCCACCGCGGCGACCCCGCACGATACGGATCATATCTCGTTCTCCGAGGTAACCGACGTGCACAACCTGGGGGATCCGGTGAATTTCTCCTCCTTCATGATGTGGGATCTCGCACGTCCCGAGACAACGGAAATGCCGGATTGGAATCTCGATGCCGATCGCGGATACGGCTACAAGTGCTGGGATTGGAACCGCCATTCGGACAAGCTCGGGGAGCCGAAGCCGCTCACGGACACCGAAGGCCACCCATACCTTGCGCCATGCACGCCTCCGCCGCAGACCGATGATGCGGACGGGCGCTATAACCCGGATCAGCCGTTGAAGATTCACTATCTGGACGGCGCGGATCCGGGATGCGATGTGAACGTTGAATGCCCGCAGTAGTGGGGCGACCGTAATGGAAGTGAAAACAACCAACGGAGAATTCTTCTCCTGCCACAACGAGAAACCTGACTGCACTGGAGGACATACAACGTGAGTAACCCAAATGGTGACAATCCCGATTGCACGTGCATATGCCACGATGCGAACGGCGTGATCTACTGCTGCAGATGCTATGCGAATGATTGTGCGGATTGCAACTGCGGGAACAGCTCCCGCTGTTGCGGCGATCCCGGGCGTCCCAACCGTCCGGATTATCCCAAGGCTCCGGGATGGGAACCGGGCGATACTCCGGGAACGAATCCGCTCGATGGGGCCACCGATCCGACCGATCGGAAACACCGGTTCGACCGTGCGGTGATCGATATTCTCCGCGAGGGAGGGATGCCCAAGGGGCCGAAGTTCGGACCACGGAAGGACGAATTCCTTCCATACCTGTTGATTCGTGCCGCCGCCGGCGATCGCGGGAACCGTCCCTACACGGGCGCTTTCTGGGAGAGTCCGGACATCTTCGTGGCACCGGACCTGGCGGCCGATGCCGCGCCGGATACGCCGACGACGCTCGGGGGCGTTGCGCACGCCGGAGCCCCGAATACACTCTGGGCGCACGTGTGGAACCTTGGGCGCTCGCCCGTCTACAATGCGCGCGTGGAATTCTACTGGTTCAATCCCTCGCTCGGCTTCAATCGTGACTCCGCCAATCTGATCGGCGTCACGTATGTCGATCTGGGAAGCCGCGAAAGCGGCAATGCGCATCGTGTCGTGAAGTGCCCCGTGACATGGGTTCCGACATTCGTCAACGGCGGACACGAGTGCCTTGTAGTGCGCGTGTTCGAGCCGCTGACCGATCCCGTGGCGCTCTCCGAGTTCAATGCCGGGAACGATCGTCATGTCGGCCAGCGCAACATCGCGGTGGTGAACGCCTCCTCGCCGGCCGCGCTGGAGCTGCATATCCGGCTGGGATGCGGAGCTCCGCAGGGAAATGCGCAGCTGCTGGTGCAGCGCGTTCCAGTTGACGGCTTCGGCTGGATGGCGGTCCTTGCGGACAACCGTGACCACGGATATACGGAGGCGACGCTCACCACGGACGTTGCCGGATTCACCTACCCGACGCCCGTGCGCGCGGACGCGGCTACCGACACATTTTCCGAAATCCCTCTTGATTCGGTATCGCGTCTGATCAGCAGGGACCTCGCCATCGTGCGTGGGTGTGATGAACTGGAGATCCTGTTCTTTCTCCACGCCGATGGAATCGCATCGCGGCAGGCGGCGGTCTACCGCATTATGCAGACGATGGATGGAGTGATCACCGGAGGATATACCGTGATTGCGCGAAGGCCGTAGCGGGCCGGGGCGTGACCCTCCGTGGCCTGCCCCGCCGTGCTCGCGGAGGATGCGGGTATCTTCCAGCGTGTATATTCGGAGCCGCTTCGTCATCAGTGATGAAGCGGCTTCGGCGTCTGGAGCCCCTGCTCACTTCTCGGCAACGTACAGCATCTCCGTTCCGGCACCGTGGATCCCGTCTGCCGCGCGGCCATCGCCACCATCCTGCGGTCTGCTCCATGCTGCCACTCCGGCATCCATCGGCGCAGCAACGCACCAGGCCCCGCACACCTCCAGTGGCGGGGCCTGGCCCCACTGCATCCGGCCGGTGATGGCCGGGAACATGCGGTTCTGCTAGAGTGCCGACGTATAATTCGCCGTCACGTTCAACTGTGTGCCGGTACTCTTGCCGCCATAGTTGACGGATGATTCCACGCCGCCTTCATCAACGATATATGGGGTTGCCTGGTACTTGTTACCGGGAAAGTTGGTGGAGGCATTCTGCTTCCACATGATGGCACAATATTCCGGGACCTCGTTGCCGTTGTCTTCGGTGAAGTTGAAGATGAATCCGAAACTCCAGGTACTGCCGTCAGAGTTCGATGCGCTCGATACCTCCACCGGAGTGTCCGTGGTGCCGGCGGTGGCGGCATATGTGCCGTTGGTGGCGCCGATCATCGTGAAGCCGTCACTGGTGTTCAGGTCGATACTCCAGACCATGTTGGCCGTCACAACCTGTTGGACAATACCGAAATCCGTGGATGGGACTATCGGCAATGTGTGGGATACGTTCGTATCGATTCGCACATACACCGTGCCGCTCTCGGTCTCGGTACTGGTAGTCTCGACATCGTCGATCGTGAAGGTGATGGTATCTCCGGCAACCCAGTTCTTGTCTTCTCCCAGCGTCATCACAATTTTGGAGCCGTCGTTGCTGGTTACGGTCCAATCATTCGGGGGAGCGGGAATCTGCATGCTCTCGACTTCGGTGCTGCTGAAGAAGTTGGGGAGGTTGATTGTCATCGTGGCACCTCTGTTCAATGAAAGATTGGTGCCGGCAGTATTTTCGAGAGTAAAATCCAGCGTGGTACTGAGGCCTGCCGTAATCTGTGCCAGACCGTTCGATGTCACCGTCAGCGATGCGCGATCCTTTCTCGTCCATGCCTTCTGCTTGCCGATGAAGCAGAGCCCTGCGCCGATCGCCGGGAGCGCAACTCCCACAGGGATCTGAATGGTGGACGCGGCGTAGGAGAGATCTGTCCCACCCGGCTCGCGCTGCTTCACATACATGTAGCGGATGAACGAGAAGTACGGCTTGGGCGCCCAGTCTACCCACAGGTCGATGAACCATCCCGTGATCGCTCCGGACTGAGGCATCTGATTCCAGAAGCTGAACTGAACGCCGATATTGGCCGTAAGCGCCACCTCCAGCGAGAATCCATACCAATACCGCCAGTTTGTTTCCAGGTTGTGCTGCCAGTCGATCAGCCCCTCGATGCCGGCGAACGCACCGGCGATCACGGCGACGCCGGCCGAAAGGCCGATACCCACGGCCTGGAGATCGCTGTTCTCGGCGGTGGCTCTCAGGTCATCGAATTCAGGGCTTGTCTGAAGGCCCTGCAACAACTCGAGGCTGGTTGCATTCGGCTCTCCTCCATCCAGGGATGCATGGAGGGCCTTCACCTTCGCGACGCCTTCTTCCTTGCTGAGAAGGTCCGAGGCTCCCAGGAGTGCCGCGTCGATCGCCGCCTGATTCCGGCGATAGTGATCGCGCGCCTCGGTGACCTTGGATGTTGCGCCGTGGTGAATGCATGCCTTTACCAGCGTCATGAACTTGCTGTCCTCTTCGGCGTCGAGCCCGATTCCCTGCCGGTCGGCTGCCTCTGCCCGCTGCAGTGCGTCTTCAAATGCCTTCTCGAGAAGTCCGGTGTAATCTCCCATGGTGTTTCTCCAGGAAATGTGCGTAAAACATGAATTGGATGTATGAACAGGGGATAGTGTGAATCGGTTCGAACCTTCCGGCTGATAATTGCGCGAACGCCGGTGCGTACTCCATTCCGTGAGCCGGAATATTCCGCCCGGACCTTCGCACAGGAAATGGCTCCGCCTCCGGTGTGCGCGTGGCACACCGCATGGACGCGCTCTCGGTGGCGCAATCCGGACTGTGTCCGGATATTCCGGCTGAAGAGGTCGCCCGTCAGTCCGTTGCGAACTGCAACCGAGCGGCTATCGGCATTGTGGTCTGGGGCCTGCCGATGAGAGCACGGTTGAATTCGGTTGAGCCGCATGCTCTGGAATGACCCCGGCAATGCGGTCTCGGATTGTCACGGTATCAGAGGAGGATTGTGATGCGAAACTACTTCGGAGCGGGCTGGTGGTTCAAACGGAGGTGGGGTGCAACAGGGGTGCAGCAATTCTTTTGAATCCCGGTTCAGTGCAGCGCCGCCGCGCGAACCGCATCCCCGGCAGATACTCAAGCCCCTCCGGACTGCAAGACGGAAACATCTGACATCTCCGACGTTCATTGTGTGGGCGTGCCGGGTGTGATGGTGTTGCCTGACGCAAATCGTCAATCTAGCCGTTGCGGACAATGGAGCCACACCGGCGCTACAGGCAGGGAGATAGCCATCAGCCGCCGGTGGCTGATGGGGAAGCCTATTGAGTGTGCAAGGGATGTATCCTCCAAAGATCTTGCCAGGGCTGGGGTGGACAAGCAGTCGCATGGAGCAAATGAGGTACATGGTGTGAAATCGTGATGATTTTCTCCCGGTGATCCAGGACGTTCGCGAACCGGGAATAGAAACGATGTGTTGGCGTCGTTACGTTGAATTCCGATCGCGTGATCGCTCCCCTGTGCAATCGCGCACTGCTACCCGCCGCGCTATTCGTTACCGAAACCCGCTCCTACCCGTTACGAATCGATGACGGCTGCAATTCACAACTGCGTGCATCCAAATCCCTTGGAAGGGTGGTACCCCACGGGTATTTGTCGAATAGCGATGTCCAATCCGGCACCAACTGATTCTCTTACATACATCCTCTCCCCATCATTGAAGGAGGTAGATATGATGCCGATATGTACGTTTGGGATGCGTACTATTTGCCGTTCGATATTGATGCCGGTGTGCCTGTTGACAGCATTGCTGGCAGGCACTCGTGTTGCCCATGCACAGTTTCCCTGTGAATGTGATCATGCTACAATTGTAGTCTCGGCGGATGTTGGGTGCTCACTGTTGGTTGGCGTGAGAACGGATGCCGGGATTGAATTCGTACTTGTGTCTCCGGGGACGGTATCTCCGGTACCTTGCCAAGGTAATCTGTTCTTTTACATACAGGATGATACCGGCAACTTGGTATTTGTACCGGAGGGCGGCCTCAGGATCGTGGAGATTGAAGAGGACTGCTTTGTCGACGCCGTCGTTGTCCGGGACGAAGACGGGTGCCTGTATCTACGCGTGGCGCGATCAATTCTGTTGACGCACCATGTTGAAAGGAAGCCCGTTTCGATCACGTCCTTGACGGGGATGCGTTGCGACGTAAGGCCGGGAAAAGGGAACGGAGCGTGATGCAGGGGCTGCTGATGTAACCGAGGCATGCCATACAGGATTGCATCCGTTTGGAACGCCGGAACCGTGCGATCGTTCATTGCTTCGAATTGCCATTGACGCCGCATCCCGGGCAACATCTGGTCGCAGGCTGTGGCGCATTCTTTCTCGGACCTACCAGCTCAAACCCAAGGGTCTGCCCGCATCCGCAGGCAGACCCTCGATTTCACGTTGCGGGCGATCGAACTTCCATCGCGGAGTACGGGGAGGTGTTTCCTGATGGAGGAGGATGGTGCAGAGATAGCAGGGATCGGAGTTCCGGTAGAAGAAGACGGCGAAGCCGCATCCCGGAGGTGGCGGCCCGAGCCGCACTCAGGAGAATGCGTCATTGCCCACCGGAGAAACGATCTCTTCGCATCAAGGCGGAACGATGCCCGGGATTCGAATGCATGGATGATGCCTGCCCGCGTTAATGCGGGCAGGCATCATCCCGCGCGATCTCCCTGCCCGGAAATGCGCGCGGATGGCATGCGCTGTCGCAATGATTGTTCGCCATTGCGCGGTGTGATTGCCGGCTCACTATTCGGCGCTGCTGCCTTCGTAGCTCGAAGCCACGGCGTTCAGCCGCAGCCGTATTTCGGCAAGCGAACGCAGGCGATCGTGCATGCGATAATACTGCCGCCCCTCCTCGCGTTGCTGAGGCAGGAACGTTGCGTTGCCGGTTGCCAGCAGCGCAATCGCTTCCAGCAGCAGCTGGCGCGAGAGCGTGCGGCTCCGCTCCCGGAGCGATTCGATCGTATCGGCCGGCGTGGCGACAATCGGTTCCTGAAGAATGATCTCTCCGGTATCGACCCCCTTCTCCAGTCGCTGCACGGCCACACCCACCGGCTCACCCAGCAGTACGGCCCACTCGGTCACATGCATGCCGCGCAGCCGCGGGAGCAATGCAAAGTGGTTCCCGATTACCCCCATCGGCGGAATTTCCAACAGGGCTGGCCGGATCAGGTCCTTACCGCCCAGGTAGATGCACAGGTCCGGCGCCATCGCGCGGATCGCGCGCAATGTCCGCCGGGAATGGAAGTCCGTTGTATAGTGGGTCCGCATCGAGCCGCAGCTGCGGCCGAGCGATTCCGCGAACGCCTGCAGCCGCGAACGGCGGGCCTGTTCCTCCGGCTCGCTCCGTCCGGCATTTCTCCACCGTCCGGTATGCAGAAACTCCAGGCTCGTACGCGGCGACATGAATTTCACGACGATCCCTGCAACCGTGATGCCGGCAGCATCGGGATCGACGTTGGATTGAAATTCCCCCAACCCTCCCGAACGAAAGAAGATGCGGGCGCGGCGGCGCGCAAGAAACGGGAGCGGGGGGAGCGATGCGAGCAGTACTATTCTCATGGCACTCTCAGTTTGAATACGTGGCGCATCCTTCGGTCATCGATGTCTCGTGGTATTTCCAGAATATCCGGCGGCGTGGAGCGCTCATCGAATCGGTGTCGCCATGCAGGATATTCCTCCGCAGGTTGCGGAGGGAATGCCATCGCCGCATAATCGCGCTCTGAATCGATCGGCAGATGGTCAGGCGTCCGCACGTGGGCGTGTGCCGGCCTCCGAGGAAATTCTGAACATCAACTGGTTCATGTATGTCTCCTCCTCGAGAAGCGCGTCCGCATAGAATTTTGCCGCCCAGTTCGGGAAATTCAATCGCGAATATTCTCCCCACACTGGGAGCGATCCTCGAACTCCGCCGCGCATGTCGGGATTTCCCGTTCGCATCGGCTGCTGCCGCTTCAGATTATCGTTGATCTTCAGGGCCGTGTTGAAATAGCGAAGATCGTCCTTGATGCGTGCAAGCGACGTCAGAACAATCGAAAGCTGAGCCTCACCGGTCACGCAGGAGTATTCGCCTTCGGGTTCCCATCGCTCGTTGTAGTGGCCGTGCAGCCGGCCGTGCCGTTCGAAGGCGCGCATCAATCTCTCCGCCGGCTTGACTGCCGCCTCCACACAGTCCTCGCGGCCCAGGCGCATGCCGCACTCGATAAGCCCCTGCAGCGTATAGCAGATCGTATGAAGAACCGGCGGCGCATCGTCGCTGAAGGACATGTGCGGAATGAACCCGTTCGGCGCCTGCAGGCTCAACACCCACTCCACGAACCGACAGGCCGCAGCACGGTATGCGTCGCAGCCGGTTACGGACCATGCCTCGGCCAGACTCCAGGCAACCATGGTGTAGTAGCTGTAGCTCGTTGCGCTGGTGGCTTCGGAGTGCCCTCTGCTCCAGGAGCCGTCGGGCTCCTGCATCCGGACAAGCCAGTCGGCGGCGTCGATCAGCGAGCGCCGCGTCTGCGCGGATTCCGTCTCGCGCAGTGCGCGCGTCCAGCCAAGCAGCACCATTCCGGTGTTGAACACCACCGGAACATCCGATCGCTTGAACACGCCGAACGGATCCCTGCCGTGATAACCGCCGCGCACGGCACCGCATGGGAGCTGGATGGCGCTCTCCCAGTCCGCGAGGGTCAGCGCCAGACTCCGAAATCGATCTTCGCCCGCATACCGTTGATATCGGAGAAGTGTGGGGATGATATACCCCGTTGTCTCCGGATAGGCCGGGCGCCAGCCGTCCGTAATGGAATATCCGGCGGAGGAGCCTTCCAGGTGGAGGCAGCCGCAGCTCCGGAACAGCCAGTTCATTACTGCGCGCAGATGCACGGTGGTTTCGTGCACGGGACCGTGAATTCGCAACAGGTCGGATGCAAGCAGGCCGATGTGCGACGGCTTCAGAAGATGGGGCGATGCGAGATGCAGCAGCCGTTGGAAAACATGCGGCATGATAATCTCCGTTGCTCAGTGGGAGTCCCGTTCAAGAACGGGAGTGCTTCGGGCGCGACAATGCCATTCTCTTGCAGCTCCGTTCTCGAACGGAACGTAGTTCGCGAAGGCGCATGCGCCACTACCTGTTTATTACGCATCGCCGTGCAGTTTCTTCACGACGAGCGTGGTTCGGAACGAACCGTCCATGCAGTGCGTACCGCCGTGCAGGGATGGGTGTGGGCGCGGCGAGCCGCCGGCGCCGCAGGTGCATGAATCGAACGGCATGGCAATGCCCCTCCGCTCTGCGCCGATGCTGCGGTAAACCTGGTATTCGAGAAGTGCCGTTTGACTGTGCCGGGTACTAATTCAAGGACACGGCTTCGGTGGTTTTGTTGCAGACGCCGGAGAAAAAAGTGTCATGGTGAAATCTGCGAACGAACGGTGCGATGAGGTGGGGGTGTGCCGTGCCTTCGACGAACATGGAGGAATGTGATGGCGACGGCTGCGGCGGCATCATCGGCGGCCCAGGTGTGTTCGAGCGACAACGGGAGGATACGGGCACATGGCCTGTATCCTCCCGCGATGGTATCGTTTCATCATATGTCGGTTCGTCCCATCTGCCGGCAATCCTCTACGGCACGCACGGAGGAGTACCCGGGTAGAGAATGATGGTGCACGGATAATTCGGATCGGAATTCCGGTAGAAGTAGACGTCGAAGCAGCAACCCGGAGGCGGCCCGAGGATGACGCCGCGAACCCAGCCGTTGGGCGGCCCCGGAGGCGGAGCAAGCGGCGGGCAGGGTGTGCCGATCGGCGGCACCGGGCCGGGAACCACGATCGGCACCGCTACGCCGCCCTGAGAGAAGATGCCGTTGATGGTAAGCGGCGGAGCGCCGCCCGGAGGAGGTGTGTTCACGGTCACCCTGCCGCATGCGGGCACCAGGATTGCCGGGCCTCCCCATGCCGGCACCGTCCACGGTGTGAACTGTGCCGTGCAGAGTGTTGTATTGATAACCGTGGCGGTGCGGCATGGCGGATTCCACGGTAACTGTGCGTTGGCCGTCATCGCGCCAATGCCGAGAATCGCTACGGCCAGCAATGCGCGCATTGCCGATTGAAGATTCTTCTTCATGGATTGTCTCCCTTCAGGGAATGGGTGTGATTTGAATCAGTGAGTGGGGAGCATGCGCGAACGGACTGCTTCTTGTGCGCAGGCAAATACAATCCCTTCGCTCATGATTCCGTGAACAGGACTCACGGAACCGCCAGCGGGACCTGTTTGTTGTCGATCGCAATGCACCGTCATGCATAAGATGAATGGGGCGTTGAAAATTGGACATCGGACACACCGCCGTATCGAGATTATCTCCCGGGATGTGATGGTTGATATCACCTCATGGTCCCATGACGCCCAAGGAGCCATTTCCTCGGGGCGATGCCCGGGCCGCATACGGCCGTGTTGTGCGCAGGGAGGCTGTTGCAGATGCGCGGAACCCGGCGCGCATGCAGCGGCACCGGGTTCGGATCCTTTGATTCCATGATCGTGAGCGGTGGAAAGACACCTACTGGCACGGTGGCGGCGATGTGGTATTGAGGATCCACATCACGCAGATCGAGGGATCGTACAGTACGTCGCAGCAGCAGCCGCTCAGTGTGATGTTCGGTACCCACCACGGTGCCTGAGGCTGGCCGCTTGGAATGAACGGATAGGTGGTGTTGTTGCCGGTGTTGATAACGCCGAGCGGAACGAATCCTGGAGGCATCGGGACCACGATCGCCGTCCCGGCCGGCGCCGTCCAGCAGAATACTCCGCCGATTCCCTTCAGACAGAAATTGATGGTGCAGGGGGTGCCGTTCTTGATCGTGAGATTCGGCGAGCCGCATGGAGGCGGCTGCGCATGTGTGGTGGATACGCTGGTAAGCAGGGCAAGCACCATGAGCGTGGTGATGACCATTGCGGTAAACCTTGTGCGATGTCGTTGCTGCATTGGATACTCCTTTATCTCTGTAGGCAGTGGGTCGGCGGCGAAGAGTGAATCTGCCAACCGGGCAGGCGCTCCGCCGAGTTTCCGATAAGAGTATCGGCGCTCCCGGAAATGGACATCGGCGGCCCATATGAACAACGCATGAAGAACTGTGAACGGCCGGCCCCTGCAGCCGGCTGCATATATCATTCGAACGCTAACAGCGGCCGTTGTACTGTACGTTCCCAAATTATTTTGGCCCCATTCCCAAATTATTTGGCGGCGACCATTCCCAAATTAAGGAGGGGTCAGCGCGGGGCCTTGAGGGGTAACGAAGGCGTGCGACCACCACACCGAGGATACGTCCATCCAGAGGAGCAGACGACACAGGACCAATGCTGAGAGCTCCTCCATGCAACCACACGACATGATCATACGAGCATCGCGGGGCGAGATTGATAGCGATACGGACCACGTCGCCATCAGGTACCACAGTGGGCACGATGACTACAGCGAGCATGGTAGAGTGGGGATAGCCCCATCACAACAACCGCATACGTGAGTGCGCCGGATGGCTGGTGTGTATGAGGGGGATAGATGCCGAGAAGTTAGAGGGGCTGGAGCTTCAACGCAAGCCACTTGCCGGATGACGTCCACTCAATATCAATCGCGCCGCTGTTGATGGTGAGGTCCTTTTGCGTACTGCCATCGGTGAACACATCGGATCCATGCCTTACGATCCGGATGTTGTTCGTAGCGGCA
>DASZRW010000072.1:0-3308 GCA_035549015.1 Kapaibacterium sp. (SeqCode)
CATGGTGGAGATGACGCCGCGCGAGCAATGGACCAGCTTCGCGCCCTACTACGCGCCGACCAACCCGGGGAACATGCAGCACTACATCGATGTCGTCACGGACACGGTCTCGGCGAAGAACATCGTGCGCGAGAACGGCACTGCGTTTCCGCTTACGAGGAAGATCCCCGGAACGGACCTCATCTGGGGATCGATGGCCGTATCACCGGGCGAGACGCACTGGCTGCAGGGGAGGAACGGTGCGCGCTTCGCAGGGACAGTCTATGGGTTGATGCAGGGAGAGGAGGCCTATCGACCCAGTGCCACCCGGAAGAAGGATGATGGAAGCGCCATCGCCGGCGGCGGCTCGCATGCTCCCGGCGCGCAGGCGGCAGAATACGAAGAGTACAATGCGGTCTCCTACGGCTACCCTCTTGCTCCGCGCCGGAACCTGAATGGGGTTGGCGACACGATGAAGGTGGACACCGCATGGAACTGCGAGACGCTTGCGATCACCGTGAAGACGATCAACGCAAACCCTGTCGGATTGCGATGGGTGGAGTTCGAGGATGGAACGGCGGTCAACGCAACCATCGTTGGGAGCGATCCGCCGTTGCTGGCAGAGATCGCGGGGCGTACGATGGCGACGGTCCTCGTGAAGCCGGTTGATCGCCGGCGCGATGCCTCCGGCATCGTGGATATTATCGATCGCACCGGCCATGCTGCCAAGGTGCTGTATATCTATCAGCATGATGAGCTCGATATCACACCGGCAGGCGGCGCGCCCATGTTCGGCGACGTCGAGGCCGGGGACTCGGCCACTGCAAACGTGACGTTCACGAACAACACCGGCCATACGATTCATGTGAGGGAGGCGAAGCTGCAGAAGGGCATTCGCCAGTTCACGATCGCATCGGCTGCACCGGCAATGCCACCGCTGGCTCTTGCTCCGGGGCGGGACCTCCGGCTTGTGGTGAAGGCTCGCCCCGATGCGCGCGATACTCTCTACAGCGACAGTATCATCTGCCGCTTCGGCTGCGACTCCATGCTTGTGCCGCTTCGTGTTGCGGCAGCCGAACCGTGCGCGGCAATCGGCGATCTGGTGTTCGGCGCGTTCCGCAGCGGAGTGACGCCTGCGAAGACGCTCAGCCTTACGCTCTCCAATCAAGGTGTCGGAGCGATGACGTTCCGGAGTCCGGTGGTCACCTTCTCGGATACGAACTTCTCGGTGGCGCAGTCGGAGAAGGCCAGACTGCTTCCGCCGTTCAAACTGGCACCGGGCGACAACACGACGATCGGCGTCACGTTCACACCGCCGGCCGCGCCGGGGAGCTATAGAACCGTTGCCACGTTCCTTACGGATGCAACGTGCGGGCGCGACTCTTCGATCTGGAGCGCGGACGTGGTGGCGTCCTCATCCGTGAACGCCGTGCCAGGGGATGCCGAAGGGTACCGATTGGCGGTGGAACCGCGCGGAGATGCGGAGGCAGTGGTGCACTACGTGCTGCCGGCCGGGATGCGCGGATCGCTGCGGGTGTACGACGGCAACGGAGAGGAGGTCCCGGGGCTCGCGACGACGATCGAGCAGGGAGGCGAGCGCGTCGCTGTGTTGAACATGGCCGGCCTTGCAAGCGGCGTGTACTACTGCGTGATGACGGTGAGTGGCGGAAGAAGGGTGGCTCCCTTCGTGATCGTGCGGTAGCCGGTTGTGCGGCAGCCGAACATCGATTGCCGAGGATGCGGCATGTCTTCGTTTGGAAGAGTGCGGGATCGGTTGCGCTTCACGTTGCGCAGCGTGCCGCATCTGCAACCTCGTGGCATTGGCCGTGTTATGCATATGACGGTGCGCATCCGGGATGCGTCGAATCATCCATCCGGCAAACCAGAACACATACGCTGAAGAGATCCGACTTCATGCGCGCAGGCGCCGATGCCGTGCCATGCTCCGGCCGCAACTTCATTTCATGATCATACAGAATCCGATCCCCATGAGTACAGATGCTATTGCAAGACTTCGGCGACGCGTTGCATTGGCGGCGTTGCTCCTGATCGTTACAGCGTGCCGCATGCTGCATGCGCAGTCCGATCCGGTGATGGATCCTGCTGCAGGCGGAACACTCTACTACGTGGCCTTCCCTTCGATGGTCTCCAACACGCTCGATTCGCGGTATCCGAACACTCGGGTTCGTACGGAGACTGCACTGTTCATGTACTCCGCGGTAAAGACCCGTGTACGAATTACGGGGCCTACCTATTCGAACGTGGTGAGCCTGGGCGCCGGCACGTTTACGTCGCTGGACCTTCCGGCGAATGTCGCAGTCACCGCCATCAACAAGGTGGTGCCGAATACATTCAAGGTGCAGGCGGACGATCCCATCGTTCTCTACTGCTACATCGCGGACATACAGAGCGTGGAGGCATGGGCGCCGGCGCCGGTTGTATCGTGGGGAACCGGTTATCGCTCCGCCTCCATTCCGGGCGCAGTGGTGCAGGACATTGGTATTGCCGGTGAGACGGAAATCCCGACCACTCCGAAGGCGGCGCCGGCGGAGATCATGGTGCTCGCCGCATACGACAGCACGGTGGTTACCGTGGAGCCGCCGAATGGGGTCTCACTTGTCGGGAATCCGCCGAAGACGTTCGTACTGAACGCGGGGGAGGTGCTTCAGGTGCAGAGCCGCGTTGCGGCAATCCTGCGTGATACCGTTCAGGATGATATTGCCGGCACGCGTATCACGGCCAACCATCCGGTTGGCGTCCTCAGCGGCAACACGCGCACCCAGGCGGGGCCGGACAGCGCCATCGGGGGACCGGGCTTCAAGGGGAACGCCTATCGAAATCCCCTCTTCGAATGGCTCTCACCCATGGAGGAATACGGCAGGCACTTCGCCTATCTCCCCACATGGGACAGCCACCGTGCGGGAATCAACTCCACGGCGGAACGTACGCTTGAACACGTACGCATCTATAACGCCGGCAAGGCAGTTCTGACAGGGCGCTATCTGGCGGCGGACGGATCCGGGCCCGTTCCATTCACCGTTGCGGTGGATTCGTCGCTGCTCCTTGACGTTCGCGATGAAGCGGCTCTGCAGTTCGTTACCGATGCGCCGGCGCAGGTAATGATGCATTCATCCGCGATCATCAAGTTCGAAGGCTCCTCGCCATGCTTCCGCGGCATACCGTGCATGGACTGGTCCGGCTGGGCGCCGTACATGGTGGAGATGACGCCGCGCGAGCAATGGACCAGCTTCGCGCCCTACTACGCGCCGACCAACCCGGGGAACATGCAGCACTACATCGATGTCGTCACGGACACGGTCTCGGCGAAG
>DASZRW010000073.1:0-2954 GCA_035549015.1 Kapaibacterium sp. (SeqCode)
TAGTTCTCGATGAACGTATGACGTTCGTGCATAGGATCAGTCCGATTCCAACCCATAACGACCCTCCTGTGAGTCGTATGAGTACTGAACTGTTACCTATGTTCCCGGTCATTTCTGTTACCTATCTCCTCGGGCAGTACCGCCGGCAATCATAACATGCAGAACGCTCAGGGCAACGATGTGATGGCGAACGCACATAACAGCGAGGCCCGCCGTCGAATTCGGACAGCGGGCCTCGGGGGAACCACGGTGGTTTCCTTACATGAGCGCTTGCTCAGAACGTTTACCCCAATACATCAGTTGTTCAACGCTCAGGCTCGGAAACCGGTGGCAGTTCAATCATCAATCAGAGGAGCCCTATGCCACAAAGGTATTGTGGGAGCGCCGCGGCGGCACTACTCATTTATCACGCATGAGTGTGGTGGATCGTCACGGCTGGGCGCACGCAGCAACACGGACACACCATCGTGCTCCGTTGGCCGCCGTGCGAAGCCTTCAGCCGGTCACCACAGGGGATTGAACAGCATCCCCGATGCGAGCTTGGGATAGAAGTAGGTGCTCTTCTGCGGCATCACCGCACCGGATTCCGCAACGGCCTCCACCTGTTCGAGCGTGGGCTCATTCATCAGCACGGCAAGCTGGGCACCACCGCCGGAGACGGCGTCCAGCGCCTCGGAGGCATTCTTGACATAGGCGAGATTGCGCTGCTCAACCTGCATCTGCGGCGTTATGCCCAGAAGACGATTCAGGATATGATCGTGCAGGATTGTGACATCGAGATGCCTGAGAGCAGCCGGCCTATCGGCATCGACAAGCCGGCCGGCATCCGCATCGTCGCGGAGACTTGCGAGCATCATTCCGCCATCGGAGGCAAGCAGGAACGACGGGCGGCGGCCGCGGCCGGCCTGGAGTGCGGCAAGAGCCTCGGCCCGCGAATCGTACGGCACAAGGTGGAAATGGGGGCGCAGTTCAGCAAGCAGGGCATCGGCGCTGAAGTCCGCGAGCCCGCGAACAACCCGATGCGTCGGGAGGATCAGGAGTCCGGGATCGCTGGTAGGTGCCAGAAAGACCATCATCCAATCGAACGGCTGCTCCCCGCTCCCCTCACCAACTTCGCTGCGCCGGATACGTTGATAGTCCAACGCGGTCTCGTATCGATGATGGCCGTCCACAATGAAAACCTGCTGGGTGGCGAGATCGGCGGTGAGATCGTGGATAGCCTGCGGCTCCGACGCGCGCCACATCCGGTGTTCTACGCCATCGCCGTCAACCGCCCTTATGATCGGCTCCCGACTGGAGCAGATTGCGGCGAGGCGCGCGGAGGATGCACCGGATGGATCGCGATAGACGCCGAAGATCGCCTCGAGGTTCGCAGCGGTGGAGCGCATCAGCTCCAGCCGATCAGCTTTTGGTCCGCTCAGTGTGCGTTCATGCGGAAGAACCTCCCCCGCGCTGAACGGGGAGAGCCTGAGCAGAGAAACGAACCCGCGGCGCTCGATTCGTTCGCCTGAAACGGGGTGAATGAAGGTCTGCGCGTAGGGGAAGAACGCAGCACGTTTCTCGCGTTCCAGTACCCCGGACGCGATCCACGACCGAAGCAGTTCGGCCGCATGCTCGTATCGTGTGGACGAATCCCCTTCCGGGAGAATCAATTGAATGACGTTGTGAGGATCGGCCTCGAGCAGTGCCGCCCGCCGCGCGGGGGAGATCACGTCATACGGTGGTGCGATCACGGCGCCCGGATCGTTCACGATGGAGAGGTTGTAGCGGTACGGCGCAAAGGGTACAATCGGCGGCATATGTGCTGGAGATCGGTATGAAGAGCTTAACTTTACGGAGCGAAGTAAACGTTGTTGAACCCGGGAGGCAATGAACCGATGTCCAAACCAACCCAGACTCGACGTGGCCAGCGCTACCTGGGAGACGACAACAACATGATCGTTCACGACCTGGAGCGTGCGAAGGGTTCGTGCGAAATTGACGAAATCCTTGATGAGAGCCGAGGAGTTCGTTTTGAACCGGACACTTTGGAACAGGCAGAGCACGAGCGCTTCCGTCCCTGTTCACGCTGCATCACTTGATTACACAGTTCCGGCCAGCCCTTCCGAAACATCTCACCCCCTTGTCCGTTGCACCGGCCCGGCATCAATGCACTGACACTGCCTGCGGTTCATGTTCCATGCGCAACGCCACTGCGTTCGCAGGCATGATACGGCATAGTAAGACATACAGCCTCGATCAACTCAACCGTTTCCATTAACGAGCAACGCACCATGAAGAGCATCAAAACGTTCACGCTGGCTCTCGCAGTCTGTGCGGCCGGCTTCGCCTCGCTGGCCGGCTGCAAGAGCAACTCAACCGGACCGGACGGAACCGATCCCCTGACGAAGCCGGGCGTCGGCAGCACGTACACGACAGCGACGTATGAAACGGACTCCACCGGTGCCAAGGTGCCGGGAAGCGACTCCGTTACGGTTACGACTGTGAGGGCAACCGGGCTGACAATCGGTGGTAAGAGCGATGTGACGTTCATGACGTCGGATAAGAGTCTATCCCAGAATGTCTAAAAAAGCAATTTTGGAAAAAGAATAGGGCGAGAGCTTGCGCGTGCAAGGCGCTGATTATTCAGAGTAATCAGCTATGCAAGACAAGATCGCCCTGCCGACAATATGGCAAATTCCAGATGATCTCTGGGCAACAATTCAACCATTCCTTCCGCCCCGTAGATCGCGGGGATGTCGGGACGGCCACAACTCTGCTTCCAATGTGTCCTCGATGGCATTCTTTATGTGGCAAGAACCGGATGTCAATGGAAGGCCGTGCCACGTGAGTATGGCTCTGGAACATCCGTCCATCGGTATTTCCAGCAATGGGTTGCCCTTGGCGTGTTTGATAAATGCTGGGCACTTGTGCTTGAGCGATACCACCAGCTCTTCGGTATTGGCTGGGAATGG
>DASZRW010000074.1:0-12936 GCA_035549015.1 Kapaibacterium sp. (SeqCode)
CCACGACGCCCGTGCCGATGCTCCCCCCCGCGTGCCACAACGCATACAGCCCGTTCAACGCCACGTGCACGCTCCCCTGGCTGATGATCGGATTGATCCCCTGCTCCTCCAGCGGTACGCTCAATGACAGACCAACCGCCAGCGGTGCTCCGGTCATGTTCCGCACGATCGCATGCTTCACCTGTCCCGGATCGCCCGGCAGCATCTCCGCCGCGCTCACGTTCACCTCGTTCCGCCATGCGATGTTGTCATTGTTCCGGGTGTTCTGCTCCGTGTTCGATGTCTCGGTGAACGTCATCGGGTCATCCACCGACTCGATGCGCGCCAGGAAGGAGCAGGTGGACTGCGTCTCGCCGTAGAGTGCCGGGTTCGGCGGCGTCCAGGGAAGCTCGGCGACATAGTTCTCGCCCGGCGGCAGGGCCGGAATGGTGACGGTGCCGACGAGGTCGCCGTAGAGATGGCCGTCGAGTGGGTTGATGTCGTTGATCCAGTGTGCGGGCCATCCGGTGTTGGTGGCGCTCTTGCTCCAGTACACCTTCAGCGTTGCGGCGGTACTTGTCTCACCGCTGAGATTGTCCACCATCACGTAGACATAATTCGGCGATCCGTTGAAGACCGGGTTCTGATGTTCCCCCTCGTGTTCGTAGATCGAGCCGACAGCGCGCGAGCCGACAACGTTGTCCTGGCTGGTGCGGAGCCAGATCGCCTCGCTCTTCCAGATGTGCGCCGGGTCCATATTCGGCTCACCACCGATATCCGGAACAGAGGCACCCACGATCGAGTACCGGCCGTCGTTGATGCCGAGGTTGACAATACCGGTGATCTGCACTTCCCGCAGGCAGAGAGCCTGGATGCTCGTGGCTGGGGAGAGAACGGCAGTGGTTGTGGCAGACCGCACTCCTGTGGTCGTGATGGTGGTCGACACGGATGCAACCTCGGTCGGCGAACCGGTAGACATGGTCAGCGACTCCTGATAGCAGGGCGCGTTGCCATTGGTATCGGTCTTGACCAGGTAGAGGTCGTAATCGGTGCTGGGCCCTTTCATGGTACTGGAGTGTCCGCCGATTGCATACCCGTCGGTGACCTGCAACGCAAACGCGCCGCTGATGCCGCCGCCGGAGCGTCCTCCGTATGCGCCGGAAAAGAGAAGCGTCCCGGTGCTGTTCGTCTTCAACAGGCCGGCCATCTCCCGGTTCGGCGCTCCGTTGACATAGGCCGCGATAACGTACGCGCCGCCCAGCGTCTGCTGCACGTCCCACCCGCTCACCTCTTCATCGGTCCTCGTTGAGACGTAGTCCTTGGACCACTGCAGCGCGCCGGTCGAGGTGGTCTTGATCAGGTACACGGCCATCTTACCGGTCTGCCTGTAGCCCGTAACGACATATCCACCATCGCTGGTCTGCTGTACTGCGGTCCCACCCGAATAGCCGTTCCCCGCACCGAACGTTCTGCTCCACTGCAACGTGCCGGCATTGTCGGTCTTGAGCAGATACACCTGCGTGCCGGAGCCGAAACTCTGCGTGTTCCCCGTGATGATGAATCCGCCGTCGGTGGTCTGCCGCACGTAGTATCCCATCTCGTCCTTGGCGCCGCCGTACGTCTTGCTCCACTGCAACGCACCGTTCTTATCCAGCTTCACGAGGAAGACATCGTCCAGTCGCGCTGCCGAATGAGAACTGCCGGTGATGACATACCCCTGATCGCTGGTCTGCTGGATGGAGTATCCCATGTCCGCCTGCGCGGTCCCATACTTGAAGACCCATTGCTTGTTGCCTGTTCCATCGGTTTTGACAACGTAGATATCGGCGGAACTCGTCGGAGCGGCATCGCTGTTCGCAGAGCGATAGTTCACGTTCCCGAGAATGACGTAGCCGCCATCCTTCGTCCTCTTGATGTCCGTACCGTCGACATCGTTGCCGGCAACGCCATATGTCTTCGACCATTGAAACGCACCATCGGGTCTGGTCTTGACGACGTAGATATTCTGTTTGCTCAGGCTGAAACTCTTCGTTGTTCCAACCATGATAAATCCGTTGTCGGTTGTACGCTCCAGCGGATGACAGCGTACGAAATACCCCACGGTGAGGAGGTCGTCGCTGGTGAAATCGTTGTCTGTGCCTCCGTAGGTCTTCTGGAAGAAATACATGCCGGCAACCTTGACGGGAACGATCTGTGCCGTTGCCGGCGTGACGGTCATGCAAAGAGCGCACAGCGCGGCCAGGGCGCACGGCAGCAGGTTGCTGCGCATGCAACGCAAATCAGGCATTTCTGCCTCCTTCAATTGGGTGTGTGTTGGTTCTGTCAGCACGGCACGGCGGCCGTCCAGCGCTACGATTTGCGCTGCACGTGCCGTACGGTGCCGGGTATCGACACGAACGTTGGGAACAATGGATTGCCCGCCGCAACTGCCGTCACGGCATGAAGTAGTTGTGACCGGATTTCTGGTGGCATTCTCGGAGACTCCGCCGTGCACGCTGCGATGCTTCCTGCAGGCGGCATGGGGCGGCGGTGCGGATATGTCCGGAGAGATCACGCACGGCGAGATGCACTTGGGAACCACGTGCAACTTAGCCCGCAGCCCATCCTGGCACATGAACCGCGACGCCAATTCTGCTGGGCCTGCGGTGTGGCCCGCTGTACTACGAACGGCTGCAATTCATAGGCCCGGACTCCCATGCGGAGTATACAATCGGCGCCATTGATACCCGGGCCATCGGTGACACGAATTGCGTGCCGGGCTTGGACGGGTAGCTGCATGGAAGATCGATCAGGATCACGTCGGGTTGAGATTCCATTCCGACACAACCTCGACACAATGGCGGAGCCACGATTGCAGGTACCCAATTGGGGCAGGCACCTCATGATGTACTGTTTCTCCGATAAATACAGATATAAGTTACGAGGCCGAATTTCATCAATCCATTTTGGAGGTTATCATGAAGACTGATCGCAGGCGATTCTTCGTAATGACAATGTGCGCATGGGGAATCCCCCTGGCCATGCTGATGCTCGTTGCATTTTCGAGGGTGAAGGCCCCCACATACGTATCGAGTATTAATCAGAGCCAGGTCGGCTCCATATTCGGATGCATCGGTAGTTGGCTCGCTCAGATTCAGGAACCCGACTTCGGCGGCGGCAACCTGCAATCGTCCGGCGAGGCCTCCGGTCAAACAGTGAGCAATCAGGCAGATCCGGTTGCCGGCACGACAAAGAGCTTCACATCGTTTTCAGCCAGCGGTACCGATCCTGCCCTGGGAGGATTTACATGGTCGCTCGATGCATCGCGCGACGCCGGCGCAACGACAATCACCGCTTTCAATTCCGAACAGGATTTCCCGGCAACCGCACATCTTGAATTATACCTGCAAGCCACGTTCGACTGGCATCCGGGAAAGGTATACCGCAGCCGAACACCCGTTGCATTCTCGAGCAGTCTTGTCAATACCTATCCCTTCGTCCAGGAACATCTGACTCTGGATTCACCCGTCGAGTTCGAGGATAGCGAAACAGGCGAACTTGCCTTCACACTTCAGAGCGCAACTGCAACCCTAAGCACGAATCCCGACCATTAGGAATGGCGGCGGCAACCCGGTTGCCGACAAACCGCGCTCATGTTGCAGGAGTTCCATGGTTGATGGCACGGGATCGATCATGCACCTCGTGCATATATTCTGCGGATGGGCCTATACTCCCCGCGGTGTACAACGGCACAAAGCATCCAGATGGGAGGGCCGGCAGTTCGCAACACCGAATACCAGCGAGCCGCGATGATCCAATCGGATTCGCGGCTCGCTTCTTTTCATACCTCTGGTTTGCTCGCGTCACATGCAGTTCACTCCCATTCTACTCCTTCCTCTTTCCCGTCTCCTTGCAGCACTCCGGCAGCCTGGCATAGGCGGCGGGATCGCGCTGCACGCTCCTGGTGGAATAGCCGATGCCGGCGATCGTCTGTTCGATCTGCCTGCGCGTGTCCGGCGTGTTGTTGGCCACCTTCACGAAGACGGTCTTCGTGTCCACATCCACCTTCACATCCTGTGCCTCGCTCACTCCCTTCACCCCCTTCGTGATGGCCGCGGCGCAGGTCTCGCATTGCATCGTGGGGACGGCGATCGTCATCACATGCGGATCGTTCACATCCATCAGCGGCGCGGAGGCGTGCTTCTCCTTCGGTGCATCGGCCTTCGACCCGCCGCAGGCACCTGCGGCCAGGGCGCACGCGAGCACGGCTCCAATCATTGACAGTTTCACGGCGGTATTTCTCCTTATGTTTGAAGTGCCTGATCTCTTCCCATCCCCTCGCTCTCGAGGGGCTCGCACGCACCGGATGCCACGCTTCGATGCCTTGTTCCGAACCGGACGCATCGAGCCGGCGGGGGACCGGCCCGGTGATGCAAATATCATGAATGCATCGGAATAGTATCTTCTCACCCGTTCTTCAACGGATGACGTTCCGAATGCCGTTCTCCTGTGCGGCGAATGTTCAGCTTGCGAAGCGTTGGCGAACGGCCATCGGCATACACGGTACTGCGCCCGGCCGGGGAGAGGCCGCGGGAGGAGACTGACGATGAACCAGACAAGGACAATCGGAGAACGAAGCGATGCCTGAGATCACGCGGATATTGACGGACGATCATGAAATGATCACGCACCTGGTAACCGAGGAGGAGGACCGCCTTTCGGTTGAGGAGTTGGCGCAGAAGCTGGACGAGGGGGAGGATTACTACATCACGCTCGGCGAGGGGAAGCGCTACACGATCACGATCATTGCGGATGACGGGCATCTCGCCCCAACGATAGACGATCCCGACGGCGTGCACACGATCTGGGATCTGCCACAGGAGGAGGATCCGGCGGAGCGGGAGATCCCGGAGACGTTCGACGATATCGAGGACCTTGGCGAGTTCGGCGAGGATGAGCACTCGGAGCCGATTCGCCCCCCGGATGAAATTGAATGAACCCATGCGCATCACGTTTCTGAACCGTCTCTTCCGCAGGCGCCCGCTCTCGCTTCGGCGCAAGGTGGTCTACGCGTTGATCGCGGCGCTCCCGATCCTCGCGATCTTCACCTTCGGCAACCGCGGCCTGCTGAAGCGCGTTCAACTGGAGAGGCAGGCCGCCACGGTGCGCGAGCAGATGTATCGCGACCGGGCAACGGGCGATTCGCTCCGGGCGGAGATCACACGGATGAAGAACGACACCGCCGTGATCGAGCGCATCGCGCGCGAACGGTACGGCATGGTGCGGCCGGGCGAAACGATCTATCACGTCGACGAACAATGACCCATCGCGAAGCGATAGGTGTCGACGTTGGCGGCACCACGATCAAGCTCGGCATCGTTCGCGAGGATGGAACGGTTCACGGCCATCATGCGCTCCCCACCGAGGCGGAGCGCGGCCCGGAGGGCGTCCTGAATCGCATCGCGAGCGGCATCGGTACGCTGCTCGCGACACCACATCATTCGATATCCGGCATCGGGCTGGGCGTGCCCGGCGTTATCAACAACAGCGGCGAGGTCTGCTACCCACCCAACTTTCCCGGATGGGAAGTCGTGCCGGTGGCGGATCGTCTTCGCGCGATCCTGGGCACGGAGCTCCCGATTGCCGTGGAGAACGACGCCAACGCCGCAGCGTTCGCGGAGGCCCATGCCGGAAGCGGCCATGGCGCGGAAAGCTTCCTCTACATCACCCTCGGCACCGGCGTTGGCGGCTCGATCATTCATGGCGGCAGGATCTGGCGCGGTGAAACGGGCGGCGCCGGAGAGGTGGGGCATATCAGCGTAGACTTGAACGGCCCTGCATGTAACTGCGGCTCGCGCGGATGCGTTGAGGCATATGTCGGACAACGATACATGACCGCGATCGCGGCCGAACGGCTCCGGAAGGAGGCCGGCTCCAGGCTGCACCCGATGATCGCGCACGGCGCGGCGCTGAGCCCGGAGCTGATCGACCAGGCAGCCGACGCCGGCGACGAGTTCTCACGCCGGTTCCTGGAAGACATGGGAGATATCCTGGGTGCCGCGCTCGCCTCTGCGCTGAACATGCTGGACTTCCATCTCGTGATCGCCGGCGGCGGCATGGCAGGCTCCGCACGGCTGCTCGACGCCGCGCACCGCTCCATGCGCGCACGCGTCCTCCGCTCCATCGGCCACCGCGCGGAACTCCGCGCCGCACGCTTCGGCAACGACGCCGGCATCATCGGCGCCGGACTGATGATGAGTTATGGGTGTTGAGTGAAATTATCCGCGAGCTTCATATCCACTTCCCTTCAGCCGTACCGCTGAACCGGGGAGTTCGTTCGTACCTTGACAACTTCGCTCTACCCTATTACACAAAAATCCGGGCACTCCCGGTGATGAGGCACTCATAACCCATAACTCATATTTCCCCCTGCCTTGTCCTTCCCCTTCTATATCGATCTCTTCGGTCTGCGGCTGCATCCGCATCCGCTGTTCGAGATGATTGCCTACACCGCGGGCTTTCAGCTCTATCTCCGCACGCGGCATCGCTGGCAGCATGCTCCGATTCCGTTCGAGAAGAATCTGTGGATTGTTGTGGCCTGCATCTTCGGCGCGCTTGTGGGCTCGCACCTCCTCAACATCGTGGAGATGCCGAGCGATTATCTCGCGCACCGTACGGAGCTTTCCTACTGGCTCGCCGGCAAGACGATCGTCGGCGGGTTGATGGGAGGCTGGGCGGGTGTGGAACTTGCGAAGCGGATCATCGGTGTGCGCTATGCAACGGGGGACGCGTACGTGTTCCCGCTGATCGTGGGAACGGCGATCGGGCGCATCGGATGCTTCCTCACCGGCCTCGAGGATGCGACGTACGGCACGCCGACCTCGCTCCCGTGGGGTGTGGATTTCGGCGACGGCATCGCGCGCCACCCGACGCAGATCTACGAGATCCTCTTCGTGCTTGCCGTTGGGCTTTATCTCCTGTATCGAAGCCGGCGGCCGTACGCGAACGGCTATCTCTTCCGGTTCTACATGTTCGCCTACGTTCTCTTCCGCTTCGCAGTGGAGTTCCTGAAGCCGCACACGGATACGTATCTTGGCCTGAGCGCCATTCAGATCGCATCGCTCGCTGCAGCGCTCTTCTGCGCGCGCATCTTCCTGCCGGCTTCCACCTTCGGCTCTGCACAGCCTGCGGGCGAAGGGATCCCGGCCGATCGTGATTGATGTCCCATACGCGAAACCGTTTCATCCGGCACATGCTCAACGCACCCGAGGCTGCCCATGGCTGATCGCCCCTATCTCTTCTACGAACTGACCAACAGCATCTGCTCCACCTGCCTTCGCAAGGTGGAGGCCAAGATCGTGCTCCAGGATGGCCGGGTCTACATGCACAAGTACTGCCCCGTGCACAAGCACGAGCGCGTGCTTATCTCCAGCGATGCGGAGTACTACGAGCGTACCCGCCGCTTCATGAAGCCGGGCCAGTTGCCGAAGAAGTTCAACACCCCAACGCTCTACGGCTGTCCGTACGACTGCGGTCTCTGCCCCGATCACGAGCAGCACAGCTGCCTTACGCTGGTGGAGATCACCGACGGCTGCAATCTCACCTGCCCGATCTGCTACGCCGAGTCGTCGCCGCAGCGCATGCAGCATCACTCGCTGGAGCAGATCGCCTTCATGCTGGATGCCGTTGTGAAGAACGAGGGGGAGCCGGACGTGGTGCAGATCTCCGGCGGCGAGCCCACGCTGCATCCGGACTTCTTCACCGTGCTGGACATGGCGAAACAGCGGCCGATCAAGCATCTGATGGTGAACACGAACGGCATCAGGATTGCGCAGGATGAGGAGTTCGCGCGCCGCCTGGCGGACTACATGCCCGGCTTCGAGATCTATCTGCAGTTCGATTCGCTGCACGACCGGGCGATCCATGAACTGCGCGGTGCGGATCTGCTTGCGATCCGCATGCGCGCACTGGAACGATTGAACCGCTACAACATCTCCACCACGCTCGTGGTGACGCTGAAGAAGGGATTGAACGACGGAGAGATCGGCGCCATCATCGACTTCGCGCTCCAGCAGCGATGCGTGCGCGGCGTCACCTTCCAGCCGGTGCAGGTCGCCGGGCGTACCGAGGAGTTCGATCCCGCGCAGGACCGCCTGACGCTCGGCGAAGTGCGGCAGGGCATCCTCGCACAGACGAACGTCTTCAAACCGGAGGATGTGATCCCGGTGCCGTGCCATCCGGACTGCATCGCGATGGCGTATGCAATCAAGGTCGGCAACGAGGTGATGCCTCTCACCGGCATGGTGGATTCCTCCATCCTGCTTCAGTCCGAAGGGAGCACCATCGTCTACGAACAGCATCCCGCGCTTCGCGACTATCTGTTCAAACTCTTCTCCACCTCGCACTCGCCGGAGTCGGCGGAGTACTCCCTGAAGCAACTCCTCTGCTGCATCCCGCTTGCAAGCGTGCCGGACGGGTTCGGCTACGACAACATCTTCCGCGTGATCATCATGCAGTTTCTCGATCCGTACAACTTCGATGTGCGGAGTGTAAAGCGATCGTGCGTGCACATCGTGCATCCGGACGGACGCATCATCCCGTTCGATACCTACAACATCTTCTATCGCGACGATCGCGAGGCATACACGCGCAGGCTGCAGGAGGCACACCGGCCGGTGGCGATCGAACCGGCTGGAGATCTTCCAGTGCTCTCGTAAACGAGCCGACCGCAAAGGACGCAGAGGGATGCAACGGGAGGAACAGTTGGCCCGATGCGGCTGTTCGGCCAACATGCCGGCCGTATCTCGACGAAGGCCCGGCCAATAACAGACGGCAATTCAATGAGCGACAAGTCCCCATTGGAAATCGACCCGGACCTTCCCTTCGAGGAGGAGGCCGTAAAGAAGAAATCGTACATGCTTCCGGGATGCCTTACCGGCGGCGTCTTCTACGCCGCAGCGTTCGGTGCATGGGTAGTCAATATCGCAGGCGGCCGGTTCGATCTGGGAGGGGTACTGTGCTGGGTGCCGGCGGCGGTAGTCGGCGGCATCATCTTCTATCAGGCGGCCGTCCGGAAACGGCGCGGCTTCATTCAGGGTGCGCTGATCGCGGTGGGAATCGGTCTGCTGATGTTCGGGCTCTGCATCGGGCTCCTCTCCTCCTAGGGGAAGGATTGCCATCCGGCGATGCATGCGCCGGCCGGGCCCCGGTTCTTCTCGCAACACAATGGCTACCCCAACTGCCGAACACCAACAGGACCCGATGGAATACAACCGCACGCTCTGCTGGATTCGTCGCGACCTGCGTCTGCGCGATCACACGTCGCTGGCGGCCGCCTGCGGCGCTGCGCGCGAGGTTGCCGTTGTTTTCGTGTTCGACACCACCATTCTCGAGGGCCTTGCCGACAGGGACGATCGCCGCGTCACGTTCATCCATCGTTCGCTTGCGGAGCTGGATGCGGAGCTGCGGCAGCGCGGCTCGATGCTGATCGTGCGGCATGGCGATCCGCGCGCCGAGATACCGGCGCTCGCAGCGGAGTTGAACGCGGACGCCGTGTTCACCAATCACGACCACGAGCCCGATGCGCTGCACCGCGATGCCGCCGTGGCCGCGAGCCTTGCCGCCGCCGGGCGCGCGTTTCATACCTGGAAGGACCAGGTGGTGTTCGAGAAGATGGAGATTGCAACCGAGGCCGGGACGGCATTCCGCGTCTTCACGCCGTACATGCGCGCGTGGCTTGCCCGTCTGGAGTCTGCAGCAGCGGAGATGCTCTCCGATCGCGTGCCCGATCTCACACGGCTCGCGCCGGCCTCCCTGCTCGAAGGGGCATGCCATCGATGGGATCTGAAGGATATCGGCTTCAGTCCTGCGGCGCTCTGGCTGGAGCCGGGGGAGCGGGCCGCGTGGAGACGGCTGGACGCCTTCATGGAGCGCATCGCGATGTACGGTGAGATGCGCGATCGCCCGTCCGTTGATGGAACGTCAGGACTCTCCGCGCACCTGCGCTTCGGCACGATCTCGATTCGCGAACTGGTGCGGCGCGCACGTGCCGCCGCCTCGGGTGAAGCCGGCAGCGGCCGGGCGGGCGGCGCGAACAAGTGGCTCGGCGAACTGATATGGCGGGAGTTCTATGGGATGATCCTCGCCTGCTTTCCGCACGTTGCCGGCAGCGCGTTCAAACCGGAGTTCGATGCGATCGCATGGCCGGGCCGCGACGATCACTTCGAGGCCTGGTGCGCCGGGCGCACCGGATATCCGATCGTGGACGCGGCGATGCGCGCGCTGCGCGAAACAGGCTGGATGCACAACCGCCTGCGGATGGTGACGGCCTCGTTCCTCACGAAGGATCTGCTGGTGAACTATCGCCGCGGCGAGGCCTGGTTTGCACGGCATCTGCTGGACTTCGATCTCGCATCGAACAACGGAGGGTGGCAGTGGTGTGCATCCACCGGCTGCGATGCGCAGCCGTGGTTCCGCATCTTCAATCCGCTGCTGCAGTCGGAGAAGTTCGATCCGGACGGCGCGTTCATCCGCACGCATCTCCCGGAACTGCGCGGGTTCTCCGCGAAGAAGGTTCACTGGCCGGCGGGCGCGGATCTGTTCGATCAGCAGAGTGCGGGATGCATTGTGGGGGAGGACTACCCGGCGCCGATCGTGGACCATCGGACACAGCGGGAGCGCGCGCTCCGGATGTACAAGGGGGTGAAATAACCACGTCCCTCCCTTGCCCCGGGTAACCGGCCGATGTATGTTCGGCACGATGATGCGGTTCCAATCCAGATCGATGCTGCTCCTGCTCGCCGCGGCGTGGTGCGGCTGCGGGCAGGGAATGACGAACGATGGCGCGGCTCCCGACATTCGCGGACGCATCACCGGCGTGATCGTTGCGCCGGAGCGGATGCGGCGGGAGCGGATTGCCGGGTTCCTGAAAGTGGAGGGTGCGCAGTCCGGCGGCACACGCTACAGCCTTGCGGCCGTCACGGTCACGGACACAACGGTTCTGCTTCGCACCGATTCGCTCCGCGACCATCCTGCCGGCTTCGGCGAGTTCCATGCCGGCGACAGCGTGGAGGCATGGTTCATCGGGCCTGCAGCCGGCTCCATCCCGCCACTGGCAACCGCGGCACGCCTGCGCCTCCTGGCGCGGCCATAGCACGGCGGCGCCGCGCACGGCGCTTCAACCGGAAGACGAGCAGCTATCATGAATCACGACACCATCGTTCTCGGGATCGACGGAGGCGGCACGCGAACCCGCGCACTGCTTGCCGGCAGCAACGGGAGCATTCTGGGCAACGGTACGGGAGGCCCTTCGAATTACCAGGCGGTGGGTCTGGAGTGCGCCCGCGAAAGCATTGCCGAGGCGGTAAGCAATGCGTGGCACGATGCCGGCCTCCCTCCCGCCCGCGCCGATGCGGCCTTCCTGGGTCTGGCCGGTGTTACGTCCGGAACGGACCGCTCCACGATCGAAGCGGTGGCACGAGAGCTGGGCATGGCCGGACATGTGGGCGTGGACCACGACATCCGCACCGCACTTGCCGGCGGCATTCCCGGCCGTACAGGCCTTGCACTGATTGCCGGCACCGGCTCCTCCTGCTACGGCCGTACCGTGGATGGGCACTCGTGGCGTGCCGGCGGATGGGGGCACGTGCTGGATGACGTTGGAAGCGGCTACTGGTTCGGCATCCGCGGCCTCGCCGCTGCGGTGCGCCATCTCGACGGCAGAGCCGCCTTCACCGCGCTGAGCCGAACGCTTCTGGAACATCTCGGCATCACGGACCCCGAAACGATTCTGCATCTGATGGGGACGAACGGGCTGAGCCGCTGGGAAATCGCGACGCTGGCACCGCTGGTGATCGATGCCGCGCTGGCGGGGGACGATGCGGCGAGTGGTATCGTTCGCGACGGTGCGGCGGAGCTTGCGCTGATGGCATGGGCCGTTGCCGGCAGACTGGAGCTGACCTCGCCCGAGGTGATGCTCACCGGTGGCCTTGCGGGGAACGCCCTGTATCGCACATGTGTGTCCGAGGCTCTTGCTGCGCTCATGCCGTCGGCCGTCATGGTGCGCCCCCTGCTTCCTCCGGCGGCCGGTGCGGCGCTGCTCGCAATGGAACTCGTGAACCGGCACGCCGGCCCCGACGTGATCGGGCGCATGGTACAGGGGCTGCAGCAGATGGAATGAAGTCCGCGACGTGCCCGGCGTCCCCGGCGACCGCCCGGCACAACTTCCCGACCCTCAACATCGGAACCAATGCTCACTCCAGCAGATCTTCTCACCCGCTTCGATCCGGAAACCGGAGTCATCGAGGGCGCGTCGCGATCCGAACGTTGCCTGAGCGACCTTCGCGGCATCTTCCAGGACGCCGACGCATACGCAGCCGCTCTCGCCGATGGCGATCCACTGGTGTACTACACGTACGCCGTGGAGCCGGCAGACGGGCCGGGCGATCTCTACTACGCCATCGGCACCATCCTGCCTGGACGCATCGGCGATGAATACTACATGACCAAGGGGCATCTCCACACATGGAGACCGGCGGCGGAGTTCTACATCGGCCTCCGCGGGAGAGGTCTCATGCTGCTGGAGGATGAGGCCACCGGCGAATCGCATCTGGTGCCGCTGGAGCCGAACGGCGTGGTGTATGTCCCCGGCTCCGCCGCGCATCGCACCATCAATACCGGCGACGAACCGCTGACCTATCTCGGCATCCATCCCGCACGTGCCGGCCACGACTACGCCGCCATCGCCGGGCGGGGCTTCTCCACGGTGGTAACCTGCGTCGACGGCCGCCCGGCAGCACGAGAGAAAAATTTGAGAGCGTGATGAGGTATGAGTTATGGGGGTACTGCCCGAGGAGATAGGTAACAGAAATGACCGGGAACATAGGTAACAGTTCAGTACTCATACGACTCACAGGAGGGTCGTTATGGGTTGGAATCGGACTGATCCTATGCACGAACGTCATACGTTCATCGAGAACT
>DASZRW010000075.1:0-126136 GCA_035549015.1 Kapaibacterium sp. (SeqCode)
GGATCTTCCGGTGCAGCGGTTCGGCATCACGATCAACATCGAGATCGGACGCAGGAGCAAGGGATGCACCGGCTTCGGTATCTGCAGCATCACGATCGGAGCCGATATCGATCTGGCATCCAGAGTCCCGGCAGTGAGCACACTCAACGGCACCATGCTTCACCTGGAGTTCGCATCGAAGCTTCCGGTACAGGGTGATGCGTTGGTGATCGACGAGCCGATCACCGTGGACTCCGCAACCGCGAAGGCGCTGGGCGCAACCAGCGTGGTGATCCCGGCCGGCACGTACCGCGTGAACTACACGAAGAACCCGAACGGCTCCGTGGATCTTCCGATGCAGCGGATGGGGATCGACATCAACATCCGGATCGGCCGCCCCAACCAGAATTGCAGAGGCTTCGGTATCTGCAGCATCACGATCGGCTTCCCGGCCGACGATCAGACCGGAGCAAGCGGACGGCTGAAGGGGAACGTGCTTCATCTGGACCTGAAGTCGATGCCGGCAACACATGGCGACGTGCTGATGATCGACGAGCCGCTGGAGCTGGACCAGAACGTGGCGCGGGCACTCGGAGCGAAGAGCCTGGTGGTTCGTCCGGGCGCCTACACGGTGGACTACTCGAAGAACCCGTACGGTTCGGTGGATCTCGCGGTACAGCGTCTCGGATTCACGGTGGAGGTGACGGTTGGCCGCCCGAGCCAGAACTGCGCAGGCTTCGGTATCTGCCGCGTCCGCATCCTGTTCGACGCCGCAGCGAAGCACGGCACGGGCTCCACGGTGCTGAGTGCCGGGAACGATGCACCGGCACTGATGAGCGCGGAGAACGGGATGATCACGATGGAGTTCCAGAGCGTACCGGCCTCCGCCGATTCGGTACTCCACATCGACGCGCCGCTGACGCTGGACTCCTCGGTGGCCGCGGTGCTGGGTTACAACACGATCGTCCCGGGCGAGTATCCGGTGGACTACAGCAGCAACCCGAACGGCACCGTGCAGATGTTCGCTCGCAATGCAGAGATCAGCGGCGTGGACGAGGCGCAGACCGGCGGAAGCATCGAGCACTCGATGGTGGCCCCCAATCCGTCCCACGGTACAACCACGATCCGCTTCTCGCTTGCCAGGCCGCAGGCGGTGACCGTAACCCTGACGGACGCTCGTGGCAACATCGTTGCAACGCCTGCCAACGGAACGATGATGAACGCCGGTGACGCATCGGTGGAATTCGATGCCGCCGCGCTTCCGAACGGCATCTACTTCTACGCAATCCGCAGCGGCTCCAGCCTCGAGACCGGCCGCGTGGTTGTGGCGAAGTAACTGGACGGAACCCTCACTCCGCCGATTCGCCTCCAACGCCGTCCGTACCGATCACCGGTACGGGCGGCGTCTGGCATTATATGCATCGGGCAATCGCAACGCGGCTTCCTTCGCCCGGAGAATATCCGCAGGCCGCCGCCTACTGAAGCGCATCGATCAGCGCGAGCATGTCCGCGGGAAGCTCGGACTCGAACTCCAGCCACTCTCGGGTGCGCGGCTGCGTGATGCCGAGCGTCCTGGCATGGAGTGCCTGGCGCGGCATGATGTTCAGAAGATTCGCAACGCGCTGCCGGTGCTTCCCGCCGGGTCCGGGATAGACGACTGCCCGGCCGCCGTACGTGGGATCGCCGAAGAGCGGGTGGCCGATATGTGCCATGTGCACGCGAATCTGATGTGTACGCCCGGTGGCAAGGCGGAGCGCGACGAGCGTCGCGAACTCGAATCGCCTGATCACCCGATATCGCGTCAGCGCGTACTTGCCGCCGCGGCGCACAACGGCGAACCGCTTCCGATCGCGCGTGTCGCGGCCAAGGCTGGCCTCGATCTCCCCTTCGTCGTTCTCGATCACGCCCCATGCCACGGCCCAGTATTCACGCTTGGCCGTCCGCTCGGCGAACTGGCGCGCCAGATCAACCTGCGCTTCGGTATTCTTCGCAACCACCATCAACCCGCTCGTCTCCTTGTCCAGCCGATGAACGATTCCCGGGCGCGGCCCCTCCCCGCCTGCCTCCTCCGCATCATCCACATCTTCATCATCCTCCCCACCTCTCCCGACGCCCGGCTCCTCCACATCATCGTCTTCGTCTTCAACCATGAGGCCCGGCCCAACCTCCGGCAGCGAGCCGACATGATAGAGCACGGCGTTGACAAGCGTTCCATCGCGATTGCCATAGCCCGGGTGGGTCACCATGCCGGCAGCCTTGTTCACCACGAGCAGGTCCGCGTCCTCGTAGACGATATCCAGCGGGATGTTCTGCGGAACGAGGGTGATGGGAGGCGGCTTCATCAGCGTGATCTCGATCTCATCGCCAGGCCTCACCTTGTAGTTCGCCTTGGTGGGCCGTCCGTTCACCAGCACGGCGCCGGCGTCGATGGCGCTCTGCACCTTGTTGCGCGTTGCGCGCATCACCGCATGCGTGATGAAGCGATCGATCCGCTCCGGCATCTGTCCAGCGGTAACAACGATGCTCCGCGTCACGGGAACGCGCTCGTAGGAGGCATCGTGCGGTGCATCGGGATCCGTCATTGCCCTTCATCGAAATATGGCGCGAGCATCTCATGCAGCGCAGCCAGTGCCCGCCCGCGGTGGCTTACGGCATTCTTCTCCGCCGCATCCATCTCCGCGAAGGTGCGGCTGCTCCCCTCCGGCTGAAAGAGAGGATCGTAGCCGAACCCGCCGGCACCGCGCGGCTCTGGAAGGATCATCCCCCGCACGCTCCCTTCGGCAAGCAGTGTTCGATCGCCGTCGGTATAGCAGATCACCGTGCGAAACAGCGCGGAGCGATCGGCAGCCCCGGAGTGCTCGAGTTCGGCGATCAGCTTGCGGCAATTGTCCGCGTAGGTACCTCCCTCTCCGGCATAGCGCGCGGAATAGACGCCGGGCGCCCCTCCGAGCGCTGCCACCTCCAGCCCGGTATCGTCGGCAATGGTGGGGATGCCTGTCGCGGCGAATATCTCGGCCGCCTTGATGTAGGCATTGGCCTCCAGCGTTGCGCCGTCCTCGACCGGCTCAGCCGGGCGCGCCGGAAGATCGTCCAGCGTGAGAAGGGTGATGGACTCGAGTGTTCCGAGAATGGACCCGAGTTCATCCGCCTTGTGCGGGTTATGTGTTGCCAGCAGAATGCGCATGCGGAGAAGTTACGAAGCCGCCTGCAGCCCGCGCACACCGCAAAGGCGGGAACGCACTGCCATGCGGCGCCCGCGCAGGGCTATCCGGAAACGCATGGCCATACGCGAGCCGCCCCGGGCGCGGTGATGGCGCACCACCCGGACCCCCAAGGATTGGCCCGGCCTGCGGAGGAAGCGACGAGAATTTTCCTTCCAGAGCCGTTGCAAATTGCTTTACTTTCGTGTTCATGCGGACAATTGCGGGCATCACCGGCAATTCTACCCCAATACCGCATGAACACCAGATTCAGACCGCCCCCGGTCGTGGCTCCTTGGTCGATGCCTGCCAGCATGCATCCGGAACCAGCGATCGCAGGTTCCGGCTCATGCAATCGCTGCAGCGGAATCGATCGGCCCGGCAACGGCGCCAGTCAGTCCGCACCCTCGCATTATTCACCTAACAGCAGGTTGTTACGATGAAGCATCGTTACCCACATGTTCTTGCCATCCTTGCGTTGCTCTGCCTGATCCCGATGGCCGGTGCGCAGGCACAATGGGTTCACTGGTCCAATTATCTCGATGGAAGCGTCGTTGGTGTTCTTCTGAACGACGGCGGCTTCGTCTGGGCCGGATCGCTAGGCGGTGGACTCGTGAAGATCGAGAAAGTATCCGGCAACAAGACCTACTACGATCGTGCAACCTCCGGCTTGCGCAACATGACGATCAATGCCATGCTCGCCGACGGCAACGGCAATATCTGGATCGGCACGGATGGCGGTTTGATGAAGTTCGACAAGGGGACCAACTGGACGGCGTACAACATGAACAATTCCCCTCTCCCCTCGAACGCCATCAACGCCCTCGCCTATCACAACGGCACGCTCTGGGTGGCGACGCTGGCCGGGCTCGCGAAGCTCGATGGTTCGGGTGGATGGGAGACCTATTCCATGGACAACACGAACATGATCGACAACAAGCTCACCTCCGTCTCGGTGACGAGCAGCGGAACGGTGTGGATCGGTACGGTGTCCAAGGGCCTCATGAAGTACAACGGCAGCGACTTCACCAGCATCCGCAAGGGAGCGACCTCCACCTCGAGCGACAGCATCACGACGATCAATGCGGATCTGAACGGCGAGATCTGGGTGGGCGAGGCAACGGGCCATGTAACGCAGATCGATGCGGACGGCAAGCGCCTGAACGACATGGACATCGGCCTGCCGAATCAGCCGAACTTCGAGGTGACCGTGCGACCGATCCATGAGATCCGTCCGGGGCCGGGCAATTCCATTCTCTTCAGCACCTACACCGGGCTCGCGGTCTGGGACCGCGCAACTACCATTACGCGCTACCCCACCTCCACCACCAGCAACCAGGCCAACGAGGTGTTCTCTGCGTTCGGTGATGCCGACAACTCCATCTGGGCCGGGACGCAGACCGGTGTCGCGGAGAATCGGACCGGCAGCTATGTGAAGACCAGCATCACCCACACCGGCATGTACGGCAACAACGTCGGCAGCGTGATGGTGGACAAGACCAGCAATGTCTGGCTGGGCTCGAAGAGCGCCGCCATGGAGTACGACGGCGCAACCAAGTGGACCGTTGCCGGCCCGATGTCCTTCGGCTTCGCGGCCGTTATCAACATCGCGCTCGACAGCTCCGGCAACTACTGGGTCACCAAGGCAAACGGTATCGCCAAGAAGAACGGGAACGCCTATCAGTCGCAGACGGTGCCTGGAGGCGGCCGGAAGTACGGGCCGATCGTGGTGGACCGCTCGGGCGTGATCTGGATCGGTTCCGATGCCGGCCTCCTGAAGTATGACGGCACCACCTGGACCGCATACAACTCGTCGAACTCCGACCTTGGAAGCGCCACCGTGACGGCGCTCGCGCTGGACAAGAACAGCAGCGCCATCTGGATCGGCACCGGCTTCAACGGCATCTTCAAGTACGACGGTTCCACCTGGACGCATTACTCGAACAACGACAACCCGGATATCGGCAGCGATATCATCACGTCGCTCGCCGTTGATCGTACGGACGGTTCGCTCTGGGCCGGCACGGCCGATGCAGGCTTCACGCATTATGACGGAAGCAAGTGGAAGAACTACTCCAGTTCCAACTCGCAGATTCCGAGCGATGCGGTTACCGGCATCTCCTCCGACAAGTACGGCGCCGTCTGGGTCTCCACCGGTGCAACGGGCCTGGTGAAGTTCAAGAACAACAACTGGAACGTCTTCAGCAACGAGAACTCCGGCCTTACGGAGGACCGTCTCACGTCGGTGTTCGTGGACAACAACCAGCGTGTCTGGGTTGGAACGGTGGATGGCGGTCTGGTGATGTACGACGAGCAGGCGGTTCTCGGCGTGGAGAACGGAACTGCCGCAGGCGCATCCAACGGCATGAGCATCGCGAACGTCCCGAATCCGTTTACGGCCGCCACGATGCTGCACGTGACGCTTCCGGAGCGCACGCAGGCGCGCGTAAGCGTGATGGATGCTCGCGGCCAGGAGGTGGCGCTGCTGCATGAGGGCATCATGGATGCCGGCGAGCACGTGCTTCCGTTCCAGGCCGCCGGCCTTCCGTCCGGCGCCTACTTCGTACGGATCGTCGCCAACGGCACGGCCGTGTCGCATCCGATGATCGTGACGCGCTGATACGCCGGGGCAGAGACAACGTTTGCGGCCGCATCGCACGTACGCGATGCGGCCGCACTGTTTTCCGGGCATCATTGTGGCTCCCGCCTCCAGGGGCTTGCTCTCCAGGGTCTTGCGACCCTGGCTGATTCCTGCCGCTCATTCAGGGGGAGGACTATCCGTTGAAACGGCCGGTGCAGAGGAATACCCAGACACTGTCGGGGTTGAGTTTCTCGCGATGACGGATCGAATGTCCGCTCAAGCGCCGTTGCCGGCGGGCGGCGCGGGGACGGACGGCACCCCTTCTCGCTCCCTCCATCATTCCACGCCATACCATCCTACAAGAATCGCCATGCCGCGATCGTCGCCGGAACCTCCTCAGAAGAATGCACGCACCTCCGCCTGTCCGATATGAAGCACCTGCATCGAGGGGGGCTGGGCGCGCCCGGTGTAGTTGACGGAGGCCTGAAGGTTGGCGCCGAAGCGATAGTCCACTCCGATGCGCGCCGTCCACGTCGTGCCGATCGCGTAGCCGTTGGTGAGCTGGTACGGCAGCAGCAACGCATCGCCGCCGATGTTGGTGCCGCTCACGTTCGTCCGCTCCAGTTCCCCGCTCAGCCTCCCCTGCGTGGCGAGCGCATATCCTACTCTGATGGAGTTCGTGTTCAGAAGCGTCGTGCGCGGCACAACCGGCAACACGTCGCGCGAGGTCATCAGCTTCAGAGTCCAGCCCACCTCGAGCGGCTGCGTGGGCCGATAGCTGAGATCGTTGGAGACCGTGAACCCCGTCAGATCGAACCGGCGCGTGGATGTCGTGTCGGTGCTGTGCAGCAGTCCGCGGTTGCCGGCGATATCGAGCTGCACGCCGATATCGAACGTGGGCTGCCAGCGGATGCGCAGCGATCGCTCCACGTTCTCGGTTCGCTCGATCGTGGAGACCAGGCGCTGCAGCCCGTAGCTGGACTGCACGCGGAAACGAAAGGAGTACTCCGGATTCGTCTCGAAGAGGTTGACATCCTGCTGCACCAGCGCGGTACCATTGATGGTTGTGGAGTCGTTCAGGAAGTGGCTGAAGCGAAGGAGATAGATATCACTCTCGCGCTGATCCTGGCTCTGCTCCTCCAGACGGAGCGTCGTCTCCGTGGTCACCGGGGTAAGCAGGCGCCCGAGCCAGGTGGTTGGCTGGATCACATTGCGCGGCTGCAGGCGGAGCCGTGTGGAGGTGCGCAGGTTGATCACCGGGTACAACTGTTCGGTGGGAAGATCGATCCGGACGTACTCGCCGTCGTTCAGGAGCGCCGGACGGAACTCGTCCTCGCTCTGCAGCCCGTCGCCATTCAGGTCCGTCCAGGTGAAGTCCCCGCGCCCCAGCGGCACGCGCACGAACAGGCGCTGCAGTCTGGCGGCCTGCTCCGTCTGCACCTCGTAGAGCGCATCGAGATCCAGACCGCGATTGAAGCCGTTCCATCGCGTCTGCGAGCGGGCGAGCACCGTGGTGTTGTTCAGACGGCCGGCGGGATCGGCTCCGGGCACGCTGTCGTACGTACGGCGACGGTACGTGAACTGCACCGTGGAGGAGAGGTCGCGCACGCCGCGAAGCTCGCCGCTCATCGAGTAGGTCTGTGTGTTCCCGTCGTGTACGAAGAGTGCGTTCGCCGTGGCCGTATCGAAGCGGGCGGAATCCTCCGTGCGATATCGCGCGCTCATCGTGCCCACCATGAACGGCAGCGTGATGCGCAGCTCCGGCCCGGCCTCCACGAACCGGTAGGAGAGGGGCAGCAACTCGCCGGCGGCGATTGCACGGTCCTCCCGGCGTTCGGATTCGAAGCGGAACGCCGGCGTGACGATGCCGAGCGAGTAGTCCGCGCCGCCGCGCTGCCGCAGCCAGTTCGTCTTCCTGATGCCGGCGGTGTCGGAGGTAATCAACTCGAACGTGTAGTCCGCACCGGGAATCAGCGTATCGCCGATGAAGCGCCCAGAGTACTGCTGCCGTGCGGAATGGAAACTGCTCCCCTGGCGCAGCAGGCCGTTGTAGGCGCCAAGCTCCAGTCGCCGCACCGGCGACCAGAGGAGCGTATCCTCCACGATGAGATTGTCGTTCCGCCCGGTGCCGGGGCGCTCGCCGGCATTCCAGCGATTCGTGAAGTCCACCTCCCCGACACGTTCCAGCGGCTCGAACGATGCGCCGAGATACTCCGCGCGCGCCCCAAACCGTACCGAGCCCAGCGCGGCGCGGCCGATCCGCAACGTGTCGCGGCGTGCCGTTGCGGAGATGTTGAACGCGCCGCCGCGCAGCGTTGCCGAAGGATCGGTGCTGAACTGATTCAACGACGCATCGCTGTACGCCGCCTCCGCGTTGACCGCGACGCCGGCAACCGGACGTGCGGCGAGCGCAAGTGCACCGATCTGCCGCCGCTCGGGGAGCGGCAGATAGATCACCGGCAGATAGGTGCCCAGCCCCTTCCCCGCATACTCGTACTGCCCGAAGGCCACGTACCGGTAGTCGCCGATGCCGGTGGGTGATATGGAGAACGCGACGTTGTAGAGGGCATCGGGATCGTCCGGGGCATACCGGAAGACGGAATCGGGAGCGCCGTTGATCGTGGTGTCCACACGGATGTAGCTGCCACGCACCGTGTCGTTGCGCCCCACGTACAGCACACCGGTACGCACAGCGCGCGTCCGGTCGCCGCCGACACGCGCAAGCAGCGAACGATCGGCATCGGTAAGCGTTACATCGATCGTCTCGTCCGGATTGTCGGACTCGCGCAGGTACGTTGCCGAGAGCGTGATGGTGCTGTCGGCGAAGTAGGTATTGTTCTTCACCGCCAGGAAGGTGCGGCTGTACTGGCGCTCCGTGTATTCGAAGTCCACCGTGATACGGCTGAGCGCCGTTATCGGCCGCCGTGTCTGAAAGAAGATCTCGCCGGTACCGTAGTCGATCACGTAGTCGTTGTTCTCGCCGCGCACCATGATGGCACCGTCCACGTACACGCGCTCGCTGCCGGCAACCAGCACGATGTTCCGCTCGCCGTTCTCGCCGGTGAGACGATACGGACCCTGGTTGCGATCCTGCCCCTGGATGGTCTGGGTGCGGAACCGGCCGGGTGCGATCCCCACAACGGCCTCGGTGCTGCCGATCCCGCCGTAGTACACGATCCCCTTGACACCCTGCAGCTTGCGCGAGTATCCGGTGTAGCTTCCGGCGTTGGTGGAGATGAATTTCCCCAGCACGGCGTCCGCCCCCTTCGCCCGGATCTCCATGAAGATGTTGTCCACCTCCCGAAGCGTCTGCGTGTTCCCCTCCGGCTGAATCGGCGTCTGTTCGTCCGTGAGCGCGCCAAGCACCTCCACATCGTCCGTGACGAAACCGCTGAACTGCAGGCGCAGCCCGCTCTGCACGGTGACGTCGCGATTGGTCCCCACGGTGAAGCCGCGCACGATCGATCCGCTGCGCTGCAGGTTGCGGCCGAAGATGCCGGAGCCGGAGAGGTCCGGAGGCGGCTGCGCAATCATGCGGGGGCCGGCTACGGAGTCGTTCACGATAACGAGCTTGCGGCCGTAGTACTCGCGCGGGAACACCAGCGGGCGGTAGTTGTACTCGGCAACGAGATGATGCTGCTGGAATGAATCGCTCCTCAGGCGCGCGCGCAGATCGGGCCCAAGCCGCAGGAGGCCGAAGCGTGCATCCAGCGTGAGCTCGCCCGGCGTTCCGAGAATCGGAAGCGAGTCCAGCAGGAGATGGAGCGAGCCGGGAACAACGAACTCGTGCGAGAGGGTGATCACGGAGTCCGCAGCGCCAACCGGGAATCGTTCGGCCACGCGAATGCCCTGAGCCATGCCGCCGGCAGCACCGAACAGCATGAGGGATAATGTTATCGCGAGGCGAGAAAGCATCATGGATTGGAAAGATCGGCGAGCGGAACGGTACGGTAAAAGGGGAAACGATATATTGATCCGGTCGCGGCCCTGCCGTCCGGCCCTGTCTGCGCTCAACACATTATTGAATCACTTCGATGGCCGATACTCCCGATACACCGGCAACCCCGCCGGCTCCACAACCCCAGCCAACTCCGGCAACCTCGCCGGCTGCAGAAACCCCGGCACCTGCCGAAGCCAGAATCACGGTCTCCAAGAACGGTCCCTACCGGATCGAGGGGAACTTCACGATTGTCGACCCCGAAGGGAATGCCTATGGGCTTGGCGGGCGCACCGTGGTCTCACTCTGCCGCTGCGGCCTCTCCACCACAAAGCCGTTCTGCGACGGCTCGCACAAGCATCATGGTTTCATGGACAATCCGGAGGCGCGCGATCTGCCGCCGAAGGCATCGTAGGGAAGCGGCCGGGATCCGCTGTCGCATGGCGGGCGCTCTGACACCCCCGATCTGCTGCGGGTGATGGGTGAATGGCGGCAACGGGCTGTTGGCCGACGGAGGGCAACGAATGGGAACCGGTTCCCTACCGCGCCGCGCCGATTGGTAGCTCCAGCAGCCTGCAGCGGCACTGATCCCGGAGCGCCCATGTTCACAGGGCTCGAGTCACCTCGAGCCCGATCCGCTCGACGCATCGGCAACGGTCCGGCGGATGCGGTCGCGGCGGGAGTGCACCAGTTCCCGCTCTACGCCTTCAACACCACACGCCCCATCGTTGCAACCTCGCGCCCCATGCGTACTTCGGCCAGCCTGCGCTTCAGGCGTGTGAACAGGCTGCGGCGCGGGACGTCGATCTCGAGTTCGAAGGCCAGCGCGTCCGCCATCAGCCGCAATCCCGCGAAGGTGAGGAATGCGGAACGGCCTTTGATGCGGCGCTCGGCGAGCATCTTCATGCCGCTGGCATAGTCGCTGTAGATCGGTGAGTCCAGAATGATTGCGAGGCCGCCGGGACGCAGCACGCGTACGGCCTCCGCCAGCACACCGCGCATGTCTCCGGCATAATGGAAGGCACCGTTGTAGATCACCACGTCCACGCACGCGTTCACGAACGGCAGGCTGGCGTAGTCCGCAAGGACACGATCGAAGGAGATCGGAAGATGTTCCAGGTAGTGCCGGCCGGCGGCAAGGCCGTCGCGCGCGTCGGCGAATACATCCAGCGCCACCACCTCGTGCCCCGCCTCGGCCAGATGCCGGCTCAGCCAGCAGTTGCCGGCTCCCGCATCCACGATCGCGAGGGTACGTCCGGCGAAATGCCGTGCCAGCACCCCCATCAGCCAGCGCATGCTCTCACCCCGCATCCGCCACTCCTCGTGCTTCGGGTCCGCCACGGGCGCATCGGGAAGGGCAAGGTAGTGCTCCGGCCCGTCGGAGCCGCGCCCCTCCGCACTGCGGATCGCGCCGTACTCCTCGACGAACGATGCATGGCACTCCGCCTCGCGAGCCGAGAGGAAGCCGCGAACGCCGTTGCACTGCCGGCTGCGGAAGCCGTCGTGCATGCAGAGGAGATCATCGCCATCCTCCACCAGCGGCCGGCGACAGGTTGGACAGGCGTATCGGATCATGCGCTCACGGATCGATGAGATACCGGCTATTGGCGGCACGCTCATGGCGCCACCTCGTTGTAGAGACGATCGAATGCTTCGAACATGCCTGCGAGCGAATAGCCCCGAGCGATGGCCGCGGGGCCTGCTTCGGCGCAGGCATGCGCGTGCACGCCATCGGCAAGCGAGCGAAGGATCTGTGCGGCCATTGCATCCGCGTTGCCCGGATCGAAACGGTAGACGAGTTCGGCGGGCAGTTCCGCCGCCACGCCGACGTCCGATGCGATCACCGGAAGCCCGGTTGCAAGCGCCTCCAGGATGGCCATCCCCTGCGACTCGTACAGCGAGGCATGCAGCAGCCGGTCCGCATCGCGATACAGCGCCGGCATCTGATCGTGCGGCACGTCCCCGTGGAAGCGAACGCAACCGGCCAGACCCAGATCGCGGACGGAGGCTTCGATCCGTTCACGCTCGAACCCCTCGCCGGTCATCGCGAGCGTTGCATCGGGGCGTGCGCGCCGCACGTCGGCGAACGCATGCAATATGGAATTGTGATCCTTCAACGGGATCATGGAGGAAACCACCAGCAGCCGCGCACCGCCGCGCATCGGCATCGGTGTGAACATCTCCGTATCCACCCCCAGCGGCAGGCGGTGCAGCCGGGGCTGGAACTCCGCCGGCACGCGCCGGGCAATCCAGGCGGAGCCGGCCGTGATCGCCGCCGCGCGCCTGAACGCTGTTCGCACGAAGGCTCGCTGCACCATGGAGAGCTGCGCGCCGTAGTTCTCGCGGGGATAACGAGCCAGCTCGCCTCCGCCGATCGTCACAATCAGGGGCACGCCGATGCGCGCGGCCGCACGTGCGCCGAGGAAGCCGGTTTCGGTGGCCCAGAGGGAGTGCACGAGACTGAACGGCGCGGCGCGGTGATCGCGCCGAACGCGGTCCAGAAGCTCGCGCCACAGAAGGATGCGCCGCACCCCATGCTCCCTGCGATCGCTGAGGCAATGCACGGTTGCGCCGAAGAGGCTGTACGTGGAACGTCTGAAGGGATAGTGCGGGGTATAGACCACCAGATCGTGACGGCCGGCGAGGCCCGCCATGATATTGCGCACAACCGGAATGCACCAGTCGCTCTCGTCGGCGGAGCAGCCTGGAACGATCATGCAGATTCGGCGGCGCATGCGGAAGAATGAGATCTGTGGAAGGGCCGGAGGGGGCCGGCTCAGGTTTCCCCGGCGGGCTGAACAACCGGCAGCATGATGCGCATCGGGGCCACGGGACGGCGCAACCGGCGTACCATGAACGAATGGAACGCCGCGCGCACCGTGTGGTACGGCAGCAGCAGCACGCGGCGCGATGCGTTGGGCGGAACGGGAAGGTTCGTGAAGAAGGAGCGCATGGCACGAAGGCCCTGCTGGCGCCGGTGTTCCTGATGCACATAGCGCGCGAGGGCACGGTAGAACTCCGTGCTGTAGGTTCCGTGAAACATCATGGCAAGATCGGCGCTCTCGCTCCAGTTCCGCTTCTCCCCCATCTCGCCGATCACGCGCTCGTAGAACTTGGTCCCCGGAAGCGGATACGAAACGGAGATGCCGATCTCCTCCGGCAACGCGCGCCGAACCATCTCCAGCGTTGCATCGATCTCGCGATCTCCCTCCCCCGGATATCCGAACTGAAGGAAGAAGCCCACGCGAATGGCGTACGCACGAAGCTTGGCGGTTGCGCGATGGATCTGGCTTACCGTCGTTCCCTTCTCCATCGCGTCCAGCACCTTCTGCGCGCCGGACTCGGCGCCGATCCAGACCGTTGCGCAGCCGGCCCGCGACAGCGCCGCCGCGGTATCGCCGCGCAGAATCAGATCGGCGCGGGAGAGGCACTTGAACGGAATCACCGCATCCAGCTCCGCAACGTGGCGGCTGAACTCCTCCACCCATCCCGGCTTCAGACCGAAGATGTCGTCGCAGATCCAGATGTGGTCCGGATTGTATTCCTCCTTCAGCGCCCTGAACTCCTCGGCGACGCACCGCGGGGAGCGGGAGTTGTATACCCGGCCGTAGATCGGCTTGGCGCACCAGTTGCAGCGGTACGGGCAGCCGCGCGTGGTTGCAACGTTGATGGAGAAGTAGCCATGCCGGCGACGCCATTCGGAGCGATACGCCGCAACGTCCACAAGGTCGCGGGCCGGCATCGGAAGCGAATCCAGTTCACGCAGAACGGAACGGCGCGGCCCCCTGCGGATAATTCCATCGGCATCGCGCACCGCAACGCCCGCGATCTCCCCGGCATGCGCAGCCCCCCTGCCGTGCAGGTGATCCAGGAGTTCGCGCAGTGTCTGCTCCGCCTCGCCGAACATGATGTAGTCCGCCCCGTGCTCGAAATACTTCTCCTGGTGATCGGTGGCATCGGAGCTGTGCACGATCACCGTGCAGCCATGCTTCTTCCCGAGGCGGGCCATGCGGAACGCCGCTTCACGCATGCGCGTGAGGCACATCTTCGTGAGGTAATTGAAGTCGTCGTCGTAGATAATCAGGAAGCGCGGCGTGTGGCGAACCAGATGCTCGGCGATCTGCTCGGGCGATTCCATGAGCATGGAATCGAAGAGGGCAACGGAATAGCCTGCCTCCCGGGCAACGGCCGCTGCGTAGAGCGTCCCGAGAGGCTGATACGGCATCATCGCCCGATACTCTTTCGGATCGAAGCGAAGAAAGTAGCTGTGCGTGAAGAGAATGTCACTCATCGGAGATCCCGTACTGCGCCAGTCGAGCACGGTACATCGTGAGCACCTTCGGCGCCTGATCGTTTGGATGCGCCCGCGACTCGTCGCGGCGCGTCCGAAGGGCTCCATCGTACGCCCGCGGATCGATTCCCGGGAACTTACGACGCCAGAAGTTGCGTGTCATCATCATCAGCCGGATGTCCAGCTTCGTTGCGAGATGGGACGGAAGAAGACGCTCCAGAAATCCGCGGAGGCGCTCCCCACCCTCCACCGTTCTCCGAATCTCCACCTGCTCCATGGTGAAGTTGGGATAGAACTCCTTGATCCAGGAGTTCTCCCTCATGAAGCGATTGAAGAGCCCGCGGTTGTACAACGGCTTCAACGATGCAACCTCGCACACAACATACGCGTTCCGCTCGCGAACCCGAAGGTTGTCCGCACTGACGTAGTAGTTCGTGCAGAAGTATTTGCGGCTGTTGAGAAGGAAGATACGCCGTATGGCAACGAGAATGGTGCGGGCTATCCAGAGACGCCCCGGCGCGGTCACGATGAAGTAGTCGATATCGCTGTACTGGTCGGCGATATAGCGGCACAACTGGCCGCTGACGAATACCCCCTGAACGAATGGAACGAAACGCATCACCGCTGCAACCCTGAGCGCCGCCCGCCACATCCGGCGCCCCTCCTGTTCCATTGCGATCCGGCGATCGACGATCGCCCCGGTCTGATGCGGAAGGTAATAATAGCCGCGGTCCTTGATAAGCTTGCCATCGGCAACAAGCTCCGCCACCGTCCCTCTCAGCTCATAGGACGAAACCCCATGCACCGGCAGAAAGAGATGAATCTCCTCCTCCCGCAATGGGTAGTTGAACACGTCGTAATAGCCCAATACGCGGACTATCGGCGCGTAGAGTGTACAGATATCTGTAGTAGCGAGCATGAGCGTGACGTAACATGGCCGGAGACTGGGAGTCACCAATGGAGTGGGCACAGCGGACTCATTGGGAGTGATAGTCCGTGTTCGCACATAAACCCGGCATTCCGAAAAAAGATACCGGAATCGTACGGCAGCCGCATTTTCGCCTGAGAGCCGCCCGTTCGATCCGGAAGGAAGCGGCATCCGCCGATTCCCCGGCGGCAGCCGGGTTCATCCCCGAACCTCGGGAACCGTCCCAATCGATCAGCCTCCCCGGTCCATCGTCACGACATCGGCCGGGCCGCGTTCGTGACCCGACGGAGACCGCTCGACCGGACGGCAACGGATGTTGCTCACGCTGAAGAAGCGCAGGGATGGTGCGGTTCGCGATTGTGTGTGGTGTCTCGTGCCTTCACCTCAAATTCAACGCGGCGAGGGGAATGCAAGGTAGCCAGAACGCCGAACCCACCAAGGCGTTCGACGGGCGGACGAAACGAATCTTCCTATCTTCATCGATGACCTCCTCTGCTCCGAACGGCGAAGCGTTCGCCATCACGACGCACAACCTCCGCAAGGAGTTCCGGCGCATCGTTCGCTCGCCGGGGTTGCGAGGCCTCGTGGAATCGATCGGCGGCAGAACCCGTGCAACGGTCACCACGGCCGTTCAATCCCTGAGCCTGCAGGTTCGCGCAGGGGAACGCATCGCCTTCATCGGCCCGAACGGATCGGGCAAGTCCACCACGATCAAGATGCTCACCGGCATCCTGCATCCAACCAGCGGCGATGCGTCCGTACTCGGCTTCAACCCATGGCGGCAACGAAAGGAGCTCGCCTACCATCTCGGGTCGGTCTTCGGGCAGAAGTCCCAGCTCTGGTTTCACCTGCCGCCGATGGAAACGTTCTTCCTGCTCGCGCGAATCTTCGAGCTCGAGGAGCAGACATGGCGAAGCAGGCTTGACCTGCTGGTGGATGCATTCGGCATCCGGCCCTATCTGCACACACCGGTGCGGAAGCTCTCGCTTGGCGAGCGCATGCGATGCGAGGTGGTGGCGAGCCTTCTGCACAGACCGTCGCTGCTGCTTCTGGATGAGCCGACCATTGGGCTGGACGTTGTGGCGAAGGCAACGCTGCGCGAACATATCCGCGATGCGAACCTGCGCGACGGCACAACGATCTTCATCACGTCGCACGATGCCGGCGATGTGGAGATGCTTGCCGAACGGGTGATTGTGATTGCGGAGGGAGAGGCGATGTTCGATGGGCCGGTAGCCGAGCTGCGCAGGCGCTACCTGCGAACGAAGCGCCTGGAGGCTCGCTTCGCCGAGCCGCTGACGGAAGCAGCGATGACCACGCTCCGGAACCACCCGGATGCACCGTGGAAGATGGTTGCGTTCACCGAGTTCAGTGTGACGCTCGATCTGGACACCTCACGGCCGGAGGCCGCACGCGACGCGATGGCCTGGCTGGGCGATCAACACGCCATCGAGGATATCACCATCGCCGAGCCTCCGCTCGAGGAGGTGATCAGGATCATCTACGAGGAAGAGAGTACGTAACATAGAAGAGATGACAGGCCGCGATGCGTGACGGGTGAGTGCATCCGTAACTCACGGCTCATCATCCTTCATCCTTCCCCACGGCGGCCGCCAGATCGCGCCAGCCCGGGTTCACCAGGACCGTGGTGCCCACGACGATGGTGGGCACGGTCCGCTTTCCTCCGGCCCAGATCATCACCTGCTCGGCAGCCCCCTCCACCTCTTCGATGTTGATCTCCCGGAAGGCGATTCCCCACGACGTGAGATAACGTTTGGCACGGGTGCAGTCCGAACACCACGTTGTGCTGTAGACCACCACGTCCGCACCGGACTCCGGTTCCTGCCGAGGCCGGTCCGCGGCCATCTCGCTGTTCATCGTTGAGACTTCGCCATTCATCGTCAGAGTCGGAATTGGTTGAGCGGAACAGGGGGAACTGGCAGCATGCTCCATGGCGAAGCAGCCGGCAGGCCTTCAAGATGACGGCAGGAGGGCATCCATCGTGGTAAGGATTTGTGCGGGTGCATGCAGAAGCCATCCGCCGTGCCGGACTACGTTGCACGGAAGATCCACCAGCCGCCCTCCAGCGGTTCGAGATAGAAGTACTCATCCGCTCCGACAAGTGGGAGTTCGCCGGAGGGAGAGTACAGATAGCCGAGCACGTCATCCTGCTTCCCTCCCACAGTGAACTGGACTGCGTCCTTCCAGGGAAGGCGGGAGTTGACGAAGGAGATGCGAAGGTCCCGCATCAGATCCACGGCGCTGTCCACGCGCGACAGCGCCAGGCCGGAACGCTTCACGATGGCGGCAAGCGTGTCGCGCCCCTTGCGACGCATCACATCGGTGGCACGGAAGCGCGCCTCCATCTGCCTGCGATCCTGGTCCGACAGCCCGGCAAGGAACTCCGCGCGCGCCTCGGCCGGAATCTCCTGCGCCGATTCCCCCCACGCGATGCCGTACCGATTCACCTGCGATGCAACATGATCAATCCGCCCGAGCATCCAGAGCGAGTCCCCCTGCTTGAAAAGGCCGGCGAGCCTGCTGAACTGCTCCCGATGATCGAAGAAGTTCGTGCGAAGCTGATCGTTGCTCAACAGGATGCGCCCGGTCTCACGAATAACGATCGGCTTCAGACTGCGGGGGAAGAGCGATGTGCTGTCCAGGTATTCGATGTCGCCGACGGCATCCTCGATCTTGTTCTGGCGGCGGATCGCGCTCAGACGCCAGCCCTTCTCCTTCACCAGATTCGCAAAGAACACCCACTCCACCACCAGCGGACCGAAGCCATGAAGGGTGTCCGCGTCCACGGAGACGGCCGCGATCGCGGCGGCCCCGTCGGCACGGGTAGCGCGGGCGGAGGCCACGCGATAGTGCATGCGCTCCGGGAAGCGGATCGGTATGCCGTGGCTCTTGACAAGCCTGTCCGCCAGCTCATCCACGGCGTATGCAGGAATGCTGTCCACCGGCATCGCATCGGACTCCGTGAAGCGCAGATATCGTTCGATCAGCGGGCGGATGGCAAGCGAGTCCGCAGCGGATGCAAACGGGAACAGCCCGCCCTGCGCCCGCGCGCAGAACGATGGGATCACGAACAGGGCAAACAGCGGAACCAGGGTACGAAACGATCGGCGCATATCGATGGAAGGATCAACTGAACGATGCGGCCGGTGCGACGGCGGCCGAATGGTAACCCCGCACACGCCGTATTGTTAGCGTGCGGACGCCACCGGCAGGCATGGACATCGTGAACTGCAGAGCGTTGAACGCCGCCGGCACACCGTGCGCCATGACAGGGCGCGCCGGCACGGCAGCGAACCACAAGTATACGGGAATCGACAAATGCGAGGGAAGGCGGAACGGCGGCGGCACCGGGCGCCCCGCAGCAGCGCGCCCCGGCGGTTTGCAGCGCGCCGGCTGTTCTGTGGCTCCTCCCCATCTTGCTACTTCATCGTATCTTGGCGCATCCCATATGGATCATATCACGCCGAAGAAATCGCTCGGGCAGAACTTTCTGGTCGATGCCAACATCGCTCAGAAGATCGTCCGGGCGTTCGACGCCGGCCCTGCCGACATGGTGGTGGAGATCGGCCCGGGGGAGGGGGCGCTCACGCGGATGCTTGCGGAGACCGCCGGACGGCTGGCGGCGGTGGAACTGGACGCGCGCGCGGCCGAACGCATTCGTACGATGTTCGGCAGCCGCGTGCTGGTTATCGAACGGGATGTGCTGGAGGTATCGCTGCGTGAGCTGGCGGCGGAGTGCGGTGCGGAGCGCCTGCGAATCATCGGGAACATTCCGTACTATATCACCAGCCCGATCCTCTTCCACCTGTTCGAGCATCGAACGGTTGTCGCCGATGCAATGCTGATGATGCAGCGCGAGGTGGCGCTCCGTCTGGTTGCCCGCCCGCGCACGAAGGAATACGGCATCCTGGCGGTGATGGCACAAACCTATTCGGCACCGAAGCGACTGTTCGACGTTGGCCCCCGCTGTTTCTATCCATCGCCGAAGGTCACCTCATCGGTGGTGCATCTTCGGTTCGCCGATCTCGAAGGAATCGCCGGCATCGAGTCCGTTCACCGGCAGATCGTTCGCGCGGCATTCAATCAACGGCGCAAGACGCTACGCAATTCACTGGCTCAACTCCTTCCGACACAGGAGGAACGTGACAGAGTTTTCACGCATGCAGAGATCGATCAAACGGCGCGCGCCGAAGAGCTTCTACCGCCGGACTTCATCCGCCTCGCCCGCGTATTCGCGGATGAGGTCGCGCATCGCGCGGGGTGAACGCCGGCGCGAGAACGGCTGGCAGGCGATTCGCGCATCGCTCTGGAGCACCGATTATCTGGCGCTCGGCATGCTCGTGCTCTACACGCTGCTGGACCTCGTCTTCATCAAGCAGGTGAAGTCCGGCTTCGGCATCCTGCAGATCAACATCTTCACGATCGCCGGCGTGATCGCGCTTGCAAGCTGGTACGACCAGACGGGCAACCGCATCGCGCTCCTCTTCCGGTCGTTCTACATCCTGCCGGTGGGCTACATGATGTACTCGCAGGTGCACAACTACATCCCGCTTGTGCATCCGCAGATCTACGACGCAACGCTCGCCTCGTGGGACCTCGCCATCTTCGGTGTCTACCCGACTGTCTGGATCACCAGATTTGCAACGCCGGCCGTAACGGAGTACTTCCAGATCTGGTACAATCTCTTCCAGATCATGCTGGTTGTGCCGGCCGTGGGGTTCTATGCCGGGGGACAGATGCGCCGCTTCCGTTCCTATGCGATGATGCTGATGCTCGGCTTCTATCTGAGCTATCTTCTCTACTTCGTGATGCCGGCAATCGGCCCCCGCTTTCAACTGCACGACTTTCACGCCATCAACACGGAGCTTCCCGGCGTGTTCCTCACGCAGCCGTTCCGCGAGCTGATCAATGCAGGGAACGGGATCGTTCCGGAGATGAAGAATCCGTACGACGTCGTCAATCGCGACTGCATGCCGAGCGGCCATACGATGCTCTCGCTGCTGGGCATCCTGCTTGCATGGCGCTATCGTTCGCGCTGGCGCTGGTTCATCACCATCGGCGGCATCAGCGTGATGATCTCCACGGTCTATCTGCGCTATCATTATGCGGTGGACCTCATGGCCGGCATCGTGCTTGCCCTGATCGTCTTCGTCATGGAACCATGGATCGTGCGGCTGTGGCGACGATCGGGCATACAGATATGAACGCCGCACGGCGCGCCGGTACAGTGTGCGGCGGCGCGCTGTGCGTGCTGATGCTGGCTGCAATCGCTCCGGCACTCAGCGCCCAGATGCCATCGGCCGACTCGCTTGCACGCGCCGCGCTGGAGAACGCCCCCTCCACCTCATCGCTTCTCGAACTGTTCCTTCCAAACGGAGTGCGCGCCGGATACCTGACGCGTGCCTGGCTGCGCGACTCGCTTCCCCGGCCGAGCGATTCGCTGGACGATCTGGTACGAACCGATCTGATCTACCTCCGGGCGCTGGGTGAGTCCGGCGGCGACATCGGCACGGCATTGCTCGCATCGCTCATCGCCTGCTTCGAGCATCGAACCATTCCGCTCTCCATCGGCATCAGGCTTCCGCTGACGCTGGAACCGGAGGATGCATTCCAGCGGCGCGTATCGCAGCTTCCGAAGCACCTCTTCGCGGACAATCCGAACGGTGATGACCGCGACAAGCTTCAGCACTTCTTCGCCTCTGCATGGCTGGCGTGGACACTGGACAATCGGGAGATGGCGGACGTGGTGGGCCTGGGCGTTGAGGCGGGCGAGGAGGCGTTCGTTGACGGAGGCGCGAACGATCCGCGCGACGTGCGCGCGAACAGACTGGGGCAGTTGTACGTGCAGTTGCTCCGCTCGCATCCGCGAGCGCTCCCCAGCACGATGTTCCGCGCATGGAACCGAAAGTACGGCACCGAACGCCCGGGCCCTTCCCACCATTGATGAGAAGGGCCCGTGAGTTCGTCGCTGCCGCCTGCCGAGCGGCACGCACATCACCGCACAATTCGATCCGCCTCCCACGAGGAGCGCATCGGGGTTTGCTCTCCGCTCCGAAAAAGGCTAGTGCATTACGACGATTTCGTGTACCGCAGCGCCTTCCTTGAATCGGGCACGGCAGTAATAGGTTCCATTCGGCAGCGACGCAGCATCCAGCGGGATGCGATGCGTCCCCTGCGACAGCGTTGCATCGAGCAGCGTTCGCACCACGGCTCCCCGGCTATCGCACAGATCCACCACCAGCGGTCCGCCCGAGGGCAGTCCCACATCCACCATTGTCTCCGCGGCCGCCGGCAGTGGACAGGCGGCCAGCGTAACCATGGAGGCACCCACGGGCTCGCGGCCCACGCCCGCTCCGGCCGCCTTCGAGAATCCTTCCATCGGTATGCGGACCGTGCCGTGATCGGCATCGTTGGTGACGATCACCAGGTCCGCGCTCTCCTCCCGATTCTCCACGCTCGGCTGGAAGCGAACGCTCATCTCCACGTTCTGATTCCCCGCGAGCGTAATCGGATAGGAGCTCGTGGGAGCAAGAAGCGCGAAGTCGTGCGCATCCGTTCCGTCGATATAGATGGAGTCGACACGGAGCCCGGCGGCATTGGCGGCCGCGAGCGTGCGGGCGCGGGTAACGGATTCCCCGAGCCGAACCGAATCGAAACTGATCACCGAGGTATCGGCCATTGCCGCGGGCTTCAGCTGCTTCGCACGGAACCGGTAGATCGCCCCGGCATCCCCCACCGCCAGCACGATGCCGCCCCCGGGAGCCGTTGCCATGGTCCAGAGCGTTGGTGCCGTCTGCGGGAACGAGACGTCGCGCTGCCACGTGGCGCCGCTGTCCGCCGAGACGAGCATCACCGAGAGCGGGCCGCACATGAAGCCGGTGCCCGCGTTCAGGAAGGTGACATGGGTGAAAATGGAGGTCGCGTACGCGCTCGGCAGGGGAAGCTTGCTCCATGTCCTGCCGGCATCGTTCGAACGGAGCGCAACCCCGTTGAAGCCGGCTGCGAAGCAGCGCGCCGAGTCGGCGCAGAAGATGGAGTTGACGCCACCCGCCGTGGTCTGCACCTTCGTCCACGATGCGCCCCCGTCGGTTGTCTTGTAGATCACCCCCGCCGCGAAGCTGGGATCGGCGCTGCCGGCGGCGTATCCGGTCATCGGACTGGTGAACCAGCACTTGTCGAAGGAGTAGGTCCCCGCGATGGTCACCTTGTTCCAGTGCGCGCCGCCGTCGTGGGTGGCGACGATTACACCGGTGGATGTCCCGGCGGTATCGAACTCCCCTCCGGTGACCCAGCAGTTGCTGGAGTCGTAGCCGAAGATGCCGAACGTGAAGCCGCTGTTGTAGTGCAGGTCCTGCGCAGTCCAGTGCGCGCCGCCGTCAAGGGACTTCAGGAGCGCGCCGTCGTCGCCGGCAACGTAGACGATATCCCCCTGCGAGCCGGCGGTTGCATAGACGCCCCAGAGCCCGGAGGTGGTGGGGACCGTGAGGCTGCGCCACGTACGGCCGGAGTCGCTCGATACCGCAGCAACGGCGAAATCGCCGACCGCGTACCAGCGTGATGCCGTAACCGCACAGACCCCCTTGTAGTTATCGGTCGCGCCCGGAGCAAGACGTTCCCACTTCCCCTGCCCGCACATCAGTGCAGGCACCAGCAGGAAGAGAAGCGCGAGTGTAGTGCGTATCGATGCTCTGCTCATGATCGTTTCTCGAATATTGATCTTATGGATACTCATCCTGGCCGAATCTCCCGCTGCCGTTCGGGAGGCGTATCGTTCGATCGTGAACTTATCGGCGGAAGCGTTGGGTGAACAAACCAACATGAGGCGCATTCATAGCAATTCAGCGCCGGCATGCAGCGGTCCGGGCGAAGGCCGGCACGCGATGGGAGCCGATATGGAACGGTGTGTCGGTGGCAGGTGGTCCGGTTGAGGATGGTGACCGGGACCGGTTGCGGCCGCGGCCGCGAGCATCCCTCCTCACGCCTGCAGGACGGAAGGAGAATGAGACGATCGAGGAGATGGATCGCGGCTATCGAGAACATGGATCGCGCCGGTCCCGCGCCGGAACCGGCTTCAGTCGGCGGATGGTTCGCCGAACGGAAACAGCCGGAGCATCGCGCGGCCGCTGCAGGGCTCCGGCCTCCAACGCCGCCACGCGGCCCACGCCGCCACGCCGCCACGCCGCTCACGCCTGCCACGCGGCTCACGACTGCCACGCGGCTCACGCCGCCGCGCGGGAGCGCTCGTGAGCGGAGCCCGGGAGCGCGGCTCTCAACGATGCGATCCTGCGATCCAGCCAGGTGAGATACTGGAAGTGGCGGAACGCGTTGCACTCCATCGGGTCATTCTCCAGCGGCGCAAGCCTGTTCCGTATGTCGATGAACAGTTCCAGGAGTTCGGCGCGGTTCCGGACACGGATCAGGGAGCGGAACATCTCCAGCACGATGGTTTCGAACCGATGGATGATCTTCCGCGACCGCAGATATCGATAGGCGGAACGGACCCGGTATTCCAGGAGGTCCTCATGCCCGAGCTCGAAGTGGATCACGATGTTCACCAGCCGTGCGTGCGCGTACACCTCACGTCCGCGGATCGGTTCCGGCCCGTTGAGGATGGCATTGTTGAACTCCAGCGCGCGCTCGAAATCGTTCAGCTCGAAGTAGAGCAGCGTGAGATTGCTCCGGAAGCGGAGCAGGTAGTCCTGATCGAGATGCGGTGCAAGGCGGCGCAGCCCCTGCTCTATCTCGATCGCGAGCGATTGGAATCGTTCGCGATCGTCCATCCCGAGCGCAAGCGTGAGCATGTTGAGATAGACCGTGCCGAAGAGATGCGCCTGCAGCCGAACGCAGCCGCGGCGCCGCGGTCCGATCTGATTCTGCGCGCGTTCCCGGAGCATCTCCACCAGCGTCCAGAACTCCTGGATCAGGCCGTTCCGTTTCAGCAGCATGAGATGGTTGGAGGCGGCGGCGAAGTACCAGGTGATGCGCGAACGGATCAGCGAGGGATGGGCGTCGAAGAGATCCATCTGCTCGCGGGTAAAGCGCAGCGCCCCGGCATCGTCCCCGAGGGCATGATGATACATCGCCCGCGACCAGCGATCCAGAATCCTGGCCTTCACGGAGAGGACGGGACCAGCGTTGCCGGGATGCAGCTTCATCAGCCTCTCCAGCTCCTCGACGATCTTCGGCGAACGGAGCGCCCCGGGGAGGAAGGGAACGGCCAGACGGCGCATGGCAACGTTGTGATCCACCAGGTCCCGGTATGCATCCACCACCGTGTACACCTCCGCGTAGATGGAAAGCACGCCGCCGTCCGTATCGGTGACGCCGGGGTTCAGCGTCTCGTTCCAGGCCAGCACCTCCAGCATCGCCAGATGGTCCTCATGCTCGCGGGCAAGCTCCATCGCGCTCTCCGCCATCTTCCGGGCCTGATCGGTGAGGCCGCGATCGACGAGGATCTCGATGTTGTGAATCAACCCGCGAACCTCCGCGCGAACCGTGGTCTCCGTGTGATAGGCACGCAGGCTGCGCATGACCTGCTCGTACAGATACCGCTTCGCAACGTTGAACTGCCTCACCAGCGGCATGCCCGCAAACTGCCGCTTCAGGCTCGCCTCGTTGTAGCTTTCCATCGCATCGATGGCGTCGAAGAGGGCAAGATAGAGCTTGCTGCCGCGATAGAACGTTGCCTGCAGTTTGAAGTATCGCTTCTCCGCTTTGGAGAGCGACTTCACGAGGCGGAAGAGATCGTCCGAGGCTTTCATGGATCGGGTTGAATAATGATATCGGGGTCCGGCACTCCGCAGCCTGTTGAACCGCCAGCGGCCGGCTCGGTATCGGAGCCGGCGGCAGGTCCCGGAACGGGGGAGCATGGCGGCTGTTCGCCCGCGGCATCCGCGCGGGCCGCCGATGGGACCGGCCTCGCCGGCAGGCTTGTTCAAGGGTCTCCCAACAATACCCGCAACACCGCCATAATGTTTCCCGGCGGCGCCCCGGCGGATCGCTGTACGGCACTGCGATAGTATTTTGCGGCCCAACTGCTGAGTTGCTCCACTCCTGAATTCCGCTCGATGAAGATACTCCTGGACGTGACCCCGCTGATGAGAACCGGGCTCACCGGCATCGGCGTCTATGCCCGCAGCCTCTGGCACGCGCTCCGCATGATGCCGGACCTTGAGGTTCACGGACGGTGGCGGATCGCGCGCTTCGGCAAGCGGCATCTGCTGCGGGCACACGCACAGGGACCGGCGGGCCCGCGCATTCCCCTCCTCTCGGACCTCAACCTGCGCGGCTTCGACATCTACCACGGCACGGACTTCCGCATACCCCGGCGCGGACTCTACCGGCGCGTTGTCACGATTCACGACATGGTCGTCTTCGAAGATGATCTCGTGGACCACCGCTTCGCGCAGCAGGGTATCGAGCGGATGCGGCGCACGCTGGTGGACTGCCGGCCCGACGGTGTGATCGCGATCTCCGAGTTCACACGCGAGCGCATTCTTCACTTCTTCCCGCAACTGGAACGGATACTCCACGTAGTGCCGCTCGGTGTGGACGCCGGCCGCTTCACCCGGCCGCTTCCGGAGCGATCCGTAATGCCGGCCGGCATCGGCGCAGGACCGTTTCTGCTTTCGGTTGGATCGGTGGAGAAGCGAAAGAACCTTGCGGCATCGATACAGGCGTTCGAGATCGCACGCGAGCGCCACGGCGAACTCTCCTTCGTCATCGCCGGTACGAACGGCCACGGCGCGGATGCGATCGATGCCCGCATCGCCGCATCGAAACATCGCAATGCGATTCATCGTCTCGGCTTCGTTGATGACGATCTCCTGCTCGCACTCTATCGCGGCGCGCGTGCGGTGCTCTATCCCTCGCTCTACGAGGGGTTCGGCCTGCCGGTGCTGGAGGCGATGGCAGCCGGAAGCCCGGTGATCACGAGCAACCGCGGCGCAATGGCCGAAGCGGCCGGAAGCGCAGCTCTGCTGGTGAATCCCGAGGCGCCGGAGGAGATCGCCGCGGCGATCCTTACGCTCCTCGATGAGGATGCCGAATGCGTTCGCCTCCGCGCCGCCGGACGTGAACGCGCCGCCGCGCATACGTGGCAGCGCTGTGCGGAGAGAACCGTGGCCGCCTATCGCGCCGTGCTGCCATAGGCCGATATCTCCGCCATGCCGCCGGCCCCGCTCCCGTACGCTGCGCTCCGGCAGGTGGAAAGGAAATCACAATGCCCGTCGTCCCGATCGTTCGGAGTTTCCTCCGGCTTCGCATCGTTCGGATCATACAAACCAGAGGCGCTTCATGATCAGTCATTCACAATGCGGGGTGTACGCTCACCCCCGTCTGCTCACACTCGGCATCCTTGCAACGTTGCTCGCGGCATCCGCGGCGGCAGGGCTCTCCGCGCAGGAGGCATTTCCGGCAACGCATATCATCGTTGCATCCTCGCGCACCTTCGTTCCCGACTCGGCGCGCGGCGTCGGCGTCGGCTTCATGAATGTGGATCAGGTGGCCGGCTCCGAGCAATTTCGGATAACCCTCCTGCACGGCTCCAGTCCGATCTCGCAGATATTCGCCCGCAAGCACACACTGGACGGAAGCGATCCCACACTCCAGGCATTCTTCTTCCCCGACGGAGTCACAACGGTCACCACCACGTTGAATGCCTTCAATGTGGAAGCCTTCAATGCGCTGGACTCCAACCTTCTCTACCTGGACATCCGCACGGAAGCCTACCCGGACAGCTTCATGGTTGGAATGGCCTATGCAATCCCGAGCGCGGCGACCTACGAGTTCGACGGCCGCAACGTGGTTCCGCCGAACAGCGGCGCCGGCGGCAGCGGCTCCGGATACCTCATCTACGATCCCGCTACGCGCTCCGCGCGGTACATCGTCAACTGGAGCGACCTTGGCGGTGATGTGACCGGTGTGAAGATCCGTCGCGGCACGGCCGGGACCAACGGTCCCAAGGCCCTTGCGCTGCCGCTCTCCGCGGGGAGCAGCATGTGCGTCGGCATGTGGACCGGCATGAGCGATACGGACATTGCGGCGATGAAGCACGGGGCGCTCTACATCACCGTCAACACGGCGAGCCATCCGGATGGAGAGATACGCGGGCAGTTGATCCCGGTGGACATGTTCGCCGCCTCGCTCGAACCGGCCAACGAAGTTCCGCCGCAGTCCGGAACACTGGCGAGCGGAACGGCCTACATGGCGCTGGGCAGCTTCGCCGATGGCAGCTACACGCTGGCGGTGATCGGGGCATATGGCGATATCACGGACAGTGTCACGGCCGCCGGGCTCTATCTGGGAGCACCGGGGAACATCGGCCCGCTGCTCGAGACGGTGGAGAATGACGAGCCGCACCATCTCGAGTTCTCAAAGGATATCGCCTCCGGCGAGATCACGGCGGATCAGGTGACGGCGATCCGTTCGGGCAACAGCTATCTGAACGTCTACTCTCCCGCCTATGGCGGCGGCGAGATTCGCGGACAATTCGTCCCGGCCGGCACCAACTTCTTCCTCTCGGAGACGCCGCGCGAACATCCTGCGGCGACATCGGAGTTCACGGCACAGATTGACCGCAACGGAACGATGGTGCATTTCACGCTTCCGGAATCGCTCGCAGGCACCGGAGCGCACATCGTTCTCTACGACATGCTGGGCCGGGCGATCGTCCAGGTTCCCGCCGACACGCGCTTCGTGTCGGTTGCAACGGATGGCCTTGCCAGCGGCGTCTACGTGGCGCAGGCCACGCGCGGCAGCGCGGCACCCGCAGTAGCGCGCTTCGTTGTTGCACGCTGAGCGCTCCCTGCAGCGCGTCGTGAAAAGATCGGGCCCGCATCCGGATGGGGAAATGCGGGCCCGATCTTTTTCCGTCTCACGTGCGCGCCTCTAGGCAGCTTCCAGCAGCCGCCGCACGATCTCCTGCGGCGAGACATTCTCCGACTCCGCATTGAAGTTCGTCACGATGCGATGCCGGAGCACCGGCAGCGCAATGGCGCGGACGTCCTCGACATCCGGCGTGAAGCGGCCGTGCAGCACGGCGCGCGTCTTCGCACCGAGAATCAGATACTGCGACGCGCGCGGCCCCGCACCGTAGCCGATGAACTCCTTCGCAAACGGGGCAGCGCCTGCACTGGCCGGGCGCGTCATCCCCACCAGCCGCACAGCATACTCCACAACGTTGTCGGCAACCGGCACGCGGCGCACCAGATGCTGCGCATCGATGATCTGCGAGGCGTTCAACACCTTGGAGAGTGTCGGAACGAAACCGGCCGTGGTCTGCTTCACGATCTGGACCTCCTCGGCGAACGAGGGATAATCCAGCCAGAGATTGAACATGAAGCGGTCCAGCTGCGCCTCGGGAAGCGGGTAGGTTCCCTCCTGCTCGATCGGATTCTGCGTGGCCAGCACGAAGAACGGATCGGGGAGCGGATAGGTATGGCCGGCGGCGGTAACGTGATGCTCCTGCATGGACTCCAGCAGTGCCGCCTGCGTCTTCGGCGGCGTGCGGTTGATCTCGTCGGCCAGCACGATGTTTGCGAACACCGGCCCCTTCACGAACCGGAACATCTTCTCTCCGGTGCTCATGTTGTCCTCGATCACCTCCGTGCCGGTGATGTCGGAAGGCATGAGATCCGGTGTGAACTGAACCCGGTTGAACGTGAGATCGAGCACCTCGGCGAGCGTCCGGATCAGCAGCGTCTTTGCAAGGCCCGGCACGCCTACCAGCATGCAGTGGCCGCGCGCCACGAGCGATATGAGGAGCTGCTCGATGATTGCATCCTGCCCCACGATCACCTTGGCGATCTCGGTACGGATGGCTGTATATGCTTTCTGGAGATTCCGAACTTCTTCGACGTCGTTGGCCACGGCCGAATCCTGATTGAAAGAAGGAGTGATAGACTGCTCGAATGCAGAGGGGCGAACGGTGCAGTTCCGCACGTGCGGGGTTGCCGCCTCCGTTCACCATATCGGCCGGTCGGTTCCCGCGCGTTCTCCGAGGGCCGCCAGCCATTCCCCCAATCTCCCGCACCATGCAGACCGGCGAACGGATGCCCGTTGAAGACTCTCAATATAGGAATGCGGGAATATCGCGCTCCGGTCATTCTCCGTCCGCAGCCGCATGCACGGCCGCGATGCCGGTGCCTTCGTGCCGCCGCCGCGGGCCGTCAGGCCGGGAGCGAGGCCGGATCGGGGAGAACGGAGCCGCCAAGCCGCTCCGAGGCAGGCCCGGCAATGCCAAGCTCCACGAGATCGCAACAGGCCGCGAACGCATCCTCCACCGTGATCGAGGCAATCGAGTCGGCATCGGCCGATACCAGCATGCGGCACGGCACGCCGTACGGCCCCCAGTCCGTCGCGGCCACGTGGCCGGCATACATGGCGGCTACCGGCCTGTGCGTGGCGGAGGCCATGTGAACAACTCCGGTATCCGAACTGAACAGCATCACGCACCGCTCCACCACGGCGGCAACTTCAAGCACGTCGCGTGTGGGTGGATACGCGCTCACCATCCCACCGGCACCGCAGCGGGCAACCAGGCGGTCCGCAAGCGAGCGATCGTTCGGCATCGCCAGCAGCAGCAGCGGGATCAGGGGATATCGCTCGCGAAGGAGCACCGCCAGCCGTTCGTACTTGTCGGCAGGCCAGACATTACGCTGATGGCTCACCGAGAGATTCATGAGCAGATACGGACCGTGGCCCGCCGCCGTCTCGCGCAGACGACGTGCCGCATTGTTCCGCGAGGCCTCGCCCACGGCCAGATAGGGATGGATGCTCACCGCCTCCGGATCGATATCGATCACATCGCGAAGGACGTGCGGCACGCGGTCCCACATCGACTGAAGAACCGCCGCCGAACGTGACTGCACGTTGAAGTAGGCGTTGTACGCATCGCTCTTCCAGATGGTGCCCTTCACCGCCCGCCGTCCGCCGATCAGATTGGCGATGATTCCCACCTTCGAACTGCGGCCGAAGATCGCGCAGATGATCGCATCGTACCGCCTGCGGCGCGCCTCGCGAACCGCGCGCAGCAGCCCGCCGAGGCCGGGGCCGAGCTCGATGATCCGGTCCACATTCGGATCCATCTCGATCACGCGCCGGTTTCGGGGCGAGGCCATTACATCGATCGCAACCGAAGGGTTGAGCCGCTTCAACAATGCGAAGGCCGGGAGCGTGGTGATCATGTCGCCGATGGCGTCGTACCGAAGGAACAGCACGCGACGGAGGTCCTGCGCCTGCAGCTTCCGCTCCAGCGGCCTGTTGCGCCAGATACGACGGAGCGCGGCCATCCAGAAGCGCCGGTTCAGCACTTCGAGCGGTTTCAGCCTGCGTCCGATGCGGGAAAGAATCTGGCTCATGCGTGCCGATGGAACCGTGAAGGTGCGCGGGCTCCGGCCGCCCGGCGCAGGAAGGCAGCTGCAGCGTGATGACCTGTGAGGCAGGAACGATCTATACGAACGCCTCCAGTTCCTCGCGGCCTGCGATCCGGATTCCGAGATCGCTTACCAGTCCGTTGTCGAGCCCGTAGATCCATCCGTGAACGGCAAGACGCTGCCCGCGCTCCCAGGCATCCTGCACGATCGTTGTATGCGCAACGTTCAGCACCTGTTCGATCACGTTCAGTTCGCACAACCTGTTTACACCTTCCTCTCCCTCCAGCCCTGCGAGGTCGGCCGATCTCTTCATCATCACGTCCTGAATGTGCCGCAGCCAGTTATCGATCAGCCCCAGACGCCGGCCCTCAAGCGCCGCCCGAACGCCGCCGCAGCCGTAATGCCCGCAGACGATGATATGCTTCACCTTCAGGACGTCCACCGCGAACTGAATCACGGAGAGGCAGTTGAGGTCCGTATGCACCACCACATTCGCAACGTTGCGATGCACGAAAAGTTCGCCCGGCATCAGGTCCACGATCTCGTTCGCGGGAACGCGGCTGTCCGAACAGCCGATCCAGAGATACTCGGGCGTCTGCTGCTCCGAAAGCTTCCGGAAGAACTCCGGATCGCGAGCGTTCATGGAGTCCGCCCACCGGCGATTGTTGCCGAGGAGATGTTCGAGGGTTTGCATCGGGTTGATTGTTCAGGATTGCCTTTCAGGACGTACTATCGGGTCGCGGAATTGCCTGCGGGAAGGAGACGCAGGCAGGGAAACCGGACGGCATCTCACCCCCGGCCCCGAGTCCGGGTTCGGTAGGCGGTGATTGCGCCGATCACGGAGGTCAGGAGAACGCCCAGTACGAATGTTCCCGGCACCACCACAACCACCAGCGCCATGCCGTCGCCGTAGCGATAGGTATGCGAGAGGTGCCCACCGAAGAGCGAGTGCAGCAGCGTCCCTTCCAGCAGTCCGGCCGCGAGCATTCCGCCCGCACAGAGAAGGCCGATGCCGATGGCGCCTGCTGCTGCAGCGATGGTTCGCCCTCCGCCGCGCAATCCCAGCCGGCCCAGCTTTCGTCCGCCCACCACACAGAGCAGGAGCGAGATCACCGCCATTGCATGCATCGGCAGCGACTCCGCCACATACAGGCGAAATGCCGATGGCTGCGGCGGGCGAACCGAGAGGGCGATCGCATCGGCGGGGACACCGTTGTACTCGCCGGTAAGCGTATCCCCGCGCCGCTGCATCACGGGTGATGCCGCCGCCTCCCACTGCGGCGGAAGAACGACGCGCGCATGAAGCGTGCCGAATCCGCTCCACCTGCGGGCGGGCGCGAGCACGTAGCCCAGCTGCCAGATGTCCGAGGGACCGCGGCTCCCGTTGCGTGTCAGCAATACGTTGTAGAGCACACCGATGGTGTGAACGCCCGGCGGTATGGTTATGTGAAAGCGGAAGACCGGAACGCGCTGCGTATCCGGCTGGCCGGTAACGGCAGGGCCGAAGTTTCTGTGGTCCTGGACGGCGGCCTCGTAGCGGAGCGAATCGCCGGCGCCGAACAGCGGCGTGTAGAGCGGCGGCATCCACTGCGGCGGCAGCGCGACGGAATCCACCGTCACTCCCTGCACGGCCGAGGAATCGAGCACCACACGGTACGACGCCGCCCCCCAGTGGCCGTAGGCGGCGGCAACGAAGACGAGGTCCAGACTCCGGGCGGCGCCGTTGTTCTGCACAACGTAGAGCGCGTTGACCGTGCCGATGGAACTGTCCGGCACCTGATGCAGATCGATCAGCAGGTGCTCCTCTGCGATATGCAGCGAATCGAGAACTGCGGAGGGCTCACCAACCGCGTCACCTTCATGGATCGGGTTGGCCATGTTTGCCGTGGCAGACGGCCGGGTGAGAAGTGCGAGGGTTGCGATCAGAACGATCGCACGGATTGGCAGATGCATGGGGCGAAGATAGTGATTGACGCTCAGTGTGCATGCGGTTCGCAGCGGAGCGCTTCTCGGAAATACTTTCTGGAGCGCATCCTCGGCAGCAGAGCGCGTTCGCGTTCCAACCGCTGCCGCTCGCCGCCAATCGGCCGCCTGCATGTTATGCCGGCTTGCATCACGTGTCTCGCTGCATGAACAACTCCGACAGGCGATCCACGCCGCGGCGGCCGGGAACCATACGCTTCGCAGGGCGGAAGCAGCGCATCTCCGGCGCGGCCCGCCCGGGATATCGCAGCGCGATCGTACGCACCATGATGGTGCACACCATGATGGTGCGCAGCGCGATGGTATGCGCCGCCATCGCATTCATCCTGCCACTACGGACGGCACAGGCACAGACGAACGCCCCGGAATCCCGCGATCATTTCTTCTTCCCATTCATCTTCGGCTATCATATGACGTTCGGCGCGGACGGCATCGGCGGCCACCACCTCAACATCGGCCTCGGCATGATCGGCAACCGGGGTCTGCACGATACAACCGTTGTGGATCTCGTCCCGGCGCTGATCGGAACCGCGACCGTGGAGGTGGGGTACAGCAAGGGGAAGCTGGTGTTCGCACCGATGATCTCCGGGTATCTGGCGGGCGGCCTGGCGCTCGGCTTCAACGTGGGACTGTTGACCGACGGCAGGGAGTTCCGCGCGCTGGTGCGCCCGCTCTTCGGCGTTGGGCTTGCACCGGAGAACGATGGCTTCGCCCTCACCTACGGCTACACGCTCACGATTCCGTGGGGCCAGGAGATGATTGCACGAAGCACCGGCGCGATCGACCTGATGAAGGGAGCGTGGAGACGCCCGCAGAATCCGTAGTCGCCGGCACCTGCAGTTGTCATCGGCGCCGGCAACGCATGGGCATGGCATCGCATGGGCATGGCATCGCATGTCACGGACTCGTATGTTCACCGCCACTCCCCCGCCTTACCGGATCGACTCGGACCCGAACATTTCGGAAACGGCACCATGCTTCAACAATCATCACGCGGCAGCCGTCTCGGCCGTCTGCTCGCAGCCCCGTTTGGAACCGGGCTCGCGCTTACACTGCTCCGGCTGTGGGTCGGCATCATGCTCATCACCCACGGCACAGGCAAGGTCATGGGTGGAATGGAGCGGTTCACCGCAGGCGTCACGAAGCTGGGCTTCCCGGCGCCGGAGGCGTTTGCGTGGGCCGCAGCCCTCTCGGAGTTCGCCGGCGGCATCGCGCTCGTGCTGGGCCTCGGCACACGGGTTGCATGCATCTTCATCTCCTGCACGATGTTCGTCGCGGCGTTCATGCAGAATGCGGGGAAGCCATTCTCACAGCAGGAGCTTGCCGTCACCTATCTCGTTCTCGCCGTGGTGATCTTCATCGCAGGTCCCGGCCGCTACAGCATCGATGCGTTCCTGGCCCGCTCGTCCGGCAGAACATGATGGCGCAGCCGGATACTCGCGCGTCCGCATCGGCGTTCACGTTTTCCGCAGCACGTTCGTCACGGAGTGAAGACGCATACGCAACGGCACCGGCCTCGCGCCCGGGTTGAAGATCCCGACGGAGAGCCGGCATGCGGCATCAATCGAATATTCTGACGCACGTCATAGATCCAGGACTCAACCCCGTGCTATGTTTGACGCACGATGCGACACGCGGCACGCAACGCCGTATTCTGAACAGTGGAGGGTACAACGATGTCAACGAGAAAGCTGGATCAACAGGAGTGGGGCTCGTATTTCGACCGGATTACGAAGTCCCTCACGCATGAGCATATGCCGATCTACACCGAGGTGCGTGTGATGGAACAGGGTGTGGGCTCGCAGACGGAGACGTCGTGGACGCCGCTGATCGGCATCACGTTCAACTACCGGGCGAACACGCTGGAGGTGGCGACGGACCCGATCGACCATATGATCCCGGAGCCGAGCGAGATCTATGTGATGGAGGATGCGCAGGGACTCCCGACCACGGTGGAGGTTCTCTCCGCAGAGACGAAGCAGGTGATCGAACTGCGCTACTGAGCGGTGGCAGTTCCTTCGCGAACGGACGATGCCGGAGCAGAGAGACCGCTCCGGCATGACGAAGATCGGCAACCGGTTCCCGCGCATGGGGCCGTGCACGAGGCGTGGCGCCGGTCCGCACACGAGCTATTGCACGATGAGCTGGAGCGTGGTTCGCCGCATGCCGGAGCGGATCTCCACCATGTATGGACCGGCTGCAAGCCCGGCAACGTTCAATGCAGCCGTGGGGGTCCCATCCGGCACGACGGAGGTGCCGACACATTCCCCCAGGCAGTCGAAGAGGCGGACTTCAGCTCCATCCCAGCCTGAGGGGAGGGTAAGGAGTGCATGCCCGTGCGAGGGGTTGGGTGCGATGGCGGGCGCCGCTGAGCCGTTGGCTCGCGTGGCTACTCCGCTCGCGAGGAAATCCAGTTGCCACCAGTCACCGTAGTCCGCCGTATCGAGATCGCCGCCAAGGCCGATGTACGCGCTGTTCCCGACAACGGCGGCGCTCGCGAGCAGACGCCCCGGGGTTCCCGGCATCACGGTGTAGAACGCCCACGTTCCCAGATCCGGATCGTAGCGATAGATGTCCGTACGAAGCTCCGTGAAGCCCGCCTCACCCAATCCCACATACGCCTTCCCCGCATACGTGAATGCAACGCACCCGGCGCGCGCTGGCTCCGGGAAGGGACCGCGATCGCTCCATGCATTGGAATCGGGATCGTAGCGATAGAGGTTGTGAATCTCCGTGCCCCGCACCAGGCCGGTGGCCATGTATCCGTAGTTGCCGAGAACGAAGGCCCCCACGTAGAACGCACCACCTACGATGATGTTCGCCTTGCGCGTCCAGAGATCCTGCACGGGATCGTATGCATACATGTCCCGCATCTCACTGACAAGCAGTCGTCCGGTAAATCCGCCCCCCACGTAGACCGTCCCGTTGATGTTCATGGCGAACGCGCCGCATCGCGTAGACCCGGGAAGGTCGGCTCGCTGGGACCACGTATCCGCGGCAGCATCGTATGCCCAGAGGTCGCGAAGCGTCACGGAGTCCTGATCCAGACCGAGGCCCACGTAGCCGGTGTTCCCCACGGTGAAGGCCGTTGCATCCAGCCGCTCGGTGACGACGTTCGGCACGTCCTTCTTCCGGCTCCATTTATGCGTGGTTACGCAGTAGCCGTAGCAATCGATACTGTGCGTGCCGCCAACCACGTAGACCGTGTCGCCGATCACGAACGTGGCCGCGCCGGTCCGCGCCCGGCCGGGGAGCGAATCCAGTTGCGTCCAGACCTGCGCGTGAAGAGCAGTCTGCAGAAGAAGAAGGGTGAGAACCGGCAGGAGTGGGTAGAGTGGTCTCATGTGCATTGTTTCGGTTGATGTTGCCGAAGCCTGCCATGAGTATAGCCATGCGGAACGTGACCGGCAATGAAAATGGCGAGGCCCCGCACGCTCATGCACGCAGGACCTTGGGCTGCCTCGGTGCGGATGCGGGCACGGCTACGACTCGAGCATCGCGATGATATCCGCGGCGGGAAGCGTGCGCGCAATTGCGGTCCCGAGATACTGCAGGCTCACCCGGTGATGCTCCTCATCGTACGACGCAACGCAGTCCGTTGCAATGGCCACCTCATGGTCACGCTGATACGCATCGATGGCGGCGGTCCGCACGCAGGCGTGGGTGTTGATGCCGGCAAGCACCAGCACCTCCGGGCGCCTCCGCGCGAGCACGGCATCCAGATCGGTTCCGAAGAAGGCGCTGTATCGCTTCTTGACGATCACCGTATCCCCGGGCCTGCAGTCGAGTTCATCCAGCATGAGACAGCCGCGCGTCCCGGCAATGGTGATGGAGAGATTCCGTTTCCGCATTGCGAGAAACGCATCGCTCAGATCGGGGGCGAACTCCTGACGGACCCAGATCACCGGCTGGCCGTGGGCCCGGAACGCGCGCACCAGCCCGTTGATGGAGGCCGCAAGCCGTTCGCGCTGCGCGGCCAGCGCGGCGCTACGCTCGAAGAAGTCATTGAGCATGTCGATCACAATCAGCGTCATCGCGGGCATGGTATCTCCGTTGAATCCCGAGTGCGTGCAAACGTTGGAACGTGCATTCAGACGCGACGGCGCCTGCCGCGAAGCCGTGCAGATGCCGATGCATCGCTACGCACCGGCCCACCGCCGTCCGCGGGGGCCGGCATAGACGGACTGCGGACGGATCAGGCGGCCGGCCCTCTCCTGCTCGAACGCGTGCGCGATCCAGCCGACCACGCGGCTTACCGCGAAGGTGGGCGTGAAGAGATCGTTCGGAAGCCCGATGCCGTGCAGCAGCAGAGCCGTGTAGAACTCGACATTCGTCTGCAGCCGCCGCCCCGGCTTCTGCTCCTCGAGCAGCGCAAGCGCCGTCTGCTCCACCTTCGTCGCCAGGCGATAGAGATCACGATCGCCCCCGTTCCTGAACAGCGCATCGGCGGCAGCTGCAAGCACATCGGCACGCGGGTCGCGCACCTTGTAGACGCGGTGGCCGAATCCCATCAGCCGTTCGCCACGTTCCAGCTTGGCGCGAATGTACGATTCGGCGCGCTCCTCGCTCCCGATCTCCAGTACCATGTCCAGCGCAGGCCCCGGGGCGCCGCCGTGCAGCGGCCCCTTCAGCGCTCCTACCGCACCCGTAACCGCAGACACCAGATCCGATCCGGTGGAGATGATCACCCGTGCGGTGAAGGTGGAGGCATTCAGGCCGTGATCGACCACGGTGTTCAGATAGGTCTCGAGCGCCCGCGTCTCCGCCGCGCCCGGTTCGGTGGCCCGAAGCATCCAGAGGTAGTTGGCGGCATGCCCGAGATCCCCCCGCGGCGCAACCGGCTCCTCGCCGCGAAGCAGCCTCCAGTACGCAGCGACGATGCTCGGGAAGCGGGCAGCGAGCATGGCAGCCTGCACGGCGGGCTGCACGGCAGGCTGCGCGGCAGGCGTGCTCGCGCCCGCAGCGCCATCCAGGTCCAGCGTTCCCGCCGCCATGCGGAGCGTATCCATGGCGGGAATGCCGTTCGCGGCGGCCTCCCGGAGCAGCGCGAGCGTTGCCGCCGGAATAGCGCGATGCGATGCGAGCATGCCGGCGAAGGCCTCCAGGTCTTCGTCGCAGGGAAGCTCGCCGTTCCAGAGCAGCCAGGCGGTCTCCTCGAAGGTCGCGTTCGGCGCAAGCTCCTCCACCGGATACCCGGCAATGATCAGTTCTCCCGCCTCGCCATCGACACTGCTCAACGTCGTCTCCGCGGCCACGACCCCTTCCAGACCCGGCCGAATCGTTTCCTGATGATTCGTCATTGTCCTTCCTGTTTGTTGTTGTTCGATGCGGGCAACTTATCGTATCGATCAACATATAGTCAATATTGATTTTACGATCGATATATTGCGGTATGAAATCGAAGCGATATCTCTCGGCGCAGGAGGCTGCGCGCGAACTGGGCATAACGCCGGCAACGCTCTACTCCTACGTGAGCCGCGGACTGATCCGCTCCGAGCAGGGATCCGGAACCGGGCGGGAGCGGCGGTATCACGCGGAAGACATACGGAAGCTGAAGGAGCGGAGCCAGGTGCGGCGCGATCCGGCGAAGGCCACCGAGGGGGCGCTGCACTGGGGCGCCCCGCTGCTGGAATCCTCGATCACACTGATTGCGGACGGCCGGCTGTACTACCGCGGGGAGGATGCGGTCCGGCTCGCGGCGACACGGAGCCTGGAGGAGGTCGCGGGCCTGATATGGAACGGCGACATGACCGCTCCCATCCCCTTCAACGCGCATGTCGTTCGCCTGCCGGCGCGCCTCGCGCGCATGCAGCGGGCACTCGCGGAGCTGCGCACGATCGAGCGGATGCAGACGGTACTGGCGATCGCGGCTGCAGAGGATCATGCGGCATACGATCTCCGCACCGGCGGCGTGATTCGCACCGGCATGCGCATCGTACAGTTGATGACCGCGGTCGCAGCGGACGTCCCGACGATCGGCGGCGGGATTGCAGCCGCGCTCGCCGCTGCATGGGCGCCCGGCAAGCCGCAGGCCGCACGGCTGCTGGAGCGGGCGCTCATCCTCGCCGCCGATCACGAACTGAACGTCTCCTCCTTCACCGTTCGCTGCGTTGCGTCAGCGGGTTCAACGCCCTATCAGGCCGTGATCGCCGGCCTCGCAGCGCTGGAGGGAACGAAACATGGCGGATACACCGAGCGTGTGGAGGCGATGCTGGAGGAGATCGGGAAACCGGAACGCACACGCGATCAGATCGCAGCGCGGCTGCGGCGTGGAGAGGTGATACCGGGCTTCGGGCACTCGCTCTATCCCGAGGGTGACCCTCGCGGCGCGGCGCTCCTCGATGCGGTTGCCGATGCCATGCCTCGTTCACAGGCATTGAAGCTTCCATTCGCCGTTCGCGACGCGGCAGCCGACATGGTTGGTGATTACCCGACCATCGATCTCGGACTCGTTGCCATCTCGCGCGCGCTGGCCCTTCCGCCGGGAACCCCGCTGGCGCTCTTCGCACTCGGGCGCACCATCGGCTGGATCGGCCACGCACTCGAGCAGTACGCAACCGACCGTATGATCCGGCCGCGGGCACGCTACACCGGGAAAACGCCGGGGGAGTGATGGGTTATGCGTTATGTACCCGCATAACTCATCACCCATAATCCATAACTCCCCCCTGTCTCTCACCCATTGCTCTGACAATTTCGGAATCCGGAACGTTGTACTTCATGATGAGGTGATGGTTGTTGTGTTGATTGTACAAACGCACTGATCTGCTATGCGCATCATAACGTTCCTCAAACGGATAGCCTGGATGGCGCTGGCGACGGCGGGCATCCGTCTGGACAGCCTCTCTCCGGCTCGAATCGCTCTGGTGGCGGCCAACATTCTCTTCTTCGCCGTCATGCTTCAGGCGGCGACACTACCGGTTGCGATCGCATACTTCGTGACGGCATTCTCGGTACGCTACATCTTTCTCTTCCGCAGTTTCGTGAAGGGAGGCATCGCGGACCGGCTGGCGGGGCGCTTCGGCGTGGAGCGCGGCTATCGGATATACGAGGCATGCACCGCGACGATGTTCTTCCACAGCGGCGCCTGCTTCAGCTGCCTTCTCCGGCATACCACATGGCTGGGACTCCCGCTGCCGGATGATTCCAAGGCATTCATCCTCGGCGCCGGGATCGTGTTATCGGCAACGGGCTATATCGTGAACATGTGGTCGGCATTGATCATCGGCGTGGACACCTATTACTACAAGGATCTCTTCGTCGGGCGATTCCTCGGGCCCTTCAAGCATGAAGGCCCATACCGCATTCTGAACAATCCGATGTACGGCGTCGGCCAGTCGGCCGCATACGGCGCAGCCCTGATGAACGGCTCGATCATCTGTCTGGCCGCTACGATGATGAACCAGATGATGATGTACATCTTCTACTACGTCATCGAGAAGCCGCACATTCGATCGGTTCTCTCCCTCCCTCCGAACATGCGGCTCTATCGCGCCGGCAAGCTTGCCATCATGCCGCCGAGGTCGTATGGGAAGTAGCAAGAGTATTTCGGCCATCGGCACCGCGCCGGATGGGAGCCGAATTAGAAATGCATCTGAAAACTCCAGGGGCGCAACACTCGCCTCATGCCGATGAATCCATCCGACGCCCGGGAGTGGCCCCCTGCTCTATCGGTTCAGCGCCACCTCTATCGGTTCAGCGCCACGCGATATGTATTCACATGCGCACGCACCGTCTCGGTGATCGGTTGCGCGTAGCCGCCGCCGAGCGTGAGCACAAGCGGCAGACCGGCACCGCGCCCGGCCGCCAGCACCATGCGGTCCCGCTCCATCAGCCCCTCGTGCGTAAGAGCCAGGCGCCCGAGGCGATCGCAGTGCAACGGATCGACGCCGGCCTGGTAGAAGATGACCTCGGGCCCAAACGCCATCACCGCATGCAGTGCACCCGCGAGCAGTGAGAGATAGGCATCATCGCCGGTGCCGTCATCGAGATCGATATCGATCGCGGAGGGGATCTTGGTGAAGGGATAGTTGTTGCGACCGTGCATGCTGAGCGTAAAGCAGCGATCATCGCCGCCGAGTATCGCTGCCGTGCCGTTCCCCTGATGCACATCGAGATCCACCACCGCCACACGGCGCACGGCTCCCTCCTCGAGCAGCGTCAACGCTGCGACGGCGATATCGTTGAACACACAGTACCCTTCCCCGGCATCGCGGAAGGCATGATGCGTGCCGCCGGCCAGGTTGCCCGCAAGACCATCATGCAACGCCGCACGCGCGGCCGCGAGCGTCCCTCCCACCGATGCCAGCGAGCGCCGCACGAACGCAGGGCTCCACGGTATGCCGATGCGCCGCACGATCTTCGGGTCCACCGTCCCATCGCAGTACGTGTTCACATAGCGCGCCGAATGCGCCACCAGCAACTGTTCCGGATGCACCGGCACCGCCTCATGCAGCTCACCTGCGGCAACAACGCCCTCGGCAAGGAGCGTATCTCGGAGCAGGCGATACTTCTCCATCGGGAATCGATGTCCCTCAGGGAGCGGAACGGTATAGGTATCGGAGTAGGAGATGTGCATGGGATCAACAGGCAACCCGCTGGTCGCAGAATCGTGAATCGTCTCCTGAGGCAGAGTTTCGCTTTTGACTCGTTCCATCTGCATCCCGACATCTGCACTGGACTTGTTACCCGGGCGTTACCGGGAACACGGGCGCTGATGACTCGATTCACAGGAACGGAGCGACAAGATGAGCATCCCCGTACGAAAGAAAAAGCTCGCCGATGGGAGGACATCCCTCTACCTGGACATCTACCACAACGGCCGCCGCAGCTACGAGTTCCCGAACCTCTATCAGACGAAGGGGAGCGGGTCGGTCAACAAGGCCAACGTGCAACTCGCGCAGAGCGTGGGGGCGCAGCGGCAGCTCGAGCTGCAGGCCGGTGCCCATGGCCTGGGGCATACAATCAAGGGTGGCGGCGACTTCGTCGCGTACGTGGCGGGATTGTGCGAGACAAAGCCGGCCGCAGGAGGCAGCTCGTGGAAGGCATTGCTGCACAAGCTGCGGGAGTACGCGCCGCATGGAGCGACCTTCGCCGGCATCAATGCCGCATGGCTGGAAGGGCTGCATCAGCACCTGACGCGAAGCGTCGCGCAAAGCACGGCGCGCACCTACTACGACAAGGTGAAGACGGCGCTGAACCAGGCTGTGCGCGACGGGATCATCGCGGCGAACCCATGCGCACGTGTACAGAACATCCGCATGCCGGAGACGCAGCGCACCTATCTCACCGCCGAGGAACTGGCCGCACTGGCGGCGACCTCGTGCACGAGCGCCGAAACGAAGCGCGCCTTCCTCTTCGCCTGCTTCACCGGCCTGCGCATCTCCGACGTGCGGCGGCTCCGATGGGAGAGCATCAGGCGCGGACGCATCGAGTTCCGTCAGCAGAAGACAGACGGAGTTGAGTATCTTCCGCTTTCAGCGACGGCACTGCAGCTCCTCGGCGAGCCGGCGCCGTCTGGCGGCCTAGTCTTCGCGCTTCTCTGCGACGTGCAGATCAACCGCGTCCTGCGGCAATGGGCAGCCGCGGCCGGCATCACGAAGCACCTCTCCTTCCACTGCGCGCGCCACACGTTCGCGACGCTGCTCCTGACCAACGACGTGGACATCTATCGCGTCTCGAAGCTGCTCGGGCATAAGAGTGTGCAGGTAACGCAGCGGTATGCGAAGATCGTGGACAAGCGGATGCAGGAGGCGGTGGAGCGGTTGCCGGGGTTGGAGGTATAGCGGCGAGGCAGTCGAGCAATCATTCTCGGACTGACTTGATTACAAATAGGCCATAACACGTTAGCAAAAATTCGGAACAATATCTACGATTCCGTGAGAAGTGTAATGTATGCATTCGACAGATCAACTCCCGACTTTGCCACCAAGCAGAGCCAACGAAGTGCTATCTCGTTCGGCAAATGCGTGTATTTGCCCCACAAACGAATCAACGGCCCACTTCAATAAACATCCGAACATCGTGTCTACCTCGCCATGATACTGCTTGAGAACTTGCAACAGGTCCTTCGTTTGCCAGCGTTCGTCGGCGGCCGACAAACAACAACCCACGATTTTATCACCATCCAGGCTGTGAAAGCACTCGATTTCAATAGCCTTAATCGCACGATCGTGCAAGACGAAGCCGTCAACGATTTGCACACCCTTGAACATCGAATGACCGGCAATTTCATACCCTTCGTGTACTAACCAGTTCCTCACCTTATACGATACTCTTAGCGGCCAAGCATACGCCTCCTTCAAATGCCTCTGGAGACCGAAGCCAATGAAATCACCCTTATCGCTCTCTTCCTCCTCGCTGCCCTCCCCACTCCCCTTACGCTTCTTACTTCTATCGCCCAATAGATCTTCAAGTATCTTCAAGTTCCTGCGCTGATTTCCCGACAGCTGAGCAACAGCTGCCAGCTTGCCGCATACACTAGCCAAGCGGTCATAAATGGACCAAGTTATAGTGACATATGACGTCAGGGTCAGATGCCTCGCTACTGCGAAGTCCATTTCGATACCTCCGTGCGTGATACGATTGCCCGCTTCCGTCGGCACACGTATTGATCTTGCAACTGCCTGAACGGCCTCCCATGCAGCGTCTCGCGCATCAAAGAGGCTGACCGTTCCGGCCAGTCGCTGGTGCAGCTCTGCTTTTTCACTCCATGCTTTGTAACATGCTGCTGGCAAGATGGTCGCCATTGCGGATACTCCATGAATCGCGGTCCAAACCTTGCGCAAATCTTGGGCGCTATTCGCGACTTGGTCTCTGGTGTTAATCATTTGCATCCTCCTCAGCGCGGCCACGTTCCCATTGAAGTTCCGCTTCAGCTACTTCTACTGCCCATTCACGATATCCCCTTAGAGGAGACGTCAATGGCTCGCCCTGAAGCATACGGACTGCATCGTCAAGACGCTGGATGTAATAGTCGGGAACCTCGCCCGGGCCGCTTGATATTACTCCCGATTCTTTTCGCGTTAAACCACTATATATGCGCATACGATCGTCACGATTCATATCAATCGCCATCCTACATATCGGATTGGCAATGGCAGCCCACGCCAAAGACGTTTCAGAGTAGGCTGACGCTAAACAGGCCAATTGCGCCAACGTCCTTCTGTCGATTCCAGGATTCAGGACTAGGTATTGCTCGACGTATGACGCAACCTGCTGTCCGGACTCGTCGAGCTGCGCAACAAACTTTGGAATCGAATACAACGACGTGAAGCTCGACTCCAACGCAAGTGCACAGAACTCATGGAACGCCAAGACATCGCCGGGCCTGTTGTAATCAACGTGACACCATTCACCAACATCGAAATTATGTGGAAGGATCTGGAAGGAATAATCCATCGCTCTGCTCCGTTCAAGTTCAATTCGCGACCGGATCAGTTTGACAAGTTGAGCCATAGTAAGCTTGAACTCGCAGTAGTCTCTCAATCCTGTTAGTAGATACATTTCTAGCAAAGATCCATCTAAGCAAAAATCTGTGATAACGTTTAATATCCAACCAATCGGGAGAGAAGTAGGATCAAACGTATACCGACGACTCACTATGTACAAGGACGCCACGAAAGCGCCGACCCAGTTGCTTATTTCGACCAGCTGCTCACGATTATCCTCAAGCCGAGCAATCAAATAGGGCCGCACCCTAGGCCAATCAGTCGCAGCAAACACGCCAAGCAGAACAAACAGCTGGTGGTTAGTGAAACTGCTCTCGAGTTCGAGAATACAATCCAGCTCTGCCTTATGCAAGGGTTGCGTGCTCTCTGGATGAGCATTGGAGTACAAATCAAATAGCAACCACTGGGCCGTATTGGTCATGCCCAGCAAGAATCGAAGCTCTCCAGCGACGAGATCCTCATCTCCAGAATGCTTTGCCCGCCCTATATACCGCTCACAAATACGGATCGCAAAGAACCACGGCAAGCTGTCATCGATATGCCCCAATGCAAGCACACTACTCACGTAGGATGTTAGCGGATCAGTCGTACCGATATCCCTTGGCACAAACTGGTCCGCGAGATCATTCGCAATGGATGCAATTCGCACCCAATCCATTCCATCTTTGCGCCCATTTCGCTCCGCCTGTAGGTAACGTTCAGCCTCTTCAAAAAAATCGTGATAGCACTGAACGTTCTCACAGTTACGAAGGGCCTGGACAACTCGCTCTGTCTCAGGTGCTAGCTGTTCTGGCAAACCAAATCGAAAGAAGTCGTGCATGCGCCAAGGCGTAAGGTTGTTGTAAACAGCCTCACACTTAAGTGCCTGATTGGCCAGGTCGCCTTCGCGCCCATACTCCAGATACCATGACCACAGATTTCTAGCATGAGTAACCTCTTCCATAGTGAGAACCAGCGGAGGCGCCTTCAGGACTGCCTCACAATGCTTTAGATCATCCACTAGAATCTTTCGATAGCGAAGGGAGGCATCTCCCTTGACTCCCTCTTGCATAGCAACACGATGAATCTGGTGGTGCGATTCAGCCAGGACTCTCCACAACCGAGGACGAACGTCAGAGTCAGTGGAAGTTCGAAGTACCTCCCATACCTCATTCCGAAGTTCAATCAGATTGTTCCAGCCTGAACTGTTCGGAACAAGCATCTGCCTAGTGATAGTCATCGTCCATGTACCTGTCCACTGGACGGCCTCGCGTTCAGGATTTAAAAGTGCCTTGAGGAGCACCTCGACAAATCCAATGGAATTCGGCAGTGTGAGCTCTGCTTGAATCAGGCCGCGAGCTGGACTGGCGAAGGCTGGTGAGCATTTCGACTTGCGCAAGATGCGATCCAAGAGTTCGGTCACGCCTTTACCACGTTCAACTTGACCCGAGGATGTAGACTCAAGCGAGAGAAGAGCTCGGAACTCATTCAGATAGCGACGTGCGACGTTTGGATCGGAAACATTCTCAGCAACCTGAAAGACTACCCACGGAAGCTTGGTCACGAGGGAAGGATGGGTAAATGTTTGCGGCCCCCAAAGCGAGCCTTCTACAGTCGCTTCATATTTGGGGTTATTGCGTATTGCGGTTAACACCTCAAGAGCGCTTTCCGGATCAGCGTAACCAGCTTTCTCGACGAGAGCAAGTACTCGATACTGATCGACAACTGTTCCTTCTTGGACTATGGTCCTCATGCTCTCGAAAACTGGCCGTAAGAACGAGTGGCCTGCTGCGTCCTCCAGTCTCATCGATGTGAGATGTGAGATGGTGCCGAGCACTTTGTCTATAGCCGGAACATCTCCCTGAACAATCCGATCAACTAGCCACTTACCCGCATGATTGACTCTGTTCGTGTTTTCGTCATAGTTAAACAGCCATTCACCTACTATGTGGTCTCGTATGATTGGCGGTTCGACGGCGTAAAGTCGCTTCCCTACACCCCAATTGCGGAGCAGGCGACTATCAACAAGCCTCTTGAGAAGATCCGGGATTCTCGGCAATGGAACCCCTTGTGTATCAAGGAAGATCAGTTCGACTTGATCGCGAGAGTCCTCCAGACTTAGAGTTCCCCAAAGGGCCACCCATCGTAAGAGGGTTCTCGCTGACATGTGGTCGGAAGAATCAAGCTGTGCAATGCATAAGTCAACGTAAGAATTTGCCCAGGCGGCAACATCAGATGGAAGAGACGACAGGTCATTTCGATTCGCAAGATCCGCAATCAAACACATCCATCCAGGTACACCTCGTGAATACTGATAGACTGAATGGAGCCACGACTCGGGAAGCTGAACGGTTAGTTTGCCGCGAAGTAGAGTCTTTGCATCGGATTCCGCAAGCGGCACAAGGACTAGCTGTTCGGCAATCAGTTTATTGGATTGGAGTGGGAGGATACTCTCGGCGACTCCAGGTCGGGTTGATACGATGATCTTCCAGTTTCGCCATTCTACTGTTGCCAACTGCTCCAGAGCAGAACGCAGCAGATTGGGATCATCTGGATCATCTATAGCTATGCATGTCGGCGTACTGCTGTGCAGGAGATGTACCCATTGCGATGAACGCGCCATAGTTGATGGAAGCGCCCAATACGTTCGACGCCCAGTGGCTGATGCCTCGACAAGCGCCTCAAAGATTAGTCGAGATTTGCCGATTCCAACTGGACCAACAACCGGTAGCACGCGCTTATCCGATGACATAATGAAATCATGAATATTGCGCTTCTCGGCTTCACGTCCAATTATTGGCAGCTCCAATGAACAGCCCGTCGACTCATTGCTAATAAGATCGTGTGCTTCCTTGAGACCAATCAGTACGCGATTCTGCCCGCCGAAGAACACCTCCCGAATGTTCGCATGCTGCTCCAACTTTCGATCCAATATTTCAATTCCCCAGTACGTGGCAATCAGTCCAATTTTTTGAAATTCTAGACCAACTTCTTTCCGCCACTTCTTATCATCATTTGGATTGATCGACATGTTTGCAACGAGAATCCACTCTGTCGCACGACGCCAATGATCGTAGTTAGCATGCTTGTCTCCGCGATATTCCTTGATGTTAGCCAACTCCTTTAGCGCCAAAGGAATAGCGCTACCCATCGTGAGCTCCCGCCGATATTTAGCTTGGTATACTGTGGTCCCGTCACCGGAACGTGCATCCTGCCCAGCATCCTTACCCGGCCGCCCGAACAACACTATGTCAGGATTCTCTGCATACAGAATTGCGTGCATTAGTGACTCGAATGCACCGCCATCAGTAATCATGCCCCAATTCGGCGTGGTCATGCTGCTGTCCCAAAAGACTTTGTTTCGAGAGTTGCGTCAACTGACAAGACATGGTGCATGGCGGGGTTCATGAAGACTTCTGTCGCCAATCGTACCTTTGCTTGCGACGCACAAACGTGAATGTACGATGATCAATTGGAGCCACGATGGCCAAGCGCTCACAATCGGCGACGTCACAGCCTAAGGATCTTGCCTCCGAGCTCCTCGCCCGCACCGGCCGCGCTTCCGATTCCTACGCCACAAGCATCCTGGACTCGGAAACCGCCTGGCGCACCCTCTCCTCCCTCTTCCACCCGCTCCCGATCCCGGAGCAGATCAGCTTCCTGAACGCGATCTACAGCAACCTGCGAACGGAGTACGACCGCCAGTTTGCCGCAGCCGAACAATGGGCTCGCGAGGAAGACCACCCGGGCCCACTAGAGACGACGTTCTGGACGAGCATTCGTTGTCGCGGAGTTTTACTCCGCGACCGGGCGAAGGGAGTCGAACCGGCGCGGAGAATTCGTAGATTCATTCCCGCGCCGCATCCTCTCCACCCCATGAATTTGATATGAGCGGCGCATCCTGCATGAATCCATCAGCAGAGGTGAGCGCATCGGAACATGGCCCGCGGTGCCCCGTGCCTGCCCCTGCATCCGTTCGATATACATACCTGAATTCCGCAATGAAGCTGATCCTACTCTTTGCACGGCCCACCATGGCCGGCCGCCGCTTTGCCCTTCTCCTTCCAGCATTATCCGTCGCGCTCTGCAGCGCAGGCTGCGTTGTTCTGAGACCGGTATACACTCCGCCCTCCCGCGATCTCGGCAACGGCGTTGTTGCCTACGACCACCCGGCATTCGAAAACACGGTGACCTGGTTCGGATGGCTCTCCTACCTGGCCGGCACGGGCGCGGGCGCATATGGCGGCTACAAATCCAATATCGCGCTGCCGTGGGATTCGGCCGGAAACAACACCGTGAAACCCGTCGGCAATGCCTTTCTCGGCGGCGTCGCGGGATTTGCCGCAACGGGTCTCCTGACGTGGGCCTTCGGCGGAGGAAGCCCGCCCCCCGTCAGGGGGGAGAACGCCGGGCGATGGCTTCGCAAGATGGATGATGATCTGCTCCTTATCCGCGAGGTGCGCGAATCCAACCCGCTCGAGGTATTGCTCGCAATTCACAAGAATGCGGACGCCACCTTCGCGATCAGAACGCCGGCGGATGCGCGGATGTTTGCCGCCCTCTTTCCCGAGAGTTCCTACCGGGATTCCGTTGCACTTCGCGCAACGCGTACGATACCGCGCGACAGCCTTTCAATGCTGGAGCCCCTCTTCCCCTCACCCGCCGTGACGGAGGCCGGACATCAACAGTTTGTCCGCAGAAGCAACACGGTGGCGCAGTATATCGATGCGGCCCGGTTGTACCCGCAATACGCCGGCGAGGCTGCCGACAGCGCGATACGGAAGGCGCGGACGCTCGGCGACGCTCGCGCGCTCCTGCGGGCCTTTCCGGACACGGCGCACGGAAACCGGATTGCCGATATCCTGCTGCCGCGAATCACCGATGCGGACGTTGGCGCCTTCATTGAACTATTCCCCTATCATCATGGTGTGCCGGCATTGAAACAACGCCTGCTGGATAGCGCGGCAACGGTTGCGGACGTTGCATCCGTCGTGGAACGGTATCCGGACATGCGCGACCGCGCCGAACCGAAGGCAGCGGCAATTGCAGGCACGGTGCCGGAGTACAATCGATATCTGGCGGCGTTCCCGGCAGGCGCCTCCCGTGATGCGATCGAGCGGAAGCTGGCGCAGGCGATGATGGTCCCGGAGAATCTGGGCGCAAACATCAACAGCTTCTACAGTGAAATTGCGCCGGTGATATCCCCGGATGGAAAAACCCTGTACTTCGATCGAAAATACTCACCCGACAATACCGGCGGCGACGACGATGCCGACGAAGTATGGTACTCGACAATCGATGAGGATGGTGGATGGTCCAAGGCCAGAAATATCGGGCGACCAATCAATACGGCATCGCCTTCGGCGGTTCAGTCGGTAACGCCCGACGGCAACACCTTGCTTGTGGGTGGTTCGTCGACGGCTGCCGCGCAGCTATCGCATCGAACGGCCGATGGCTGGAGCGATCCCGAGGACATTGCGGTGGACTCGTACTACAACACGAATGATTATTATTCCGTGTTCCTCTCGAACGACAGCAAGACGCTGCTGATGAGCATTCAGCGCGCGGACAGCCGGGGCGGGCGCGACATATATGTCTCCTTCCGGAAGGATGACGCAACGTGGACGGCGCCGCGGAATCTCGGCCCGACGATCAATACACGGAAGGATGAAGATGCGCCCTTCCTTGCCTCGGACGGGCGAACCTTGTACTTCTCCTCCGATGGTATTGCCGGCGGTTACGGCGATCGAGATATCTGGATGTCGCGGAGACTGGACGACACCTGGAAGAAATGGTCCAGGCCGGTGAATCTCGGCTCGCCGATCAACACATCGGAAAGCGAAAGCTTCTTCTACCTGCCTGCCTCCGGGGACTACGCCTATTATACCTCCTCCTCGAGTGGTTACGGCAGATCGGATATCTTTCGCGTCGCGCTGCGGCAGGAGGTACGCCCGAACCCCGTGGTGCTGGTTTCCGGCCGGGTGACCGACCGCAAGACGGGCGCGCCCATTGCCGCAACCATCATCTACGAACGCCTCGACAACGGCAGGGAAGTCGGGCGCGCGCGATCCGAACCGACGGCCGGCGCCTACAAGATCGCCCTCCCGGCGGGGGCCAATTATGGGTTTCGGGCCGAGGCGGAGGGGTTCGTGGCGATCAACGACAATCTGGATCTGACGAAACTTGCCGGCTATGAGGAACAGCGGCACGATCTGTTGCTGGTGCCGGTTGAAGTGGGCCAGAGCGTCCGGCTCAACAATCTGTTCTTCGATCTCGGCAAGGCAACGCTTCGGACGGAATCGTTCCCGGAGTTGAACCGCGTCGCCGATCTGTTGAAGGGCACTCCCGCGATGGAAGTCGAGATACAGGGGCACACGGACAACATCGGCACCGAGGCAACCAACCAGACGCTCTCGGAGAATCGCGCCGAAGCGGTCGCGGTGTATCTGGCGGCGCATGGAATCGACCGAGGCAGATTGACGGTGAAGGGGTATGGGGCATCAAAGCCGATCGCCTCCAACGATACCGGCGAGGGGAGGCAGCAGAACCGCCGGGTAGAGTTCACGATCACGAAGAAATGACGGGCACGTTTTGCCGGCGGTGAAACTCTGCTGCACGCTCCACAATGGAGCGCTTCGCGGAGGCGGCGTGCGGAGCGTGTGGCCTCCTCCTCCTCTCCTCCCCGCCCGCGAACGGCACAGCCGCCCCGCCACCGCCCTCATCCGGCAAGCATGGCCGGCCGTGCAGAAATGCCGTGGGGCAGGAGGGGCTGTTTGGGGGTGAGTATCGTTGACGCACCATTAACCAATTTGGGCGCATATGAGGACTAGTGAGAAGACCTTCGAGCTGAATTTTTGCTCTGATATGGGGCTCCGGTTACAACACCGGATTCTTTGGTTCGGCTTGACACAGAAGCAGGAAGCGAGATGGGGATTCGATGCATGCATTAAACTTGGGGGTTTCGCATTCTTGTTTCAATTCAAGATTTCGAACCAGTTCAATGGCGGCGCCCGACGCTTTTCAGCTCCCCACGATCAAATGCTGAACCTGATCGATCTATGTGGCAGGGCGAGGCGCTCGGTGTACTACGTGCTGCCGGACTTCGGCACGACAGCGGAGCTCGGCAAGCTCGGTTCGGTGTTGGATCGTACATGGTTTTTGGATGTTGCATCAATTCCTACACCCGTGCCGACCCCGACAAAAAAGGATGGCACGCCACGAGCCGACGGTCGTCATTTCATAGACATCAACACTTCGGCATGCCCTGCATCTGCCGTCATTCATTCAGAGCCAATCACTGTCAAACTCTCCTCCTTCGAGGAGGCGATTCAATCTCAGTTCACGGAGGGCAGAGGATTGAGCTCACGTGCGCTGGCTCGCTTACTTGACTCTCAAGACGGCACGTATCTCATCAAGCGGGAAGCACTATTGGCCATGGTAATTCCCTAGGGCGACGAGCGAGACGGTCTGTACAAGGAGCCGTCGATCTTGGGAACACAACGAAATAACCTCCTAAGCCGGCGATCAAGATCGCTTCAGTGAGATTGCTTTGTCGCTTCGCTCTTCGCACTATCAAAACATTGTGTCATTCTATCGGACACATGTAGAACAACCCGCCTATAGATACTTCTTCAAACCTCGGCAACCATGCAAACCCAGAAATACTCCGTCAACCAGCACCTCATCGGCACCCTGCTCACATGGGTGCAATCCGGCGAGATCGCCATCCCCGAGATCCAGCGCCCGTTCGTGTGGAATTCCACCAAGGTGCGGGACCTGATGGACTCGCTTTACAAGGGATTCCCCGTTGGCTACATCATCGCCTGGAAGAACCCGAACGTGCGGCTGAAGGATGAGTCGATATCGGAGGGAAAGAAAGTGCTGATCGATGGGCAGCAGCGCGTGACCGCGCTCGCGGCCGCGCTGCTCGGGCAGAAGGTGGTGAACACGGATTACCGCCGTGTGAACATCCAGATTGCCTTCCATCCTGTCGACGAACGGTTCGAGGTGCTGAACACGGCCATCCGGAAGGATCCGGCATGGATACCCGACATCGCACCGATCGTCGGAGACCAGATGCGCGCCTCAGCCAGATAGTCAATGACTACTGTACGGCCAACCCTGCGGCTGATCGGGACCGTATAGAAGACGCGCTGTACAATCTGAAGGACATCACGAAGAAGCAGGTTGGCATCATCGAGCTGGACGGCATGCTGGATATCGAGACGGTGACGGAGATTTTCATCCGCATCAACTCCAAGGGTGTGGTGCTCAGCCAGGCGGATTTCGCAATGTCGAAGATCGCCGCCAACGAAACCTACGGCGGCTCGCTGCTGCGGAAGTGCATCGACTACTTCTGCCACCTCGCCGTAGCACCGGAGTTCTACCGGCAGATTTCGGAGGAGGACACGGAGTTCGCCGCCACGGAATATCTACCGAAGATCGCGTGGCTGAAAAATGAGAACGACGACCTGTACGACCCCGACTACGGCGACCTGCTCCGCGTGGCGTTCACGGCGCAGTTCAGTCGTGGCCGCCTCAGCGAGCTGGTAAGCCTGCTCTCGGGACGCAACTTCGAGACACGCAGCTTCGAGGAGGAGATCGCGGCCGCCTCGTTCGCGCGGCTTACGACGGGCGTGCTGGAATTCGTCAACGAGACGAACTTCAAGCGGTTCCTGATGATCGTCAAGAGCGCCGGCTTCATCGACAGTTGGATGCTGCGTTCGAAGAACGCCGTCAACTTCGCCTACATCCTGTATCTGAAGCTGCGCTCCGAGAGCTTCAACGCCGACGACATCGAGCGCTACGTGCGGCGATGGCTTGCGTTGTCGTTGCTGACCAGCCGATACTCGGGATCGGCGGAATCGCAATTCGATTTCGACATCAAGAGCCTTTCCGGCGGGCGTTTCCCGGAATACCTGGCTGGCATAGAGGCAGCGGACCTTTCGGATGCGTTCTGGAACGTACGCCTGGTACAGCAGTTGAACACGGCAAGCCTCAGCAACCCGAGCTTCTCGGTATACCTGGCGGCGCTCTGCCGGAACCAGAGCCGCGGATTCCTCTCACGCGAGATCTCGGTACGCGAGCTGATTGAACATCGCGGCGACATCCATCACATCTTCCCGAAGGATTACCTGAAGAAGCTGGGCATCAACCGCACCAGCTACAATCAGGTCGCCAACATGGTGTACATGCAGTCGGAGATCAACGTGAAGGTGGGCAACCGTTCGCCGCGCGAGTACTTCGCGCAGATGGTGGAGCAATGCAACGGCGGCGGGAAGTCCTACGGCGGCATCGATACGCTGAAGGACCTTCATGCGAACCTTGCCGAGAACGACATGCCGCACGCACGACGTGATGGAGGCCACGGCCGAGGGATTCAACACGTTCCTGGAGCAGCGCCGCGTCCTGATGGCCGCACGGCTGCGGAGGTATTACGAGAGCCTGTGAGGCGTGAGATGCGGCCCCCATCGTCGATCGAGGGCGCAGGCAGCGCTCTCTTGTCTTCTGCAGGTTGCTCCTCCGTGCGGAAGAGCGCCGCGATTTCAATTCGTTGTCGCGGAGTTGTACTCCGCGACCGGACGGCAGGCTCTCCCCCGCCGCAACGCCTGGAGTGCAACTCCGGGCGAACATCGCGGGGCAGCTCCGGGCGAACGCTATCATTCGTTGTCGCGGAGTTGTACTCCGCGACCGGGGCATCGGCTCTCTTCGTTGTCGCGGAGTTGTACTCCGCGACCTGCTACAGCGCCAGCAAATCCAATTCCAGCGGCCCACGCTCGCCGGTGATATAGTCGCCCGCGCTGGAGTACTGCCAATCCTCCGCTCGCCGTACATAGCCCTTGCGCACCGGGTTGTCGTGAAGATAGTCCAGCTTCTGACGGAAGAATCGCTGCGTGTAGATCGCCACCGGATGATAGCCCTCCAACCACAAGGCATATTCATTGCCGCGCCCAGAGCGGCGCGCGGCTTCCATGAAATGCTGCAGATGTGTCCCCGCGCGGCTCTCTTCAAGCATGTGCGTCAACACACGCGACGTATGGCGTTTCAGGTCGCGCACGATTCCGGGCAATGCCGCAGTCGGTTCCGAGGAGATAATCAGATGCGCGTGGTTCGGCATCGCCACATAGGCATGCACGAGCAATCCCTTTTCGGCGCGGCCATGGGCCAGCGCCTCGATGAGTACCGTGAATCGTTCGTGCGTGGTGAACACAGCCAGCCAGTCTACCACGGTCCATGTGACGAAATATACATACTCGCCCTCCGCGTAATGCCGATATGCGCGCGACATCGCAATCTCCTTGCCTGCACCCGGTGAAATATGTCACGGGCAGACCGGTACAGATCGGGGAGAGCGTGTGGGGTCGATTGGGAAGTGCCTGTGCAAACAGGCACAACAATGCGGGTGTGCTGAGCCTGCGAGGCTGGGATGTGACAGGAGTGCAACTCCCGTAAATGCGAAGCGCCCGGAGTGCAACTCCGGGCGAACATCTCGGTGCGGCTCCGGGCGAACAAGTCAGGTAACTTCGGCGCCGTTAGGCCGGCTCGCCGGGATGTGCGCCGTTGTGTGCTGCGCTTCCAATTCGTTGTCGCGGAGTGTCCGGCCAGGGCCGGGAGTTCAACTCCCGGCCAACGTGATGATCGATACCACAACTGCGGATCACATCTTCCCCATCACTACTTCTCCTCCCAATTCCACGACGTCAACTGGTACGTGCCGTCCGTCTTCTTCCAGACCACCGCAACCGCCTTCTGGGTATGCTTGTCGTGCTTCATCAGGAGCGTGAGCTCGTAGTTCATGCCGGCCACCACCTGCCGCCGCGCCTTGAGGAGCTTCTTGAACTTGATGATTTCCTGCTGGGCATATTCGCTCACGGCGAACTTGGCGGCGGCAACAACGTCCTTCTCCTTCACCGATACGTTCGACCAGCCTCCGGCAACCTGGGCGTGAAGTTCCCCGGCTCCGAGGGCAACCAACAGTGCTGCGATTACCATCGCAGTGCGATAGAATTGCTTCATGGATGCTCCATGTTTTGTGAATTGGGTCAATGCAGTCGGCGGTAAAGATATGACGCCGCAACAGAAGGAGACTACCCCACACCTTCGTTGGAGGGGAGATCGCCGGCGACGGAATGTGACGCCGCGAACGGCCCGCATGGACGTCGTCCGAGGGATACACCCCGGTACACAAAGATGTACTCTCCATCGCCGGCCCGGTACCATAGTTTTGCATTCACACTGCTATCGGTACTACAATCTCCTCCTTTCATCAGGGCAGTGCTTTCCCGGCGTGACGTCGCACTCGGCAGGTTCCGTACGGACCGATGCCGCGCATGGACGACACCGGAGAGAGCCCATTCGCCCACGCGCACTGCTGCGCGGGAACGGTCGCACCAGACCTGCCCGCGGATACACGGGTGCGCGCCACAACACCGGCATCGAGCGAACGAACTCGCTCCCTCACGGCGGCAACGCTGCCGTGGACGATTCCGTGTGCCGGTATCGAATATTCCCCCGTCCTTCTCAACACATACAGGGAACATCATCAACATGACAACTCGCTCACGCCTCCTGGGTCTGGCCGCGGCCATGGCCATCATCGCACTCCTCGCAACCGTGGCAACGGCAACGGCGCAGGGAGTGCCCTGGAACTGCCCGAAGACCACGGTCTGCAACCAGACGCACTGCCCGGTCCGGCTTTCGTTCGGCACGATACCGTTCAGCATCATCACGGTCAATCTGAACCCGGGCCAGTGCACAACCGTGTCGACCGCCGGCATCACCTCCATCGATCGCGTGGTGGGCGCAGCGGGCGGAGGTTATCCGGTTCTGGCTCCGCCGCCGGTGCCGCCGTGTAACTGTCCGCTCGGTTCCTGGTCCGTCTGTTGCGTCACGCTGCCGCCGCAGAACTGTTGCTTCGATGTCTGCTTCGATCAGACCAAGTGCCAGATTACTCTGCTTCCGGCCGCCTGCCCGGCAGGTACGTGCCAGCCGTAATTCACAGACGCCGCACCGTTGAACTGCAGCACCCCCTTCTCCCGAACGGCGAGGGGGGTGCCGCTCCCACGATCTTCCCCTGCACCGGCAAACTCGAAGCCAGCGCTCATTCGGCATCATCCTGTCGGCAAGCGGTATCGACGCCGCAAACGCAGGTGGATAGCGGGCATCCATGGGCGATGCATATATGTGGCGGGCAGGATTGGAACGCAGCCCAGACGGCAGGGGCGATGCATCCGGGATGCCCGCCCTGCCGCTCTATCGAAGTATCAACAGGAGGCACATGTTGCCGGATCGAGCTTGATCACCCAGCAATGATTTACGTCCTGCACCACGAAGGCATCCACGCAACAGCCGGTGGCCATGCAGATGCAGGAGACGGGCGTTGAGGGCGTGACGAAGTGCACCACCCCATAGCAATCCCGTATATAGAACAGGAAGTTGCCGCTGCACGGCATCGGCGATTCAGCGCGGACAGTTGTCTGTTCATCGGGCACACTCAGACACGGTCTCGACGGGAGCTCCCTTGTGCGAGGCGATCATTTGTGCTAACATTGGGCGCGGCACCTCACATCTGCCCGGCATATCCCCATATCATCGGCAGAACCATACACAGGAGTTCACGGATTTTTGGTATTCATAATGACTGGCGGATACTGAATATTCCACAACCCGCATCATAACTCTCCACATCCAGTAATCCGGGCACAATCATGAACGTCGCCATCCTTTGCATTATCCTCTCTGTTACGGCCACAATATCACTGAAGGCACAGGTAGGACGGATTATCTACACCACCAACAGTGGTCAACTGGCAATTGCATGGAGCCCCCAGGGGGACCGGCTGGCATTCGGCGGCTACGACGGCATCCTGACTCTGTGGGACGTCGCCGCCGATTCGGTTATCAGCACGATCCATGCGTCGACCGGCGCCATCAATTCCATTGCATGGCGTCCGGAGCGGAATGAGATCGGCTACGGGAGCGGCGATGCCATCGGCATATGGAACACGGCGTCGGGAGCCGTGACGGAATTACATGGGAATGACAAGCCGGTGAATTGCATCACGTGGAGCCCAAACGGGAAACTGGTTGCCTGCGCAGGCGGGCACGGCAGGAAATCGTTTCGCATCTGGGATGCAGAGCAGCAGCAACAGCTTCTGGCACTCGACACAACGTTCGATGGAACCGGCTGCAACGACAACGTTGTTGCCTGGGAACCGGGTGGAAACGGCATTCTTGCCGCGGGAGGTTGCGGATGGATGGGAATACGGTACGACCCCACGGCCGGCACGGAACTCGGGCATCTCGATACCTGGTTCAACAACGAAAGTCTCCATGCATCGATCCGCTCCCTCACATTCTCGCCCGACGGAACGGAGTTTGCGACCGGGCACTTCACCAACCTCATCAATATCTACGATGCAGCCACGCTCACCATCAAGCGACAGGTTTACGCGGACTCCGATAATTACGAGCACGTACTTGCATGGAGCCCTTCAGGCACCCTGCTCGCGGACGGCAATCGCGATGGGATTATCAGGATATTCGACGCCCGGACGATGGTTCTGCTCCATGCGTTCCCGGCACATTACGGCGGTGTGACATCCATCACGTGGAGTCCGGATGGGAAGCGGATGGCAACATGCGGCAACAACTTCATGGTGAAGATCTGGGACGCGGAGACTCTCACAAGTTCGGTGGCAGGGCCCGTTGTTGGAGAGTCCATGATGTCGATCGAGCCGAATCCCGTGCGCGAGCGGTTGCACATTCACTTCGCCGGGATCAGCCCGGGGAACACAACGCTCCTGCTGACCGATACGCGCGGCACCGTTGTGCTTGCAGCCGGGCACGAGATGCATGGCATGGCCGGCGAAGATGTCATGATGGATCTGGCCGGCATTCCTTCCGGCATGTACGTGCTCACGGCGCAACTGCCCGGTGGGAGGATCGTCCGCCGCATGCTGGAGGTGCTTCACTGATCGGGGCGAGGCGCCGCTCTCTACGGCAACCCGTGATCGCCCTCCTGTGCGGCGGGAATGGATGTGCCGGAGGCGATGGCCGGGACAGCGAGGACAAACCGCAGAGGACGCGAAGGAACGCAGAGGACGATCGATCGCTCTCTCCCGGATCTGCCGGCAACGGCCGGCTCTTCCCCATGCCCCTCATCGCATGCGGCGTAGCGCTGTTTCAGTACTCCGCACCTTCGAACCAAACATTCTCCGTTCACCATCCGGTACCCTTGAAGGGTGGTGCACAATCATGTACTTACCACGCCACTCCCTGCACGTTAGATTCGCATTGTTGATTTGATGCCGGCTCTCATCGGCATCATGAACGCCCCTCTCTCCATACACAATTTCTCCCATACAGAGGCCGCGCATCGGCTGAATTAATCGCGTCATTGTTCGCACGGGCAATTGTGATGCCCACGGCGTCCGGACCCGCATTCGACTATCCTCTGAATCAATAATCGTTCAGATCACGAGGAGAGATCACAATGATCAATCGAACCCACTCGTCCCTGGCGGCATTCGCGCTTGCCGCATTCACCCTCATCGCCGCCTCCGACATCGTGCACGCCCAGGGAGTTCCGTGGGGCGCATGCCCCAATACTCTGATCTGCAATCGCACAAATTGCACGATCATACTCAGCCTGTGGACAATTCCGCGCGGTCTGTTTCCGGTGACGACAGTTCCACCGGGAGCGTGCATTCCGGTTCCGACACCTGGGATTGCACAGATCATCGACGTCCAGAGTGCTGCTGGAATCTGGTATCCGGTCCTGCCGCCGCCACCGATCCCTCCATGCAACTGCCCGCCTGCCACATGGAGCGTCTGCTGCGTAACGCTCCCCACGGCGCCGCCGGGAGGTTGTTGCTGCGATATCTGCTTCGACAACACCGTTGTGCCGTGTACGATCACGATCAACCCGGCAGCCTGCCTGCCTCCGTGCCGGCCATAAACGCATCCGCACACCCCGGGAGGTGAATGCGGCTGCGATACGTGCACACGTATCGCATGCTGCTGCCGGTCAAGGAAACGCGGAGACATCAGGCCTTCACGGGCAGCGGTGTCTCCGCGTTGACATTCACGGAATGAGAAGAGTGCCGATGATACTGCGTCCGCCGGCTTACCGAACCAACTTGTACGCAATCAGCGTCATGGTGGTCATTGTTTGATTCGAGGTGGGCGTGACGATCTTCACGAAGTACCCCAGCGAGCGCGAGAACCAGTAGTCGTGCGTTACGGTACCGGTATAAATCGTATCCAACCCGGCCTCCGAATAGTGGTTGCTGTAGTCCTGCCACGCACGAACATGCTGGCAGATCAGCGTATCGGCGCCCACCGTGAGCGGCTCCTCCCCCAGATATATCGTTCCGGCTGAACGCGTTATCGTCCACCACGATCCCGGGCCGCCGCCGAAGCTGTGATGGAATCCGCTCTCACCGATTGCCGCGCCTGGCCAGGACTGCATGCTGCACACACCAAGACGGGCCATCCAGATATATGCACCGCTTTCGTTCGCCTCCCTGATCCAAACGTCACCACTATCGCTCACGCTCACTCCGTAGTCGATCCACGTCGGGCGAACATCCTCCAACTGGTAACCGGCCGTGTCGGGAAATTGCTTACGCCCAACAATGCTGTCCGTGCCGACGTAGGGCGCGCCGTTCACCGGCTGATACCGATAGGTGAAGGTGCTTCCTCCCTTCGGATAGAAGCCGCAGTCCTGCGGAAGTACGCTGACGGGAGGCGGGCCGGCGCCCGCGTCCGTCTTGGAACACGATGCGATGGCTGTTGCAAGAAGAGTAAGGGCAAGAAGCGGGGCGATCGATCCATTCATGTGTAATCCGCTATCGGTCTCTGGAAGAAGTATAAGGCTTCAGGAGAACACCGGGGTGGGGGAATCCTCTCACTGGGAGGGCGGGATAGATATCGTCGCCCGGCTGGATGATCCACTCATCGAACCAGACGCGGAGCCCCGCTCCCTTCAGCCGTTCGGCCAGGGCACGCACGCGCAGCTTGTCCTTGGAGTTGTGGCTCAGGAAAATGTCGTAGAGAAACGCACGACTCATGGCAGCGTATGGAATTGATTGATTGAATCAGGGCGCACACCCGGCGCCCCGAAATACAGAGCACAGACAATCGAGAATCACATACTGGGGATGCGCGAAGATACAAAGCAACGGTATAGCCCCAGCCTCCACCACCATGTTTATTGTTCGATCTCTCCTTGGTGGCCCCCTCACGCCAAGCATGATTCCGATTCCGCATGCTCCGCGTTCGTCTCTTCGTTCACGTTAGCATCGCATGCACTCACTTTCCTCGACCAGCATACACCGTCGTCCGATGCATGCAACGACATCAATGCTGGTGTTGTTGCGCAGTTGCACTCCGCGACCGGCCCCCCACTTGCAACTATCTGCTCCAATTCGTGTTGTATGATTGGCGGCTCGTGCATCAGGCCGACTGACCCGCGGCACCGTTCCGTACAGGCACGGTGCCGCACCATCTTTTCCTGGATCGATGCGATCACAGGCAGCGCCTGGTTCGCTCCCTGTTCTCCGGCAGACACAGGCAAACATGTACAGCCATGGGAATTCATATGACGACTACTGCCACATCAGTGCTTTCACGCATCGCCGTGCTCGCGGTTGTTCTTGCCGGGGCGCTGGCTCTGCCTGCGCGGATGAGCGCGCAACGCGGAACGATCTGGACGCCGAGCGGCGCGGGCACATCCGGCAATTCCATTGAGAGCATTGCCCGGCTCGATGGGAATCTCTATGCAACGGCCAACGAGAATACGTTGTTCGTCTCATCGGACAACGGCCTGCACTGGACGGACATCACATCCTCGCTGCCGAATCACACCGGGCCGGCAACGGTGGAGGCATCGAACGGCTCGCTGCTTGTTGGACTCGCATACATGGGCGCGAACGTTGGCGGCGGCATTTATCGTTCAACGGATCATGGCGCCACGTGGTCCCGGCTGGACAACGGCGTCGGCCAGGTTGGGCACATCGTAAGCGCGGGGAACCGGATTGTGATTGCCGCCACGGGCCCCCAGATGAGCGGCAACGTGTATACGAAGCTCTATTATTCACCGGACAATGGCGCATCGTGGGTGCAGGCAGCCGGGCTGCCGTTCGAGGAGATCGCCGCCCTGCGGTTTGTTGGAAGCACGCTGTTTGCCGGCACGCCGGACGGTATCTTTCGCTCCTACGATTCAGGCGCCACATGGTCCGCCGCCAACAACGGCATCACCGAACCATTGCACCACCTGAACCACATCATCGCGCTCGGCGAAGGGGATGGTGCGATCGTGGCGGGCTCCATCGTTTACGCGGACACGGTCAACATCTTCCGCTCCACGGACAACGGCGATTCGTGGCAGCCCGTCCTGCTCAGAGGCCAGCCCAGCGGAGGCATCTCCTGTTTTGCCATGAACGGCAGCATGTTATACGCAGCACGTGTCTATCCGGACGCCCCCACCGGCACGGTGCTTCGCTCCACGGACAACGGAGCAACGTGGCAGCCGTACAATGACGGCCTCGAAAACCGGCGGGTGAACACGATGTTGTACGACGGCGGCGCCCTGTATGCCGGTACGATCGAGGACGGCATCTATCGGACCAGCGTACCGCTTGGGGTGGAGCGTGAAGGTGAAGCGGCCGGGCACACCATGCTGGCCGTGTATCCCAATCCAAGCCATGGCACGGTGGCTATCCACTATCGGATTCCGGATGGCCCTGCGGCCAGCCACCATGCCGAGATCGAAATCTTCGATGCGCTGGGACGCCAGATACGGCAGGTATCGGATGGCGGGACTGAACCCGGAAGTCACGACGTGAGGATAGAGACGAGCGGACTTGTAACGGGCACGTACTTCTGCCGCCTTCAGATTGGTACCGAACGCACAACGCGCTCCTTCGTGGTACTCGGCGAGTAGTCACCGGTTGAATAACGGCGGGGTTCCCCGCACGGCATCGATTGCAAGGCCTCGCATGGTGCGGGGCCTTTGCCGTAGGGAGCATTGACTTCCAGGAACTTCTCATCTTTCCACACTGCAAGGCATCACTCCGCAGCCGGACGTGCAAACGTGCAGCGCCCGGAGTACAACTCCGGGCGAACGATGGACACAACTCAGGCAGAACGCCCCTCTGCTGTCGCGGAGTGTATCATCCCAGCGTTCCTGACAGAATGCTCTGGAACGTTGTCGACGGCCGTCCATCGCGCAGCACCATTACAGACCGTCTCCCTGCGATGTCCAATTCGCAACTGCCTGAAACTCTTATCTGATGAACTCGATGCCGGTTTCCCCCGCCGGCTGCGGCGTGCTCCACTCCCTATCCAACCACTTCTCGAGGAGAGAGAATCATGGCGAACATTTCCCGACGTCGATGGCTTGCAGCCCTCATGGGCATGCTGGCGTTTCTCCTTGCCGGACTCGTAATGCCCCGCACGGTTGCGGCGCAGGGTTGCTGCAGTACCTACAACGTGCTGGTCCAGAATTCCGTTCCGAACAGTTGCTACCCGCTGGTGGTAACCACCACGTGGGCGAACGGAATCAGCGGCACCAGCGCACATACGGCTCCGGGAATTGTCACGGTAGCCGCTCCGAATCCTCCCGGCTGCTGGCAGACGCTCACCGCTCTCATCATCAATGGTGTATCGGTGCCTCCTCCGTTCACCGGACAGACGGTGAATCTGGGAGGCGGGTGCGTTGTCTCGATCGGCATTCTTTCCACGGCAGGTGGCTGCATAACGATCGTGATCTTCTAAGCGTGATGCGTACGTGGCCGCTTCGGAGCGTACATGGGTCCAGGCTGGGCTGGCAAGGCGAAGGCATTGCGCAGGCTCGCGGCAATCCCGCTGTGATACGTGAATGTGTATCGCATTCCAGTGCCGTTCACGGAGCGGGAACACACGTCGGTAGTTGAACGTAACGCACACGGCCGCCACAGCAACGCATCTGCGCTGCCGCGACGGCCGTGCCATGATGAGCCCGAGCGGGCCCCCAATTCGATGAGACCACGTTCCGGGCGGCCGGCGGAGGAACGCGAAGGCTCATCCCTCCGCGCACTCCGCAGCAAACCGGCCGGCTACTTGCCGACGTTGAACTTGATACTCAATGTACCCTGGATGTGCTGGCCGAAGCTGGCCGCGCCTTCCAGGCTCCAGTGCTTGCCGGCCTCGAATCCCAGGCCGACATCGAAGCTCTTGAACTCCGGATGTATGCTGTGAAGCCCGAGCGGCACTCCCTCTTTCTGCTGCACCACAGCACCGGCCTTGAGCGTCCAGTCTCCAAGCTTGCCCATGGCGCCGTAGGTAAACGAGAAGGGTTCGTCCTTCTGCGGCATTGCTCCGGGCAGCGTCACATTCCCCAGCCCCATTGCCTTACTGAACCACCCTGGAACATTGGCACTGGGCACTTCCGGCATCTCCACAATGCTCTTCATCAGACCCACATAGAGCATCTTCTTCACTTCGAATCCTTCACCCGGTGTGACGGCAAAGGTTCCGCGCGCGAAGGCGAGCGGGGCGGTGTTCAATCGGAAGCTTCCTTCCGCGGAGAACTTGTTGTTGATGAGCGTGGCGGATCCCTTTGCGGAGCCCAGCCCTCCCAATGCCTTCGCGTTGAAGGTGCCGCTCCCCGTGAAGCCCGCGGGGCTGAAGGAGAAGGAGCCTGAGGCGTTTGCGGTCACGACCTTCAGCCCCAGCAGGTGCGCGTTCGCGGAGAGCCCGAAGGTCCCCTGCGTTCCCTGCGTGTGCAGATCCAGTTGCGCCGATGCCCGGGCGATGCCGAAGGAGCTCGCATTCGCCGAGAGCGATACCTGGCTGGTGGTGTTGCTCAGTGTCCGCATCAACGGCGAGCTTCCCGGCGTGCCGGCCACCCCGGTGCGCGTGGCGGCCAGGCCGGTCATGCCGAAACCGACGTGCATCGGGAACGGCGAGCTGAGGCTCCCGGATCCGCTCGCCGAGAACTGCGACGACGTAACGTTGTTGGAGAGCCGCATCGAGCTGAAACCGGCACTCACCTGTCCGCTTCCCTTCAGCCCGATGCCCGATGCGTTGAACCCGCCGCTGGCGTTGAGATTGAAGCTGGAGGTTGCCGTACTGGTTCCGGGATTATGAAGCGTGAGATTGGCGTTCAACTTCAGATTGCTGAACGTCACCGGCGGATCCCGATGGGCAAGCGGGGTGGGTGTGAACGCCGTGTGCCCCTGCGGCGTCTGCATGCCGTTGGGATCGTTGAACTTCACCGGGTTGTTCCGCGCATAGCGGTACAGGTTCTCTCCGTCGATCAGCCCGCCGGGATCGGCGGCGGACCACCGCCCGAGCCACGGAATGTAGTATCGCGCCGCGTGATAGTTCAGGCTCGTCTCCTCGTCCCGCTCCTGCCCCGTAAACCGATATCGCTTGGCCGCCTCCGTAGTACTGCGCGCGGCCTGGTAGGACGTGCTGCCGAACGGGAAATACTCCTCGTACGTGATCACTCCCCCCTTCTCATCCAGTTCCAGGCATGCGGAGTCGATCTGATTGCTGAACTGATAGCGGTACAATGTCTCCGGCAGCGTAGCCGGCGGCACACTTACGTCGATGGTCTTCGTCTCGACCATCGCAATGCGATGCTTCTGGTCCATCACGTGCAGCGTCTCGCGCTCCAGTTGCACAACGCTTCCGCTGGCGTCGTACTCGCGATAGATCTCGAACAGGCCGATGTATATCCGCTCCGCCTTGCGGTTCGGCGTGGCATGGGCCGCGGCCTGCCAGTCCGTCACCTTGCGCATGCGGCGGCCGCTCGCATCGTACACGTACCACGTTGTCTCCGGCGTTCCGCTCATCACCACCTGCCTGGACGTTGCCTGCAGGCGGTCGTGGTAGTCCCACTGCATCAGCGGCAGGTGCGGCATGACGGTGATGTTCCCGTGGTCATCGTGCTTGTAGGTGCAACTGTACGGTCCGGCCGGGTTGTCTCCAGGCAGGCTGGTTGCGCTCAGGCGGTTATTGGTCTTGCCGGCCTCCGTGAGGCTGGCCTCCGAATATCCGTAGTAGCGGGTCCAGCCTCCGCTCGCCACGTTGTGGATCATTGTGAGAAGATTTCCCACGGCATCGTACTCGTAGCGATCGCTGTACGTGCCAACGGCCTTGCCGTCGCCCGGATGCACGATCCCCCACCGCGGCGCATCCGAATCGCCCGGCTGCGTTGCAGCCTGCAGCGCCCCGCCGCCGGTAAGCCCCAGATGCTCGCGTCCCGTGGCCTCGATCAGCCGGTAGGTTGCATCGTAGAGATAATCGGAACTCGGGTCCACCCGCTGGTTCCTGAAGAAGACCACGTCCTGGATATCGGCATCGTCCTGAATGTGGGTGATGTTGCCGATGGCATCGTACGTGTAGTTCAGGTCCTGCACCACACGCTCGTTCGGATTGTACGATGCATCCCGCGTGGTGGTCACGCGCTCGAGGCGGAATATCACCGGATCGTACGTGTAGTCCGTTATCACCCCGCTGTCGTACTCGATGCGCGTGCGCTGGCCCCGTGCGTTGTAGTCGATGTTCTTCACGAAGGCTGTCCACACCGGCGAACCGCCGGACATCGCGCCACGCACGTTCACCTCAACCACGTCGAGCAGGTTCGCCTCGTTGTACCGAGGGCGAACAATACTGGTATCCGGAGCCGTAAGCGCCGTTGGGCGATTGAGTGCGTCGTACTCCGTTGTGCTGGTATAGGTTGTGGCTTCCACCAGCGCACCGATCGCGGCATCGAGCGCCACCTGGTTGAACGTTGCCGGCGCAGCGGGAACAACGGCGTCGACGCTTCCCCAGTCCACGGTGTTCCGGTAATCCAGTGCAAGGCGTCGCGAGCCGCTCAGCAGGTTTCCCTTGAAGTCGTACTCGTCATCGATGCCCGCACCTGCCTGATCGAGATGCAGGTATACCGCGCCGAGCATGTTCAACTGCAGGCCGTTCGGATGCTGTTCGCCGTACACCAGCCGCTCTGTCATGAACTCCTGCATCGGGTTCGCCGGGTCCGCACCGGTCACGAACAGGCGAATCGGGCGGCGCAGTTCATCATGCTCGGTGCGCACGGTATGGGCGCGGCTGTCCCAGGAGCGAATGGACTTGCCGGTGACATCGTTGAGCATCCAGCGTTCGCCCGATTCCATGCTGATCTGATAGATGCGGTGCCCTTCCATGTCGTACGCATAGCGCACGATCACGCGCCCCTGCGCATCCGCATTCTGTACAACCGCGTCGCGAATCTCGCGCTCGTTCCCCTCGATATCCAGCAGCGTCCGCGTGGGATAGAATTCCTCCGTGGGAGGATTCGCCGGAGGCGTGTTGGAGTACTTGAACTTGTTGTGGGCGATGGCGAGGAAGGTGCGCCCGAGCGAGTCCAGATGCGCAACCGTTGGCGACTCCGCATGCACGGCGGCCTTCTCCGCGGCCGTCTGTTCCAGGCTTCCCAGCGCACCGCCGGAACGCGCGTCGTACCAGCTGGGGAGATAGTCGGTGTTCGGGAGGCGGGAGAAGAAATCGCCCAGGTCCGCATCCGTCGTGGGATCGCTTACCAGCACCGTGTCGTTCACGTCCCAGATCTCCTGGCGCCACCCATCGAATATGCTCTTCTCCCAGGTATGATCGGGACGCAGCTTCCCGACAACGCGCTCCGCCGGATCGTAGAAGATCACCGGACTGGACCCGATCCGCACATCGAACTCGAAGGCGGAGAGATCGGTGAAGAACGGTTCGAACTGCCGTACCGCCTTCCCCTTGTTGTTCATCACCGTCCAGCCGCTCCCAACCCAGCGCCCGTCCACATCGTAGGCCGTCATCACCGGAAGCCCGTCGCCGCCGATGACGATATGCCCGCTTCCATCGCGCGTGGGAACGGGGCCGGGCTCCGCCTGAATCTTCTTCTGAACCTCACGGCCGAAACCGTCGGAATAGGTAAGGCTCACCTGAATCCTGAAGCCTGTTGGCGGTATCGGCTGGCTGACATGCGTCTCGCGCACCAGTGTGATGGCGAACGTCGGCGGCTTCAGGTTCGGATCCGGCTCGCGATAATATGCGCCCACATCGTACACGATACGCGTGGTGGCGGTGTCCAGCAGCGTTGCCGCCATGATGCCGGCAGGATCGGCCTTGAGCGCATCGATATCGGATTGCGATAGATCGACCACGAATCCGCCGCCGATGGTATCCCCCTGCGGCACCATGTCCTCCGGCTTTCCCATCACTGCCGTCCCCACAATCATGCCGAGCGCATCGAACACGGCCGTGGTGCGGTTGCGGTTGGGATTCATCACCAGCACCGGCTGCAACACGCGATAATCATTCCCCTGTTGCACCAGCGGCAGCATGGGGTTTGGATCGCGCTCGCCGGCCGTGATCCGGTTGCCGAACGCATCGCACGTCTCCTGCACCAGCAGATCGTGCCCGTCGACGGTCACCGTGGTAACCACGCCGAACGGATCGCGATATCGCCCCGTGAGATAGAAATGATTCGTGGCGTTGGTCAGCTCCTGCGCCGGGGTGTCGCCGATGTTCGGCGAATAAAAACTGCGGCCGGAAGGGATCCACCAGTTGCCATTGCTGTCCAGATCCACATACCCGCCGCGATCGGCGATGATTCCGCCCGGAATATCCGCGGCGAGCACGTCCTTCGGCGACGGCAGCAGATCGGTTGACGGGCCTCCCGTGCGCGGGCGCTGGAACACATCCTTCAACAGACCCGACGTGAAGGCCAGCCTGTAGCTCTCGCCGGGATGCGCCATCGATTCCAGCATGCCGAGCGGCAGGAGTGCAAGCGGATCGCTCGCCGCCGCGCCGAGATCATCGGGCCGATAGTGCGTGCGGACATGCTCGATCGGGCGCCGCTCCCGCCCGCCGCCGGGTGTATCCTCGTACTGGATCTCGTTGTCGTACAGGTGGAGGAATCCGCCGCCGCCATCCGGATAGACAAGATCGGACGCAAGCATGAAGCCCGCCGGGCCGGATGGCGTGTAGCCGGTGAGTTCGTAGGTGACGGACTCGCACTTCACCGGCAGACGGAATACATCATCCGTGTCGATGCCGTTGGTATAGCTGTTCTCCAGATAGGTCACCAGCATCGCCGTCTGCATCGCCTGATCGTCCGCGTTCAACTGCTGCAGACCGGGGTTCGCCACCAGCGTATAGCCTCCCATTCCATCCGGAACGCGTATCTGCGTGCGCCTTCCGTAGCCGATCGTGGCCGTCTTGAGCACGTCGCCGAATTGATCAACCTCCAGGGTCAGCGTATGGCCGATGCGCGGATCGACGGCATTGCGCTCGTAATGATAGGCAAGCGATTCATTCTCGTGGCTGTGAAATACCGCGTAGCGATTCCCCGCCATCGGCTGAATGCAACGCAGCGTAAAATTCTGCTCGGTAACCGTGTACGGAATATTCTCCTTCGGCGATCCATCCAGCGCATACACCTCGCGGCGCAGCATCGATCCCTTCAACGCACGGCACGCCTGCCGCTCCTCCTCCGCCGTCAGCCCGCCGGGGAGCACGGAATCCGCGAGAAGAAGATCGCGCGCCTGCGCATCGTTCAATCCAGGTTCACGAAAATATTCCCCTGCATCAGCGGCATTTTCCAATCCGGCGAAATAATCGGAGACGTGGTTGCGATCGAAAAACACTCCCGTGTGGAACCAGGTTTTCGTGAGGATCGGCGGCACGTGCGACTGCGCGTCGATATTCGTTCCGCTCGGGAATTGTCCGTCGGCCCGGAGCGCCGCAAACTCCTCCGTGTCCCACTGCTCAACCATTCCGAAGCCGCGGAACTCCCGCTCCACACCGTCGAAATGTCCGTGATGGTAGGCATATCGGGTAACGAACCGATTGCCGCTGATCCGGTCATCGGTCTCCACTCGTTCAACCACCTGCACCGGGAACGGAATTCTTGTAATCCACGGCCGGCCGGCAAGCTTGTCCGCAACGGAGAACCTGGTGGAGGGGGCATACTGGATGCGCGTCTCGGCGCCGAGATTGTTGACCACACCAACCAGCAGATGTGACTTCTCTCCTCCCATCAGATCGATGTAGCGCATCGGACGTTCGCTGTCACCGCAGTGCGGCGATGACCACACCAGGCACGTTGTCCCGTTGCCGAGCAGGTCCACCGTGGTAACCGTGGTGAGATCGTCCACGCGGGGAACATCGTTCAACCGCACCGGCGCGCTCCAACTGTTCCCCGCCTGGTTGAAGTACAGGACGATCCCGTTGCCGTCCAGATAGATGATATCGCTGCTTCCGCTGCCGTCGATATCGGCGAGACGGATACGTTTCTCCTCGAACAGATCCGGGCAGTCGAACCATGGGGAATTATCCATCGTGACTTTCGCACCGAACCGGCCGTAGCCGCTGTTGGGCCAGTAGCAGACCTCACCGTTGCGGATGCGCACCAGATCCTGCAATCCGTCGCCGGACATATCGGCGAGATAGATGGACTGCATGCCATCGGCAACAACGAGCTGCGGTCCGCGCTCCTCATCCAGAACCTTCTGCACCTGCGCATCAGGCCCGAAGCCTGCCTCCCCCAGAGAAGGATACCAGACGAACACTTCGTTCTCGGTGATCAGAATATCGGCATGCCCATCGCCGGTGAGGTCGACGAATTTGAGATTGGGATCGTCCCACGAAATGGAAGGGAGCGATTGAAACGGAACAAGAGTCTGCCAGCCCTCCGGATCGCTCCGTTCGTAGAAGCCCGGCACTGGTCCGCTGAAGCGCACAAGGTCGATCGATCCGTCGCCGGCAAGGTCCAGCAGTTGCGCTCCACTCAGGGAGTCGCTCGGCTTCGTCGCCACCAGTGCCGATGCACCGAAGCGGGGCTCGAGATGTTCACTCCCGGGATTCCCCACCAGGTTGGCAGGGCTCAGATTCGGCTTGTAGAACCAGCCGGTTCCCTGTTCGCTGAGAATTCCGGATGTCCCGTCGCCGTCCAGGTCCACCCATTGATATTCCGAATTGTCCAGGCCGCGAGGCAGGTTGCCGAGGCTTGCGGCATCCACGATGCGTATCGTCGGGTCCACTTCCGCCTGCGTGTAGGTGAACTCCACCGGAGGAAATGAGCGCGTCGTATACGAACCGTTTCCGCTGTCCCAGACATGCCCCGATTCGGTGGCATCCGTCATGAAGGAAACCACCGGTCCCTGCTGATAGTTGAATGCAAGGGAACGGACCAGACATGGATCAACGGGCAGTTCCGGAAAATGATGGAACATCAGCACGCGGCGGCAGAGACGATACGTGCGCACTTCGAACGTTGCGCGATGTATCGAGAACGGATCCTGGCGGCACTCCCACTGGCCGGCATCATCGGGTGTGGGGACGTCGGGATCGTGCTCGCCGTAATCGAACACCACATCGAACATCCAATTCGCATGGGCGGGATTGCTGTCCACCAGGCGCGACGTGCGATTGCCGTAGCGGATCCGCTTCAGATAGCGATTCGTTGCGCGCTGGCCGGCGGTTCGATTGTGTTCGTTGGCCTGCGCCAGATTTACTCCATCCGAATTTTCGGCCTTGTATTCGTACAGTATCCAATTGCCGCGGTCATCATAGCTCTCGCAGATCAGCCAGGAGAAAATGCGCGTGGGATGGGAGGGATTGGGATCGGCCGGATCGAAAATCCTCGAATTATTGCTCGAGCCGTAGAGCGTGGTAACGTTGTCGCGCGAGATGGTTCGCCAATGCGCTTCGCCGGTTGCAACGTCGGTCCATTTCTCGATGCGAGCAAACAATCCTTCTACCCGCGGCCGATAGCGTTGCACATGGTAGGTGACACCGTTCACGGTGCGCGGCGGAAACGAGAGAGGGACTCCGCTTCCATCCAGCGCCGGAACCAGATCCTCCGCACCTGTAAGGACGAATACGTCGGACTCGTGTCCGTCATCGTAGAGCGGCAGCCCCTTGTCCGTCCTGCGGGTGATCGTCGCAAGGCCCACGCTCCAGCCCATGCCGAACGGGCCGTTGCCGGCGCCTGAATCGTAGGTAAGCGAGAGCGTTGGAGCGAAGCCGGAACGGCCCGGACTGAATGGAATCGGTACGGACATCGAGCCGGTGCCGTTGGAGGGATTGGCTGCGAATTTCTCGCCGATGCCCTTGATGGCTCCGCCCCCTTTCGGAAGGGCAATCGATGGCGCCGTGACGAAGAAGTGATCGTCGCCGCCGGAATGCCGGCGGGTATCGGGTGTATGTGGTGTAGGCATGGTGGTAGATCCCGCAATCGTGCAATCGCGCTCCGATGCGTCACGGACGTGACGTCAAACCCTGCCAACGAATGCGCACCACAGCCGGAATGGCGCAACCACCAGACGGATCCGCATTCGATGGGATGACGGCAATGCTCTTCCGCAACGACCCGATACTACGATTGCCAGTGAATGTGCATGAACGTACGGTGATGAACAGGAGCAAACATAGAGATATTTGGAGGGGAAGTCAAGGAACGCCGAGCCGATCACTTCGCGGTGATCATGTTGGCACCGCAAAGAACGCGAAGGAATGCCGAGCCGATCACTTCGCGGTGATCATGTTCGCACCGCAAAGAACGCAAAGGAACGCCGAGCCGATCACTTCGCGGTGATCATGTTTGCACCGCAAAGAACGCAAAGGAACGCCGAGCCGATCACTTTGCGGTGATCATGTTTGCACCGCAAAGAACGCAAAGGAACGCCGAGCCGATCACTTTGCGCTCCTTCGCGACCTTCGCGGTGATCACGTTCGCACCGCACAGTACGCAAGGGAACGCCGAGCCGATCACTTTGCGCTCCTTCGCGACCTTCGCGGTGAATCTCGTATGTTCGGGGAGCTCCCTCCCAAGGAGCCCCGATGAACGGACACAATCCACTCGTTCTGAACCCTTTGTCGCACCGAATCATCGGGTGCGCATTGAAGGTGCACTCGGCACTTGGCCCGGGCCTGCTCGAGTCCACATACGAAGCATGCCTGGAATATGAACTCCGCAATGCCGGAATCGATGTCAAGCGCCAACTGCCACTTCCGGTTCTCTACAACGACGTCCTTATCGACTGCGGCTATCGCATTGACCTGCTGGTTGAGCACGCCATTATTCTCGAGTTGAAGTCCGTCGACATGCTTGCCCCGATTCACGAGGCACAGTTGCTCACCTATCTCAAGCTCGCAACGCTTCCATTGGGGCTGCTTATCAACTTCAACGTCGTGCACCTGCGCGACGGGATCCGGCGACGCGTCAACAACCTGCGCAATAAGTAATGCGGAGTTGGGGACATCGGCTTCTCAGCAGCGCACGATCACCGATGCACGGCAGCGGCATCGAGTGCGGCCCACGTTTTCGGACCGACGATCCCGTCGGCAACGATGTCGTGCGCACGTTGGAATGCGCGCACCGCAGCCTCCGTCGCCGGCCCGAAGTCGCCGTCGACATGAACGCCGACGGCCGCCTGCACGGTGCGCACCAGATCGCCCTTCGCACCGCGGCGGATGGTTGGCCGTCCCGCGGGTGCGCCCGGCGTGCCGGAAGGCTCCGTGGAAGGAATCAGCACCGGCGATGGGGCAACGCCGCTCATGATCGCAGCCACCGCGGCACGGAACGCCACCATGTCCAGATTCGGATCGATCTTGCGGCCGCGCGGAAGCGCAAACTCCTTGTGTCCCACACAGTAGTCCACACTCTGCCCGACATGCTTCAGGATGGCGGCAACGCCGCGATGATATGCATCCAGTTGCGCCGCCGGCCATGGTGTGTCGTTCGCGAGCCCGGTGTTCTCCGCCTCGATCCCGATGAAGTTGGAGTTGCCGTTCACCACCCCCCTCCACGACCCCTTCCCCGCATGATTGGCGCGGCCCGCTGCGATGATGTAGTACGTGCCGTCACGCCCCAGACCCAGCTGTGCAAGGGGTCCGGGAAGATCGGCACGCCCCTTCACCAGCACCCCGAGGCTGGGCATGTTACCATTCTTCGATCCCGCTGTGTGATGGCAGAGCACACCGAAGATGCGCCCGACGTCGCCGCGGCCACGGGTCTGCCATCCCTCAACCGGAGCAACCTTCAGCCCGGCGTTCTTCAGCACATCGAGCAACCAGGTCAATGAGTATGCCATCTCAGGCTACACCTCCTTCCGCGGCGGGGAGATCCTCATCCGCAGTTTCGTTGTGATCGCTGCCGCCGCATGCACCGCATCCATCGTCCTCGTTGCACGTGTCGTCCTCAGGATCGGCGCCCGGTGCAGAGAGGGAGTCGGAATCAGAGTTGGGGATCGGGTCGAGTTCGGAACCGGCGTCTGCCGTTGCGTTCTCCATGTGGGGTCTCCGCGATTACTGATGTTCGGACATTCAGCCGCGCCGCTGCACTCGAGCGGCGAAGAGGCTGGGACTTCGTATCGGGGCGCCGGAAAATACGGCGCGTTCCGTTCGTTGATGCAAACCATATGATGCAGGCGCTATCCCCAGATCACCTCGGTGACAACGCGGCCGTCCGGGTGAAGCTCCAGACGGCGGAGGCCGCCGCGGCTGGCATCCAGGCGATGAACCTCCAAGAAGGGGCGTTGCGGAAGCAGGTCCGGACCGGCCGGATGTTCCACCTGCACGCATGTGGAGGGCGTCACCAGCATATCCACGCCGGCATGACGTTCATCGGCGGCACAGTGCACGTGTCCTGCGATTACGGCGCGAGCGCACGAGTGCTGCGCCAGCAGGTTCATCAACTGCTCCGCGTTCTCGAGGCGGCAGTCCGGCATCGCACAAATCGGCAGCGGTGTGTGATGCATGCAGAGAAGAACGTGCCGCTGCGGTAGGTCACGCAACAGGGCTCCAAGTGCATCGAGGTCATCCCGTGCCACCGATCCATACGCCTTTCCCGGCACGTGCGAGTCGAGAAACAGCAACAACCACGCTCCCGTGTCCAGGCTGCGCCGGAGCTGAATCGGCCCGCCCGGCAGATGATCCTGCATCGTGTCCATGTCATCGTGGTTGCCCGGGATGCAATACACGGGAATCCCGAGCGGGACCATCAGATCGCGAAAGCGCCGGTAGGATGCCGGCGTGCCGTCGTCCGAAATGTCCCCGGTGGCTACGATCGCATCCGGCGTCCATCCATCGCCGCGCACCAGCGGCAGCAGGCGTTCCAGGGCGGCAAAGGAATCCACGCCGCCAACCCGGCCGGCAGCATCGGCAAGGAGATGGGTATCGGTAATCTGTACCACTCGAATCGGTTCACTCCTCATCATCCATATTCCCTCATGATGTTGCGCGGCAACATACGGTTCGGATACAAATCGCGCGACCATCGGCGCATGCCACGATGGAATCAACATCCGCCGCAAGCACCGACGTGCGCGGGGACACCATGACGCCACTCGCAGATACGCCGCGAAGTCATTGCAGAGGATCAATCGTCGTGCGCCGCGCGATCCGGTCCTCAGGCCGATTGCTTCCGAGGCCAATCCGCACAATGCCTCCGCGCGCGCCGGGACGTGCGCCATGCCGGCGGCATCTGTTCGACTATCTCAGGTTTAAACGGGACGGCGGAAGCTGCGCATGAGGCTGCAGGTAACGAGCCCGATGCGGCAACCAAATGTGCAATCATACAGCGGGCCTCCCACCGGTTGGCGGGAAGCCCGTTGCATCAATGGATCATCCGGATCACGAGCGTGCAGGCACGCCGGCTACCATCACTTTATCTCCAGTTCCACTCCGGTCTTGCTGTCGTTCATGTTGTACGGGAAGAGCGCGGTGTACCCGAGCAGCGTCTTCCCGAATACCGGCAGGCCGTTGTGAATCGGATCCTGGAACAACGCACCCTGCGCACCGCCGTACCGGTAGATGCTGAGCGCGCCGCCGGTAGTCTCGTTTGAGTAGGATGTCTTCAGACCGAAGATGCCGAAGTTCAGGTCCTTGTTCAGACCGATCGTCCTGTACACACCGAGCGGATTCTTCGGATTGAACCGCGGGCTGTTCGCGAAGTCCTGCATTCCATGGCGTTGGTCCGGGATGCCGGTGATGTCGCGGAAGAAGAGGCCGGTGCTGAAGCTCTCGTTCTGCCGCAGGCCGTGCGTGAACATCAGATCGCCGGTACCGGTCAGCCCCTGATCGGTGCCGCCGCCCCAGTGGGGAGCCTTGGCAAAGTCGTTGAACATGCTGAAGCCGATGTTGTTGCTGCCGAAGCTTCCGCGTATCAGCAGGCCGCCGGTCCGGTTGGACAACTCCGACATTCCGCCGGTGAACCGGTTCAGGTTGTAGGAGTAACCGACGCCCACGAACCCGCTTCCCCCCTGCGGGTTGAAGAACGGGATCCCCTTGCCGGTGGAGTTGGAGCCGAGCAGGTTGCTGTTGTCGCCATGCCCCACCATCGCAAAGGCCTCGATGTTGAAGAAGGTTCCGCCGCCGGTGGTGTTGTTGAATACCTTGGAGAACTTCTGCAGCGAGACGTTCACCCCTCCCTCGGCGCTCACATACCTGCCCGGGGCGGTGAAGAACGCGCTGGCGCGGTACCCGCCGATATTGGTGAGATTGCTGAACGAACCGGTGAACCGCAGACCGAAGTTCAACGACGGCCCCGGCGTGCCGGGAGGCGCCATCCCGTTCGGATCGTTGAACCGGATCGGATTGCACCGGGCGTACCGGTACAGGTTGTCGCCGTCCACCATGCCGGCCGGATCGGCCGCGGACCATCTGCCGAGCCATGGCGCGTAATACCGCGTGGTGTGATATTGCAGACCGGTCTCCTCGTCGCGCTCCCTGCCGGTATGCCGGTAACGCTTCGCCGCCTGCGTCTGGCTGCGCACCGCCTGATATGCCGTGCTCCCGAACGGGAAGTATTCCTCGTAGGAGATCACATCGCCGGAATCGTCCAGCTCCAGCGTTGCGGAGTCCAGATGGTTCCCATACTGGTAGCGCGTCAACGTTTCCGGAAGCGTCATGGGCGGAACGCTCGCATCCACCGTCTTCGTCTCCACCATCGCAACGCGCTGCCGGCCGTCCATGATGTGCAGCGTCTCGCGTTCCAGTTGAACGATGCTTCCGGTGGCATCGTACTCCCGATAGATCTCGAAGCCGCCAACATAGATCCGGTCCGCCTTGCGCGCCGGCGTCTGCCCCGCACCGGCCTGCCACTCGGTTGCCTTCCGCACACGCCCCCCGTCGGCGCCGTACGCGAAGTAGGTGGTCTCCGGCGTGCCGCTCATCACCACCTGACGCGAGGTTGCATGAAGCTGATCGTGATAGTCCCACTGCATCACCGGCAGGTGCGGCATCGTGAGGATATTGCCGTGCTCGTCGTGCGTGTAGCCTGCACTGTAGGGACCAGCGGGATTATCGCCCGGCAGGCTGGTGCTGCCGATGCGATTGCTGGTCTTCGATGGCTCGATCAGGCTGGGCTCCGTGTACGCGTAGTACCGCCTCCATCCACCGCTCGCCACCAGATGATTCATCGAAAGAATGTTCCCCACGCCGTCGTATTCATATCGCTCGATGTAGGTACCCACGGCATTGCCGTCGCCGGGATGGGCAAGGCCGGTGCGCGGCGCATCGGAATCGCCCGGCTGGGTCGCGCCCGCCGGGCCGCCGCCGGTCAGCCCCAGATGTTCCCGCCCGCTCGCCTCGATCAGCCGGTAGGCGGCATCGTAGATGTAGTCCGCACTCGGATCCACACGCCGGTTGTTGAAGTAGACGACGTTCTGGATATCGGCATCGTCGTGAACATGCGTGATGTTCCCCGCGGGATCGTACGTGTAATTCAGGTCCTGCACCACCTGCTGATTGGCGGGATAGGACGCGTCGCGGTTGGAGACGAGCCTTGTGAGCCGGTAGACCAACGGGCTGTACGTATACTCGGATATGACGCCATTGCCGTATGCCACCAGCGTGCGCTTCCCGCGCGCATCGTAATCGATGTCGCTGATGAACGCCGTCCACACCGGAAGCCCACCGGAGAGGGCGCCGCGCAGATTGGCGTCCACCGTCTCCAACAGACTTCCCTCGTTGTAGGTCATCCGCACCGTGCTGTTGTCCGGTGTGAGGGTGCTCACCGGACGGTTGAGCGCGTCGTACTGCACAGTGGTCTGATAGGATGCCGCCTCCAGCGCAGGCGCAAGCTGCCCCTCGAGCGTCACGGTGTTGAATGCCGACGGCGGCGCCGGCACCACTCCGTCCACAGTGCTCCAGTCCACAACATTCCGATAGTCCAGCGCCGGACGGTGGAGCGTGACGAGCACATTCCCCTTGAAGTCACGGCTCTCGTTGGAGATCGCACCGGCCTGATCGCAATGCAGGTAGATCGTTCCGGAGAGATTGAGGGCATCGCGATTCGGATGCTGCTCGCCGTACACCATCCGCTCCACCATGAACTCACGCGTGGGATTCGCCGGGTCCGCTCCCACCGCGAACGCACGCACCGCGCGGCGCATCGGATCGTACTCCGTTCGGAATGCGTGCGCGCGGCTGTCCCAGGTACGGACAGCCTTGTCCACCACATCATGAAGCATCCAGCGCTCGCCGCCGTCCATGCCGAATTGATAGATGCGGTGGCCCAGCATGTCGTACGTATACTGCATCACGATACGCCCCTGCGTGTCACCGTTCTGCACGATCGCATCGCGCGCCTCCAGCAGATACCCTTCGATGTCCAGTATGCTGCGCGACGGATAAAACTCCTCCGTTGCCGGATCGGTTGGAAGCGCATTGCCGTACTTGAACCTGTTGTGCACGATCGTGAGGAACGTGCGCCCAAGCCCGTCCAGGTGATCAACCGTGGGCGTTGCGGCATGCACGGCCGCCTTCGCCGCAGCATCCTGTTCCTGCGCACCCAGCCCGCCGCCGCTCCGCTGTGCGTACCACGTGGGCATGTATGCCGACGTCTCCAGCCGGCCGAAGAAGTCGCCCGCATCGGGATCGCCGGAGGGATCGGACACCAGCACCGTATCGTTTGCATCCCAGGTATCCTGCCGCCACGCATCGAAGACGGTCTTCTCCCAGGTATGATCCGGACGCAGCTTCGCCACCACACGCTCCACCGGATCGTAGAACAGAACCGGGCTCATGCCGATGCGCACCTCGAACTCGAACGCATGCAGATCGGTGAAGAACGGCTCGTAGGTTCGCACCTCCTTCCCCTTGTTGTTGAAGACCTTCCAGCCGCTTCCCACCCAGCGAGGGGCTACGTCGAATCCGGTCATCACCGGCAGGCCGTCCGTCCCGACAACGATCCTGCCGTTCCCGTCACGTGTGGGAACGGGCCCCGGCTCCGCCTGCATCTTCTTCTGTATCTCCCGTCCGAAGCCGTCCGAGTAGACGATGGAGACCTGGATGCGCACGCCCCCCGGCGGCACGGGATCGCTCACATGCGTCTCCCGGGCGAGCACGGCGGCGAACACCGGCGGCTTCTTCAGCGGATCGGGCTCGCGCAGGTAGGCGCCGAGGTCGTACACCATCCGCGTGGTGGCATTGGCCAGCAGCGTGGCGGCAATCGGGCCGGTGGGATCGGCGATGAATGCGTCGATGTCCGTCTGGTCTGGATCGGCGTCGAACGAGGCATCGATCAGATCGCCGAGCGCCGGGCTGTCCTCCGGCTTCCCCATCGACGCCGTTCCGGCCACGTGGCCGAGTGCATCGAATGCCGCGGCCGACCGGTTGCGATTCGGATTCATCACCAGCGCCGGCTGCAGCACGCGATAGTCGTAGCCCTGCCGAACCAACGGCTTCGACGGATCGGGATCGCGTTCGCCAACGGTGGTGTAGTTCCCAACGGCATCGCAGATCTGCGCGATCAACAGGTCGTGCGCATCGTAGGCAACCGTTGCCACGCTCCCGAACGGATCGCGGTAACGCCCGGCGAGAAAGAAGTGATGTTCGGCGTTGTTCAACTCCTGCGCCGCGGTATCGGCCGGATCGATGGAGTAGAACCGGCGCCCGGATGGTATCCACCAGTTGCCGTCGCCGTCGAGGTCCACATAGCCGCCACGGTCTGCAACCTTGCCGCCGGGGATATCGGCCGCGAGAACGTCGCCGGGCGTCGGAAGAAGGTTCTCCGGCGAGCCCCCGCCCCGCGGGCGCTGGAACACCTCCTTGAGCAGGCCGGAGGTGAACGCCAGCTTGTAGCTCTCGCCGGCCATGGCCAGCGGCTGCAGCTCGCCGAACATCAGGAGCGCCAGCGTATCGTTCTGCGATACGCCCAGGTCATCGGGCCGGAAGTACGTGCGCTCGCACTCCACCTGCCTGCGCTGCCGCCCGCTCCCCGGCGCCGTCTCGTACAATATCTCGCTGTCGTAGAGATTCTGATAACCGCCGCCGCCGTCCGGGGTCACGATATCGCTCATCACGAACCGCCCCGCCGGTCCGGAGGGCGTGTAGCCGGTGAGCTGGTAGGTGAGCGACTGGCAACGCTGCGGCAGCCGATAATCGTCGTTCGCCGCAATCGCGTTCGTGAACGCGTTCTCCGTGTACGTAACCAGCGTCGCGGTCTGCCGCGCCTGATCGTCGGAGTCCAGCAACCCCAGCGCGGCATTCGCGGCGAGCACATAACCACCCATGCCGTCAGGCACGCGGATCTGCGTGCGGCGGCCGTAGCCCACCGTGGCGGACTTCAGCACGTTCCCGAACGCATCGGTCTCCAGCGTCAGCGTGTGGCCGATGCGCGGATCCGCGGGATTGCGTTCGTAGTGATAGCTCAGCGTTTCGAACTCGTGCGCGTAAAAGACGCCGTACCGATTGCCGGCCATCGGCTGCACGCAGCGGATGGTGTAGTTCCTGTGCGTCACGGTGTACGGATGCGATGCGGCGGCCGTGCCGTCCATGGCAAACACCTCCTGGCGCAGCATCTGCCCCTTCAATGCGCGGCAGGCCTGACGCTGCTCCTCCGCCGTCAGGCCGTCCGGAAGGCGCGTGTCCGCCGGCATCAGATCGCGCGCCTCGGTATCGCCGGTTCCCGGCTCGCGATAGTATTCGCCGGCATCACCGCCGTTCAACGTCCCGGCGAAGTAGTCCGAGACATGATTGCGATCCACAAACACGCCGGTATGGTACCAGGTGCGGGTAAGCACCGGAGGAACATGCGATGACGCATCGATGTTGGTGCCGGGAGGGACCGCCTGATTCGCGTTCAGCGACGCGAACTCCTCCGTGTCCCAGCGCTCCACCATGCCGAAGCCGCGGAACTCGCGTTCCACACCGTCGAAGTGCCCGTGGTGATAGGCATATCGCGTTACGAAGAGATTGCCGCTGATGCGGTCGCGCGTCTCCACACGCTCCACCACATGCACCGGGAACGGAATCCGGGTGATCCACGGCCTCCCCGCATATCGATCCGCCAGATAGAACTTCGTGGAGGGCGCATACTGCACGGATGTCTCGGCGCCCAGGTTGTTCACGGACTTCACCAGCAGATGCGGCTTGCTCCCGCTCATCAGGTCGATGTAGCGCATCGGTCGCTCCACATCGCCGGTCAGCGCGGATGACCAGACGAGGCAGGCGGTTCCGTTCCCGAGCAGGTCCACCGTCATCACGGAGGCCAGATCGTCGATGCGGGGGAAGGTGCCGAGGCGCGTGCGGGCGCTCCATGAATTGCCGGACTGATTGAAGTAGAGATCGATCCCGTCCGCACCGAGGTAGATGATGTCCGCCGGGCCGGTGCCGTCGATGTCAGCGAACCGCACGCGGCGCTGGTCGAAGCGCTCCGGCAGATCGAAGTGCGGCGAAGCGTCCATCGGCACCTTGGCGCCGAAGCGCCCGTAGCCGAGGCTGGGCCAGTAGCAGATCTCGCCGTTCCGCACACGCACGAGATCGGCAAGCCCGTCGCCGGACATGTCCGCGATGAAGATGGATTGGAATGCATCGGCGAACACCAGTTGCGGCCCCTTCTCCTCGTCCATCGCCTTCTGCACCTGCTGCGCGGCACCGAAGCCGGCCTCCGCGAGCGATGGATACCATGTGAAGACCTCGTTCTCGGTGATCAACAGGTCCGCATGGCCATCGCCGGTGAGATCCATGAACTTGAGGTTGGGATCGTTCCACATGACGTTCGGCCGCGAGGTGAACGGCACGTACGCATCCCAGCCATCATCCGGCATTCCCCACACGCTGGCCGGGGTTCGTTCGTAAAAGCCCGGAGCGGAACCGTCGAACTGCACGAAGTCGATCGTTCCATCACCGGCAAGGTCCAGCATCTGCCCACCCTCGCCAAGCATCGCATTCGGCTGCCGCATCACCGGGCGCGACGCCCCGAAGCGTGGAGCGAGGCGATCCTGGCCGTTGTAGACCACGGGGTTGATCGGGCTGAGATTCGCCTTGTAGAACCAGCCTCGTCCCTGCTCCGTGAGAAGGCCGGACACCCCTTCGCCGTCCAGATCCACCCATTGAAAGACGGAGCCGTCCAGTCCGCGCGGCAAATTCTCCCGGCTGTCCAGGTCCACATCGCGCACCGTGGAATCGATGACCGCCTGCGAGTAGGTAAACTCCAGCGGCGGCAGCGATCGCGTGATGTATGCACCGGCGTTCGCATCCCACACATGGCCGGACTGCACGGCCTCTGTCATGAAGGAGACATCAGTTCCCTCCTGATAGGTGAAGCCGATGGAGCGGACCAGATACGGATCGATCGCGAGCTCGGGGAAGTGATGGAAGATCAGGATGCGGCGGCAGAGGCGATAGGTGCGCACATCGAAGCCGGCGCGATGCATCGAGAACGGATCGCGCCGGCAGAGCCAGATGCCGGTGTCGTCCGGCGTGGGATTGTCGGGATCGTGCTCCCCGTAATCGAACACCACATCGAACATCCAGTCCGCATGGGCGGGGTCGGGATCGATCAGGCGCGATGTCCGGTTGCCATAGCGTATCCGTTTCGGATAGCGGTTGACAGAGCGGCCTGCGTTCGTACGGTTGCTCTCGTGCGCCCCCCGCGTCTCCACGTTGTCCGAGTTCTCCTCCTTGTACTCGTAGAGGATCATGTTCCCCCTGTCATCGTAGCTCTCGCAGATGAGCCAGGTGAACACGTGCGTGGGACGAACGGGATCGAAGATCCGTGCGTTGTCGTCCCGGCCGTAGAGCGTGGTGACGTTGTCGCGCGTGATCGTGCGCCAGTGCGTGGCACCGGAGGCGATATCGGTCCAGCGTTCGATGCGCGAGAACAGCCCTTCAACCCTCGGGCGATACCGCGCGACGTTGTATGTGACGCCGTCCACCGTTCGCGGCGGCAGCATCTCGCGATTCCCTCCCGCATCCAGCACCGGCACCAGATCCTCTGCGCCGGCGAGAATGAACACGTCCGAATCCTGGGCGTCCTGATACTGCGGCAGCCCCTTGTCCGTCTTGCGCGTGATGGCCGGCAGCGTCAGGTGCCAGCCGAGACCGAACGGCTCGTTGCCGGAACCGGAATCGTACGAGAGCGTGAGGGCCGGCTGAAGGTCCGAACGCGCGTGGCTCACGTCGATGGGAATGGACATCGAACCCGTGCCGTTGACGGGGTTTGCGGCAAACTTCTCGCCGATCCCCTTGAGCGCTCCGCCTCCCTTCGGAAGGGTGATCGATGGCGCAGTGGCGAAGAACGATTCGTCGATCGAAGGCTTCCGACCGCTCTCTGTGCGTGGAGACGATTGCATTGTGGTGGCTCCGTCAATGGGTGCGTGGATCGATCGCATGCCACAGATGCAGCGAGCCGCAGGCACTGCGGATCATCGCGACATATCGGCTTCAATGGGTGGCAACGATCTCCGCGCGCTCGAAACGGCCGGGGAATGGCAATCATCCCACCAGCGTCCGGGGCGATGAACGTGGCACGGGTTCAACCAGTGATCATGCGTTGAGTGTATGATGGCGAACAGGTGCAAACATAGGCTCCCTGCCTGGTGAAGTCAAGGAAAGGAAGGCGCGGACCGCGCCGAAGCCGCTGCTTCCGGCATAACCGAGTAGAAATTGAGTACCGGGCATCGATGCGTTGTGTGCCATATTCGCCGGGCCGATCCCCGGCGCCGCTCGTCGTGCAGCATGGCGGGCGGAGATCACGTTCAGTCCCCCCCCATACATCAATCAGAGGAGACATGGCAATGTCCACATCGAACCCATCCGAGATCGGACCCGGCGAGTCGAAGCTCTTCAGGTACTTCGGCGAGATGATTCCCAATCAGATACTTATCGAGAACCTCAGCACGGAGTTCGAGGCACAGTACATCGTTGGCGGCGAGATTCCGGAGCAGGGGTGGCACTACTATGGAACGGTGCCGCACGGCCAGACGGCATCGATCTGGGTAAACTTCCCGCAGGGGATCTCGCGCTTCACCAACCGCAGCGCCGGCGCGAGCATCATCGTGGGGGGCGATGGGATCTTCCCGTTTCATCCCGGCGAAGAGGCCTAGCAGTTCGCACCGCGGAGGACGGGGGAGTGCGGAGGCGCTCGCGAAGCACTTCTCCGTATCTCTCCGCGTCCTCTGCGGTTCATCTCCTGCGCGACGCGCGATTGCACACCGGCCGCCGTGGCAGTAGTTTCACGGCAACTCATCCTCCCCACCTGTACGATTCTCCATTCAACCGGACGATGTATGAACGTTCGCACCGCATACCTGCTGCTCGTGCTGGCCGCGCCGCTCGCCGCGACGGCTCAGGAGTCCTTCCCCGCCACTCACATCGCGCGCCTTGACATCGTGGCACCGCGCCCGGGCGCCGGCACCATCGGCGGCGTGGCGATCGCGGCCGTCAACACGGACCTCGGCACGCTGCAGCTCAGAGTATCGGCTGCACCTGCGGGGGATTCGCCGGACTCCCTTCTTCTGCTCTACCGCAACGGGAGCAGTGGCGACCTCACGCTCGGCGGCACGCCGTTCCCCCCCAACGCATCCACGCTCTCACTCACGATACCGGGATTCGCCGGCCTCGCACAGGGCGCGCTGGACTCCGGCTACGTCTGGCTTCGCGTCACGACGCGATCGGATCACGCGGCCTACGCGGAGGGTCCGGTAGTGGAGATCAACTCCGCGGTTACCCCGGAGCCGTCCGGCCGGGAAGTAGTGCCACCGGTTGACTCCACGGACGGTGTGGCGAGCCTGGGGCTTACATACGATCCGGCAACGAAGGGCTTCCGCTACACGGCATGGTGGCTGGGTCTGAGCGGGCCGGCAACCGCGGCGCGCATACGGCGCGGAGCCGTTGGCGTAAACGGACCGATCGTGTTCGAGATGCCGCTCACCTCCGGCTTCGACCAGAGCCTCGGCATGTGGGCCGACCCGGGCGATGAGCTCCGTACCGCAATGCTCAACGGCGAGCTCTACCTGGAGGTGACAACGGCGAAGTATCCGAACGGCGAACTGCGCGGGCAGATCTATCCGCTGGAAGGATACACCGCGGCAATCGAGCCGGGGAATGAAGTCCCGGCCGTAAGCGGCTCCACGGCATCGGGGAGCGCCTATCTGCTGATCACCGCACAGGGAACGGTGGAGGCGTTCGACAAGCTGCAGGGAGTGGTGGGCAATCTGAGCGGACCGATCAACGCCGCGCACATTCATCGCGCGCCGATCGGCCAGAACAGCGGTCCGGCCGTCACGCTCGATATCCCGACCCCCACGACGCTCGATCTCGAGCTCGCCACCGGCTCGGCCGGCGGAACCATTGCGGAAGACATCGTTCAGGATATCCGCGCAACGAGAACGTATGTGAACGTGCACACGGCCACACACCAGAGCGGCGAGGCACGCGGCCAGTTGATACCGGCGCGTACCAACCTTCGCACGGGTGGCGTTGGCGGCGTGCAGGCGATGACGGAGGAGCGGCCGGACTTCCGGGCATGGTATCATCGCTCGGAGGGAACCATCGTCTTCAACGTGGACGCTCCGGAGGGCGCGCGGCGCATCGAGCTGTTCGGCCCGGACGGCCGTCTGGTTCGCGGGGCAGCCTGCGAAGTGTCGCGCTGCGACATGTCTGCAGGCGGGCTCCCCGCAGGCCCGTACTTCGCGCGGCTTCTGGAGGGATCACGAACCGTGGCCTGCTGCCGCGTGATGATCCTTCCGTAGAATAGATATACCGGCATGAGCAGTATGGCCCGGCAGATTCCGGGCCATACTGCTCGCGGTTCATCACTCCAGCCGGTCGCGCGCATCCTGCTGCGCCTTCCGCTCGCTCGCGGTGTGCGCCTTCGCGGCGAGGCAGGCACGATAGTCCGCCTGAGCTGCGCGCCGGTTCTCCATCGCCTCGTACGCACGGCCGCGGATGTAGTACACCTCCACCGGATTCTCCACACCGATCTGAAGCGCGCGCGTGAGATTGCTCACCGCCTCGGCATAGCTGGCCGCCGGCACGCCGCCGTACAGCAGCTTCGCCGCGTTCCGCTGAAGCCAGCCGAGATCCGCCACGTAGAAATGCCACACTCCGAGCACCATGTAGGCCTGGCCGTTGTGGGGGTCCAGCTCGATTGCGCTCTCGGCGTGAGCCTTCACCTCCCTGGACAATCGCACCCGCTCCCCGGTGGAGGAGACGACGGCAAGACGCCCGGCCGCGATCGCTGCCCACAGGTGTTCGTTGGAGGAATTGGGGTTGGCCTTTACCGATGCCTGCGAGAGCGTCCATGCGCTTCGGAACGTGGACTCCCGTTCGTCGTCATCCCGCTGCTGCTCGCCGCTTCGCACCATGTCGCGAACATGGGTCCAGTCGGCACGGGCCTGATGCGATGCCGCGACAAGGATCGCTGCGGATATCCACACGGACACAACCCTTGCGGGGGACGTCGTTCTCGGAATCATCATGATTGATACTCCGGGTTGGTTTGGATGGGATCACATGCAGAACACGCCCGCAATATTATCCTCTCACCGCGGAAGCCGCTCAACATCATCGGCCAACATGGTGTTATCAATCGATAGCAGGTACCACCGCAAGGAACGCGATTGTGCGCAGCAGAACGGCGTGGCAATTCGCACACAGGGCGATTGACGAACTCCGCACCGGATACGGAACGGGCACGGAGTGTTGCCCTCCGTGCCCGCGCGATCATCCTTCTTGAACGGTCGCTGCGCCGTTCCTCAGCGCACCAGTTCCACGCGACGGATTGTGGATGCCCCGTTCACGCGGAGTACCGCGAGATAACTCCCGTTGGCGAGGGAGCCCACGTCCACCATCCGATGATACTCCCCGGCCTCCATCCGCTCCTGCGCAACGATCGTGGCAACGGTGCGACCCAGACCATCCACCAGTGAAAGGTCCACTGTTGCAGCCGCCGGAAGCGTGAAGTTCAGATCGCAATGTCCGACGGCCGGGTTGGGATACAACGCGAACGCTTCATCGGCGCGCGCGCCGGCAACACCTCCCGGCGTACCGTAGGTCATCGTGTACCTGTTGCTGTTCACCCACCCGCCTGCGGAGTCCCAGGTCTGTGCGATGATCTGCGTGGGATCGCCGTTCACATTGTTGGTGTAATCGGACTGGTCCGATTTACTCCACCCGCCACCCGCGAAATCCTGCAGCTCGTTCAGATCGTGTATGAGGAAATTGTTTGCATCGTAGCCGTGTGTTGTCCGTGCAACGGGAATCCATTGCACAGTGAACCAGAATTCCGAAAGCTCCAGCGTGTCCTTGTTCGCCGCGTTGTAGCTGTAGGTGATCCTGTAGTAATCGGTCCAGCTGCTCGAGCTCGCATCCCATATCTGTGTCGTAGCCTGTTGCATGCTGCCGTTGCCGCTGTTGGTGTAGGCGGTCTGCTGCGCATTCACCCACGCTGTCGTCGCGGTATCCCATGTCTCGATGCGCGAATTCGTGAGGTAGCCGTTGGCATCGTAGCTGTCGATGGTGCTGTCGCTGTTGGCCCATGCGTTGTTCTCCCACAGCTCCGTGAGCATCGAGGTAACCTTGCCTGAGGAGTTCAGCGTGTAGCTGACGCGTGCGGTATTGACAAAGGAGTGCGTTGCATCATCCCAATCCTGCGAAACCACCTGCTGCCGGTTCCCCTGCGCATCGTTCGTGAAGAGCACCTTGCTGCGCTGTTGCCATGCGTTCCCCACGGTATCCCAATCCTCCTGCAACGTGCCGGTCTCATAGCCATTGGCGTCGTACGAATTGGTGATTCTGTAGTCGTTCAGCCACGCGCCATCGGCCCAGCGCTCGGCCAACGTTTGAATGAGACGATCTCCCGCCAACACCGCGCGGGCCGGGCCGGCAGGCATGCCGGGCACTCCGGCACCGGAGACAGCCCCCGGAACCCGCATCGCGAACGTGGCGCCCGCGCGACTGTTGAAGGGATGTCCCGCACTCCGTTTCCCGACCGCTGCCTGCAGATCGGCCGGGTGCGCCCCGCTCTGCCCAGCGGATTCACCTGCACAGAGACAGAGTGCAATGAGGGACGCGAAGGTGATCTTCATCATGATGTTCAGCTCCTTGTACATACCGTGAACGGCAGCCCCCGGCAGAACGCACATCGAGACCGATCTGCGCACCTGCCGTGAACTCCCGAGGACTGTGTTTCGCCAGCCGACGAATCCGAACGGACGAATGTAGGGATGCCGCGGCGAACGAACCATGGATTGTATCGTGCCATGGGACCGACAAGCAGGGGTTCCGTTGAATGGCGGTGTGGCATTCGGCAACGCGAACGGGCGCGAAGAACAACTCCCGTTGCCCTCCGCGCCCGCGCAATCATCCTTCTTGAACGGTCGCTGCGCCGTTCCTCAGCGCACCAGTTCCACGCGACGGATTGTGGATGCCCCGTTCACACGGAGTACCGCGAGATAACTCCCGTTGGCGAGGGAGCCCACGTCCACCATCCGATGATACTCCCCGGCCTCCATCCGCTCCTGCGCAATGATCGTGGCAACGGTGCGACCCAGACCATCCACCAGTGAAAGGTCCACTGTTGCAGCCGCCGGAAGCGTGAAGTTCAGATCGCAATGTCCGACGGCCGGGTTGGGATACAACGCGAACGCTTCATCGGCGCGCGCGCTGGCAACACCTCCCGGTGTGTCGTAGGTCATCGTGGTTCGGTAGCTGTTCTCCCAGGCGCTCGATGCATCGTTCCATACCTGCCCGATGACAAGCGTGGGATCCCCCGCCGCATCGTTCGTGTAGTCGGCCTGCTGCGCATTCTTCCACGTACCGGTGCCGAAGGTGGCAGTCTCGTCCAGATCGTGGATGAGATTGTTGTTCCCGTCGTACGTGTGCGTGGTTCTGCGTATCGGGAACCAGAGGGAGTTCACAAAGAAGTCCATCTGCTCCTGCGTCGGCTTGTTCGCGGCATTGTAGGTATAGGAGATCCGGTAGTAGTCCGTCCAGGCGTTGCCCGTGGTATCCCAGAGCTGAAGGACCGACTGCTGAACGGTGCCGTTACTGTTGTTGGTATAGACCTCCTGCTCGAACGGCTTCCAGCCGGCCGAGGCGGTATCCCACATCTCGGAGAGAGCGTTCGTGGCGTATCCGCCTGCACCGAATGTCTGGGTGGTTCTCAGATAGTTCAGCCATGCATCGCCAACCCAGGTCTCCACGAGCATCTGCGAGACCTTGTCCGAGCCGCTGTATGTGTAGCTGGTACGGGTTGCATTCTCCCAGGCGTTCGTTGTGTCGTTCCACTGCTGGGTGATGACCTGCGTGGGCCGGCCATTCGAGCCGTTGGTGAAGACATCCTTGGTCATCGGCTGCCATGCGGCGGCCACCGTATCCCATGTCTCCTCGAGACTGGAGACTTCGTATCCGCCGGCATCGTAGGTACTGGTGGTCCTGGTGTTGTTTCGCCAGGCACCGTTCACCCACTCCTCATTGAGAGTCTGGAGGAGATGATGTGACGATGAGGCCGCGCGGCCTCCCGACGCAGGCACCTTCGATTCACCGGCTGTGATTCCGTTGGCCGCTGACGCCGCGCTGCCGGCGTTGCCGCGGCCTGCGGATATCCGGAGGCCGGAGACCGTGCTCCGGTGTTGCGGGTTCACGGGGCCGGCTCCCTGCCCAAGGGACTGCAGTGCGCAGAGGCAGAGAGCGGCAACGGATATGGACGCAATCTTCATCATGGTATCGAGCTCCTCATTACTATGTGACTATGAGATGTCATACAGCCTTGCCGGCCAACACCGGCAATCCAAATGTAGCGAAGCAGCCGAATGCGACATCTGATCTGCGTCAATGTATCCGCTTCATGAAAAAACGCTTCCCGGCCCGGCAGGAACGACGCAGGCATACTGAAGCGTAACGGGCACGAAGAACAGCCGGTGCTGCTCTTCGTGCCCGCGACAATCAACGAGTGGCCGCGCGTCAGCGCAGCAGTTCCAGACGGAGCACCGTCGGCACGCCGTTCACACGGAGCGTGACGAGGTAGCTGCCGTTGGCAAGTGTGCCGAGATCCACCGCACGGTGGTACTGCCCGGCCTCCATCCGTTCGTGCGTGATGAACGTTGCCGCGGTGCGGCCCAGCGCGTCCACCAGTTCGAGATCGACGGTGCCGGCCATCGGGAGCGTGAAGCCCAGATCGCAGCGCCCCGTGGTTGGATTGGGGTAGGCGTTGAGCGATCCCAGTATCCCCGGGATCCCCTCCGGAACGTCCGCCCCGCCGCCGGTGGTGATGCCGGTGACAACGGTGGAGTCATGCCCCAGCTCCTGGCCGGCATCATCGTAGTACACGATCTCCACGCTCGGCTTCTGATCCTTGGAGGAGGTATAGAGCACCGTGAGGGTTGCGTCCGCGCCGCCGATTCCATCATCCAGCGGATGACGAAGCTCCAGCAGAATCGTCCGCTCCTTCACGCGTATCGACTCGTAGAGATCATTGCAGTCCGCCGCGGTATCGCACGGGAACGATGCTCCCGTCACCGCCACGATCGTCTCCACCGGGTCCGAATGGCGAATGGCAATCGCCCGGATATTCTTCCCCTTCGCCTTGTCGCGCGGGAATGCAATCCGGTACGCATGCAGCTTCGCACGCTCCTGGATGTCGATCGGCGTGCCGATCGGGATCACATCCTTCTTCGTTGCCTTCCATGGTCCGTACTGCGTGGTGCAGCTGTCGCCGTCGCAGTGATAGATGGTGACGTTCACATTCCCCACCCAGCCGATCGTGTAATCGATGCCGAGGTTGAACTGCACGGTGTTGTTGGCAGGCATGCCGTGCACCGGCAGGATCTGCGTGTAGCCCACGGAGGTGCCGAACGGCCACGGCTTCCATACGCCGTCGATATACAGGCCGCCGCCGTTCACGCCGGGACCGCCGGGCGGAGGCGTGACGCTGACCTTGACGCTACAGATCGGCGAGGCCGGCACCTTCAGGTTGTAGATCGTGAAGGTGCGTCCGCTGAGATCCAGATCCACGAACGGGAACGGCTTCACGGACATGGAGTCGCAGCGGGCCTGAGGCGCGCGATTGCACCGGAAGCAGACGGTGTCGCGGCACTCCACCTTCTGCCCGGTGGCGGGCGAGACGATGGTGGCGATCAGCTCGATGCAGATCTCACCGCTTGCCGTCGTGCTGGAGGCATCGATATCCAGATTCAGCGGCGACTGCCCCGTACATCCGGTATTGAAGTTGAGCGTGCCGCTCGTGGTGCCGGCAAGGCTTGGCGGCACCGTGCTTGTCGGCAGGCACGGCAGCGTCTGCACATTGTTCACCATCGCGCCCGGCGTGGTGCTTCCGGCCGGCGGCAGCACGTTGTACTGCAGGCTGGCCGTGGCGCCCAGCGCGTTGGAGAGGATGATGTGATAATGGCAGCAGCTATCCGCATGCCCCTCCAGCCAGAAGCCCTTGCAGGGGCTGGTGTTCTCCTTCACGGTAACGCAGGCCGGCACGGACTGCGTGGAGAGGCATGTCGTGGTCCCCACCGGCGAAGCCTGCACGGCAATGGAGTTGCACGCCGTGTTTCCCACCTTCGCCGATGCCGGAACGTTCGCCGTGACGAACACGTCCAGCGTGCCGCCGGGCGCCAGCGTTGTCGAGCCGCCGGAGACGGTGAAGGAGAAGGTGCTCCCCGCGAACGATCCATACGTTCCGGCGGTCACCGGGCCAACGCCCACGCCGGACCCCGGATCCACCACGCCGCAGAAGCCGCCGCATGTCGTTGTCCGCTGCGGGTTCCTGGTGTTGGCGGAACTGTTGAAGCCCACCGTGTATCCTGCCGGCGCATTCACGTTCGGGCCTGCCGTCACCGGCAGATCGAACTGGCTGCCGCGCGTTGCGTAGGCCGGCAGCACCGTGATGTCGCCGATATGCGGCATGATATCCAGCAGGCAGATGTTCGTCAGCGTCAGATTGCCGGTGTTCTTCAGTCGCAGCCGGAACTCCACCGGACCTCCGGCCGGTACCGTTGCGGTTGAGGAGAATGTGCCGGATGGAATCTTGGGCCGCACCTCCTTCAACAGCGTGAGCTGCGCGATGGCATTCACCGTGAGCGTGGCCACGTTGGATGTGACCGGCGTGGTCAGGTTGCCCGCGGAGAAGGTGAAGGTATTGTTGTACTGACCCGGCGGCATCGGCGGGTTGTCGCCGATCTTCACGTCGAACTCGATCGTCAGATAGTCCACCGTCCCGTCACATCGATGCGGCAGCACAGGGAACGTCCAGACGAGGTTGGTATCTCCCACCGATGGAGTCGTGATGGATCCGCCGATCTGCGTGGGGACCGTCGTGGTAAGCGAACAGCAGGGGGGCGTGTAGATGCTCACACCCCAGTTCACCGTGCCGTATGCATAGGTGGGATTGCCCACATACGTAAGCCCGCTGGGAAGGAGATCGGTGATCGTGCAGGGGAGCGCATCGATGTTCCCCACGTTCGCCACCGCCATTCGCCATCGCACGATGTTGCCGGGAACGAACGGTCCGGCCGTCAACGGCGAGCAGCTTGGCCCGCAGGACCCCATGAAGAGTTTGGTGGCAAGGATCTTCGGCCGCAGCGAGTCCACCGGCTTCGTGTGCGTGGCGGTTATCTGCGAGAGGTTGGTTGCCTGCGCCGTTACGGTGTTGATGATGTTCTGCCCGACGGCCACCGGCGTGAACGGCGGCGCGTAACTGGCGTTGCGAACGCAGACATCCAGATAGTTCACCAGCGACTGCGTGATGGCGATCGGCTGGCCGTACTCCCACCGCACCTTGCAGACATTGGTTGGCAGCGTGGTCAGCGTCTGGAGCCCCGGCGTGTTGTACACAACGGTTGTACATGGCACCGCGCTGCAGCTTCCTCCGCTGTAGCAGTACACCTTCAGCGTCACCGGCGTGTATGCAGCCTGAACGTTCGTCCGGATCGCCGACACATCGAGCGTGGTGGGAAGATTATCCTCCATCACGAAGCTCGGCTGGGCAACGTTGCCGCTGTTGTAGTAGGAGAGCGTGTACGACCCGCAGCATCCCGGCGTGAACGACGGATAGTAGTACGGGTTGGAGGGGTAGTAGATGTTGATGGAGAGCCCCTTCCAGAGCGAGCCGGATGGATTGGCCGCGCAGAGCGTGACGTTCGCCGTGTCCGAGAACACACCCCCCTTCACCGTATCGCACGGCGTCTTGTATGTCAGGCTGGCCGTATTGGTCACCGTTTGGTTCTGCGCGAACGTCGGCGAGGGGAACGTGACATGGATGTATTCACAGTACCACGCATTCCACGGCGACACATTCAGCGTGGTGCTTCCGGGGCCGCCGAACGAGATGCTGGTCCCGGTCTGCGTGAACGTGCTCCACCATCCGGAGACGGAGGTAACAACGGCGCCCGGCGGGAGCACGTCCTTCAGGATGATATTCGTGAGATTCAATCCGCCGATGTCGCCACCGGACGGGTTGATCACGCAGATGCGGAACACCACGTCGTTGTCGACCGCGCATCCCGCAACCAGCGCCTTCTCAAAGGTCCACTTGTTCGTGGCGGATGCCGTGAGGCAGACCGTGTTGGAGGAGATGGTCTGTCCCTGGCCAAGCTGGATCGTCGCCGTGTTGCAGGCGCGCGTGCCGTTGCATGTCACCCCCGGCTTGAAGCGGGCATTGATCTGCACCGTGCCGGCGCCCGCTGACGCGGTCAGGCCGGTCAGCGAAAATGTCACCGTATTGCCGGCGATCGATGACGCCGGCAATGTGCTGATGACGTCCAGCTCCGGTGGAACCGGATCGGTAATGGTGATGGTGCCGGGCGCTCCGCCGGACCAGCTATACGCAAGCGTATAGGTGAACGGCTGCCCGGAGGGGACAGGGCTTGTTGCGTTGACGGACTTCGTCAATGTGAGGCTGATGTTCGTGCCCTGAGCCGTCAGGGATTGAACCGACACGAGCAGCAGAAGTGCGAGAGCGGGGAGGGCAGAGAGGAGGTATCGCCATCTCCCTCGTACCGAAGCGGTGTAGAGGTGCATCGTGGTCTCCAATGCATGACAGGTGCGGTCTGGGGTAGGAGAAGATACTCAATCGCGCAGACCTTCCTAGGAACATCTGCGCGACAGTCCCCCATCGTTGTGCATATCCGGTGCTGCAACACGTGCCGCATCGCGATATCGAACGGATGCGATCAACCTACGGCGGAGCCGCAGGAGCAGCAATCGGGGAGATCGGGTATTCGGCAGGATCACCGGATTGTGGTAGCGTGGCGCGGCGCATCCCGGTATCGACGGCGCACTCCGCGCCAATGCACCCGGCGCCGGCGAATTGCCTTCACGAAGTTGTCGCGGCTCACTGTTGCGCATATCGCGCATCGGACCGCGCTGCGGTACATCCGGCTTTCGGAATGGTGTGGCGACGTTGTACTCCGCGATACTGCCGGCCATCAGGCGCTCGATCGCGCACGGTGCCTCAACGATCCGCGACGTGTGGCGCTGCGCGAAGCACCGCGCGCGAATTGGACATCACCTACCCGGTACCCAAAGATGTACTCATCACCCGGCCGGCATGCGCGATAACTTGCGTTCAGTCCTCCCAGACTCCTCCCCGCTCACCCCGCATCCCCCTGTTCGATCGTTGATCCGCATGCCGTGCAGGCACGCCCGTCGGGCGCGGCTGTACCGCTTGGCGCGGGGTCATGGGTTACCCATGTCCGCACGTAACCGCGTGAAGGATCGGCGTCCGGCAACGAACAGTCGCGGCGGGATCGCATGCCGTTCGGCCTGTGGTTCATGCCGTACCCTTTCAACCAACGGCTTCCACCCGTGGCGGCCCGCAGGCCTGCACGGGTGTGGCCTGCACGCTCTGCGGTGGAACCGTCCAACGGAGAGTATCATGACACGACATCTTCGGACCAGGTTCGGAACGTGCGCTGCCTGGATAGCTGCGGTGATCTTCCTGCCGCTGATCGCAGGCACCGCGCACGCACAACGATGGGAATACTTCTACGGCGGCCCCCAGATGGAGCAGGGACACGGCGGCGTACAACCGGTTTCCTCCGGCGGCTACATTTCCGTGGCATCCACCAATTCCACACCTACGCAGGACATCTATGTTGTACGCACGGACGATCGCGGCGGCAAGTTCTGGGAGGCGACCTACGACATCGCCGGCAACATCGACATCCCCTACGATATCCTGGAACTCGCCAACGGGAACTTTGCCATCACCGGCTACACCAGCAACTCGGTAAACGGAGTTGCACGGCGCGACATGTTCATCCTGATCCTCGACCGCTGCGGCGCCATCGTCAAGTTCAGGACGTTCGGTACGCCGGACTACGAAGAGGTGGGTTACGACATCATCGAGACTCGCAGCGGCGACCCGAGCAAGGGAACGCATGTTGGCGACCTGGTTGTAGCCGGCTATACCACCTGGACATTCCCCACGCGCGGAGCCACCGATGCGTGGCTGATCCGTGTGGACCAGGCCAATCTGAACATCATCTGGTCCAAGCGTTACGAGATCGGAAACGGACTGGAGGTGGGCGCGGACGATCTGCTCTACGCGCTCGACGAATGCGTTTCCACCCCTTCGCTGGACAGCAACAACTTCTACACCTCGGACATCGTTGCCGTGGGCTACACGAGAAGCCCGTACACCAGGGCGAATCCGCACACGGGAGCGCCAAGCAAGGACGGCCTGATGCTCCGCGTGAACGGGAACACCGGCCTGCTCCCGGCGAACACCTTCCCCGGCACGCACGGCAACGGCTGGGATGAAGAACTTCGCTCCGTGGAGGAACTGGAGGAGCCGGCAAACGCCAATCGCGGCAACATCGTTGCCGTGGGCTACACGGAGTCCACCACTCCGAGCAGGGAGGCGTACCTGGTGCGTACACCGAAGGAGGTCTGGCGCAGGATCAACGACCGCCAGTTGGGTGACAACGCCACTCTTCCGGACGATGGTTTCTGCGTTCGCGAGATCCGCTCCACGGACATGGGGCTGACGGCGGGCAACCTGATCGTGACCGGATACGTGACTACGCTGCCGGCAAACATTCCGGGCTGGGGAAATCAGGATGTGTTCCTGCAGGAGTATCAGGGAACCCTGGTACCGGTTGCCCCAACAACACGCATCTACGGCGGCACCGGCGACGACTACGGTTGGTCGTGCTTCCCGGTAGGACAGAAGATGAACTGCCGTACCCCGGGCTTCGTTGCATGCGCCACCTCGAACAGTGTGCTCTGCAACCCGGCCAACCTTCCGCAGATGTATCTGTTGAAGACCAACAACGTGCGGAGCACGAATTGCAAGGATGCGAATCTGAACAAGGTGGACGCCATCCCGATCCTGCCATGGGACAGCCTGAAGGCGAACATCCTGGACCTGAATTACTACTACGATACCACGGTAAAGCGCACGTGCCAGAACTGGGGGTGCCTGATCTGTGTGACGGCGGATCTCACAGTGATCTGCCCGATTCCGCCATGCCCGGCCGGCAACTGCGGCGTGAACGATACCACGCCGCCGCGCGATACGTTGATCACCGATACCACGCGGCACGATACCATCAACCCGCGGCCATGCCCGCCGTACTGCGATTCGGTGCCGCCGATGAAGCCGGCGCCCGGACTCCCCGGCGGGGCCGATGTATCGAACAGATTGGTGGCGATTCCCAATCCCGTGAAGGTTGGGGAGGCGTTCGCCATCGACATGGCGATGGATCGGGAGGCTCACGTGGATATCACTGTCACCGACATCCAGGGTGAACTGGTGACGGAGAGAACCGGCACGTACAAACCAGGCAATCGGCAATTCCCGATCGAGACGGACGGATGGGCCCCAGGAGCCTATCTGGTCAAGATATCGGACGGCACGCACTCCGTCACCGCAAAGGTGGTGGTGACGAAGTAGCGGCCTCGCCGTTTGAATGAATCGAACGCGGCCGCTCCGCACATGAGGTGGAGCGGCCGCTGCATGTCGCTGCCTTCCATTGCCCGTCCCTTCATTGCTCCCGCATCGACATTCCCGGTTGCGACGGGTCCGGGGAATAGTACATTCGCATTGAACGGAACGCTGGCGGAGTGCCCCACCGTACACTGCCGCACAGTTGCACGGGACCATGTTCCGCAGCCCGATGCAACGATACACACGTACCCACAGGACCACACCCATGCCCGACAACTCCAGGCCCGGCGAGACGCCCGGCAATCCGCTCCCGCCCAATACGCCGGCGGCGCCATACTATGTGCGCACGCCGATCCAGATCGAAATCGTGAACGCTTCGGCGGCTGAGCTCGCGGCATGGGTGGCCGGGGAGAGGCCGCAGCGCGATGCGCATGGCGATGCCCTGATCACCGTATCGTTGCCGGCAGGCCGGGCGGGCGGCGCGGAAACCCCGCCGGCGAAGGCGGCCGGAAATACGCTCCACGGCTCCGGCACGAAGGAGGATCCCTACACCACCGCCGGCGTGCTCTATGCAACGGCACCAGTCAGCTTCGCGTTCGCCGGTATCACTCCGGCGATGCTGGGCCTGGAGGCAAAGGGAGAATGGCTATTCGCGCTGCACAACACTCCTGATGCCATCACGGCGATACCGGATGACCCAACCGAATACTCCGACGGCGGATCGCGCATCTACCGCTACAACGCTGCGCCGGAACGCGGCGCCGGGCTGCCGAGTGTGGATGAGGAGGCCCTGGCGAACATCGAAGCACATCTCCGGGCATACATTCCCGGCGAACGCTTCGTGCTGCACGAGGTCGGTTCGGACAAGGTTCGCCTTGATATACACATATACTCCCCCGCTCCGGAGCGCAACTTCTACACACTGGTCACCGTCGGCATGAGCCACCGGGCAATGAACGTACCCCGGGAGTTTCCCGAATGCCGGTATACGGAGCTGATGATATGCCTGCCGGCGGACTGGCCGCTGGGCGATGACGATCTGAAGAACGACACCAACAACTGGCCGCTGCGGTGGTTGAGACTTCTGGCATACTTCCCGCACGACTTCAACACCTGGCTCTGGACCGGACACACGCTGCCGAACGGCGATCCTGCACGGCAGCTAAGCCCGACAGTTCGTTTTACCGGCATGGCCATTGCTCCTCCCATCACCCTTCCTGCAGGGTTCGGCACCGTGCCGGTGCGCGACGGCAAGACGGTACGGATACAGGCGGTGCTCCCCGTGTACGATAACGAGTTGGAGTACAAACTGGCGAAGGGGGCCGATGCCCTGTTCGATCTGTTCGACCGCAACAACGTCAGCGAACTGCTGGACCCGAACCGCCCGAGCGTTATCCCCAGGAAACGCTTCCTCGGCCTGTTCTGAACGGTGCCGCGCGGCCGGACGCGGACGCACCATGTATCGTATTGCGATGGATGGGGCCATCGTGCGTTGCAGGCAGGAGAAGACGGCCACGAGCCGAAGACGCAGCGGTGGCATACCGAACCGCTCCGCCTGCGATCCGAGTCTCTGCCTGCAACCGCACTCCTGCTCTGCACCTCTGCCTTGCGAGGTCGTCACGACCCCACGTGGCACTGCCTCGGCATTGTTGAGAACACTCGCAACACCACTTCGAAGGTGGCGGTTCCGGGTAGGAAGCTGCCGGATGCTATTTTGGCCAAAGGACACATAGGACGGTGCGGATTTCGGGAGACTTTGCCGACGGATTCGTCACGGTGCAACTCAATCGGGAACGAACTTCATGTCAGCTATCAATTTCAATACAGGCAATCAGACCCTTCGCCAGCTGCTGGGCAATGGCATAACCTATCGCGTGCCACGATTCCAACGTGATTATAGCTGGACGCAGGACGAATGGGACGACCTGTGGCAGGATATACAGGGCTCGTTGGCACCGAGTGGGGAGCCGCTCCACTACATGGGATATCTGGTATTGCAAACGCTGGATAACAAGGTATTTGAGGTGATCGATGGCCAGCAGCGCCTCACGACATTGAGCCTTCTGGTTCTGGCGGTACTCAAGTCACTGCAGGACTTGGTAGATAACCAAATGGAACCGGACAACAATCGGCGGCGCATCGAAGGGCTGCGTAATGCATACATCGGATTTCTGGACCCGGTAACACTGATCCCGCAGTCCAAGCTGACGCTGAACCGAAATAACGACGCGTACTACAAGGACTATCTGGTGCCCCTTGGCAAGCTTCCGCAGCGTGGAATCCTGGCATCGGAGCGATTGCTGCGCCAGGCATTCGAATGGTTCTATCGTCAAGTACGGAGCATGTACGGCGAGTTGCGCGATGGCGCCGCGCTTGCGCGCTTCATCGACGAGTTGGCGGACAAACTCTTCTTCACTGTCATTACCGTTACCGACGAGTTGAATGCATTCAAGGTGTTTGAGACCCTGAATGCGCGCGGTGTGCGGCTTTCCCCAACGGACCTGTTGAAGAACTATCTATTCTCCGTGGTACATCGGGAGTCCTCACATTCGAATGAGATAGAGACGCTCGAGCGCCGATGGGACACTATAGTCGGACGGCTTGGAGGCGATAGTTTTTCGGCCTTCCTACGCACGCATTGGAACAGCCGGCGCCGTTTTGTTCGCGAGGCCGACCTGTTCAAGACGATTCGTTCCGGCACTCCCAACAAGGCACGTGTGTTCGAACTGATGCGTGAGATGGAGGAGGACGTGGATGTGTATGCGGCACTCTCCAGCCCGGAAGACGTTCTCTGGGACCCTACACAACGGCAACATATCAGTGAGCTGCGCATGTTCAGTGTACGGCAGCCGTGGCCACTGCTACTGGCAGCACACCGAGCCTTCGATGCCGATGGATTTGCACAAATACTTCGTACCTGCAGCATCATCTCCTTCCGCTACAATGTGATCGGCGGGCTTGCGACCAACGACCAGGAGCGCACGTACAACAACGTCGCCCAACGAATCGCATCGGGAGAGCTCGCAACGCCAGCTGATTGCATCCGCGCTTTGGCACCCGTCTACATCGGCGATGAACCATTCCGTTCCGCTTTTGCAGACAAGGCGTTGCGCACCACGGCAGCCCGAAACAAGAGTGTGGTTCGCTACATTCTTTTTTCTCTGGAGCGCCATATCGGCGGAGTGGACCATGATGCGGACAGCCCTTCCTACACATTGGAGCATATACTCCCCGAGAACCCGGAACAGCACTGGCCTACGTTCAGCGATGACGAATCGGATGAGATGGTCTATCGTCTGGGCAACATGACGTTGCTCGAGGACGGACCGAACCACAAACTCGGCAACAAGCCGTTCGACAAAAAGAAAGTCGTGTACGAGCGGAGTGCATTCGAGATCACACGGCGTATCGCGGCCGAAAATGCCGACTGGACTCCGGAGAGACTGGCAGAGCGGCAACGATGGATGGCTCGCCAAGCGACCAGCATCTGGCGCGTGGCGCAACTGGCCTAGACATCAAATGCCGATGCCGCAGGCGGGTCGCGAAGCCGTTGCACAACGATGCCGCCGGCCCTCATCACTCCTTCTTCTTCCGGGTTGTCGGCTTCGGCTTCAGCGCGCTCACGTAGGCATGGCTCTGCGCGAAGTACTTCTTCAGCTCCGCGGTTTTCTTCAGCAGCGCATCCGGAACCTCCACATACTCCTTCTGCACTACGCCGTACTGTTCGCAGAGCCGGGTATTGTACTTCTCGATGAACGCGTCGCGTGCCTCCGCCGGGAGGCGGAGCGCCAGGACGCCATCCTTGGAGAGGTAGCTGAACATGTTGCCGTTCACGGATGTATAGGGGATCGTGGCCCCTTTGCGCTCCACCTCCGGAATGGTGGCCACCAGCTTCTCGTAAAGCGCCAGCTTCTCAGCGCCGGCGCCTGCTTCCGCCTTTGCCTTGCTCATGGATAGTCTCCCTTGGTTTCCGAGATTCACCATTGAAAAATTTCCGTGCTCGCAGATGCATGCAGCCGGCATGCATCGCACCATAACACCGCCGCTACGCCGGCCCCCCGAACAGCGCCATCTCCAGCAGCATGGAGATGAGAACGAAGAGCACGAAGAAGCCGACAGCGGATGTGATGCTGGTTCCCCCTCTGCGCTCCAGTTCTCTGAGCCGGGCATGCTCATCCAGCTCCTGCGAGCGCACGTCGCCGATGATCCCCAGCACGTGCGACAGATAGAGGCGGTTGGCGAGGAAGCCGCAGACCGCGCCGACAACGAGGCCGCCGATCAGCACCGTGGATTGCGGCGGCCCCTGCTCCTTGAGGACGTTCAGGAAGATCTCATCCTCGATGAGCGCCTCGGCGACAACAACGGCATACAGAATGAACATCGCCCTGTACACCTTCCGGTAGCCCATCCAGAGCGTGCAGGCAAGGAAGGCGGCGATGTTGAACCCGAAGGAGCGGGACGTGCCGTTGATGATCGGTTCCCACAGGCGGATGTAGTATTCGCTGTTGCGCCCCAGAACCGCCCGCAGTTCCTGCTCCGTGGGAATCAACGCGTCCGGCATGCATCCTCCGCGGTCGTGAGATGTGAACGATGAGTATGAACAGGCGAGCAACGGATGCCGCCCGCAGAGTTGAAGATACTCCTGAAGAGGTCACATGGGTATCGAGAATCCTTTCGAATACCGGGAGCAGATACCAGGACCTCCGGCCACCCGGTTCCTGCGCATGGCCGTCAGAGACCGGGCATGGCGCAGGACGATTGCCATGCACCGCAGAGCGGCGGAGCGGCGCGGACCCTGAAGTTGAAACCGGCATCATGGAAGCCGCGCACGAGACCGGCGCCGCCATTCACTCATCGCACGATCATCCGGCCGACCGTCCATTCCCTCCGATCCCCCCTCGTGGCTGTCTGCCGGCAAGAGCCGGCGCCGGGCAACGGCGCGACGTCCTGTGTAACCGCACGCGCTATTGCGACCCACGGATCCGGCTGATTGCCGAACCGCACGCCGCTGCAATCCTCCTCCTACTGGGCGTCCCCCCGCTCGAACTCGGGAAGGGGTTCATTGTCTAATCGATCGATGGCGGGTTCCGGGCCGGTGCGACGCATACCGCGGGCTGCGCTCCCCCGGACACCATCACCGGCATCCGGGCTATCCCGATGTAACTCCCCACGGCGGTGGCGGCGCGTAACCGGGGCATCATCCACCGTGTATCTCTTCCATGCGCACTGCCATTATGCTGATAACATCCGCCCTGCTCCTTGCCGCGTGCGATCGGAATGAACCCCGCACAGACAACGGAGCCGGCATCCACCCTGCAGTGTCCGCGCTGCAGGGCGATGCAACACTGAACCAGCCGGACACCACGCGGATCGCGGCGGTGCGGCAGTGCATGGAGGCTGTGCGGCCACTTCACCGGATCATGGGGCCTGCTCGTGCAGGGGACTGGCTGGCGACGTACCACGAACCGGGACAGACGTTCGCAGAGTATCTGGCATGCGAACCGATTTTTCCCTCCGATGCGCGCCGCGCGATACATGTGCTTCCGATCGGCCGGTTCACCGCGACGCAGCGCCGCGTGATCGCGCTTGCCGCGGAGTACATTCATCTCTGCTACGGTCTTCCGGTTGCCGTGGATGGCGCGCTCCCCTCCGCTGCGATCCCGCGCAATGCGAGACGGCGCGCCCCGCGCGGCGGCACACTGCAGATCCGGACCTCCTGGATCATCGATTCGCTGCTCTACCCGCGCCTGCCGCGCGACGCGATGTCACTGATCGCCTTCACCGATACGGACCTGTGGCCCGGCGACGACATGAACTTCGTGTTCGGCCAGGGCTCCACTCGGCTTCGCACGGGCGTGTGGTCGCTGTTCCGGTTCGGAAGCCCGAACGCCACCCGCGGCGCCTTCACGCAGCTTCTGGCGCGCACGCTGAAGTGCTCCACGCACGAGCTGGGGCATATGTTCTCCATGCTGCACTGCACACGCTACGAGTGCAACATGAACGGATGCAACAGCCTGGAGGAGATGGACCGCCATCCCCTTGCGTTCTGCCCGGAGTGCGCGGCGAAGATCTGGTGGGCAACCGGTATCGATCCGCGCGAGCGCTGCGCCACGCTTGCCGGCTTCTGCGAGAGGCACGGATTGGCGCAGGAAGCGGCGCTTCTGCGCATGGAGTTGAACCGGCTCACGGCATCGCACCGGTAAGCCATGGATGCCGCCCAGCCCGGGAGCCGGCGGCATGCGAATGTTCGGACCGATCTGCTATTTTCGGAGGTCGATCCACGTCGCGGCATCCCGCTCATGCGGTGCAGGCCGGGCAGTCTCAACGAGTTCTCTCCCATCCCTCGCGCCAGCACTCCGGCGTTGGTTGGCTGCGGTTCATTCAGGCAAGGATTCCATTCATGGCATTCGAAAAGTCAGGAAACCCGGCGCTCCGGCGCACAACGTTCTCGGGGTTCGAGCCGCTCGCGGCAACGGACCAGGCGATGACGCTGCACGGCACGATCAACAAGACCGCGATACTCCTTACGATCACGGCCATCACGGCACTGTTGACGTTCGATCGCATCGGCACCGTCTACAGCTTCCAGCAGGTGGCTCCGTTCCTCTACACGGGCGCACTGGGCGGGCTTGTTCTCTGCGTGGTTATCGTGCTCAAGGGCACGGCCGCCCCATACCTGGCGCCGGTGTATGCCGCGCTGGAGGGATTGTTCCTCGGGAGCGTGACCGCCGTCCTCGAGGATCGTTTCAACGGGATAGCGTTGCAATCGCTGCTGGCCACGGTGGGGATCTTCGTGGTGGTGATGCTGCTCTACCGCTTCGAGATCATCAAGCCTACGGAGCGGTTCCGGATGATCGTGGTTTCCGCCACCGCAGGGCTCGCACTTTACTATCTCCTGAACTTCGCCCTTTCCTTCGGCGGGATTCACCTGCCACTGATGCATGAGAACGGCGTGTATGGAATCCTCTTCAGCCTCTTCGCGATCGTGATCGCCTCGATGAACCTGGTGCTGGATTTCGAGTTCATCCGGCGCGGTGCGGAGATGCGGGTGCCGAAGTACATGGAGTGGTATGGGGCGTTCAGCCTGCTGGTGACTCTGGTATGGCTGTATGTGGAGATCCTGCGCCTGCTTGCGCGGCGCCGGGGCTGATCTGCCGCCCGGCGCAGCCCCCGGGGCGCACACGCGCCCGGGCGCGCGCAGCGGCGGAATGCGCCTCACTGAACAACGGCGCCTCATCGAACAACGGCGCCTCATCGAACAACGGCGCCTCACAACTTCCAGACATGCACGGTAAACGGCTCCGCGTGCGGGGCCGTTTGCTGTTTCCGGACCGCGACGGAAAGGGCGGCATGCGGGCGCGGGAAGACCGGTACATGAAGATGTACTCACGCGGCGTCCGGGCACTCCCTAGCTTGCCGGTATGAATGAGAGGGAGCCTCTCCCGAGACGGATCGGCAGCCCGTACCGCGGCTGCCGTGCGAGGTTTCGTGCGGCCGGAAGCACCGGGTGAGTTTCGCGAGAGGAGGCGATGGTCCGGAAGTCCGCGTGCGCCCGCCATGGGGATGGGCCGCCCGCCGCGGTCACAATACAGGCGGGCGCCGGTGCCGATGTAACGTTTTCCCACCGGGCATGCACTTACGTTCATATGCAGCGGCATAGAAACAGCAACACCCAATTTCCATAGAGTAACGAGGCAGAAACCATGAAGATTGATTCAATGATCCGCTCCATGGCAGCGACGGTTGCCTTCGCGGCGGTTGCGAGCGTTGCAGCGATTGCGCAACCGAAGATGGAGATCGTTGGCGGCGACACCTACGACTGGGGCAAGGTGAAGTCCAGCCCGCTCACAACGGTCGTGCAGGTGAAGAACACGGGGAATGCCGATCTGAAGATCGGCGACGTGCGCCCGGGCTGCGGATGCACCGCCGCTCCCATCGACAAGAATCTGTTGAAGCCGGGTGAGGTGGGGAAGATCAGCATCACGATCAAGGTTCCCGGCCACTCCGGCCCGATCGAGAAGATCGTGACGATCTACTCGAACGACTCCACCAACACCGCACACGTGCTTCATTTGAAGGCGGACCTGCATCCGGTGATCACCTGCACCCCTGCACAGTACATGCTGGTGACGAATGCCTCGCTCAATACCGAATCGGCCGCCTCCCCGATGACGATCAAGAACACGGGTGAGACGCCGATCACGATCCAGAAGCCGACGCTTGCAGACGGCGGCAACATCGGCGTGCGCTTCGACATGAACGGCCCGCAGACATTGAAGCCGGGCGAGGAGTATGTGCTGAAGGCATTCGTGACGCCGAAGAACGCGGCAAGCATAACCGGTACGCTCAACGTGAAGACTTCCAGCAGCGACATGCCGGCATTCGATATCACCGTCAGCGGCACGATGAACCAGCCATCCGTGTCGCCGCGCTCGGCAGTGGCTCCGCCTGCAATGGCAACGCCGCCGTCGGCGACGCAGTCCGGCACCAAGACCACGCCGCACTGATCGTACGCAGGCACGCGTGCAACCGGCAATGAATGTGAATCCCGGTCAGCTGACAGCGGCCGGGATTCTTCGTTCGGAATTCTTCGTTACACGCCCGCCGCCACCCGTTCATCCACCGATCATTACCTTCCCCGGCACACATGCAGCAGCGAAGGCCGGGCGGCTCCGCATGCTGCAACGGGAGAACTGGCATGCACGTGAAACGGTATTCATCCGCGACGGAGTTCCTCGCGGAGACGGAGCGATTCCTGCTGGAGGCGGAGACGCGGAACAATCTGATTCTGGGAATTGCGCGGAGCGTCGATCGGGAGGCTGCGGAACAACGGCCCCCCTCTGCGATTGAGCCCTGCTTCGCCGCAGTACTGCACAACGGCGAGCCGGTATTGTGCGGGTTCAGAACGCGCGCGGAACGGTTCGGCATCACCGGCGCCAAGCACACCGATGCGCTGCATCTGCTTGCCCGGGACGCCCATGCTGCATGCCCGGAGGCCCGTCTGATGATGGGACCGGAGCCGGATGTTGCATTGTTCGCCCAGGCAATGGCAGACTGTCGCGGCGGGCAAACCCGGCGGCATCGGGCCCAGCGGCTCCATGAACTTCTCACGGTGAAGCCGCGGCCGCTTCCTCCCGGCTGCCTGCGGGTTGCGAACGATGCCGATGCCGCACTGCTGACCCGATGGGTGGCGGAGTTCCTGGTGGAGGTTGATGAAAGCGGCGATGCCGCGGAGTTGGCTGCCGCTCGGATCCGCTCCGGCGCCCTCTTCGTGTGGGATGACAACGGCCCCGTTTCGATGGCGGCCTGGACCGGGAAGACTCCGGCCGGTGTGCGCATCAACTTCGTCTACACACCAGCCGAACTGCGCGGACGCGGTTATGCATCGGCATGCGTCGCGGCGTTGAGCGCGGCGCTGCTTCAGGAGGGGAATCGCTCCTGCTGTCTCTACACCGATCTCGCCAATCCGATCTCCAATGCCATCTACAGGCGAATCGGCTACGAGCCGATCTGCGACTGGGGAGTATATGCGCTGGAGGGGATGATGGTATGAAGGAGAAGGATCCGGCGCAGGGCCCGGGTTCGGCCAGGCCCTGCGCTGATTGTCTCTGGTCGCGGAGAATACGCTGCGGCATATGCCGCGCGGAATTACCTGTCCGATGCACCACGGCATGATGCGTCGTACAACCGCGGCGCGATGCGCTATCGCACGATCACTGCCTGGGCTCGGGCACCCAGTCCCAGGAGCCGAGGTGATAGGAGCCATCAATCCGGTGCCAGACGATCACCTTCGCCTTGCGCACCGTCTTGCCGCTCCTGAGCTTCAGCACCAGATCGTAGTTCATCCCCGAGACAACCTGCTGCCGCGCACTCACGATGCTGACAAGCTTGGTCTTCTCCGCCTTGTTCCGCTCTGTCACTGCGAACTGTGCGGCCTTGCGGACCTCTGCATCCTTTACCGAAACGTCGCTGTAGGCTCCAACCTGCTGGGCATGCCCCACGCTGTACGACAGCACGGCAAGCATTACTGCAATGATCGGCGTGATACGGCTGACCTTCTTCATCGTTGTTCCTTACTGGATGTATAACACGGCACGGACGCTCCCGATACGAGCAGACCCGGGGGCCGGGCCGGCGTCGCGGAGATAAGGACTCGATGCCGTCGGGAGGGTTTAAGAACAGATTAATCGGCACGCATGGATCAACGTCCCTGTAGCGCAGAACATGGGGAGATCGCAGGGAGCCTGATCATCCGACACTTCCGTTCTTGGAATAGTGCGGCTGATAGAGCTGAACCGCAAAGCCGCCGGGCACGTTGAAGTGCGTCACCAGACCGTAGCCATGATCCTCCACCGGACCGGTGAACTCCACTCCGCGCGACTTCAACTCCGCAACGGTCTGTTCGATGTCGTCGCAGTAGAAGGAGATGGCATGGGTTCCCGATGGCGCCCCATGCCCCTCGTCGGCGGGATGGCAGCCCATGTCGGCTTCCGGAAGATCGAAGATCAGCCAGCCATCCCCGACATCGGTTGCGGAGAACCCGATCACGTCGCGCAGAAACCTGCGCAGCTCCTCCGCCTGAGAGGAGTAGAACATCGTATGAACACCACGAATCATGATAAGTTCCTCGGATTGATGAACGGGCCGGCCAAGATAGCGGAGCGGCAAATGCCGGGCAATGGAGGGATGAATTACAGCAACCGCGGCGCAGTGCCCGCGGCGGCATCCCATCCACGCGCCGAAGCGGGTGCCGAGACTGGCATACAACACACGCTGTCCGGCATTCCTTGCGATGCGTCCCGGGCATTCTATCTTGAACCGTCCTACCGTTCAATGTTGCACTTCGAGCATTCGCCGTATCCGATGAAGCAGGACTCCAGCATCGACCAGCTCCCCGTACTTCTCGAACAGGTGCGTGCATGCCGCATCTGCGATGGCGCACTGCCGCTTGGGCCGCGCCCCGTTCTGCAGGCGGGAGGCGAGGCCCGCATCCTGATTGCAAGCCAGGCTCCGGGCCGGCGGGTACACCACACCGGCATTCCGTTCGATGACGTGAGCGGCGACCGGCTCCGCGCGTGGATGGGAGTGGACCGGAAGATCTTCTACGATGCAACGCGCATCGCCATCCTCCCCATGGGCTTCTGCTTCCCCGGCACCGGCAGTTCCGGCGATCTGCCTCCCCGCCCCGAGTGCGCGCCGGCATGGCGCCGGGCATTGCTGGACTGCATGCCGAACATACGGTTCACCCTGCTGCTGGGCCGATACGCGCAGGCATGGCATCTCCCCGATGCTCCCGCAAAGCTTACCGATGTCGTTGCATCGTGGCGTTCATACTGGCCGCATGTGCTGCCGCTGCCGCATCCCAGCCCGCGCAATCAGTTCTGGCTGAAACAGAATCCATGGTTCGCCGCGGAGGTGCTGCCGGTGTTGAAGGAACGCATCGCGGAGGTGCTCGCATGACGATCGGTGATCGGACAATTATCCAGCCGGCTCCGGAGCCGCAGCGTACGCTTCAATGGCCGCACCGATATCCAGCCGCTCGATCCCCATCCTGAGACAGTCATCACGCCAGGCCTGGTCGCTCAGGACGCCATCGACCATCTGCTTGACCAGTTGCAGTGGCTCGATCGTAACATCGCCGTGCTGGCACCGAACCATGTCGCCAGGCATTGCCATCACCGTCCAGCCATTCTGACGCAGCGCCACGACGAGCGCGCTGGCAAACACCGCCCGCGCTGTCTCGATGCGCTGCGCGGAGTTCATCGCCTTCGTGTTCTCGATTCCGTTGAACTGTTCCACGAGCATGTCCCCATCACGTACCAGCTGGGGCAGACGTTGCGGCGGAACTTCCCGCAGCACCGGAAGCCCATGCATCGCAATGCCGAGCCACACACGCATCCAAACCGACTCGCATGCATCCGGCCACTCCAGATGCCGGAGCTCCTGGATGGCACGCAGCCCGTTGTTCGCCACGAGGAGATCGTATTCCATCACGTCCAGATTGTCCAACAGACCAAGCGCCAGCGGCGCCTCGCGGGGAGGCTCCGATGCCTCGCCAGTGGAGAGCGCCGCAATCCGCTCCGAAAGCGTTGGATGCGTATCGTACCGATCAGCGAGTTGGTGCTTCATCCGGTCCGCCAGCAACGTTGCCGCGGAGCTCACCACCGGCTCGGCAGCCATGAAGAGCTTGAATCCCTCGGCGATGGCCGGACGATAGCCGCGCCCGAATGTTGGCGCGAGTTCCGAATTCCAGTACGTGTCGAACGCGACCGCGGCAATCTCGGTGCGCTTCAATCCCTCGATCATCGTCGCCCGTCCAATAAGCCCGGCGGCGAGCGCGTCGGCAGCGAACTCCTGCCGGCGCGAGATTGCGTGCGTGATCCGCAGGTACGCGTTACCGTACCATACGAACGGCCGCTGCAGCCAAGACCGTCGCCCGAGAGCATGAACCGTGCGGATGATGGTGCTCTTCGTCTTGTAGATCCACGGCCCGAGCTTCGTATCGCCCGCATGGAAGTGCCCGAACTCGTGCGCGATCACCCCTCGCACCTGCTCCTCATCGAGTGCCGAAAGCAGACCCAACCCAAGGATCATCACCCGCCGGCTGCCGATCCCCATCATGCCACCGCGGTTGGTTACCGCCGCATTCACGCTGGCAACGAGATAAACATTCTCCGGCATCTCCTGGCCTGCCGCCGACGCAACGTCACGGATCAACGCGAACAAACGCGGGTGCTTGTCGGGCAGGAGTTCCGGGCCAGGTGGCTGGAAGCGATCCACCCGCGGGACAATGGCCGCGAGGATCGTGACCGCGCCCACAATGCAGACCAACGCGATCTGTAAGGAGAAATGGCCGGACGCAACCATTGCGTACAGCACATAGAGCAGTCCGGACGCCATCGCAAGGGCCAGGGTGTAGAAGCCTATCATCAACACAATAGAGAGTATGATCCTGCTGGCGAGCGATTGCTGTTCAGTGGAAGGCATGCGTCATATCCCCCGGATGAAGTTCTGCATGCCAATATCGGCCCCGTACCGCTCCCACGCAATTCGCGGAGCACATCGCCGACCGGTCCGACCTCCTATCTTTGTGTACAGGCGTGCTTCCGTGCAGGCACATGACAGGCATCGCTATTTGCGCGAGCAATTCACCGACGCGCATACAACTACCGAATCGAACCAGATAATCTCATGCAGACCAACTCGAACGCAGAGGAATTCATCGAGGCAAGCCTGAACGGCCTTGCGCAACAGACCGCCGCGCACGATGAGGCGTGGGGGATCGGCAGTGCGGAGCGCTGGGATGCGAATCTGGACACCGGGGAGATCACGTTCACGCTCGGGAACGACACAACGGCGGTGGCGCCCCTGCAGATCGTGGGAACGTACGATGCCGAGAACGGAACGTGGCTGTGGGGATGGGATCATCCCTCCGTCCCTTCTCCCCTTCGCAACGCATCGGAGCTGGCGCGCGGCTGGGGGAACGAGCACAGCCTGGAGTTCTACACATCTCCCAGGGTGAAATGCCCGGAGGAGCAGGCGTGGGAGTTCACGGCGGTTGCCGCGCGCCTCTCGGAGGCCAACGGCGCCTTTCGCGGAACAAGCGGCGCAACACAGGTGTTCATGACGTTCGGAGAGATCAGGCTCTTCAAGCCGTAGGCAGACATTCCATGCCGACCGGCACGTGTGCCGGAACGGACGCGCGGGCATCGCGATACGGAGAGCTGCCGGCCTGCAACGCCACGTTGATGGATGCCAGGTATTGAAATGCGGAGGCACCGGCTCATCACATGATGAACGATGCCTCCGCATTGTTGTCACCGGCCATGCACAACCCTCACACGCCGCGGCACGATGGCCTGCGCATCACTCCGCACGCATCCGTTCGCGTTATCGCTGCGACACCTGGGTGCGCATCATCTCCACACCGTTCGGATGCGCGATGCGCTCCGTTCCTGTCGCACCGGAGCGATGGCTGAGCAGCCCGTCGCCGGGATCGACGTTCAGATCGGGAATGTCGCAGATCCTGCAGAGGAGCTCGCTGTCCGTGTTGTAGTCCGGGCCGGTATACGTGGCGCATCCCACCAGGAAGGCATTCGCAACGGTAGGCGCCTTGCGCGCGCAGAAGCCGGGCGATCGTGCGGACATCACCGTCTCGTACTCGTTGCAGCCGGAGATGCCGTTCCTGTCCGCGCGCACCAGATAGGCGTCGTCGAAGCCGCCGCCGTTGAAGCTGTTGGTGCTGCCGGCAACGATGTAGTTGGTAGGGAGCGTCACCCCCGCAGTGTAGAGCGGCACGAGCGCGAATCCCTGGTCGCGCCAGTCCACGCCGTACTGTTCCGCCCACACCCGGTTGCACTTCCCGTCGATGCGCATCAGCAGCATGTCGAACCGTCCAAGCCCGGCCGCCTCGTTGAAGTAGAAGCCGGTTGCGGCGAGCTCGCCGTTCGGCAGCTCCCTGGCCTCCGTCAGTTCGCCGCGGTTGGTATCGGCCACCGCGAACACCTGGTCGCACTGGCAGGCGCCGGTTGATGTAAGCCGAAGCAGATACGGCTGCTCGTAGTAGAACGGCGCCTTGGATGACGCACGGCCGAATACCGCTATCGAACCATCCTTCATCGCAAGCACATCGTTCGCCGCCTCGATCGTGGAATCGGCACCGTAGAAATAGGACCATTGCGGCGTGAGGTCCGGATTGGTGCGCACGAGATAGAGCTTCTCGAAGTTGTCCGTGGTATAGCTGAACGTGCGGCCGGCGGCGATGATATCGCCGTTGGCGGCAACGGCAACGGAGGTGAGCTCGTCGAATCCGGCACCTCCGTAGGTGCGCGCCATCGTTGGCGTTCCTGCCAGATCGATCCGCATCAGGAAGCCATCCCCCTGGCCGTTGCCGATGCTGTTGTAGCGGCCGGCAATCACGTAACCGGTGTTGCTGTAGGTGGCAATGTCGAATCCGTCGTCGTCATCCAGAGCGGGATAGGTCTTCGCCCAGATTACGTTCCCTGCATCATCGATCTTCATCACGAACGGATCGTATCCGGTCTGGCAGCAGGTCAGCGTGTTCTGCGTGGTCCCCACGATCACATAGCCGCCGTCCAGGCCGCGCACCACCTTGTACCCGACGTCGTAGCCGCCGTGGCCGATATCGTACGTTGCGGACCAGACAAGGGCGCCGCAAGCATCGGTGCGCACCACGTACACGTCGCGATCCGATCCATTGTAACTACTGGACGTGCCGACGGCCAGGTATCCACCGTCTGCCGTTGTGGTAAGGCCGTAGAAGATGTCGTACCCGCCGGCGCCGTACAGCCATTGGAACGTGGGATCCTTGGCGCTCAGTCCGGGTGCAAACGCTGCGCTCGCGCAGATGCAGAGCAGCAGCAGCGCCGCGCGAAGTGCGACGGCCGGAACGATGGCCGCACGAAGTGTCGATCGCGATCTCATGCTTCCTTCCTCCGATGAATGGTTGGTGTGTGGAGATGGCGGCACCGCGGCGTGAGCGGGATGCTTCCCGTTCGGATCGATAATCGACGCCGGTCGGCATATCGGTCTGCAGCGGTGCCCGCGGGAAGAGGGTTCTGCTGGCGGCATCAAGGTACCGGCAATCCCGGCCACCGGGACAGTACATGATTGTGTACCGCACCCGGCGCCGAGGCCTGCACCACCGCGGCGTTGCAGCAGCACATGCCGCCGCCGGTACAATCCTGCTGGATCACCATGTCGTAATACGAGAATCGAATGAAGGAGGTGGGTAGAGTAGAAATTGAGTAGTGTCCGGTGAACGGCGTGGGCGATATTGCGATCGCTGCCGGCCGTCCCCCAGGACGGCAGCAGGCTCACACTATCCCCCGCCCACAGAAGATCTTCCGCACTGAACACGACGCATCGCGAACGCATCGCCCGATGATTTCGCGAAGCGGCGCGAACTATTTGCCTGCGACATCCATGGTGATGATCCGCAATGATGCGTACGCGCCGGCCCCACAGGCGTGAACGCACTGCCGAGCGGCATCGCGGCAGTTATTCGTTCAGCGCGAGGTCCACGAATGAACAGCAATCCATCACGCACGCGTCACAGCATGTGTGCATTACCACCGGAGAAGATCATGCCTACACGAAACCGCCGCCGCTTTGCCCAGGCTCTGCTCGATACATCTCTGGGATCGCGAATCCTGGAAACGCCGTTGCCGCCATCGCTTGCCGGATGTGAGCGGTATTCGCTTGCCCTGGAGGGTGCGGTCTTCGATTTCTATGCCACGTCAACGTCCACGCACGATCCGATTCCGGGGCCTGACGCCAACGTCTGGTTCGGTGTCGGCAGCTCCGTTGGATCGTTCAACATCGGCCTGCAGGCCGTGCAGGAGTGCGGGCCGGGGTCAGGGTTGTCACAGGGGGTCCTTGCGGACAACGCAGGCAATATCTGGTTCGGCCAGAGCTTCGGGGCCAGCCAGATCGGACGATCCAGCACAGGCTGCGTCATCGACACCTATCCCACGGCGGGTGCAACGGTCGATCTGGCTCTCGGGCCGGACGGAAACATCTACTTCAGTGACGCCGCCGCCAGGCTCGGCAGCGCAACGCCGGCCGGCATCATCACGGAGTTCCCCACCACCTACGGCACCGTTGATCCGATTGTCGGGCCCGGCAATACCATCTGGTTCGGCGAGTTCGGGCCGAGGATCGGCCGGCTCTCGTTGGACGGAAGCCCGCTGCAGGAATGGACCGTGACGGCGGCCGGCATCGCCGGAAGCCTGGTTCCCACACCCGACGGATCGGTATGGTACGGCACGGACATTACCATCGGCCGCATCACGCCGGCAGGAGAGGTGGAAGAATATCCCATCGGCCGTTCGGGCGCATTCAATCTGCTCTACGGCCCGGACGGCAACATCTGGTTCGGCTGCCAGTTCACCGCACAGGTCGGGATGGTAACGCCCGCCGGCCAGGTATCGCTCTACACTATCGACGACCTGCCGATGGGAATGGCCTTCGGCCCGGACAACAAGCTTTACGTGGGGCAGTTGAGCTATTTCCTCTCCGTGGTGGATCAGGGCGGATCGGTGAACAACGTGCCGCTTACCGGAGCGATCCCGTTTGCACCGCACGTCGGCCCGGACGGCAACATCTGGTTCCCCGGCAATCCATACCTGAACCCGGGCGTGCCGACGTTCACGGGCCGCATGACGCCGGGCGGCGTGCTGACGGAATTCCAGACATACGGCTATCCGAACAGCTTCCTCAACGGGTACGACGGTGTAACCATGTACATGGGGATGAGCTCGGCTACGCTGGGAGTGGCGCATGTCATATAAACGCAATCGATAAGCCAACCAACATATCACAGCATTCACCGGAGAGAATCATGCCATTACGCAATCACCTTCGCTTTACCGACATCATGCTCAACAGCGCTGCCGGCGCTACGATGCGGGCACAGCGGCTTTCTCCAGAACTCGCCGCAAGCACGGTACACTCCATCGTTTCGAATGGGGTGACGTTCGACTTCTACCAGACCAGCAGCATCACCGTCGGCCCGATCGTTGGCCCGAACAACAACATCTGGTTCGCCGTGGGAACGTCCGTTGGGCAGTTCGTGCTTCCGCAGAAGACAATTCAGGAATGCCCCCCGACGCAGGCCGGGCTTGCGCAGGAGCTGGTCACGGACCTGACCGGCAACATCTGGTTCGGCATCAGCTTCGGCGCACCGGTGATCGGTCGCAGCACGCCCGGCTGCAACGTGACGACGTACCCCACCAACGGCCCCACGAGCAATGTGGTGCTGGGGCCGAACGGGAACATCTACTTCAGCGACCAGGGGCAGAGGATCGGCAGCGCAACGCCGGCCGGCATCATCACGGAGTTCCCCACCACCTACGGCACCGTTGATCCGATCGTCGGACCCGGCAACGCCATCTGGTTCGGCGAGTTCGGCCCCCGGATCGGCAAGCTCACGCTCCCGGGCAATCAGGTGACGGAGTGGACGGTAACGGCGGCGGCCATTACCTCCAGCCTGCTGGCGACGCCGGACGGCTCCGTCTGGTACGGCACGGATCTCACCATCGGCCGCATCACGCCGGGGGGGCAGGTGCAGGAGTACCCGATCGGAAACGCCGGCGCGTTCAATCTGCTCCTTGGCCCGGACGGCAACGTCTGGTTCGGCTGCCAGTTCAGCGCACAGGTGGGAAAGGTGACGCCGGCCGGGCAGGTATCGCTCTACAACACGAACGATCTTCCGATGGGCCTCGCCTTCGGTTCGGACAACAAACTGTACGTGGGCCAGTTGAGCTACTTCCTCTCGGTGGTGGATCTGAACGGAAACGTGAACAACCTGCCGCTCACCGGCGCGATTCCCTTTCCGCCGCACCTGGGGCCGGACGGCAACATCTGGTTCAGCGGCAATCCGTATCTGAGCCCCGGCGTCTCCCCGTTCATCGGGTGCATCACGCCCGCAGGCGTGCTGACGGAGTTCCAGACCAGTGCCTATCCGAACAGCTTCCTGAATGCGCCCGATGGTTCCGCCATCTACATGGGGATGAACACGGCTCGCTTCGGGGTTATCAATCTGGTGTAGACCGCCGGGCGGTGAGTTGACCGCAGAGGGCGCGGAGGAACGCGAAGGGCCGGTACCCTGTGCGAGCCTCTGCGCCCTTCGCGTTGTGATCACGACTGCGGGAGTGCACCGCGGCGGCACGCCCTTGGCGGTTGAGCCGCACGTGGCGAACTTGTTCGGTGCAATCTCGATTCACGATTGGAGAGAAGGCTTCATGGATCCACAGGCAAACCCATTCGCGGCGCTCTCGCTGATAGTGGCGCCGGCAGTGCTCACCAATGCATCCTCCGTGCTGGCCATGAGCACGAGCAACCGGCTTGCGCGCGCGGTGGATCGCGCCCGCGAGCTTGCCCGCCACCTGGAGGACTCGGGCGATCTCTCCTCGCCGGAGTCCGTTCGCCGTCTTCGTGAGCTGGCATCGAACGAGCAGCGCACGCTCCTCCTCCTCACCGCGCTCCGCAGCTTCTACATTGCTCTCGGCAGCTTCGCCTCCGGCGCATTGATTGCGCTGATAGGAACGGTGACCGCCTCCGCCGGCTCCGGCGGCCTGCTGCAGGTGCTGGAGGGGATCGGGGTGATCGCCGGCCTGCTTGCCGTTGGTGCGCTGGTGCGCGGCTCCATCACGCTGGTGCGCGAGACCCGCATCGCCGTACAGCTGGTGGAGGAACGCGTGGCCGGCATCCGCAAACGCGTGGCCGCGCACGAGAAGCGATAACGCGCGCTTCCCGCTCCCGCAGCCTTCTGCGGGCTATCCCGCCAGCCCGCACGATTCCAGATACGTACTGGAAAACACCGCGCACATCCGCTCGGAAAGCAGCGCCTTGCGTGCTGCACACCATTGATCCGCAGCGGCACCGTACATGGCGCGCACCCGGGCCGGCGTGAAGTTGTCCATCTGCCCCCAGTGAAGCGTGTACGGGATTCCCTCCTTCTCGAGATCGTTCCAGATGCGATTGTAGAACGCCACCGTCCGGTCCGAATGTGCCGCGTTGAACTCCACCGTGCAGGTGATCGGGAAACGGGTGAAGCCGAGCGTTGCGCCGGACTGCTTCACGTAGCGGAATGCCATCACGCCTGCGAAGGAATCGATCTCCGGCTTCGCCGCAAGCAGCAGATCCAGCACGCGTGATGAGTCCGTATGCGCCACGCCGAACTCCATGCTCATCCCCTTGCCGTGCGTGGTGGTGCTGGTGAAGATCTCACCCGGTATTCCCCACTGCTGGCCGTACGTTGGATACTGCGAGCCGATAAGCCCATTGGCGATCGTGGCGATCACGCCTCCCGGCAGAAGATTGGTGAGCTGCCCGACAACCGCGAGCAGGCTGTCTCCCGGGCCAAGGCCGCCGCTCGTGGTGGACGGCTTCGGATAATCCTCCCGGTACGGGCGCTTGTACATCGTGGTAACGTAGGCGCCCCCCGTCACATCGTGCGGATTGAAGACCACCTCGAAATGCCACGGCGTCTCCTGCGGATGCGGAAGCTGAAGGCCGGAGAAGTCCAGCGTGTTCATTGCGTTCCGAAGCGCGGAGTCCGCGGGCATCCTGCGGCGCGAGGCCTCCAGCAGATAGAGCGGCACCGTCTCCAGCATCATCGCATGCACCAGCCCGAAGCTTCCGAAGCTCACCAGTGCGGCGTTGAAGAGCGCATCGTCGCGAACCGGCTCCGCGCCAAGCCGTGCAAGGAAGTCATCGGAGACAACGGGATAGGACGCACGCTCCAGCCACACGGTACGTTCCGGGCTCACGATCAACTGGATGCCGACCACGTACTCGGTCATCGCGCCGAATCCGAACGCGGAGCCGTGCGTCCCCGTGGCAACGGCGCCGGCGATCGTCTGGCCGTTGCTTGCGCCGGAGGTCGCCAGCGCACGGCCGCGGGCGGCAAGCCGTTCGTTCAACTCCTGCACACCCACACCGCACTGCGCGAAGTAGAGGCTTGCGGGATCGCCGCGGTACGCGGGGGCGATACTCGCCGGAGCAAGCGTGAAGCTCCAGTTGAGCTGTCGGGTATCGATCAGCCATCCATCGGTAACCGCAGCGCGCGAAAGCGACCACGTGCCGCCGAACGCGCGAACGCTCACACCCCCCTGCAAGGCCTCGCCGATGATGCGGCGCAACTCCGCAACGGTCAGCTGCAGATCGCCCAGCATGTTCGAGACCGGCGCGGGCGGATTATAGATCTCATAGAGCCGCTGGATCTTCTGGGTGACATTCTCATGCCGGTTCATCCAGCCATCCTGCGGCGTTGTCATCACGATTCTCGCCGAACGTGCCATGATGCTGTTCGATTATTGAAGAGTGGTTCCGATACGAGACGTTTGCGAACGGGGGCCGGGCTACTGCGGTCCGTCGGACGGCGGGCAATCCTTGCCGCAGCTCCATTCCACATCCATCGGCGCCCAGAAGCCCAGCGTGACCGCGGTGATGAGCGTGTAGCCGAAGTTGGTGGTAACGCGCACGCTGTGCAGCGTACCGCTCTTGCAGTTGTCCGGTACAACCGATTCCTGAATCAGACCCCACGCCAGTGCGTGAATGGTTCTGTGGCGAAAGCCTCCGCCATCCTGCCCGGTTGCTTCCACGCGTGCATGATAGCATCCGGACAGGAGCGCCATCGTTGCAAGGAGTGCGAGCGTTGATAGCTGTCTCTGCATGACATTCTCCGGTTGAGTGTTTGGTGCAGCGCCCTGTTTCGCGTCTGCGACACAATATGCGGCCGCGCATCGGCGGACCCTCTGCGTATGAAGTACGTACGTCGCGCCACGGCAGCGCGCATCGTACTACGATACACCGGCCGCGCCCGGGGCTACGAAGGGTCCGCGGCGGACCAGTTGCCGGGGAGCGACCCGTTGTTCGTCAGCAGGCCGGTAAGGAGCGCATGCAGCTCCTTCTGCCGCGCGATCGCGCTTGCGGAAACGGCAGCGCCGCCGGAACCCACCGGAAGGAGGTTGGTGATCTCGTGCGGATCGTTCGCGAGATCGTACAGCTCGTACTGAACGCTGCCGTTCACCACACTCGGCTGCCACGGCGGGTCGATGCCGGTGGGGTTCTGCGGATTGAACGTCGGGATGGCGGGGTCCGGCTGGAAATAGACCGCATACTTCCACTCCTTCGTCACCACCGCGCAGATGATGTTCGCGATGCCGGAGGGGCTCACGTTGAAGTTGTACCCGGTGTAGAAGGTGAAGAGGATGGCATCCTGCGTGTGTGCGGTTGGATCGGTGATCGTCCCGGAGAAGTCGATCCCCTGCGGAGGATACTGGAGGCCCAGCGAGCCGATGTCCACGCCGGCGATGGAGGCGATGGTTGTGGGAAGATCGATCAGCGATACGAGCTCACGGCATTCCGCCGGCTCCGTGAAGAGAAGGGGATTGCTGATCACCAGCGGGATGTTGATCGTCTCCTCGTAGCAGGTGTTCATCTTCTCGCGCAGGCCGCCGTGCGCCATTCCCATCTCGCCGTGATCGGCCGTGCGGATGATGAGCGTGGAGTTCCGTTGCTCCGGCGTCATCGTATCCAGTATCTGCCCGATCAATGCATCCGGCAGCGTATGGAGATAGGCATAGAACTTCAGGAAGTTCAGCGGCTCGTCGCCGGAGAGAGGGCCGCCGTCGTAGCCGTTCAGATAGTTCAACTGCGCCCACGGCTTCGTGGAGAGATCATCGCCGCCGTAGGACTTCGGCAGCTCGAAGCTCTGGTAGTTCTCGAAGTCCGAGAGGCTGTAGCCGGCATCGGCGAGGCAGTCCGGGTAGACCGATACATCGTGCGGATTGACCAGCGAGACGACGAGGCAGAAGGGCTGCGTCGCGTTCTGATTGTTCCGGAGGAACTCCAGCACGCCCTCCTGATTCTCTTCATCCAGAAGGCCGGTGCCGGTTACGATGCGGTTGTCGTTGGCGCCGACGCCTCCGCCCAGATTCGCCAGATCGCCCGCGCCCGGGTTGGAGCCCTGTACCAGCGCGGTCCCCATGTCCGGCGAGGTCCAGCCGCCGAAGCCGTACAGGCTTCCCATCTGCGTATCCTCGCTGTCCGCCGCCTGCTGATTCTGCCGGCTCTGGACACCGGCCCATTCAACGGCGAACTGGTCGAACTCATTCGTGAGATGCCACTTCCCCTTGTATGCCACGTTGTATCCGGCACCGTTCAATATCGTGGCGAGATTCGCCATCTCGCCGGCGAGCGTGTTGCCGTACGGTATCACCTGGTTGATCATCGGATACGTTCCGGAGACCATCACGGCGCGGCTTGCCCAGCACGGCGATGTGTTGATGTACATCCGCCTGTAGGTGATGCCGGTTGCGCGAAGCTGCTCGAACGCAGGAAGATTCGCCGTCACCCAGTCGTGCGGGAAGTCGCGGATCTCCCGCTGCTGGTCGGTCATGATGATGATGATGTTCGGCTTCGCCGGAAGCGTTGCAGTGCTCATGGTCTCTCGGGGGAACGGGATGTTCGTGGATGAGGGTTGGGGATGGCGCGAATGTACGCACACGGATTCATTTCTCGCACACAGGAGCGCCGGTGCGCTCTGAGTAGAAAATGAGTAGCCGGCACCACGGCGGCCGTCCGATCTTTCCATCCTTCCCCCCGCGGCGCGAAAGCGCTCCCCGTTCCTTCGATGCAGCACGATGCATACAGCGGCGAAGGAAGGCCTGTCATCACGCCGCGCCATCCTCCACACTGCGCGGCTTCACGCACAACAATCCAACCAGGACATGAACCCCTCATGAGCGATTCATCCATCAGCCTGAACAATCGATGGCTGCGCCTGATGCAGCCGGGCCTGTACCCGTACGATCCAACGAAGCTGATCGGCGGCGAGGTGAAGGTCGATCCCGAGATCTCCCAGATGAACGATCTGATCCGGCTTGTAGAGATCTGTTCCAGCTCCCCCTTCATGGCATTCCCGGTACTGAACCGCGACCCGCACCTGGCCTCGGCAACGGGCGGGTACTGGAAGGACAACGTCACCACCTGGAATGCCGCACAGCCGGAGGTTCTGAACGCGCCGCCGAAGTGGGGGACGTGGTACAACCAATACCGGTTCCGCGACGGGTTGGTCGTTGCGCCGTTGAAGATCACGCTGGGGCTCACGGATCTGCAGGGCGAAGGGGACGCCGCCCCGGCCGCACGGACCGCCGCGCGGACCGCCGCACGGGAAGCCGCACAGAGAGCCTCCCCGGGGAGCCCGGAACTCGAGGGCTACGTGGAGCCGCTCTCGATCTGGAACTATCTGATCATCGATCGCGAGGGGAAGCATATCGACCGGCTGGACCCCCATCCCGGTCTGAAGGCCGGGCTGGACACGGCGATCAAGGCATTCATCAAGGGGCAGCCGGATCTCGCGGACATGACCTATCGCACGCCGGAGGAAACCGGAACGGTCTACCGCGAGCTGGTGCGCACTACGGTCATCTCCTGGGACTGCCCGGAGTTCGTGCACTACAACATGTGGGCATACTGGCTGCTGTACGCACGGCTCTTCTTTTCCGACGAGACACAGGAGCAGGTGTACAGCACCATCGCCTCCGGATTCGCCGGCGGATATCCCGCCGTGAACGTGCTGCTGAACTTCTATGCGGACTTCACGGTGAACGGCATCCTGCACACGCTGAGCGATGTCGCATTCTTCCAGAAGTACCCATCGAGGAACGACCTGTGGCGATACGAGCCGGCGCTGATGGATCGCATCTACGTGACAACCACCGGCCAGCTCCGCACGTCGCAGATCAACCAGGTGATCGGCGCCGCGCTTCGTGAATACATCACCGTAAACGGCGGCAGGGACTACGCGGCGAAGTACAATCAGTACATGGGGGTGAACCCGCGCTATGTACCGGTGTGCCAGGACTGCGGCACGTGGATCCCGAGCGGCCAGGTTGATGCGGCGCTTCGCGGCATCCTGGAGGGGAAGGTGCTGCGCTTCGGCTATCTGGACTCGGAGCCCTTCGTCTACGAGGATGGCGGCGTGCGGACCGGATTCGAGTACGACATCGCTGTCTGGATCACCTCGCGGCTCAACGTCTACTACAGTTCCATCACCAAGGGAGGACTCACGATCGGGTGGGCGAACATGACGCCGCCGGGCGGTGCGGACGACATGACGGAGACGGAGAAGTTTCTGCTGCTGTACAACGGAATGGCGCAGGGAGCGTTCCATGTTGCGATCGGCGGCCGCCTGATGCTCGCCGGCGACCAGCTTCCCGCCGGCACGAACCCCGAATGGATCTGCCCCACGGCATTCGTCTTCACCGCCATCTCATACACCGGCCGGGCAATCGGCACGTTCGCTCCGGACTGGACGCAGGTGATGACCGAAGGTGATCGCGCGGCATTCGTCCGGTATGTGGCCGGGACGCTTCTTACGAAGGGTGTGGATCTCACGTTCTTCAGCGTCATCAACCCGGGCCCTTCGCCCGGCTCCGCGCAGGATCTGGTTGCGGAGATCAACAACGCACGCGGCAAGGATGCCAACGCAAGCGCCGTCTGGGTGAACGGCACCGTGGACCAGACCGCGGAGGTGATCGGCGGGCAGCGCTATCACTTCGTGGTGGGCGATTCCACCGCCACGGGGCATCAGTTCAAGAAGCTTGCGCCGCACAACGGAATGTATCTCAACATCGCGGCCGTGGAGCGGCCGTCGCTCTACAACAACCCGGCGGTGCGGAGCGTGACACTCCTCCCCATCGCTCCGTACACGATCAACGCACGCTGAGACGGCCTCGGCCTCTCGCGGATTTCCAGCGAGGTTCCTGATGCAGATCATCGTACGGCGATGGCTGCGGATCTATGTTCGTCTCGAACGTGAAGCCGGCATCAACCGGCACTCCGTTCGAGGCGAACATGGAACCGACGGAATCGACGATGGAGAGATGCCGATGAATCCGAACGAACCGTACGAAGGCACGGAACACGCACTCCGCCTGGGCCGCACCGGAGCCGCAATATCCCTGTGCGGATTGCTCCTCTCGGGGCCGATCGGCATGGCAGTGGTTGCAGCGGTTCAATCGCAGCCGGAGTGGCAGGGAGCGCGGAACTTCGTTCAGCACTTCCATCCCATCCAGATCGCTCCCTTTCTCTTCGGCTTCGCGCTGGTTGGCGGCAGCGTGGCATTGATGGCGGCCGTGCACGTTCTCGGCGATCGGCGCCATCGGGCGCGCACGGTAACGGCACTGATCTTCACGGCCACCTTCGCCGCGTTCATCTTCTTCAACTACCTTACGCAGACCGCGTTCGTGCCCTCGCTTGCCGGGCACTATTCGCCGGAGTCCGATCCGATCATCAGCACGTTCACACTCTCCAACCCGCGATCGCTCTCATGGGGGATCGAGATGTGGGGCTATGCGCTTCTCGGCGTGGCCACATGGCTTGCTGCGCCGGTGTTCAACCGTGGCGGCATCGAGCGGGCATGCACGGCCCTGATGGTGGCAAACGGAGCCGCCAGCATTGCGGGCGCCGCAATCGTCGTGATTGATCCGGGCTGGTTGTTGAATACGGCCGGCATGGTCTGCTTCATCGGCTGGAACATCCTCTACGCCGCCATGCTTCTCTGCATCATGAGGGCGCTGCGTTCACGCGCGGCGATGCCGGCCGGCGCGGCGATGCGGTGAGCACACACGCACGCCCGGATCACGCCGCGCCATCGTCCGGCACACGGGACGGCCGGAGACGCACCGCTGGAACGTTACCATCTAGCGGCCGGCGATCGCGACCGTGCGCACGCAGGTCCGGTTCCCGGCATGCAGGCAGCAGTAGTAGATGCCGCCCGGGAGTCCCGCCGCATCGATCCGCACCGTATGCATGCCGGCCGTGGTGTGGCCGCTCGCCAGCGTCCGAACGGTGCGGCCAAGCGGATCGAGAAGCGTGATGCTTGCGGCGCCGTCGTTCGGAAGCGAATAGCCGATCGAAGCGGAACCGGTCACGGGATTCGGCGCGGGATCCATGAGCGCTGCGTCGCTGGAGGAGGCGGCATCCTGCCGAACGGCAAGCGCCTTCTCAGAGATGCGATACAGCACGCCCGAACGCGTCGAGGCATAGAGATTGTCCCCCACCACGGCCATGTTCACGATCCCGGGATCGTCCAGGCCATCATTCAACGCCTTCCATGTCTCGCCGTTGTCCGCAGAGCGGAAGACGCCGTCCATGTCGGTGCCTGCATACAGATCGCCGCCGGCCTCGACAACGGCCCGCATCGATTTGCCATGCAGATCGGCAATCTCCGTCCAGGGAAGCGCTCCGTCGGGCGAGCTGTACAGCCCATGAACCGCGAGCGCCCAGAATCGGGCGTGCGTGGATGCAACACCATTGAGGTTGCCGCCGCGTTGATAGAAGGGATCGTTCGGGTCGTACGGCGACGTCCACGTGTAGCCACTGTCGGTGGAGCGCCAGATGATGAGGTTGTCCGTTCCGATCAACGTGCTTCCCTCCGCGGCCATGGAATACATCGGCGTCGTGGAGGTATCGGTCTTCCAGTATGTCAGTTCCCCATCACGGTTCGCGGCACGATACGTATTGCCGGCCGTTGAGATCACGTAGAGGAACGGGCCGGACGTAACGAGCGCATCGTAGGTATTGTTGAGCCAGCCGGCGGATGCCTCGCTCCAGTGGGCGCCGCCGTCGGTTGAGAGATACACGGCCCACGGCGTTCCCATCACCAGCTTCCCCTGCAACTGCGCGAGCGACTTTACACCGAACAGGGACGACGTTTCCTCCAGGCGTGTCCAGGAATCGTCCGCCGTGGAAAGGGCGTAGATGCCGGCCTCCGTGCCAACCAGCAGCCGGTTGCCGAACGGAAGGAGCGCCGTTGGCGCCAACGCCGTAAGACCCCGGTTCGCGGTGGCCCATGTATGCCCGCCGTCGGCGGTGCGAACGATGTTGGCGCTGTAGACGTTCGCCGCAAGCAGATAGCCCGGGCCGGCAACGATGGCGTTCACATCCGGCGTTGTCACCAACGAGTCCCAGGAGTAGCCATGATCGGTTGAACGGAGCAGCGCGCTCCCCGCCGTCGTGGCGAAGATCACACCGTTCTGCATCGTGAAGTCGCGAACCGCTTCAATGGCGGCAGATGGTACCCTCGCCCAATTCTCTCCCGCATCCGTTGAACGGATCATCCCCTCCGAGTCCTCCAGGCCTGCAATCACCGTGTCTCCATCAACCATCACGGCAGCCGCCTGTTGCGGAGCGCCGCCAACTCTCACCTCCTCCCACGTGTATGCTCCATCGGTGGAACGTAGGAACGCGTACGGCGTGCATGCATACGCCGCCGTACGGCCGATCGCCAGCCGCACGCGCCACATCTCGCCGACGCCGAGTCCATCGATCCCCTCGACAACTCCTGACGGCCAGATGAAGAACGTGGAGTCCACACCGCATGCCACCACTCTGCCGGCATAGGCCTCGATCTGATAGATGTATGCCGTTGAGCCCGTGGCCGGGCGGCTCCACGTGGCGCCGCTGTCCATGGAGCGATAGATCCCGGATCCGGTTGCGGCATAGATCGTATCGCCGGTGACGGCGAAGTCATTCACATCGATGTTCGATCCGATCTCCCCCTCCACCGCATGCCATTGCAATCCGTTGTCCACCGAGCGGAACAGGCCGTGGCTCCGTGTGCCGGCGAGAACAATGCTCCCTGCACGATGGAACGCGTTCACGAATCCCCCCTCAGGCGCGCCAAGCGGAAGCCACCGCCGTTGCTGTGCAGTTGCGGACGATGCGGCAAGGAATGTGGCGGCCAGTGCAATACCGAGAACGAAGCGGATGAACGTACCACTCATTGTCATTTCGATTCTCCAATAAAAACTCCTCTCTCCTACCAACAATTCGCTGCGATAATAGCGGCGGCGGCAAGGAACGCAGGTACTCATTTACTACGCATGAACGTGACGAACGATCACGCAATCCCCGCAATGTCCGATACTGCCGGCGTTCCGGCGTTTCGTCCCGCGCAGCGCGCGTGATGTAGCGGCGTTCGTCTCTCCCCTGCCGGCTGCGCCCCTGCCCCGATCGACGCGCCACGATGCAGAGAAGCCCCGCTCCCGGCATAATCCGGCAACGGGGCTTCACGGGTTCGGTACTTGCCGCATGACAGGCACCGCGTTATATCTTGCGCGCCACTACGGAACGATGTTCACCGTTACCGTGTGCTTCGGCTCACCGAGCACGCATACGACGCGGCCATCAGACAACGTGATGTACTTCGGCTCTGCGCGGCGAACGGAAATGTTCGTGATCACTCCCTTCAACTTCTGCATGGTCATTGCCGGAATCGTGAACTCTCCATCATCATCCGTAATAAACCCAAGGCCAAGAATTGACGTTGTATCCGTAAACGAATCCAAGCGCTCAAGGGTGATCTCCGCCCAACACCCCGTTCCGCTGCTGTTCCACCGCAGCGTCAAGTCCTGATTCTTCGAGATGTTCTGACCGCGCGAAAGGCCGTCAATGTGGATCGCCGGAGCAAATTGCACCGAGTCAAGGAACGCGGGCACGCCATCGGCATTCGCGCTCACCTGAATCTTGTTGTACCCTCCACCAAAGACCAAATCCAACGAATCGTTCGCCGTCTTTCGGTAGTAGTACGCACCCTTCCCATAAAGCGGGATGTCTTCCTGAAGGATGGCGTTGTTCAACCGGATATCACCCACCGAAAGCCCACCAAGTGAACTTGTACGGAAGGTCGCCGTTCCATCGTTGTCGGTTCCGTCGAACTGCCCGGTTACGTTCGTGCTCCCATCAGTCACAAAGTCATTCCTGTAATGGCTTTCAAGCCAGAACAAGCCGCATAGGTTCGGCCGATTGTAGTACGCAACGGCCTCATCCCGCGTATACACCTTGTCCGACGCCGCGAAGTTCGCCAACACCTGACCACCTGTCAGCGTACCGGATGGCGCGACCGGGGTTGTTGAGTCCTTACACCCACCGATGCCAGCGCCAAGGACCATGACGGCGAAGGCAAACATCATCAATGAACGATACGATTGCATGGTATTCTATCCTCCGTTGTTGATCTTGAAACGATCGTTTGTCAACATCACTTTTCCTCGTGCTAGATACACCCCGAGCAGGGACGCGAAACCTTTGCCTTTCTGACATTCGGGTTCGTACCTGGACCTGCATCCTTGTCCCAATCACCAAGGTCAAGGTGACACCTCGCCCCATTCGGGAATGTCACCCATCCATCCAGCTTTGTAAAGGCATAGATGTTCCCTTCCGCCCCGCGCGTGTACTCATAACACGCCAGCGCCGGAGAATCGGTGAACGTACGAACGTTCTGCGGGTGCTCCGTCGTGAAGATGTTCGACGTTGTGTACTTCTCATCGAACCATTGCCGTACCTGTTCATCCGTAATCGCCGCTTCCTCCGTTGGTGTCGGTACCCTGCCGTACTTGATCTGGAACATCTCCGCGTATGTGTGCTTACGATGCCCATTCTTCGACCAGAACCCGAAGTTCACTTCGTCACCTTCGATGTACCGGCGTGACATCTGCGTTGCTGCACCCGTCTGTGTTCCGTCCGGCACTGGCGTTCCGTTGTTGTCTATTGCGTAGACATCTAACCGTAAAGACGCCCCTCCAAGACCCGCGCACTGATCCTCAACCACGAAACAGATTTGCGTAGGTGGTGGACCACCACAATCAAAGCCACTCAATGTCAGATATCCCAACAACACAACGGCAATCAGTCCGCCGTACCTTCCAAACGATAGCCCATATTTCCAC
>DASZRW010000076.1:0-46284 GCA_035549015.1 Kapaibacterium sp. (SeqCode)
CACCCCAGAAAATGCTCAGGAACTGCTGCTGATGGCCGAGCGAGAGTTCACTCGCATCCGTCGTCGACCCAAGCTTCTCATGAGCTTCTTTGCTCGGGCTGGGATACCCATAATTAACCAAGCAAAGTAAGTGTCCATAACGGTGATTTCTCAGGCGCGAATCTTGCTGCCGCGCAACTCCAATCGTGCGACTTCACGTCCGCCACGTTGACGGGAGCGAATTTCGACGGCACGAACCTCACCAATTCGATCTTCCACCTGGCGTTCATGGGCGAAACGTACTTCAACAATACGATCCTCACGGGCGCGAACCTGAATGGAGCCGACCTCCGGCATACTCATCTCGTGAGCGTGGACCTGACGGGATACAATCTCACCGGCGTCAACTTCACCGAGGCGGATCTGCACGGATCGATCATGGTGGGCGCAACGCTCGACGGAACAAATTTCGCGAACGCAAACGTGACCGATCTTACGGTCGATGACGACGCCATTGATTCGGTCTCTCTGTTTTCCAAGAACGCCCTGAGTCCGCTATGACGGCTCTGGAAAGCGCGCGCCGGAATTAGGCACCGTGCGCTCAACTCTCGGATCCTTTGCAGGGGCATGCTCAACGTTGGAGACATGCCCCTCTTCAATACCGCCGAGCCCGATGCTATCGCCGCCGATGGCGTATCGTCCGCCGCCGGTATTGTGGTTCCGGCCGTGACAGGCCAGGGGTACCGACGTTCGGTAACCGCGCATGCGCGGAGATATTCCGTCACTGCGCCCGGTATGAAACGAGCATCGTGAGCGCGCCGTCGCCGGCAGATAGTCCCGTTGGCGCTCCACCCCGTCCGCATGGACCTTGGACCGGATCTGCACAGACACCGAATCTCAACGCCGAACGATGGTACCGTTGCGCAGGAGCCATCTCATTATCCTCTCGAAGTAGTCGCATCATGGCACAGAGCGTCGATCAACTGTTCAGCGCGCACGCGCGCACATGGCCCGATCGCATTGCGATGGAACGAGGTCCCGGGCGAATCACGTACGGGACGCTGGAACACCGATCCAACCAGATCGCGGGCCTGCTTCTCGAATCGGAGTTGGAGCCCGGAACGCTGGTCGGCATCATGTCCGACGATCCGTTCGAGATCGTGGCAGCGATGCTCGGGATTCTCAAGGCAGGATGCGCATTCGTGCCGCTCGACCCGAACGTTCCGAACAGACGTCTGGCGGAGATGATGAACGTGGTTGGCCTGAGCTGGATCGTTGCAGACCACGATCATCTTTCAACGATCAACGATCTCCAGGCGGAGCGCGATGGGGATCTGACCGTAATCGTGCGCGATCCGGTGCCACACGCCGCCGTTCGTACGCCGGGGTCGGCAGCTCTCCTGCCATATGGCGAACGCGACGGCTCAGTCTGCCCGGAAGTCCCGCGCGATCCCGAGAGGATATGCTACGTCTATTTCACTTCGGGTTCCACAGGCACCCCGAAGGCGATCATGGGGAGATCGAAGAGCGTCACGCACTTCATCCTGTGGGAGATCAAGACGTTCGGCGTGGGAGAGTCGGATCGCGTAAGTCAGTTGGCGAGCCCCTCGTTCGATGCCTATCTACGCGACGTCTTTACGCCTCTCTGCGCCGGCGGAACGGTCTGCGCGCCCCCCGATCGCGACATGCTTCTCGACCCGGAAGCGTTGATGACGTGGCTCGACGCCGAACGGATCACGCTGCTCCATACGGTTCCCTCGGTATTCCGATCACTGCTCAACCAACGGCTCGATGCCGGTCGATTCGCCGGCCTTCGGCACATACTCCTTGCTGGTGAGCCCCTCCTGCCGGCCGACGTACGCCGCTGGTTCGATACGTTCGGCGAACGTGTGGGACTCACGAATCTCTATGGTCCGTCGGAGACGACCATGACCAAGCTCTTTCATCGCGTGCAGCCATCGGATGGCAATCGACAGTCGATCCCCATCGGCAAACCGATGGAGGGCGCCCGCGCGATGGTCTTCGATGCAAAGGGGCAGCCGTGCAGCGTAGGTGTGATCGGCGAGATCTATATCCGCACCCCATACCGGTCGCTCGGGTATTTTCGGCAGCCGGAACTCACGCTTGCATCGTTCATCCCCAACCCTCTCGGCAGCGATCCCAACGACATCGTCTACAAGACCGGCGACATGGGACGGTTTCTCCCCGATGGGAATCTGGAATTCCTGGGGCGGCGTGACCGGCAGGTGAAGATCCGGGGAGTCCGCGTGGAGCTCGTCGAGATCGAGAGCGAGCTTCGCCGGCACGATTCGGTCCGGGATGTGGCCGTGATCGACCGCGACGATGACGAGGGAGGGAAGTATCTCGCAGCGTACGTTGTGCTGATGCCCAGAGTACCGGCGGATGAACTCCGGCAATTTCTTGCCGAGCGTCTTCCGTCAGCCATCATCCCGACGATGTATGTCGAGATGGACATTCTCCCGCGTCTGCTCAACGGCAAGATCGACCGGGCGGCGCTCCCTCTTCCCGCCGAACTCGATGCCAGGCGGCAGATTCAGTATGTCCCTCCGCGCACCCCAACCGAGCACGCGCTTGCCGCCATCTGGGAGGAGCTGTTGCAGTTGGCCGCGCCTGGAATTCACAACAACTTCTTCACGGTCGGCGGACACTCTCTGCTCGCCATGCAGGTGATCACGAGAGTGGAGGCGGCGTTCAGCATCAACGTACCTCTGCGAGACTTCCTGGAGGAGCCGACGATTCAGGCACTCGCCGAGAAGATCGATGCAACGATTCTCGCGCAGTCCGCATCGGCCGACTCGCTGTTCGACTTCATCGAAGGGCTCGATGAATCCGAGGCCCGCAGCATGCTCATCGGCAATGATGAAGACATGAACGCCGAGAAGGATCAATAGGCAACGGGGCATTCAGGCCGATGCAACCTCTCAGGGATGAAGCGAGATGAACGCGGAACTCTCAACAGCGGAACGAATCGCGCGCATACTGCAATCGAGCGGCATGGTGGAGGATTGTGCCGTTGTGCACCCCGGGGAAGCGCCGGCAGGCGGAGGATCGCGATGCTCGGTTTGCGGCATCACCTCGGCATTCCCGAACATCACATTCAATCGCGCCGGCGTCTGCAGCCTGTGCCAGCGATACTCGAGGAACAGGGAACGCGTTCGCACATACTTCCGTGAGCTTCACGAATTGGAGGCGCTCTTCGAGCGGGCGAAGCCTGCGCGACGCAGCCGTTACGATTGCCTTCTCCTGTACAGCGGCGGCAAGGACAGCACCTACGCACTCTACTCGCTGGTGGCGATGGGCCTCACGGTGGCCACCTTCACCTTCGACAACGGATTCATCTCCGCCAAGGCTCTGGACAACATCGATCGGATAACGTCGGAGCTCGGCGTGGATCACACGACGATGAAGCTGGGCACCATGCGCCAGGTGTTTCGCGAGAGCCTGGCCAGGAACAGCACCGTCTGCAACGGGTGCTTCAAGGCACTGCTGGATCTGAGCCTTCAGTTCGCCGACGAGCAGGAAATCGGCTATGTGGTCACGGGCCTCTCCCGCGGCCAGATCATCGACGAGAGACTTGGATGGTTCTATGAACGGAACATCTACGATCCCGACGAGATCGACCGCCAGCTTGCGGTCGGCCGGAAAGTCTATCATCGGATCGAGGATTACGAGGGTCTGCGCCTTCAGGGGATCGCGAGCGATACGATTTTCGACCGCGTGAGAATGATCGACTTCTATCGCTACACCAGCGTCACGAAGAAGGAGATCTTTCAGTTCCTGCGCCGGAAGGCGGACTCGTGGAATCACCCCACCGACTGTGGATTCTGTTCCAGCAACTGCATGATCAACGATGTCGGCGTTCACGTTCATCAGAAGGAACGCGGATATCACAACTACGAGTCGCCCACGGCGTGGGACGTCCGCCTGGGATTTCTCTCGCTGGAGGAAGCCCGCGAGGAGCTTCATGAAGTGGCGAATGTCGACCGCGTAGTCAAGATCCTGAACGTGCTCGACTATCGACCGGCCGAACGCGCAACCAGCGCGCACCGGTCCCTGATCGCCTACTGCATTCCAGCCGCCGGCGCAACCACGGAGCAGATCGTGAGCGCAGCCGCGGCCTTCGATCCGGCCATGCACGATTCGCTGGATGTTGTCTTCGTGGACGAGATCTCCCGCGACGCGGCGGGCAATCCCGATATCGAACGGCTGCTCCAGCGGCACTCCGAGCGGCCGCTTCATACGCCGGAACCGATTCGGCCAGCCGGGAAACAACGCACACTCGGGCTCGAACAGGGTTCGCTCCCCTTCTTTCCCGGACAATACGAAGTCGGCGTCGGCACCGGAGTGGATTCCGAGCCGGCATGCATCACGCTTGGTCTGGAGATGCCGCCGGCAAGCGAACCGGAGATGATTCGGAAGGCGGCACTTCATCTCTATCTTCATCATGACGCGCTGCGGCTTCAGTTCCGTCGCGACAACTCGGGCTGGAGCCAGCAGTTCCGCCCGGTCGGGAGCGGACTTTCATTCTCCGCAGCCGATATCTCCGCGCAACCGGAAGCACGCCACGCGGCGATCGTCACGATGGCAACCGAACGTCTCCGGCGCAGCCTCGATCCTGAGAACGGGCCGGCCGTGGGCTTCGCATATCTCCATCGTGGAGACGATCTGCGCGGCATACTGCTCATCGCCATGCTCCGGCTTGCCGTGGACCAGGGATCGCTGCCGATCCTGATCGCAGACTTGGAGACGGCGCTGGATCAACTCCGCAACGGCGGGGTAGTCACCCTTCCTCCCAAGACGGCTTCGCTCAAGGCGCTCGGTGAATACCTGCAGACGTACGCGCTGTCCGATTCGACGGCGAACGACGAAGCATACTGGATGCGCATGGCATCCGGAGATCCGGAACAACCCGCAGGTACCATCGACGAAGCGGACGGCCGCGAAGCGAACGGCTCGCGGCCTGAGCGATCGGTTATCGAGCTCACGCGCCGCTTGGGGAGCGAAGGAGATGCGAGGGACGGTGGAGCGGACGCCAGGCTGCATGCATCGATGCTCGCAGCCATCGCCAGGGGCCTCGCCGTCGATACCGGCCCCGGCGGACTTCTCGTCGATCTTACGCTTGCGGGCAACCGGCCGGGCATTGGCGGGCTCGCTCTCTCCCGCATGGTTGGCCCGATCGACACCTGCCATCCGTTCCGACTCCATCTCCACCCGGCCGCCGCAGCGGAAACGGACGTCAGCGACCTGCTCGAACGGCTTCATGCTGTTCCCGACGGCGGCTTCGGCCATGCCGCGCTGCGATATCTCCGCGCCGGCACACCGCTGCGCCACATGCCTCGCCCAGCAACGCGGATCACGCTGATGGCATCCTCCTTCGGCACGGCGGGCACCGTAACAGCAACTTCGGTATGGACACCCCCCGACGATCGTTATGATCTCGACGTGGCGGTGATGGTGCTTACCGGAACGCTGTATGCACGGGCGCGATTCCGCCACGATCGCTACAACCGGGAGGCGCTGGCCGGCATGCTTGCAACAACTGCAGACGTCGTTGCCAGCGCACTCGCCGGTGGGTCTCCCCCGCTCGAATAGGGAAGCCGGATCAGCTTCGCCCGCAAGCCCTGCCACAGGGAGCGGAAGGGGGCGAGGTGCCCGGCCGACATTCCGTCATTCATTCCGTCGGTGCCTGCATCAGCGCAGCGAGGGAAGAGCGAACGTATCCAGAAGGATGCCGAAGGTGAGGACCACGAGAAGGAAGTCATCCTCGAGATGAGGATGCAGAGCATGCCCGGCATTCGAGTATTGCAGCTTCAAGCGCTCCACCACATCCGGATCGAAATATCCCTGACGCGCGATGCGATCGTACGAGAGGAGATCGTTTATCCATTCGATCTTCTGCTGCAGCAGATAGGGGCTCCCCGGGGCACGGAATCCGAACTTCTCGCGAGATACGATTTCATGGGGCACGAGCCCCTCGGCGATCTTCCTGACGGCATACTTCTCGCTCAGATTCCGGACTTTGAGATCGTGCGGGATGAAACGCGCGAACTCCACGAGATCCCTGTCGAGGAACGGATAGCGCACCTCCACGGCATTGGCAAGCGCCATGCGATCGCCATGATCTCCAAGCAGATGATCGGCCAGTCGCAGCTTGATATCGAGATACGAGCGCTGGTGCAGACGGGCTCTTCCCCGGAGCATCTCCCGGTCGATGAGCGGATGCGACAGCGCGTCCACCTCGTGAAAGCGATCCATCACGAGCGATGAATACATTCCGTTCTTCATCTCGCGGAACGCGAAGTAATCACGTTCATAGAAGATCTCGTCGCTTCCCCAGAGCTGCCCCCGCAGTTCCGCCTCGAGCAGAGCATCGAGATCGGCGCTCCTTCCTCTTCGCTCCCCCAATGCATCGAACCGATATCCCGGATAACCGCCGAACAGTTCATCGGCGCCTTCGCACGCGAGGATAACCTTCACGCCCTGTGCACGTGTTGCCTCCGAAAGCGCCATCGAGCAGGTGTTGTATGTCTCCTTCACGGGACATTCGGCATGGTAGACCATCATCGCAAGGCGTTCGGCGATCGCGGACCAATCGAACGGAATCTCATGGTGCGAGGATTCGACCAGCCGGCTCATCAGCCTCTGGTACTTCGATTCGTTGATGTCTGCCTGCTGGAAACTGACCGAGAAGGATCGAACATCGAACGATCGATCCGCCCGCCGCATCATCGCCGCAATGAGACTCGAGTCCAGCCCGCCGCTGAGGTAGACGCCCACCGGCACATCGGCCTGCATCCGGCGGCGGACTGAGGTCTGCAGTCGGTCGCGAAGCTCGTTCACATAGTAGCTCTCGGGCCGGTCGTATGGGAGATCCCCGTCTGCGGGATAGTCGAGATCCCAATACCTCTTCACCGTGATCCCCTCACCTCCGGCCTGAATCGAGTGCCCGGCGCCCAGGCTTTCGATCCCGCGGAAGAGTGTGCGGGGGCTCACGAGCCCTGGAAAGGTCAGAACCTGATCGAGGCCAACCAGGTCCACTTCGGCCGTCACTGCAGGGTGAGGCAGGATCCCCTTGATCTCCGAGGCGAACACCAGAACTCCGTCGACCACCGTGTAGAAGAGCGGGACGATCCCAAAGTGGTCGCGCGCAAGGATCAGCTTGCCCCGTGTGCGATCGAACAGGGCGAACGCAAACTGTCCGTTGAGTTTGTCGGTCAGGCCGATGCCGTACTCTTCGTAGAGATGGACGATCACCTCCACATCGCATGTACTTCGGAAGCGATGCCCGTTGCCGGCCAGTTCCGTGCGGAGTTCCCTGAAGTTGAAGATCTCGCCGTTGCAGATCATGACGACGGAGCGATCCTCGTTGAACATCGGCTGATCGCCATGCTCGAGATCGACGATGCCGAGGCGCTGAAAACCAAGCCCGAGATCTCCTTCAACGAAGTGTCCGGACGAGTCCGGACCGCGATGGCCCAGGGCCTCCATCATCGAAGCAACGATCCGGAACTCGGCAGGCCGTCTCCCTCGCGTGTCGAAGCAGCCAACGATTCCGCACATGGGCAGTACTACTGACTTTGGTAGCGCGGCCGCATCGCCCTCCGACGGCGAGCATTCCGCGCGAATGAATCCGGCGCTAAAGCATCTCCAGATCGTCGTCGAAACCGGCCGCCAGCTCAGCGCCGGCGGAGCCGATGCGAATCGTGGAGATCTCCGTGTCCGGGTCGTCGACAACAGCTTCGAGCAACGTTCGATAGTCGCGTGCCATACGCTGCATCGTCTCAGGCTCGAACAGCTCGGAGCTATATCCCATCCATCCCTGAATTCCCTCCCTGGTCTCGTACAGCTCGAAGAGGATATCGAACTTCACGGACAACGTTCCGGCCGCAAGCAACTCGAAGCGAAGGCCGGGAAGCTCGAGCACGGGGATGCGTGTGTTCTGCAGGATGAACATGAGTTGGAAGATCGGATTGAAGCTCAGATTGCGCTCCGGCTGCAATTCTTCCACAACGCGTTCGAACGGCATCTCCTGATGTGCATACGCGCCGAGCGCTACCTCGCGTTCTCGCCGGATCACGTCGCGGAACGTCGGGTCACCGCCGAGATCGGTCCTCATCACAACGGTGTTGGCAAAGAAGCCGATCAACGTCTCCAGCTCGGGGCGCACGCGGCCCGCGATCGGGACGCCGGCGGAGATGTCCGTCTGCCCCGAGTATCGATACAGCAGTGTCTTGAACGCAGCCAGCAGGACCATGAAGAGCGATGCCCCCTCGGCAAGTGCGAGGCGTTCGAGGCCGCGAGCAAGCGGGATCGGCAGGAGCAACGACTGGAATCCTCCGCGGAAACTCTGCACCGGCGGGCGCGGGCGGTCCAGCGGAAGCTCCAGCATCGGCGTTCGCGCAAGCCTCTCCACCCAGTATGAAAGCTGCTCATCGAAGCGATCGCCGTGCAGCCACTCACGCTGCCAGAAGGCGAAGTCGGCGTACTGCACCGGAAGCTCGGGCAGCGTTGCCGGACGGTTGGACATGTATGCTTCGTAGAGCGTCGTCAGTTCATGAATGAATATCCCCGTGGACCATCCATCGGAGATGATGTGGTGCATGTTGATCAGGAGGAAGTGATGCTCCTCGGCCAGCCTGATCAGCGTCATGCGAACGAGCGGACCGTTGATGAGGTCGAATGCATGCTCGGATTCCACGAACAGCAGGCGGCGCGCCTCGGGCTCGCGTTCCTCCCACGGAAGGGACTCGACGTCGATCAGTTCGATGGCAAGCTCCAATTCGGGAGCGATGATCTGTACCGGCAGCCCATCGTGCATGCCGAAGGTTGTGCGCAGCGACTCGTGACGACGAATGATGTCGTTGAAACAGCGATTGAAGCGATCCAGATCGAGACGTCCTTCAAGCCGTGCACACTCCGGCATGTTGTAGAACGAACCGCCGGGCTGCAGCCGGTCGAGGAACCAGAGGCGCTGCTGTGCGAACGTCTGAGGAATCGGGCCGTTGCGTTCGTACCGTCCGATGCCCGTCCCCTTTCGCTGCCGCCCCTCCTCCCGCAGCTTCTCCATCAGGAGCGCGCGCTTGGCGGGCGACAGTCTGTTGAGTCGTGCCAGACGTTCATTATCCTTCATGATGATCTCCAATGCCGTTTCAGCATGCAGCCCGGACTACAGACGCTCGTTGAACAATTGTGCGAGCTTCGTCCTGTCCTCCTCCCCGAGGAACGATATCGAATCGACCGACAGATCGCTGTCGGCAACCACTTCTTCGAGCATGCGGCGATAGTTGGCGGCGAGCCGCTCAATTGTCGCGGCATCGAACAGATCGACGCTGTATGCGAAGCGGACGGTGAGGCCGTCGCCGGTCTCGTACAGTTCGAGCAACAGATCGAATTCCACCGAACCGCTGTCCACGACAAGCGGCTCGAGCTGCAGCCCGCCGAATGCGGACGCGGTGGGTGGGGTGTTCTGCAGGATGAACATCACCTGGAAGAGCGGGTTGCGGCTCAAGTTCCGCTCCGGACGCAACTCCTCCACCAGCCTGTCGAACGGAACATCCTGATGTGCCCATGCACCGAGTGCCACGTCGAACTCGCGGCGAAGCAGCTCGCGGAATTTCAGATTGCCCGCGACGCGCGCGCGGAGCACCATCGTGTTTGCAAAGAAGCCGATCAACCCTTCCAACTCCGGTTGATCGCGACCCGCACGCATCGTTCCAACGGCGATATCCTCATCTCCGGTTGTGTGATACAGCAGCGCCCTGAACGCGGCGAGCAGCGTGATGAAGAGCGTGACGCCTTCGAGGCTCAAGGCCTTGAGAGCATTGACCAGCGATCGCGGCATCATGAGGAAATGGTTGGCGCCGCGGAAGCTCTCCAATGCGGGGCGCGGACGATCGAACGGCAACCGGAGATCGGAGATGCCCGCGAGAACCTCCCTCCAATAGCGAAGGATCTCATCGAGGAACGCATCGGTCAGCCACTTGCGCTGCCAGACCGAATAGTCCGCGTACTGCACCGGAAGTTCGTCGAGCGGGAACGGAGCGTTGCCGAGCAGGGCTTCATAGAGGAGGCCGATCTCCTGCAAGATGATGCCGATCGACCAGGCATCGGTGATGATATGATGCATCGCAAGCATCAGGATGTGCCGGTTCTCGCCAAGCCGGACCAGTAGCGGGCGAAGCAGGGGGCCATGTTTCAGATCGAACGGCCGGCGCGCCTCCTCCTTCATCACCTTCCCGGCCTCGCGCTGCCGCTCGCTCTCCGGTACCGCACTCAGATCGATGATCGGAAGCGAGACGTCCAACGAGTTTGCGATCACCTGCACGGGATCGCCGTTCTGCATTTCGAAGGTCGTGCGAAGAATCTCGTGGCGGGCCACAACCGCACGCAGCGCCGCTTCGAGCAGAGAGGTATCGAGGCAACCGCTCAGAGAGACCGCAGCCGGCAGGTTGTACGGAACGTGATCGGCCTCGAGATGATCGAGGAACCAGAGGCGCTGCTGCGCGTACGACAGCGGGATCGGGCTCCCGCGCCCGGCACGCCCCACAGGGCCGGCATCGGCGGACGGCCTCGCTGCCATCTCGGTGCCGATGACGGCCGCGAGCAGTTCGGCCGTGGGAGCCTCGAAGAGCGCGCGCAGCGGCAGCTTCAATCCCAGGCTTCGGTTGATGCGCGCAATCAACTGCGTCACGAAGAGAGAATGCCCGCCGCACTCGAAGAAATCATCATGCACACCGATCGCTTCGATGCCCAGTATCTCCTGAAACAGACCAACGAGAAGTTCCTCCACGGGAGTACGCGGGGCCGCATATCCGCGGGAGCGCGCGATCGCCGGCGTGGCCGCTTCACGCAGGGCCGCGCGATCGAGCTTGCCGTTGGGGGTTAGCCGTTGGGGGTTACCGGAAGCGATTCCATCACCACGAATGCGGACGGGATCATGTATGATGGGAGCCCGCGCTTCAGATGGTTCCTGAGCTGATTCGCAGCTACGGCGGCGCCGGCCACCGGCACCACACAGGCGATGAGCCCCTCCGCCGATGACGGGGAGAGATCTCCCACCGGCAGCACAACGGCCTCCGCAATCGACGGATGCTTCGCGAGCAGGGCTTCGATCTCGCCGGCCTCTATACGGAAGCCGCGGATCTTGATCTGCTGATCGCGCCTCCCAAGGAATTCAACGGTTCCATCGGCATGCATCCTGGCCATGTCTCCGGTCCGGTACAGGCGCTCACCCGCTTCGGCATGATCGGGAGCGGGAACGAACTGTTCGGCCGTACGGTCCGGGTGTCCGCAGTAGCCCCGCGCGAGCCCCCTTCCACCGATGTGAATCTCCCCGACCGCGCCGAGCGGAACCGGCCTCAGGTGTGCATCGAGCAATCGGATCGTGGTGTGAGCGATGGGCGCCCCGAGCGCGATCCTCACGTCGTCCGCTCCGATGCGTGCAATGCTGGACCAGATGGTGGTCTCCGTGGGGCCGTACATGTTCCAGAGCGATCCGCAGCACCGATGCAGACGACGCGCCAGGTCGGCTGGAAGCCGTTCGCCGCCGCAGAGTACGGTCATCGTGCTCCTCCCCTCCCAGCCCGCGTCGATGAGCATCCGCCATGTCGCGGGTGTTGCCTGCATGATCGTGGCATCCGTCCGGTCCATCATCTCCATCAGAGCGGACGGGTTGGCCGCGGCCTCTTCGGATGCCAGTATCAGTTCGCCTCCCACAACCAACGGGAGAAACAGTTCGAGCGCGGCGATATCGAATGCGAGCGTGGTAACCGCCAGGAGCCTGTCGTCGGCAGCCATCCCGGGCGTACGCTCCATCGAGCCGATCAGGTTGCTGAGCGACCGATGCTCTACCATCACCCCCTTCGGCCGTCCGGTAGAACCCGATGTGTAGATGACGTACGCAAGGTTCGCCGGCAGAAGCTGCGTCTGCCGAGCGGATGCCGCCGCTGAAGCCGGTTCCGTCCGGACCGGATCAGCGGTCTCGTCAACGAAGAGCATTCGCCCCCGGTACATCGGCAACCGGCCGGCGAGCGGGCGCTGCGCGAGCACGAGATCCGCCCGGCTATCGGCGAGGATGAGGTCCAGCCGTTCAGTTGGATGCGCCGGATCCAACGGCAGGTATGCTCCCCCTGCACGCATGATGCCGAGCAGCGCCGCAACCATTTCCGGGGATCGTTCGGCGAGGAGAGCGACGCACACTTCAGGCCCAACGCCTTCACGGCAAAGGCGTTCCGCGATCCGACCGCTCCATTGTTCCAACTCGCCATAGGTAATACACTCATGTCCGAATCGCACCGCAACCGATGCCGGCCGCCGTCCGGCCTGTTCGAGGAATCGGTCGTGCACGAATCCAGCCGGGAGCAGCGGATCGGTAGCTCCGTGCAGCGTGGGGGAGAGGCCGCCGTCGCCGGCCATTGCGAGCAGATCGGCAAGGGAGCGACGCGGGTCGGCGAGCAGATGCACCAGAAGCACATGGAGATCGGCAAGCATATGCTCCATCCGATCGGAACCGAACCTGCCGGAGTCGTACACGAGCTGCAGCTTCAGGCGCCGTCCCGGCACACACATCAGGCTCAATGGATAGCTCGTGCGCCAGTGCGCGCGCATATCGTCGATCTTCAGACGGCTTCGCGTGGACAACACCGAAAGATCGGCCGGCAGGTTCTCCACGATCAGGATGCTCTCGAACAACGGACGGCCGCGAGGGACACTGCTCCAACCGTGGACGTCGACGAGCGAACTGAATTCGTACTCGCGAATCTCCACATGCTGGGACTGCAGCTTCCGCAGCCAATCGAGCACCGTATCTGCCGGGTCGATTTCAATCCGCACCGGCAGCGTGTTGATGAACAATCCAACCATCTCCTCCACGCGTGGGAGATCCGCAGGCCGGCCCGAAACGGTGGAACCGAAGAGCACGTCATCGCTGCCGGTGCAGCGCGCCAGCATCAACGCCCATGCGCCCTGGATCAGCGTGTTCAATGTCAATCCATGCCTTCGTGCCCCGCCGTTGAGTTCGGCGGTCTCGGCGTTCGCCAGCTCGACGAAGCATTCATCGTACCGAACCCCGTCTGCATCGGCCACGCCGCCAACTCGATCGGTGCCCATCGTAGCGGCCGGAGCGAAACCCTCGAGCATTCCGCGCCAGAACCGCTCGGCATCGGCACGGTCGCGGGTTTGAAGCCAGGCGATGTAGTTCTTGAACGGAGGCCCCTGCGGCAGCACCACACTCGCCCGTTCGAAGAGTTCGTCGTACGCCCGCCGTACCTCGGCAAGCACCTTCGAGCCGGACCATGCATCGAGGATGACGTGGTGATAGCTCCAGCAGAAACGGTATGTGCGCTCGTCGAGCTGCATTATGGTTGCACGCATCAGCGGCGCCCTGGACAGATCGAATCCTCGCCGACGATCCGCCAACAGGAATTCCTCTTCGCGCTCCGGCAAGCCGGCCTCCGGCAGAGCCCGCCAGTCATGGTATTCCCACGGCATCGCCGTACGCCTGCCGATCACCTGAAGCGGCTGCCGCTGGCTCTTCCACGCGAACGCGGTGCGAAGCGGAGCATGCCGCCCGATCACGAGCTGCCATGCCTGCTTCCAACGCTCCAGATCCAGATCCCGGAGCGCACAGCAAAGCTGGACAGTGTAGATCTCATACTCCGGCATTTCGAGGGAGTGGAACAGAATCCCTTCCTGCATCGGAGTGAGAGGATAGACATCTTCGATGTTGCTCATGATCGAGGTCTCTGATCTTCATTGGCCGCTGCGCCGGACCGGCGCCCGGCTGCAGGTTGGCAGCCGTCGTCATTCGCCTCTCGCAACCGTCACACTCTGATGTTGTAGGATAACTGTCCCCGGGTCCGTTGCGGGCTCTTCACGCGCGCTGCCGGCACATAGAGGGTGGGGAGAGCGAACTCCTCCGGAAGCGGAAGAACCGGCTCGCAAGCCTGGCCTTCAGTACATCGCGCCGCCGGATGATAACCGTGGCTGCGGCAGCGCCCCCCGGCCCCTCCCCGTATCAGCGCAAGCTTCGGCTCCTGCCCTGCAAACTCCTTCATGGGGAACACTCCGACAACAACGGAGGGAAGACGGCGCAGTACATCGTCGGCCACGGTGATCACCGGAAGCCCGGCACCGAATACGCAGCCGGGGTGTGCACAGCGATGAACCGAGCCACCATCCGGCAGATCCCGATGAACCTCCACCGTCTGATTCCAACATGCCGGACACCGCTCCACGTACGCCCATCGTCCATGCCGCCCCGCACCGTCACGTGGCGCAGCGCGGCCACTCTCATCGGCAGGCGGCTCACAACGATCCGCGGTCGCGGCTCCGGCCTCTCCGAGGAAGGCGACCATGAAGCCGTCGACTCCTGCTCCCGAGAGCCTGGGCCGGCTATCGCGGCGGCGTACCAGTTCGGCGCAGCCCACCATGTCGACCACCTGCTGCATGTGCCGTGCATCGAGCAGCCCGAGCGGGAAACGGAACCATCCGCTGATGCCCGCCGCTCTCCCTCTGAGACGGTCGAGAAAGCAGGTCAGGATAATGATGCACAGATACGCCTCCGTCCTTCCGGCGCCCGTTGGGAAGTACACCATGTCCACGATATCATCCTCCGCAGGGCCGCGCTCCGCATTGCCTGCAACCGTATCGACAAGCTGGCTGACGATGAAGAGGATATGAAAGAGGCGCCAGGTCTCTCCCTGCGACGTCGCTCGCGCCGCATTCGGCAACGCCAGCATCGTTCGCATCGTCAACTCGAACGCATATCGCACATCGGCATCCTCCGCAATCAGATCACAACCGCCGGCGAACGCCTCGACAACCCGACTGAAGTCATCGGCCGCATCACCAGGCCGGATGGGCGCCTCGCCGGAGACCGCCTCCGGGCGACCGCGCAGTGCGGCATGCAGTTCCTCCTCGAACGCCCTGCGAAGCAGCGTCAAGGTTTCCAGCGTTCTGCTCGCCAGAGAGGCAAGCGGGGCGGGAGATTGTTCGCGGCTGAGGAAGCTGGCCTGATCGCGCAGCGACATCCGCGACAACGAGAGCCGCGATGGGTGGTCGCGAAGAGGTCGAACAACACAGTCGCTCCCCCAGCCGAACCGCTCGCCGCTGCTGCGAACCGAGCGCGACGGCGGTTGCGGAATTGGCAGGACATCGGCCCCATCGAACTCGAGGACGATCACCGGATCGGCAAACGAGGCGTTGTCCGTGCCCGCGATCGGCTCCGAGGCATTCACGAATGTCAGCCGAACCACATGCGTCGCCTGCGGAGACGCATTCGATCCGGCGGCGTCGATCCGTCCCGCAATCTTCCACCTCCATGCTCGCGCCATCTCTCTCTGATGCGTCGCAAGGAACGCGCCGACGCTCTCCGGTGATTCGAATATCGATGCGGGAATCGCAAGCTCTCCGGCGGGCGGCGCATCGACGATGCCCTGCGTATCGGCCACGGACGGTGCCGAGGCCGCTCGCCGGAATTCCATGTCGAGCGCATCATACAACGGGCCAGCATCGAGCGACCATCCTCCCGACGCATCACGCGTCGCCAGCACGGCACCGCTGGCGGAACAGTGAACGCGCCCGAGGCGATACGGGATCCGCATGTCCGCTCCCGGATCGCTATCGCGGTCCCGGATCTCATCCAGGTGCTTCAACGCTGGAAAGACCGGATGGCAGCAATCCCAGCCGATTGAAACGATCACGCGGATGCAGTCGCCGTGAACGTTGAGATGCAACTCCGCACCGATCTCTCCGGAGGCAAGTGCGAACCGCGGTTCATCGAGACGTGAGGCATCACTCAGCGACCGAAGCGTACGCGTCGGGAATGCACCGCATGGAGATGTACCGAGATAGTCCGGGGCCGCGCGATCGATTGAGATCGATTCCCCCGTGTCCGATCGTGATTCCTGCCTATGGCTCATTGTATGCTCCGGTTGATATCCCGCCGCGGCGGCCGTGCGCGCCGTCCCCCTGAGACCAGCGCTCCGACAGCGCCCGCCGATGCGGCACGATCATTCGAAGTCCACTTCGTCCAGTGCCGCATCGAGTTGGTTCCGGCTTGTGCGAAGCAGATCGAAGTCTGCAGGCATGAATCCGGCGGGCGGCGTCACACGGCAATACTGGATCAGCGCGCGAAGGTTCGCCATGTATGCATTTGCGAGCGCTTCGATCGTGGAACCTGCATGCCGGTTCCGACTGTAGGTCCACTCGATTCGCAATGTTCCGCCGGAAATGAATCCGTTGACTTCGAGAAGGTGCGCGCGACGGCCGCGCGGACTTCTCACCGCTCCCTGCGGCTCGCCTGCAAGCCGGAAGAGATCGGAGGAGGATGCGAGCGACTGATCGAACTGTCCGAAATAGTTGAATGCCACCTCGGCCTGGGTGGAGTGGCGCAACGAATCGGCAAGGAGCGGATCATTGCCGAGATAGCGCAGCACGCCATACCCGGCACCAGGCCCCGGCACCTGACGCAGTTGTTCCTTCACCTCCCTCAACTGAATGCCGGGATCGTTGCGATGGCTGAGCATCAGCAGCCTGGGGAAGGCGACAGCGAGCCATCCCACGGTGCGGGAGGGATCGAGCGCATCGGCGAGCGGATCGCGCCCATGCCGTTCGAACTCCACGAGAAGTCGCCGCTCGCCGGTCCATTCGAAGAACGTCCGGAGCAGGACCGTCAGGAGCACCTCGTCGATCCTGGTGCGATAGCCGACCAGGAGATCGTGCAGCAACACGGATGTCTCCTCCTCACTGAGAACGCCATGCACGATGCTGGACGAGGCGACATCGTTTGGCGTCTCGCGCCCCGGATAATCAACCGGAAGCGGCACGGGATGAAGAAGGCCTTGAGCGAGCCAGTAATCCGCCTCCCGGCGAATAACATCCGACGTGCCCCATGCGGCCAGATGTTCGCTCCACGCCTTGAACGACACGGTCTTCGGAGGCAGAGTGATCCTGTCTCCGCGCATCGCCGCATCGAGCGCCCTCGCAAGGTCCTCGATCAGAATGCGCCACGACACACCGTCGATGATCAGGTGATGGGCGATGACGAGCAGACGCTGGCCAACCGGCGGGGAGAGATCGAAGAGCACGAACCTGATCAACGGGCCGTGAAGGAGATCCAGGCTTCGTTGCGCACGATCCGCCTCCACCTCCATTGCCGCGAGGCCGGCCGCTTCATCAAGCGCCGTCAGATTGTGATAGGCGGCGGGTACCGGCCCGCCGGGCGCGTCGTACCACTGGCGCCATCCGCTATCATCCTCTTCGAAGCGAAGGCGCAGCGCATCGTGATGTTCCAACAGCATCGAGACCGCTTCGCGCAGCGATTCCGGGTTCACGCTTTCGCGCGGTTCAAGGAGCAGCGATTGATTCCAATGGTGCGGCTCCTCTACCCCGAGTTCGAAGAACTGCGCCTGCACGGGAGTCAGCGGAACGTTACCGGAAACAATCCCCTGTTCGGAACCCGATGTTTCGGACACGTCGGCAACCGCAGCGAGTTCGGCGATCGTCTGAAACTGAAAGGCCTGCTTCGGCGTGAGACGCATCCCCTCCTGGTTGGCCCGGGCGACGATCTGAATGCTGATGATCGAGTCTCCCCCGAGTTCGAAAAAGTTGTCGTGAATCCCTACCCGATCCAGGCGCAGGACGTTTGACCAGATGGCGGCCAGGAGGGCCTCCTTCCTGTCTCTGGGCGCCACATACTCACCCGAGAATCCGGATCGCCGAAGCTCCGGCGGCGGAAGCGCACGCCGGTTGACCTTGCCGTTGCGGTTCAGTGGAAGGGCATCGAGTACCATGAAGTGAGCAGGGACCATGTACTCCGGCAGCACCTCCTGCAATGAGGCACGAAGCTGCGGAAGCAGGTGCCGCGCAAACCTTCCCTGAAGCGGGTTGTTCGCGTATCGCCGCCAGTCCGTGCCGAGCGCGGAGGAATCGTGCCAGTCGATCGCGCGGCTTCCCCGATCATTTCGCGCCAGGAGGATATCGAACCGGTCCGGCGCGCCGGATGCGCTCCACACCAGTCGCACATCGTACGGAAGATCGCGCCCCAGTTCGCGCACATCCTCTGGCTCTATTCCGTTGCCGGCGTCCGCACGGCTCCGGTCGGCATTCAGATCGCCCACGGTGCCCCCCTCCTCGAATCCGGCGAGAAGGGTGAGGTTCAGAACCTCGGTAACGAGCCTGGCGTTCAGCACGCGGTCGATGCGCAACAGATCCGGAGCCGATGCCGCAAGGAGCATGCTGCGCAGGCCTTCCAGGCCAAGCCCCGCCTCCTCCCAGTCGATGCGTACCGGATCGGCAGCGGAAACGGGATCGCCGCCTGTATGGATGATGACGTTGTACCGGAAGAGCGTCAGTTCGTTGCGCGCCCTGCCTCGCTTGAGCTCGATATCCACGTGGCTGATGGCGGGCAGATGCTGCTTCAGCGCGTGAAAGAACAACGGACTGACCAGAAGTTCCTCCTCCTGCTCCATCTGCCGCCGAACTCTCTGCCGGAGTTGTTCGCATGGAAGATCGGGGCCGGCGTGATGCGCCTGCACCGATGTGTGAAACACTTCGAAGAGCTCGATTGCGCGGAGATCACCGATGAAGATCCGTCCGCCGGGGGACAGCGACGCAACCGCACCCTCGATCACTCGGAGAAGGTCGTCGATGCTGGGGAGATACTGCGCCACGGAATTCAGGATCACGGTATCGAAGCTTCCGGGCTCGATGCCGCTGAAATCGGTTGCCGTCCTGTGCAGGAGCTTCACGCCGGGAAGCGGCCTTTCCATCCCCCCGAGTTCCCTCTCGAGCAGATCGAGAACCGGCTGTGAGAAGTCCGTCCCCACGTAGCTCCCGGCGTCCGGAGCGATGCGGAACAGAAGCATGCCGGTGCCGCATCCTATCTCGAGAACCCGCCCGGGATGCCAGGCCGCGATCCACTCCACCGTACTGTTCACCCACTCGACCATCTCCTCATCGGGAATCGGAAGCCCGGTGTAGCTGCTGTTCCAGCCGATCGTGTTCATCAGCGGATCGCCGGCGTCCGCCGTGCTCCGGTACATCTCGTCGTAGACACGCTGCCATTCCACCATCCGCTCCAGCCGGTCCGCCGTCTGCTCCTTCGCCGCATCCCCCATCTCCTCCTGACGACAGACGACGTACGCAACGATGCGCCGCTCTTCCGTGCTCTCGCCCCATGCCGCTGCAACGCAGTCGCGAACGAAGCGGTGATGGCGCAACGCGGTCTCGATCTCGCCGAACTCAATTCGATGGCCGTGGATCTTCACCTGATCGTCGGTACGACCAAGGAATTCGATAGTACTGTCCGGGAGGTAGCGCGCAAGATCTCCGGTGCGATACAGACGCGCGCCGGCGGCGACTGCGAACGGATCGGGAAGGAAGCACTCGGCCGTCGTCCACGGATCGTTGCGATATCCGCGCCCGACGCCGGCGCCGCCGACTTACAGTTCGCCCATGCCGCGCAGCGGAACCGGCTGCAGATGTTCATCGAGGATGTAGATCTGCGTGTTGATCACCGGACGCCCGATCGGCATCCGGCTCACACCCGGCTCCGGAGAAGCGGCGATCGGATAATGGGTCACATCATCGGAGCACTCGGTAGGGCCGTATGCATTCAGCATCGGAACGCAGGGGTACCGTTCGAGCCAGAGCCCGCAGAGATGCGGCGGCAGCGCCTCACCGGTAGGCACCAGCCAGCGCAGACTGCGCAGAGCGGGAGCCGAGGAGCCGCGACGATCGATCTCCTCGATCACCAGGCCGAGATACGATGGCACCATCTCCCAGATCGTCACCCCATCCCCCTCGACATCATCGAGCAGCATGCCGGGCCGGTGCGTGATGTCATCATCATAGATCACGACATGCCCCCCCACCAGAAGTACCGCAAGAAACTGCCAGACGGAAATGTCGAAGCACTGCGAGGCGGTCTGCGCCACCGCATCGGCATCGCTCAACTCGAGGTCCGCGATCTTTGCGCGGATATGATTCAGCAGCCCGCGATGTTCCACCATGGCTCCCTTGGATCGCCCTGTGGAACCGGACGTGTAGATCACATATGCCAGGGCTTCCGGCGGATAGTCGATGTCCAGGTTGCCGGCTTCGCTTCCGCGGAGGTCGAGGTCGGCAACGCAGACTATGCCTGGGCGCAGTTCCTCCGGAACCTCCTCGAGATTCTCGAGCGCAGTGCCCGCCAGCTCCGGCGCGACGATGAGGTGGTTCATTCCGCTCCCCTCGATGATCCCACCGCGCCGTCGCGATGGATGCCCGGGATCGAGCGGCAGATAGGCCGCACCGATCTTGAAGAGCGCCAGCATCGTCGTCAGCATCTCGATGCCCCGCTCCATCAGAAGCCCGACAACCTGATCGAGGCCGATCCCCTCGGCCAGCAGCACGCGTGCGAGACGGTTCGCCTCCTCGTTCAGCGCCCGGTAGCTCATCCGGCGATCGCCGTGAACAACGGCTGTCTGCTCGGGATGAAGTGCGGCTCGTTCCTCGAAGCAACGATGGAACGTAGCGTCCGAGACGGAGGAACTTCCGGCCGCGTTCCATGTGACCAGTTGCAGGTGCCGTTCCGATTCGGACAGAAGCGAAAACGACGAGAGGCGTTGCGCCGGACGCTCTGAGATCTCACGCAGCAGCAGTGCATACTGCTCCAGCATTCGCCGAATGGTTGCGGGCTTGAACAGATCGCTGTTGTAGACCGCCCGGCCGGTAATGCCGCGCGGTGTCTCATGAAGGTTGAACTCGAAGTCGACGCGGGAGATGCCGGTATCGAAACTCAGATGATGCCAACGCAGATCGTCGAGATCCAGATGCAGCGGCGGAGCATCCTGCAGCGTGAAGGCGATCTGGAACAGCGGGTTGCGGCTGAGATCCCGCTGCGGCTGCAACTCCTCGACGAGCCGTGAGAACGGAAGGTCCTGGTGATCGTACGCACCAAGCGTTACCTCGCGAACGCGCGACAACAACTCGATGAATGTGGGATCGCCGGAGATATCGGTGCGGAGTACGAGTTGATTGGTGAAGAACCCGATAAGCGGTTCCGTCTCCCTCCGGTTTCTGTTGGCAACGTCGGTTCCCACGATCACATCATCGCTGCCGGTGTAGCGGAGGATCAACGTCTTGAACGCCGCAAGGAGTGCCATGAACAGCGTGACATCATTGCTGCGCGCGAGCATTCTGAATGCGGACGTAACGGACTCGTCAATGTCGATCTCCTCCACGCTCCCCATGAATCGCTCCTCGGGGCTGCGCGGATGATCAAGCGGAAGCTCCAGTACGTGCGGCGCTCCCGCCAGCCGCTCCCGCCAATAGGCGAGCAGGGTCTCCAGCCTCGCATCGCGCAACCACTCGCGCTGCCATTGCGCGAAGTCCGCGTACTGGATCGCCAGCGGAGGCAGGTGCGACGGCCGGCCGGCGATCATCGCACGATAGATCTGTGCCACTTCGTTGATCATCACTCCGAGCGACCAGCCGTCGCTGACGATATGATGAATCGTGAGGAGGAGGACGTGACGGCGCTGCGACAGCCGGAGCAGGCTCGTTCGCAGCAGCGGCCCGCGCTGCAGATCGAACGGGCGCTGCCCGGAGGCCACCGCCAGATCGCGCACTGCCTGTTCGCGTTCTTCCCCCTCGACCTCCGAGAGATCGATGAGTTCGAGCGGCAGCGTGATCGCGGCGTGGATCTCCTGGTTCGGCGATCCTCCTGCGTCCGGAAAGGAGGTCCGAAGGATCTCATGGCGGCGGACGACCTCAGCCAGGCTCAACTCGAGGAGACGGGGATCGAGATCGCCATCCAGCGCCAGCCCCATCGTGTCGTTGTACGCTACGTTGCCGGGTGCAATCTGATCGATGAACCAGATCCGCTCCTGCGCGAAGGTGAGCGGAAGCCTTGCCGTGCGAGGCATCGGAACGATGGGATTCGCCGACACGCGCATGTCGCTGCCTCGAACGTCGGCGATCTCGCGAGCAAGTCCAGCAATCGTTGGTGCCTTGAACAGTGTGCGAAGGGGGAGGTCGATCCGGAATCGTTCGCGCAGACGGGATACCAGCATCGTGGCCTGCATCGAGTAGCCGCCCAGGTCGAAGAAGCTGTCGTGCACACCGGCGTCATCGATCCCCATCACGGCGCTCCAGATCTCGGCGATCTCCTTCTCCAATCCGTTGCGCGGGGAAACATTGTCACGGTCGGTTCGCGAATACGGCACGTCGGGCGACGGCAGCGCAGCGCAGCGCGATCGAGTTTACCGTTCGGCGTTCTCGGAAGGGTTTCGAGCTGGATGAAACGTGCCGGGATCATGACGCCGGGCAATCGTTCGGCGAGGCTGCGCCGGAGCCGCGCGGAATCAAACGCGGCTTCGGTGGGGAGCACGACATACGCCACCAGCCGGTCCGCATCGAACGGTTGAACCACACAGTCGGCAATCTCCTCGTGGCGCGCGATCTCCGCCTCGATCTCGCCGGTTTCGATCCTCTGCCCCCCGATCTTGATCTGGCCGTCACGGCGTCCGAGAAACCTGAGCGATCCATCCGCCAGGCGCCGTACCCGGTCGCCGGTGCGATAGATCCGTCCGCCGGCTCTACCGCCGAACGGATCGGGAAGAAAGCTCGCAGCCGTCTCCGCCGCTCGTGCCGCATAACCGATGGCGACGCCATCTCCTCCGATACAGAGCTCGCCCGGAGTCCCCACCGGAACCGGCTTCATGAATCGATCGAGGATATAGAGATGCGTGTTGGCGATCGGCTCTCCGATCGTCACCGGCAATCCGGGCTGCACCATGGCAACCGTCGACCAGATAGTCGTCTCCGTCGGCCCGTACATGTTGAGGATCGTCCCCTGCATCGCCCTGCCGATGCGTACGGCGAGACCGTCCGAGAGCGGCTCCCCCCCCAGGAGGAGCGCATGCAGCCGTGCCAACGCGCCGCACGACGCCGCGTCGGCAAGAAGCATCGACACGAGCGTCGGCGTGCACTGCATGTGCGTAACGCCATGCATTTCGATCTGCGAGGCGATGGGCCATCTGCCGCCCGGTTCGGTGTTGGCGGAGCGTCCCGGCTCGTTGTCACGGCGCCGCGCACCGTAATGCCGCGGACGGCGACGCGGCGTACAGCGACGCCGCAGCTCATCGAGTGCCGCCAGGCTTTCGATGACCGTATCGGTGCCGACGCCGAAATCGATCAGACAGGCGATCTCGTCTACACCGATCGCCCGCAGTTGCTCCACCCTTTCGGCACAGTGCGCGAGTGAGCCGATGAGACCTCGACTCTCGACGTAGCGATCGAATGCCCGCTGCAGGAGCGGCTCGATCTCCTCCGCATGCAGCAACGAGGTCTCCACCCCAAGCCCGGCGATCACGCCTCTGGCAAGATCGGCGGAGCTTCGCAGGTACGCCATGAGCGGCTCGCGAACAAGCGCGCGAACGGCCGCGTCGTCGTCACCGACGAACGTGTGCAGCATCACGGCTACGTGCCCGGCGCCGCGGTTCCCGTTGCCGCGCACGGCTTCCCGGTAGAGCGCGATCTTGCCGGCAAGCTCCGGGATATCCTGGTTCAGCAGGTGCGTCAGGACTCCGGCCCCCAACTCGCCCGCCGTGCGGAAGGTGTCGGGATCGCCGGCAGACGAGATCCAGATCGGAAGATCGGCCTGCACCGGGCGGGGACGAATCCGAACCGAACCGCCTGCGGCATCATCGGCCGGCAGCGCATCGCCGCGCCAGAGCGCGCGTACCGTTGCGATGTCATCGAACATGATCCGCCTGCGATCGGCATACTTCCCCGGAGCCAGCACGAAGTCGCTCCGATGCCATCCCGATGCGAAGGAGAGACCGACCCGTCCGCCGGAAAGGTTGTCCACCATGGACCATTCCTCGGCCACACGGATCGGATTGTGCAACGGAAGCACGACGCTTCCGGCCCGTATGCCGATCCTTTGCGTGATGGCCGCGATTGCGGCGCTCGTCACCGCCGGATTGGGGTAGAGCCCGCCGAACTCATGGAAGTGCCGCTCCGGTGTCCAGATGGCGGCGAAGCCATGACGATCGGCGAAGGTGGCCCCCTCCATGAGAAGCCGGTACTTCTGCACATCCTCGCCGCCGTCACCCGCTGCGAAATAGAAGAGGCTGAAATCGATCGCAGACGTACCGGCGCTCGCGACATCCTCCGCCGGGAAGTAGGTATCGGGCTCCCCCTGCATCACCACCTTCCATCCGCGCGTGAGCGTCCAGAGAAGTTCGAGCACCGAGATATCGAACGCGACGTTGGTCAATGCAAGCCACACGCCCGGCGCGTCGCCCGCGATACTCCGATCCATCCCCGCAAAGAAGCTCGCCACGTTGCGATGCGAGACCATCACGCCTTTCGGAGCTCCGGTGGAACCGGACGTGTAGAGGAGATACGCCGGATCGTCGATGTCTGCCGAAGCGAAGGGAGGCTCCGCCGGCGCCTCCCATGCAGGCGCCGGGCCGAGCCGCACGAACGCCGGACCATCGCCCAGCCGCGCGGTGTCCGCCTCGTCGTCCACCACCACCACCTGGACCAGCGCATCCTCGATCATGAAGCGCAGTCTGGCATCGGGAAGTGCGGGATCGAGCGGTACATATGCCGCGCCGGCCTTCAGAATGCCGAGCATGCCGGCAACCAGATCGATTGAACGGAACATGTGGATGCCAGCCCGGTCTCCCCGGCGCACTCCCGCACCGTACAGCGCCCTGGCAAACGCATCGGCACGTTCATTCAGTTCGCGATACGTACTGCAGCGATCCTCGAATACGATGGCTTCGGCATCCGGCGTTCGAGCAACCTGAGACTCGAATTGTGCAACAATGCTTCGGAGCGGGAAGTCCTCGCGGCTGCCGTTCCATCTCCACGGCAGATTGTCCAGCTCCGCGGCCGGGAAAGGAGACCAGTCATCATATGCGGCTTCGGGATCGGCGGCAATCGCTTCGAGCGCGCGGAGATAGTAGCCGCCCACGGCGATCGCCTGCTCATGCCCGATCTGCGCCTCGTCGCATGCAAGCGTGAGGTTGACGCCCGATGTGAAGGGGTCAACCGAGAAGTTCGCAGCAAGCGTGAAGCTGGAAACTTCGTGCGGGATCAGGTCGACGAGCTCGATTCCTCCCAGGCTCCGCACACCTTCAACGACGTGGTAATTGGTAAAGTAGAAGAGCGTCTCGGAGATCGGGCCTCCTCCGCGACGGCGCTTCAATTCGGCCAGAGGATAACGCCTGTACGGCATTATCGTTCGCTCGAGTTCGAAGAGGTTGTCCGCAAGCTGCCGCCATGTCCCGCCTGCCAGCTCGCACCGGATCGGAAGGCTGTTGATGAAGAGCCCGAGAGTACGTTCCGCGTCCGCGCTCTCCGGGCGTCCCGTGAAGACCGCGGAGGAAACGACATCGGTCTCACCAGTGAGGAGCGCCATCACCCGCATGTGTGCCGCCAGGAGAACGCTCTTCACCGGCAGCGACAACGCGAGCGCAGTACGCTTCAATTGCTCGGAGAGTTCTGCGGAGATCTCCACGCGCTGCGCAACGATCCTCTTCTCATCCGTCGGCTCATCGCAATGCCGCGGCAACGCCGCGAAGGTGCCGTCGTGCAGGGCTTCATCCCAGAAGCGTGCGCACTCATCGGACGCAACGGCCTCGCGTTCGAGTCTGACGAACTCGCGATAATGCGTGGCCGGAGTCTCGACGGCATACGGCTCTCCTCTTTGCAGATGGAGATAGTGCGTGAAGAGCTCCGTAAGCATCGAGACATCGCTCCACCCGTCGATAACCGCATGATGGAAGCTGAGGGTGAATTGGAAGCTGTCACGGCTCCGCACATGAACGTGAAAGCGCACCAATGGAAGACGCGCAGGATCGAAGCCGCGCGACTTCTCCTCCTCGATCCAACGAGCGATCTCGCGATCCTGCACGTCGTCGGCAAGACCCTGCAGATCGTCGATGCCGAGCGGATCGGGTGAGGAGGCATGCACCAATTGCATCGGTTCACTGAAGCAGACCAGATCGAAGGTGGTGCGAAGCGCCGGATGCCGCGCCACCAGCGCCTCCACCGCGGTCCGGAAGCAGGCGGCATCGAAAACACTCAGTAGCCGATAGCTGAAGATGTCGTGATACACGGAGGCATCACCGCCGATCTCGTTATGAAAGATCATCCCGCCCTGGAGCATCGTCACGGGATATGCGTCCTCGATCCCGGCCGGCACCCCGGCCGCATCGTCTGCGGTCAGAAGCCCGAATGGACCCAGACGGTCTGCGGTCGATTCCGTGCGCGGGCTCTGCCGGTGCAGGCGAATGAGTTCGCGGATTGTGGGATGTTCGAACAACTCTGCAACGCTGATGCGAATACCGGCCTCACGTGTTCGCGCGCAGATCGCAATGCTTCGGATCGAATCCCCTCCAAGCAGGAAGTAGTCATCGTCGATGCCGATGCCGTCGAGCCCGAGGACGTCGCGCCAGATGCGTGCAAGCACCACCTCCTCGATGTCGCGCGGCCCGGTTGTTCCATGCGCGGGGGAATCGAGCAACGGGAGCGCAGCACGGTCGATCTTCCCACTGACCATCCGCGGCAACTCCGGCAACGGCACGATGTATCCCGGCATCGCGTACCCCGGAAGGATACCGGCCAGGAAGTTGTTCATCGTTCTCTGATCGGGGATCTCCCTCCCATCGGCGGGAACAACGAATGCCGCCAGCACCCGCGCGCCCGATGCATCCTCGCGAAGCACAACCACGGCGTCTCGTATTGCCGGATGCCGCAGCAGGGCTCTTTCCACCTCCCCCGGCTCGATGCGATAACCATGCAGCTTGATCTGGTGATCGCGCCTCCCCGCGAACTCCAGCGCGCCGTCGCGCCGCAGCCGGCCCAGGTCACCGGTACGGTACCACACCTTCCCGCCGCCGGCGGACATGGCGATGAAGCTCGACGCCGTATCGGCAGGACGGTGCAGATATCCGCGCGCAACGCCCGCACCGCCGATGCAGATCTCTCCGCGGGCTCCGAAGGGAACCGGTTCGCACAGATGATCCACGAGATGCACGCGGGTATTGGCGATGGGATAACCGATCGGCACCGTCGCCCCCTGCGCAGCAAACGAACGAACGTCGGCCACGGTGCTGCCGACAACGGTTTCGGTGGGACCGTATTCATTGTAGACACCGGTCTCCGGTGCATGCTCGAGCCAGAGGCCGACAACGTCCCGGCGCAACTCCTCGCCGCCGATCACCAGCGTTCGGACAAGCCCGCGCATCTCCTCCGGGCGGAGCGCCTGGTTGAGCATTGCCAGATGCGACGGCGTCAATTTCAGGAGCGAGTAGTTAGCCCCACGGCGAAGCAGATCCAGCAGCGGCTCGATCCCGTGGCCGCCGCCGGCGAGCACGATTTTCTGCCCGGCGATCAAAGGCCCCCACAGCGAGGTAACGGTCAGGTCGAAGCAGAAGGAGGTATGAAGGATTGCCCCATCCCCCTCCGCGAGCCGATAGTGCCGTACGGCCCATGTGAGATAATTCGCCAGAGCTCGATGCGACACCATCACCCCCTTCGGGGCGCCCGTCGATCCCGAGGTGTGAAGCGTATAGACAAGATTGTCGGGATGGACCGGCACATCGAGAGGCTCCGGCGACAACCCTTCGATGGAAGGATCGTCGGGCGCCAGGGTTGTCCCCTCCCACGGGGAATGGCTGCCATCGGCAATCAGCACGATCGCTCCTGCGTCGGCGAGCATCACGTCCCGCCGCGCGGCGGGCGTTTCGGGATCGATCGGCAGATACGCCGCGCCGGCCTTCAGGACGGCGAGCAGCGCAACGATCGCATTGGGCGAGCGGTGGAGCATCACCCCAACGATGCTCTCCGGTTGCGCGCCACGTTCACGAAGAGCACGCGCAAGCCGGTTCGCCTGACGGTCGATATCGCGATAGGTGAATCTGTCGTTCCCCTGCTCCAGGGCAATCCGATCCGGGATGCGCGCAGCCTGTGCCTCGAAGAGCTGGTGCAGGCACTCCTGGGATGCGGGCACGGAGTCGCTGCCGCACGATACGTCGGCCAGCCGCGCACGCTCTGCGGCGCCGATCACCGGAAGCCGGGCAATGGGACGGCGGGCGTCGGAACGCACCGCATCGATGAGAACGCCGAGGCCATCCCGCAGATACTCGATATCGATCGCATCGTACCGCGATGGGTTGTACTCGATTCGGACACCTAGCCCTGCTCCGTCGTCGACACAGCACAGGCGCACATCGAACCGGTCTGCGTCAGAGGACAGCCGTACGATCGCCATCGGCAGTTCGTCACCACCACCGGGCCGAGGTTGGATAACGAACTCATATGCGAACGGGAGGTAGGGTGCAGATTCCCCCGGTGCGGCGCGCCTCTATGTGAAGTACTCCTGGCATCCGGCACACTGCCGGCGTTCGCGAGCGACGGCATGCATCAGGTCCGCAAACGAAGCGTGATCGGGCACCGTGCAGCGAATCGGGAGCACACTCGCATAGGGGCCGATTCCGCGCGCCATCTCCTCGTAGGGACGGCCATCGAACAAGGCCCCGACGGCGATGTCGGACTCGCCGGCATGTCGCCGGATCAGAAGCATCCAGGTTGCGAGGAGCAGGTCGTCGAGGGTAGCGCCGAGCGAGGATGCAAGCGCGCGAAGAGACGGAGTGGGAAGATCCACGGGCACCCGTTCGGCAGCGAACGCATCCGATCGGTCCGATCGCGCGAACGGAAGCTGCGCGGCAAGCGTCGCCGGCGAGACCGAGTCGTCCCAGTGGTATCGCTCGGTCGCGGATTCGTCGTTCTCGATCAGATCACTGTACCAGGCGGCAACATCTGCGTACTGCGTAACCTCGCCGAACACTTCCCCTGCATAGGCGCATGCAATCTCCGACAGGAAGATCGCGAGGCTCGCAGCATCGGCATACAGTGCGGCAATGCTCGCGAGCAACAGATGCTGCTGCGGCAAACGGGAAACCAGGCAGAGGTGAAGCGCACCGTCGGCATACATGGCGTCGAGCAGAGCATCGAGACTGCCATCGAGATCCGCATCATCGATGGTGCTGCCGTCGATGATGCGGATTCCGGCATCAACATTCGTCTCTATCAACTGCACGGGAACGTTCCATCCATCCGGCACAACCAGCCTCGTGCGCAGCGCCTCATGCCGGCCCACAACGGTGCGCAACGCAGCGCCCAGCCGATCCCGATCGAGCGGACCATCGATTTCGACGATGCAATGAGAGCGGAGAAGGTTGGTTGCAGCCGCCCCGAACAGGGCCCATCCATGCTGCTGCTGCGGCGATGCGGCAAACCGATCGCCCATGCCGGTCTGCATGCTCATGGCTCCTCCTCGTCCGTCGTGACCCTGACGCTCCCATCGCGCAGATGACAGGGGATGGACATTCCGACGAGGATCTTCCGATCGCCGTGGAACGGCTCCCGCCCATGCGCAACAAGCATATTATCCACCATCAGAAGATCGCCCGGCTCCCACTGGAAGAACCGCATCCGATCCCGATAGGCGTCCCGCAGCTCCCCGGCAACGGATGCATCAATCGGCGCGCCGTCTCCGTACCGCGTGTTCGTTGGAAGCCGCTCTTCCCCGCACTGCTCCAACAGATCGGCCTGGAGATCCGGCTCCAGCGTGGAGATATGGAAGAACGCGGCATGGTTGAACCAGACAGCCTCACCGGTGTGTGGATGGCGCAGAACGGCAGGGCCGATGCGCCGGGTTCCGAGCCCGCCTCCCTCCAACCACTCGGCCGAGTACCCTGCACGGGCCAGATCGTCGCCAAGCCGTGCCCGATCGTCGGTCTGGAACACCGTCTGCCAGGAGACGCCGAGCCCGGGAGTGAACGTGCGGAGATAGAGAACGCCGCGTTCAACGAAGCTGTCACGAATGACTGCGGGGATGCGTGCCAGCACGCTGCGGCAATCGGCCAACGGCGTACCCCCTCCCCGCGATGCCGGCGAGACGCAGAGGAAGAAAATTCGCAGCGGCCAGATGTGTGCGTAGGAGTTTTCGTTGTGGGGAAAGATCGGCCGGTCGGCCGGGTACTCCGTCGACGTGTAGATGTTGCGGCCCACGGCGCTTCGCGGAGAGGATCGCTCCGTGTAGGCCATCGGCGTCCCCGAGGCCGCGCCGATGAAGCGTTCCAGGTCATCCGCCGTACGGAGATTGAATCCGCGGAAGAGAAGGGCGCCATGCAGATGCAGCAGCGCATCGGCGTATGCACGATTGGCTGCAATCCACTCGATCAGATCGATGCCGTGAACGGCAGGGCGCATGACGAGCGGTAATGCATCGGGCGATGAATGTTCGCCCATCGTGACCAGCCGTTGCACCGCCGTGTCGATCGGCTTGCGACGCCCGGCAATCCCCCCCTTTCTCGGCTTCTCATTCATCCCCAACCTCCAGGCTGTCTTTACGAGACTCGGGTGGGCGTCGAATAAAGGACTGAAGCCCCTCACGCCGCGCAGCTCTGCGGGCGGCACGCTCACGCTCCAGGTACGATTCACGATGCCGCTCCAGTTCGGCGCCGGCGCGGCTGATCGGAAGATCCGGATAACCGACCAGCACACTCAGCAGGTATTCATAGTTCATGATGATTCGATCGATCGATCCGGTGCTCCGGCCGTTTGCGGAGCAGGTGACCGTGCCGTGCAGACTCGTCCGGACATCCCACATGTCGATGAGGAGATCGAACTTCGCCGCACCGCTGCCGATGTCGACAAGCTCGGTGGCAAGCCCCTCCAACCCGATCGATGGAAGGGGCGCGTTCTGCATCACGAACTTCGCAGTGAACAGCGGCGAACGCGGCGCGCGGCGAAGCTCCTGCAATTCTGCGACCATACGGGAGAACGGAAGATCGACATGCGCAAATGCGTCCAGCACACCGGAGTGCACGCGCGCGATCAGGGTTCGGAAGCCGGGATCACCCGAGAGATCGGCGCGCAGAACGGCCTGATTGACGAACAGACCGATCACTCCTTCCAGTTCCGCACTTGGCCGGTTTGCGACGTCTGTCCCAACCACGATGTCATCCAATCCGGAGTCGATCATGAGCATGACGTCGAATGCGGAGAGCAGCACCGTAAAGAGCGAGACTCCCTCCTCGCGCGCCAGCATGCGCACCCGATGAGCGATCTCATCGGAGAGAATGAACGAGCGGCGCGCGCATTCACCGGGGCGATCGATACGCGAGGGAACACCCGTTGGATCCGGTGGCAGACCGCGCAGTTGTTCCTTCCAGAAGCGCAGATGTTCGGCCACACTCTCCCGGCTCGATCGTTGACGCTGCCGGTACGCATAGGAGCAGTAATCAACCGGCAGCGCCGGCAACCGCACCTCACGTCCGGCGACGTCTGCCGAGTAGAGCTCGGAGATCTCACGAACGAAGATTCCGAGCGACCACCCGTCCGCAATGATGTGATGAATCACCACGAGCAGCAGATGCTCATCCGATGCGGCACGAAACAGCCGTACGCGCCAGAGAGGGCCGGCATCAAGGCAGAACGGTTCGGCGACCGCGGCGGCAACCTGGTCGCGTTGTGCCTGTGATGAGTCAATCGGAAGGACCGGGAGCGAGAAGGGGGCAAACGCGTTCACGTGTTGCTGTGGCCCGTCCGCACCGGCAATGATAGTCGTTCGCAGCCCTGCGTGTCTCCCGAGTATCGTGTTGAGCCCACGCTCCAATGCCGGAACATCCAGAGGCCCGTGCATCCTGAGTGCGATCGCCTCATTGTATGCGACGTTGCCGGGGTCCAGTTGCTCCAGAAACCAGAGCCCCTCCTGCTCATGAGAAAGGGGCGCATCGGCCATGCCGGCAGCGGCCGTCGAAACATCGCCGGGCATTGAGAGGCCGCGTTCCCGGAGCCGGCGGCGAAGCAGTTCCTGCTGCTCGGGAGAGAGCGCGGCGATGCGCTCCGTTATGGCTGCATGCTTCGTCACCTCATGCATCCTCCCGATCGAGAAGTACGCGTACGCCGGCCATGACCGGGCTTTCCACCAGAAAGCGTCGCGACCGTTCGATTTCCGTGCTCATCAATCGATCCTCCGTGAGCAACGCCACCTCGCTCCTGAAATGTTCGTGAAGCGATCGTGCAATCGGCGAGAGCTCGAGCCCGGGATTCAGGTCGATCGCCTGCGCCGCGGCCAGCAACTCGATACCGAGCACGTGCTCGACGTTGTCGATGATCCGGTTCAACTTGTAGGCGGAGGTTCCTCCCATGCTGACATGATCCTCCTGAAGGTGGCACGTGGGAATCGTGTCGATGCTTGCCGGCGTTGCCAGGACCTTGTTTTCATTGACCAGCGCCGCGGATGTGTACTGCACGATCATCAGACCGGAGTTCAGTCCGGGATCCGCGATCAGAAAATCGGGAAGCCCATGCTGGCCGGAAAGAAGTTGGTATGTCCGCCGTTCGGAGATGCTCGCCAACTCGCTCATTGCGATTGCCATGTAGTCCAGAGCAAACGCCGTGGACTGGCCGTGGAGATTCCCGCCCGTCAGGATCTCCCCTTCCTCCGCGAACACCAGGGGATTATCGGAGACACTGTTGCACTCACGCTGAACAACCTCTTCGGCAAACCCGAGCGTCTGGCGGACAGCGCCATGCACCTGCGGAACGCAGCGGAACGAATAGGGATCCTCCATCGCAATGTTGCATTGAGGAAGATCGTGATGATTGCTCCCTTCGAGCAGGCGACGGAGATTCGCCGCCACGACACGACGCTCCGGATGGTACGACGTCTCGTGAAGAATCTGCCGATAGAAACTCTGCGCCGTGCTGAAGCCCTGCATGCTCAAGCTGGCAACGATGTCCGCCGCCAGAACGAGATCACGCGCGCGCAGTAGGGAATGCACCGCCCATGCATTGATATACTGAACGCCGTTGGTGAGAGCGAGCCCTTCCTTCGGCCTGAGGCGTATCGGCTCCCAGCCCTTCTCGCGCATGACATCGCGGGCCTCCACGATCCCGCCGCGATGCCAGACGCTCCCCAGCCCGATCAGGGGGAGGGCCATGTGCGCCAGTGGCGCCAGGTCTCCGCTTGCACCAACCGTCCCCTGCCTTGGAATGACGGGTATGAGATCGTTGTTCCAATGATCGATGAATCGCCCCACGGTGTCGAGCGAGATGCCGCTGTGGCCGGTGCGGAAGCTCAGCAGCTTCAGCAGCATGACCATACGGCTTACGTCCTCCGAAACGGGCTCGCCGACGCCGCAGGCATGCGACAGAAGGTGCCGATGCTGAAGCTCGGAGAGCTGGTCCGGAGCGATGCGGACTGCGCAAAGCGATCCGAACCCGGTATTGATGCCATAGAACGTACGGTCCTCGCCCGCACTCGAGGCAACGAAGTCCGCCCCGCGAGCCATGCATCCGGAGACCTCCGGTGAGAGCGAGAGCACGGGACGACTGTCGCGGAGCGATTGAAGAGCCGCAAGCGTGTAGAACGATTCTCCGATGCTCGCGGTCTCGCGCGCGGACTCTCCGGCAGATCTCATGATTCATCTCCATCATCATGTGTGGACCGCTCTGCGAACCCGGCACCGGTTGGCCCGTCCGCGGCACTTCCCTTGCCGGTACGGCCGAGCAACGCTTCGATGTCGGAAGGAGATGCCCGCTCGATCTCTTCGAGCATCCCGACGATTTCCTCTTCAGCCTCCCTGACCCGTTCAACCTCGTTCATCACAAGCCTGGAAAGATGTTCCACGGTCGGCTCCTTCAAGAAATCACTCAGCCGAAGATCCACACCGAAATGCTGGCGCACCCGATTGACCGCCTGCGCAGCCAGCAACGAATGTCCCCCCAGGTCGAAGAAGTGGTCATGCCGCCCAACATACTCGATCTCCAACAGTGCTCGCCAGAGATCGGCAACGGCCGTCTCAACCGGGGTCAGCGGCGGAGCGCCGCTCCCTTCCGCTACGTCATCGGCAACAACCGGAGGCAGCCGATGCCGGTCGATTTTTCCGTTGGGCAGCCGCGGGAGACGGTCCACACGCTGAATGATGGATGGCAGCATCGCGGCCGGCAGCGCAGCACGCAGCGCACGGCGAAGCGCGGTGCGATCGAGCACCGGAGCTGCCTCGACACACAGAACGAGGCGCTCATCGGCGGGAGCCACCTCCCGGAGCACGGCAATACAATCAACCACCCCCTCCTGAGCGGCCGCGACGTGTTCGATCTGCTCCAACTGGATCCGAACGCCGCGCAGCTTCAACTGATTGTCGCGCCGGCCGCGGAATTCGATCGTCCCATCGTGAAGCCATCGCCCGATGTCTCCGGTTCTGTACACGGGGATGTTGGAATCATCCGCCGGCAGCGAGTGAAGGAAGCGGGCGCGCGTCTCCTCCAACTGCCCGTGATAGCCGAGCGCCAGATAGCGCGATCGGATGTGGATTTCTCCTTCGACCCCGATCGGGTAAAGCTCTCCTTGCCTGTCGAGGATCAGAATCTCTCGCCCATCGATCGGCATCCCGATTGGAACCGATTTCTGCCCCGGCCGGAGACGTTCAACGGGATACATCGTAGCCGCAACGCTCTCGGTAGGACCATATACGTTGTAGAGTCGCGGCCCGTCCGGAAAGCGTTCGGTGAAGGATGCGGCAAACGTCACCGGCAGCACCTCGCCAACCGAGAGAATGCTCTCGAGATCTGCCGGCATCGCAGCGGGATCGAGTTCCTCGAACATCCGGCGCAGCACGCTGGGCACCGCCTGCAGCACGGAGATGCGCTCGCGTTGGAGCCATGCGAGGAAGCGATCCCGATCGAGCCGTACGTCACCGTCCGCCAAGCAGAGCGTGGCGCCGAAGCAGAGCGCTCCGAAGATTTCGCAGTATGCAACGTCGAACGTGATGGCGGCGAACTGGGCCATGCGTTTCGATCCGTCGATCGCGAACGCACGGCGCTGCCAGTCCACGAACTGAACCAGGTTCGCATGCGTATGTACGATCCCCTTCGGCCGACCGGTCGATCCGGAGGTGTAGGCGATATATGCCGGCGCGTCCGGTGGGAGTTCGAGACCGGCGCTCATGCTCCCCGACGATGCCATGCGATCGCGCCCGAGCGAACCATCCCCGAAGAGCCGCCGCGCCTCGGTGCTCTCTTCCAGATCGAGGACGAGGCAGGAGTTCAGATTCGCGGCAGCCGGCTCCCCGAAGCAGCGAAGCGCGGCGGTATCCGCAATCATGTATCGCGCTTCCACGTCGCGCACGATGTGCCGATTCCACGCCGCCGGATGCCCGGCATCGAGCGCCACGAAGATGCCGCCCGCCTTCAACACCGCCAGCAGGGCAACGATGTTCTCCACCCGATCGTTCAGCAACAGCGCCACAGGCGTGGCAGGTGCAACCCCGATCGACATCAGCGTATGCGCGAGCCGGTTGCTTCGCTCATCGAGCTCACCATACGAAACGCTTGCCGCACCGTCCGTCAACGCGGAGGCGTCCGGCCGAAGAGCCGCCTGTTCCTCGAAGAGGCCGTGGAGCGTCGAGCACGGAACGCCGTGTGAGGCTCCCCGACTGTTCAACCGAATCAGAGCCCGTTCCTCTTCGTCGAGAAGCGGCAGCCGGGAGACGAGCTCGTTGGGAGAGGCTGCAATCGATTCCAGAAAATGTGCAAAGCGGACAATCATTCTTCGTGCACTGACGGCCTCGAAGAGATCGGCACTGTACTTCAACACGCCCTTGAGCGTGGATCCGCTCCGCGTCATCGTCAGTTCGAGATCATACATTGTCGACGGCTGCATCGCCGCCGGCCGTTCGATCATCAGTTCCCCAACGTCGACACGGGCACCGCTCCCTTCCAGCGCAAGTTCGGCAAACGACGAGGAGAGATCGGCCGGCACCTGCTGCCAGACGAATGCAACTTCGAACAGCGGATGCCGATGTCCCTTCCATGTCGGATGCAGACGTTCCACCAGCATCAGGAACGGAATCTCCTGATGCTCCCGCCCCGCGCGGACGATACGGTGCACATTGTCGAGCAATTGTATGAAGGAGAGATCGGCGGAGACCTCTGTCCGAAGCGCGATCGGATTGACGAAGTACCCCACCACATCGGCGGAGTCCGCACGGCTTCGTCCGGTGGTAGGCGAACCCACAACGATATCGGTCTGGCCCGTGAGACGCGCCAGGAACGCCTTCAACGCCGCAAGCAACACCACATACAATGTCGTATGTCTGCTGGCCGCCAGCGCCGCCAGATCGCGCGATACACTGGAGGAGAGCCCGAACGTCTCGATTCCCCCGCGGAACGTCGGGAGCGGCGGGCGTTCGCGATCCGTCGGAAGCTGCATCCGCTCGGGGAGCGGGTTCAGTACGTGCTTCCAGTATTCCCAGTGCATCTCCATCTCCTCGGGAGCCGGCATCGCGAACACGGAGCGAAGCTCATCATCGGCACGCACGCCGGAAAGGTCCGCGCTCGGCAGGCCCTGTTCCTTGAGTTCCCGCCCCGCACGATAGAGCGACGCGAGCTGGGTTGCCACCAGCACCAGCGACCATAGATCCGCGGCGATATGGTGGAAGGTCATCACCAGCACATTCTCACCAACCGGTCGCCGGAAGAGATGAACACGCAGTGGCAGATCCGCCGTCAGATCGAACGGACGTTCGCCTTCGCCGGCGATGGCTGCATCGAGATCGGCATCACTCCAGCCGTCGGCATCGGTACTGCCGATTGCGATCGGAACGGATTCCTGTACCTGACGGATGAACTCCTCCTGCCGGACACCATAGAGCGTGCGAAGCGCCTGATGCCGTTGCGGAATCGAACGCACCAGATCGAGAAGCAGGCGGTGATCCGTGTTGTCGCCGAAGCGAACGGCAAAGCAGAGATTGTGCAGGCTTCGATTGGGCATCTGATGGTGCATGAACCAGACGGCACGTTCCCCCTGTGACATCACATTGGGCGCCGCCACGGCAGCGTCTCTCTTCCCGCCGGCCCTGCTCCCCGCCGTGAGTCTGGCGGCAACGGTTGCCGCCAATGCTCGCAGGCTGACATCCTCCAGAAGATCCATCAATGAGATCACCGCACCCAGACGCTGTTCAACCGCATGCTGAAGTTGAATCGTCATCAACGAATCGCATCCGATCGCATCGATCGTGGCGTCTACATCGATCCACTCGGCCGGCACGTGCTTCAGAACGGCGATCTGCCGGCGGAAGAAGTCGGTAACCTCGGCGCGCCGCTGCTCCTCGGGAATGTTCAACAGATGCGCAGGCTCCGCACATTCTACGGGTTGATCATCGGCGCGGGAAAGTCTGTAGCTCCCTTCGAGGATCTCCAGCCGCCCGTTCAGAAACGCATCGCGAAGCATGTGCCGGCGAATCTTGCCGCTGGTGGTAATGGAGATCTGCCCGGGGTGGACAAACAGCACACCATACACTTCAATGAGATGATCGTGGGCAATCGCAGTTCGTATGGAATCGACAACCCGTTCCCAGTCATCCGGAAGCCGCTTCACCTCCAGTGCAACCACGAGTTGTTCCTCTCCATCGATCTCGATTGTGAACGCCGCGATGTGCCCCGCGCCGCCGGGAGTGGTTCGTTCAATGGTATGCTCGATGTCGTGAGGGTAGTAATTCTTCCCGCGGATAACGATCAACTCCTTCAGGCGTCCTGTGATGAAGAGCTCGCCATCACTGAGAAAACCGAGATCACCCGTCCTGAGGTATCCACCCTCCACCGCCTTCCCATCGAGAACGGCTCTGAACCTGGATGCGCTCTCAGCTTCCCTATTCCATAACCCGACGCCAACATTGTCCCCAACTACCCAGATCTCGCCGACCCGCTCCGCTGCGCATCGCCTCTCCGTTTCCGGATCGACGATCGCAACACTGCAGCCGGCCACCCCCCGGCCACATCCAACGAGCGGTACGGCATCGGGGTCGGACGCCTGAACCGGACGGGCCCGATTGTCCGCCAAGGCCATCGCATCGTAGCTCCGGATGGTCGGCGGCAACGACTTCGTTCCGCCGGCAACGAACAGCGTGGCTTCGGCAAGACCATAGCATGGATAGAAGGCAACGCGCCGAAAACCGAACGGCCGGAACGCATCACTGAAACGCTCGATCGTCTCGGCCCGTACCGGCTCGGCTCCCGTGAAGGCAACGGTCCAATCGCTCAGATCGAGGCCGGCACATTGGTCCGGGTGAACACGGTTCAAGCACATCCGATAGGCAAAGTCAGGGCCGCCACTCGTCTGCGCCCGATACTCCATGATCGCACGGAGCCAACGAACGGGTCGTTCAAGAAACGCGGAGGGCGCCATGAGAATTCCACGCGCCCCCACATACATCGGCTGCAACACATTTCCCACCAGCCCCATGTCGTGAAACAACGGCATCCATCCCACAACTGTCGAATCAGCATTCTGATCGAACGCCTCGCTTATCATGCCGGAATTCGCGATCAGGTTCCGGTGCGTGATCATCACCCCGCGCGGGGTGGCGGTCGACCCCGAGGTGTATTGCAGCATCGCCAGCGCCTGCGGCGCAGTATCGGGATCAACCCAGTTGTTCGCGAGGTCGGCCGCGATGGTGTCTACATCAATCCACTCCGGAGTGTGTTCCGGAGCGATGCGGCTCATCGCGCGGCGCACCTGAGCCATCAGGTGTCCGGAGGTAATGGCGGTTATCGCCCTCACATCGTTCATCACGTTCTCGAACTGCCATGGAGACCGATACAGAGGAAGGCTGGTGGGAACCGCAACCACGTTGGCGTAGAGACATCCGAAGAACGCCGCGAGGAATTCGATTCCGGTTGGAAAAACAAGCAATGCTCTGCTTCCCTCCAGGCCGCGCTGTTGAAGCTCTGCAGCGATGGCTCGCGCTCGGAGGTCGAGCCCGGCGTAGGTGATGCTGGCACCTTCGGACTCTCCTCGTTCGAGGAAGGTGTACGCAATCCGATCGGGCTGATTGGCAGCCCGCCAGCGGAGCAGCGTGACAAACGTCTGGCAGTCAGGCGGCATGGCGAATGAGGCAAACCCGGTTGATTTATCCATGCGCATGTTCGGAATGCATCCCGGCGCCGCTGACGCTGCGCGCCGATACTCGCCGTTCCAATGAAGCCGCGCTCGGATGGTTTCGCGGCGTCGGCGAAAGCATCACCCCGATGCGATGGCGCGGGCGAATCGATGCCGTCGAGTCCGGCAGCGACACCCGGCGCAGGGAGGGCGCTATTTCAGGAAGCAGATGGTGTCGCATGTGAGAATCGGGTTGCGGCATCGGTACGGAAGATCGTGATCGCATACTGCCGTTCGCGTGGCCGCCCGGCAACAGAGCGTGGTCCGGAGCCGGGAACCGTACAAGGTAACAAGGCCTTCAGAAATCATCCTCGGCCACGCAGCCTGCAATGACGCTGCCGTTACGCTCCGACAAGCAACCGTTCCGTCGCTGCGAATACCCCGGCCGTGACACGGGCAAGGAAGCTGTAGGAAAGGGTTTCGGGCCGGTCGGTCGGCCGATGGTAGTGCGGGTTTCGAAAGAATGACGTGTCGGTAATCATGAGAGCTTCATAGCCGTTGTCCCAGAACTCACTATGATCACTTCGCCGGATCTCCGAAAAGCTTTCCCCATTCCCCGGCACCACAAGTTGTTCCACCGGCAGTCCATCGACACATCGCATTGCCTCGGCAACCCGATCCACGGCGGCTCGTGTGCGTTCATTACCGCATACACAGATAAAGTTCGCAACGTTCGGCAGCATGCCCGCCAGAGGGAGCGGCACTCCCTGGCTTCCGGGACGTTCATCGGCATATCCGAGCATCTCGAGCGATATCATGCAGAGAAGCGATTCTCCCATACGAGCCAACGCACGGCTGTGCTCGAAACTTCCCACATGCCCCGATTCCTCGAGATCGTATGCAACCAGTTGAAGCCTGGCGATCAGCGGTTGCTGGATCAGCGGACGTATCCATGCAGCAAGTTCCAGAAGCGCGGCAACGGCGCTCGCATTGTCATCGGCTCCGGGAACGCCCGGCATCGAATCGTAGTGGGCGCCGACAATAAGGAGAGGGAGCTCCGGCGATGAGGGGAACGGAGCCGTCTGGATATTTGTACAGCGTCCTGTAGTGCCGTCGTATACGACCTCGTCGACATGAAATCCTGCGCTCAGCAGAGTATCCCCGATGTATTGCGCCGCCACGCCGTGGTGAGGCGCTCCAGGGTTCCGAGGTGAAGCGGCGAGGAGCGCCACGTGATTCCGTAGACGCTCCTGGAGCAGTTGCATATCGATCCGGTCAATCATAGGGCAATGCTTGTTGAGGGAGCCATCGCGGACGATCCAGCCCGCGGAATCGCTATTCCCATCTCCGCGATGCGCTCTCGGTGCAGGCATGCAGATGCGTAATCCGGTATCCCTTCCCCTCGACAACCAGAGCCGCAGCATATTCCCGGCCAACATCCAACCGGGTCAGTTCCCAGCGTTGTGTCCCTTCCGGATATTCCCGTCCACGATGGATGGCGGCGGGCTCACCGGGAGTGAAGACGACATCGAACTGATCCAGCGGCATCGAGAGCCCCTCCCCGATCGCCTTGATGTATGCCTCCTTGCCCGTCCAACAGTTGAAAAAGGCACGTGGGCGCACATCATCGGAAAGCAGGGAGAAGGCATGGACTTCCTGCGCAGAGAAGAATCGCAGCGCGATCGATTCGAATTCGATATCGGGCCGGATCCGTTCGAGATCCACGCCGACACTGCACCCGGTGGTGACCGCACACAGGGCGAGTTCACCGGAATGGGAGAGATTGAATCGAAGATCCGATTCATGCTCAGGCGCCAGCTCCGGCTTGCCGTACGCTCCATAGCAGAAACGGACGTTGGCAGGATTACTCCCGAGGTAGGCTCCCAATACCTCCCGCAGCATCCCTCGTGCCGCGACGAAGTGTGCCCGGTCCCGGTCCCGAAGGAAGCGGGCGGCCCGCTCTCGTTCATCCGGTTGGAGGATGTGCCGCAGCGACATCAGCTCCTTCGGCGATACAGCCAGCGGGATGCTCCAGACGTGAACGTGTCCCGCCGTCAATTCGGGCGGCGTCAACACACGACCGGTCATGCCATATGTGTTGAAGTTATCCGTTCCCATAGCAACGACCGACACCCGGAGCTTTTTTGTTTCCGATCTCGGGGAATGATGGTAATGTATGCCGGCCTCTCGATTGGATAATGTACCGATTTATCCCGTACACTTCATAGCGTGGTGCACGGAGAGACCAGCAAATTTCTTACACTGTCCCGTGCACTCAGTTCGCTTGCACACTGTGTCGCATACACTGCTCCCACGTACGCTGTTCTCATGCCAACGTTGACGACAACCACGACTCCGAACCCGATTCCTCTCCTTGCGGATTGGATGCAGGCACGCTATGGTGGGCTGATAACACTGTACGACAGGTTTTTGCGGCCGGCGCATTCCACAATCCATGAACTGGTGATGTACGAGGTTGAACGCCAGACCTCGTTCATCAATTTGATCGCCTCCGAAAGTCTTCCGAGCCCGGCGACATTCGCGGCGTTTACAGCGCTGACACACAGCCAGACAGCCGAGGGATTGCTCGGCCGGCGCACGATTCCCATGGGTGCTCCGATCGATGCGCTGGAAAAGCTCGCGGCCGATACGGCATCAACTCTCTTCGGGCTCCCGCACGCTAACGTGCAACCGCATACGGCAACCCAGGCAAACCAGGCGGTAATGATCGCGACTCTTCATCCGGGCGATCGCATTCTGACGATGGACATTCATCGTGGCGGGCACCTTTCACACGGGTTCGGTGCATCGCTCGTGGCACAACTCTACGAGGTTCACACATTCGGATGGGATGATGACGAACGTATCGATTATGCCGGCCTCGCCTCGACTATCGAACACCTTCGCCCGCGCCTCGTCATATCAGGAACATCTGCCTATCCCCGTGCCATAGACTTCGAGGCAATCTCATCGTGGGCGAATCAGTTCGGAGCATTGCATCTGGCAGACATATCGCACGTGGCCGGGCTCATTTGCGCAGCACTCCACCCGGGCGTCAGCGGCGCCGACTTCGCAACGCTCAGCCTGCACAAGACGATGTGCGGCCCGCGTGGCGGAGTCGTGCTCTCACACCCCGACCACGGCGAGGAACTGGATACCGCAGTATTTCCGGGCGTTCAGAGTGCGCTGATGGGCAACCTCCTGGTAGCAAAAAGCGTTGCCCTCAGCGAAGCAACTGCTCCGGCATTCGCCGCCCTTCAACAACGCATCGTTGCGAATGCCCATGCTCTGGCATCGGCGCTCGTGGAGCAGGGTATCTCGGTCGTTACCAGTGGGACCGACACCCACCTCGTGCTGATCCGCGCGCCTGAGGGAACGGAGGGTGATGCGGTGCAGGACCTTCTCCACCGCGGCGGGATTCTCTGCAACCGCCATCCGATTCCAGGGAACACCGGCAACACCGAACCACGATACGGCAACCGGTTCGGGACGACATGGATATCGCAGGTTGGATTCGGGCCTGAGGATGCAGGCGAACTGGGATCGCTCATCGGGCAGATCATTACAGGCAAAAAGTCGCCGGCGGCCGCAGTCGCGGCATGTGCACAGCTTGTCTCGCGGGTTCTTGGGTAAGGCCCGCTAAACGCTCGACGACAGATCCCGGATAACACCGTCCAGCACGCTGCGCTTCTCGCGCGACGTCCATTCAAAGCAGGGGAACACCGTGCTGGCGAACGAATTGCCGATCAACACATCGAAGTCTATCTGCTTCAACATCTCCAGGCTCTCGATCATGAGACCAATGCTTGGCTTCGGCACCCATACCTTCCATCCTCCATCTACCGGCACGAGAGTGTCGCCGATGAATAGAAATTGCCTGGCGGGTGTATGCCACAGATAGGCAAACGCACCGCGCGTATGCCCGGGAATCGGAATGACTTCGAAATCATCGTCGACCCATTGACGTTCGTAGGGCAATGGGGTGAGCATTGGCACATCCACCGTGATCACCCTGGCTTCCACGCTGCTGCAATAGAACGGCGCCTCAAAGTGCTCGCCGATTACCGCAGACTGCGTGGAAACGTTGTGCCGATCGTTGATGAAGTGGGCCGCAATTCCTCCCAACTGTTCGATCTGGTCGAACCGGTCTCCCACCGGCGTGGCGTCCAGATTCTCCAGAAGGAAATTCCCGCGCGGACGCCGGATGAGATAGGTATATCGCCTGCCACGCTCCGTTGAATTCGCGGGAAATACGAGATAGATGTCCTTGAAAATCTGCTCCATGCAATACCCTTGAATTACGATCGACGATCTCAACCGGCCTGGCCCTCACCGCATCTACAGCATCGCACGGGTCGGCAGGAATGACTTCAGTATTCCCGTTGCTCTCGCCTGTATCCCCCACTTCAACGCCGCATTGGCGAGAGCCAGATCAAGGATTCCCAAGCCGAACGGGCTGAACACCACGTGCCGGTCATGGCTTCCCCGTGGAGCAAACGCGCCGGTGAGGATCTCGCCGATCGAGCATCGTACGAAATCCCTGTGGCCAACCGACGCCTCGGCCAGATGGAGCGACGTCTGCGCTCTGAATACGTGATCGGCATCATCCACGACATTGTCGCTCGACACCATCACATCCGGATCGAGGTCGCGCAGCGAAACATGGAGGATGGTACTTCCAGCCGGACATGCATCGAGGCTGCGAATATGCGGCTTCGATGCCGTTGTCGCCATGGAGATCAGAGAGGCGGAGCCGAGCAGAGCATCAATGCTGTCGGCAACGGCAATCGAGACGCCCGGCATCCGCGCGGCGCAACGCTCACCGAACAGCGCGGCCCTCGACTGGCTGGTATCAAACAACGTCAACCTGCTGATTCCCGGAAGGACGGCATTGAGAAAGCGGATAACTTCGAAGTTGATCACCCCGCATCCGATCAACCCTACGGCCGAAGCGTCGTTGTCGGCGTGGAGTATCCGGGCTGCCAGAGCGGCACTTGCAGCCGTTCGCTTGGCGCTGATTACCGATCCTTCGACAATTGCCACCGGACGCCCGGTGTCCGCTGCATTGAGAATAATCAGTGCAGAGGCTCGATCCAGCCCTCGCTCGAGATTCCCGGGAAACGAGCCGATCCACTTCACGCCGGCGACGCCCTCCTCTGCCTGCAGGTATGCCGGAAGAGCGATGAATCTGTTCCCCTGATTCCCGGGAGGCGTGAGGAACAGCGAATGGGGGACATCGGTCAATCCCTGCGCATGCAACAGGTAGGCATCGCGGATAATATCAACGATCCGCAGCTCCTCACCATCGAGAAGGTTCAGTAATACATCGCCATCGAGCGTCAGGATATCACCGTCTTGCATACGTGGTCAGTTTGTAGTGGCTGCCAGAGATGTTGGACATCGCCGAAATGTTCCTCCACCCATTCATCGGAGAAAATCGTATCGACATATCGCTCCCCTCTGTCGGGAAGGATCGCGCCGCAGATCGAGTTGCCGGGCAGGGTATCTTTCATGCGTTCGACAGCGGTCACGATTCCGCCGGATGAACCGCCGGCCATTATCGCCTCCTGACCGAGCAGCCGACGACAGCCGACGACACAGTCGAGATCCGAGACATGAATGTGATCGTCGATCAACTCGGGGCGAAACAGGTCCGGGCGTATCGCCGCTCCATGGCCGGGAATGCGGCGCTCCTGTTTATGTGAACCGAATATTGCGCTGCCGATTGCATCCACCGCGACGATCGTAATGGGCAGGTTGTGCGACCGCACATACTCGGAACAACCACGTATCGTACCACATGTGCTTGTCGAACAGAATAGATAATCAACCCGGCCGTCGAGCGCGGTCACAATTTCATGCATCGTCTGCAGGTGCGCGGCTGAATTATCCGGATTGGAATATTGATCCGTCCAGACGCTCCCTTCGATCGAATCGAGGAGCTCGCGAACGCGCGCAAGCCTGGCGACGAGGAACTCGCCGGTAGCCGGGTCAGGCTCGGTAACGATCTCCACGTGCGCCCCATAGGCTCTGAGCAGTGCAACATTCTGTGGCGTTGTTCGCAAGTCAACAACGCAGACAAGACGCAGCCCATAGTACCTACATGCCTGTGCCAGACCGATTCCCATGTTGCCGGAGGTGGATTCGACAACCACCGTCCCGGCAGTAATGGCTCCCGACTCCACCCCACGTCTGATAATTGCATATGCAGATCGATCCTTAACACTGCCGGCAGGGTTCATCCCTTCAATCTTTGCGAACAGCGCGAAGCCCAGGCCAGATTCCAACCGGGTAAGACGGATCAGCGGAGTATTGCCGATTGCCGAAACGATGTTGTCATATGTGCGCACCATTACTTCATTCGGTGAATACATGTGGTTTACCCCTGCGCCCGGGTGAGGCAGCATCGATGGGACGCAACCGGGCTCCCGGACGCATACCGCGCCAAAGGAAACCGCAACGAATTTGTCGGGATGGTCACGATGCTGGAGGGCAATTCAAGATAGTACTTCTATCATCGTCCCCCTCCCGCCCGGTAGTTCGTGGCCGATCTGAACGGGTAACGGGCTACGTATCAGGGTTATTCAGCGTCTGCGCGCATCGACCTCCTGTGATTCACCGCAGCGTGGCGATACACCAGCCGAACGTGCGACTCTGTTCAGAAGGATCGGCGATCTCGATCCCTGCGGGGATGGGCGTAACAGGCACCGGTCGTTGAACGAGCGCCGATTCACAGGCATGGAACAGAAGCGGTTCGCCTCAACATACGAAAAGCGCACACCGATCCTTCGCGGACCGACATTCGCCTGTCGACGGGTTGCGGCTTGCATCCTCGCGCAGCCGGAACCATGGCGGCAACGCGCTCCCCCAGCATCTAACCACCGTAGTAGCGGCCACTTCGTACACTCTTCAGGATGTACACGTAGAACATTGTGCACCTCCGTTCCTGTGAACTGCCCGTCCCGACTACGTTGGGATAAGCTGCACTCCATGAGACAACCGTGAGCGAACCCGCGGTAAGAGTTACCCCCTACGCCCCGATTTTCAATCGGGGGCCTTCAGCCGACATCGGTCTACCTGTCCAGAGCACGTCCGTTACCGGCCCCCCCACGAAGCTCCACCCACGCAAAAAGCCCACACCGATTCCTCGCGTGTGAGCTTCTTTCTGCGGAGAGGGCGGAATTCGAACCCTCGCTCCGCTGGTTTTGGTTGATGTCAAAGGGCCATATTTTCCGGTATTACACGCTTTCATCGCCATATCCGTCACAGGGATGCAGGCAAAACCGCGCCTTGTTGTACCTTTGTTGTACCAACGCGGCCCCTTCAAACGT
>DASZRW010000077.1:0-6820 GCA_035549015.1 Kapaibacterium sp. (SeqCode)
CATCGACGTCCCCGGCCATCATTCACTGGCAGGAGCGGTTCGAGGGCAGACCATTGCTCATCGCTCATTTCGTGGCGTTTCATCGGCGGATACTCCATTGGTATCCGCAAATCTACGCCAAATCTGATTTGTCAGACACTGCCTAGCCTTGGGATGCAATCCGTTGACCTCATAAAGAAAATACAGTCCGGCAGTTTGCAGTTGGAAGATTTGTGTGAAACGAAAGCTGGCATGAAGGTGCGAAAAGAATTTGTCGCTGAACGCCAGATAGATAAACGTTTTCAACCCTTTCTCCTTGGTACTGATGTGAAGTCATTCTCTGTTGCATGGCGAGGGAAGTGGGTGTGTTATGACAAGAGCTTAGAGTCAGCGTTCACCAATCAAGCATTCCGAGAAGAACAGATATTCCGTACGGATGAGAAGATTCTTGTGCGACAGGTAATGGGTAAATCAAGGATTATCGCAACTATTGATCGCAACCGCTTCTACGCAGATCAAACCTTATATGTCCTGCTTCCGAAAAGCGCAGATGTTCCTCTTTCGTTCGTGCTCGCACTGCTATCGTCACGTCTGATGGGCTTCTTTTTTGGCGCGACAATGGCCGATCGAAAGGAGACGTTCCCGAAGATCAAGGGCTCCCAAATTAAACAGCTGCCGATTCGTGTGCCGAATGCCCATTCGCCTTCGCTTGTTGCTTTGGTCAGCGAAATTGATGCGCGTGCAGAGCACATTCTGGCCTTATACCAGCGAGAAGGAGGGGCGAAGACCGCCCACGACAAAACGTTCATCGAACGCCAGATCGAGCAGACGGACCGGCAGATAGACCGGCTGGTATATGAGCTGTACGAGCTGACAGAAGAGGAGATTGCCATTGTGGAGGGAGCGGCCTAGCTCACGGCATGAAGCCGGCAATCTCACCCTTCCCACGTTTCCCGTATCTCCTGGATTGCGTCCTGAGAGGTCCGCACATCATACACGCGCAATGTGGCGGGTGTATTGCCGGTTACCTTCGCAAGCGCTTCGAGCGAGACGCCGCGCAACAGGGATAAGGTGATATACGTCCGTTTCGCCCCGTGCATCCCCACCACATCGCATTTCCGTTCCGTGCGCTCTACCCGCTCCGTCCCGCGGAAGCGAACGATCTGTACCGGCTGCTCGATCTTCGCCGCCGCCAGCACTTCCGCCAGGTACGTGTTTGCCTTCTGGTTGCTGATGCGGGGGAGCCGCCCTTCGTAACGATCCAGGATTTGCCGTGCAACCTTGTCGAGCGGAACCGCAACGGTCTTGCGATTCTTCCCGGTGGTGAACTTCAGCGTATCGCCGTCGCGGTGATACGGTTCAATCTGCTGCGAGTCGCTGTAACGCAAACCGGTATGGGCCAGGAAGGTGAACAGATCGCGAACGCGAAGAAGCCGGGCTTCCCCGTTCATGTCGTGCGCTTCCACGCGTGCCAGCTCTTCAGGAGTCAGATATTCCTGGTCGCTGGACTCGGTTTGCGGAAGCAGCCGGCCGCGTGTCACCCTGCGATGCGTCTCGTTGCCGTGCAACCCCTGGTCATACGCCGCGGCCACGAATGCCTTGATGGACTTGGCAATAGCCCAGGCGCTTACGTTCGTGATCTTGCGAACCGTTATCAGGTGCCGGATGAATCGCTCCCACATCACAACGTCCAGCCGGTCGAACGTAAGCGAAACGTTGGAGGTCTTGGCGAACGCGCGGAGAGCCCGAAGCGCTGAATGATGGATCTTCCGTGTACCGGCGGAGAAGGTGGCGTTGTTGTCGATGAACTGTTCGTAGATGTCGAAGAAGTCAGGCGCCTTCGTGGGGGCCTTGCGGCCGGCTGCAACCTGGTAGCGTTCCCTGACGGCAGCGGGCGTGCACTCCAGGCCGGCAACTTCCAATTCCACGAAGATGCGCTGCACGCGCGTTTCAATCTCCCCCAGCCGCGTGTTGATCAAGCTCTCGCCGATCACGCCGCGCTTCGGTCGCCGGCGCTTCTGGTTCCATTGTTCCGGGTGTACCCGAAGGCCGGTTGCAAGCTTCCATTGATGGTACCCGGCCGCCGTGGTCCAGTGGACGTAACCGGCAATCGCGGTCTCTTGCTTGGCCGCCGCGTTACGCAGGCAGAATGTCATTCGCATAGCCATCCCCCGTCATGTGGAACGCAAGATACGACGGGGGGTAAGAATCGGGGTAAGAAAAAACCTTGTTTGCCCTACTTCGGGGCATTGCGTGGGGAGCGCTTCGGGCCTGGGGAGGGCCCTGGAAGGGGCTATTTTACTGGCGTTGGCGGTTAATGAAGGTGAAGCGAGAGAAAACTTCTAGTACACCCAACGGGATTCGAACCCGTGCTACCACCTTGAAAGAGTGGCGACCTAACCACTAGTCGATGGGTGCAGTTCCCCGTGCGCACGCGCAGGAGGATCGCAAAGATAGTACGCCCGGCCGATTGCGTGCAACCGTAACACAGGTTGTAACCGGGGGGATGGCTGATTGCGATGGTGATGCTTCGGAGGGGCCGCTCCCCGCTGCGGATGGCGGCGAGGCCCGATGCCTTCCTCGCATACCAGCACACCGGCAGCGAAAAACCCGGATGATTCCGGCCGGTCACGCACGCGCCGGCGGCCTGATACCCGGCGTGACGGAAAAATCCGTGCATGGAATGAAAATCACTTGCATATTACATCCGTATACACGTATTTCGCATGCGTTGATATCCTCGTGATAATCACCAACGGGAACGGCGCATTCCCCCGTACGACATCCCACAGATCGCGCCGCCGCTCCCGCCACATGCCCTGCCGATAATCGATCTCCGCCCGCGCCGTTTTCGCGGGCGGAACAACATGCCGGCGAGCCTGCTGCGGCTTCGCGGGCCTGCCAGGCCACGGCTGCAGCGCCATGCTCCGCTCTCCGGAGTCTGTGCCGATATGCTCCCGCTGCATCGGCGGCGGTGCACCATGCACCTGTCGCCTCCAGCATGCGGGTGATGCGGGTACCTGCATGGCCGATGAATACTCCGTTGCACCGATGAATTTCGGGGCCGGGAATTGCTGTGCCTTATTGTATACTGTCAGGGGTTTCGCGGATGAAACGTTACTACGACATGACACACTGCAGATCCCATACCAACCGCGCCGTGTGCGCGTTGCTGATGCTCCTCCTTGCCGGTGCGCTTGCGCCGCGAGCGGCCGCGCAGACTCCGGGAAACGATGCGCCTTCCCCCGATTCGGTTCACGCCGGTATGATGGTGCTCTATACGGGCAACCTCAACTTCGACTGCGAACCCGATACCGTATGGGGGACGCGCGACAGGGCATTCCATCTCCTTCCCCGCGTGATCGTGTGGGGGCGCTCCGCAGCTCGCGAGGGGGCCGCCGATACGGCCGATCCCTGTCTGGACCCGATCCCCGATTCGCTGAAGCGATCCTTCACGCGCATCACCTATCCGGACTGGGACGGGCTCACCGGGTCCGCTGCATTCACACGCTTCAACGGCGATACGCTCGCGGACATCTTCCTCACGCTGATGGGGCGCACCGGAACGGGCGATCAGGCGCACGACACCACGCGGATGGTGCTCCTGTTCGGCCAGCACGGCCTGGACACACTCCCCACGCTGGACATCGCATCCGTCGGCGTGTTTCAATACACCCCCTTCGTTGCCATGCAGATGCGTCCGGAGATCGAGGTGGTCGACCCCGCGGCGCGTGATCTCTCCGGCCGCACGAGCTGGGAACTGATGCCGGTGGATCTCGTGATCCAGGTGCCGGACTCATCGCGCACCGTGAAGCGCGGCGGCGGCAGCGTGCCAATGGTGCATGTGGTGCCGAACCCCGCAAGCACCGTCGCGGACCTCGCCGCTACGCGCCTGGAGACCGGTCCTACACGGTTGCAGCGGTTGATTGATACGTTGACTCGCCGCTACGCGCCTGGAGACCGGTCGCTATCAGGTTCAGGTGGTTGGAGTGAACGGCGCCGTTGTTGCCCGCTTCGATGCCGATATCTCCGCCGGTGAAAGCCTCCTCCGCACGCTGGACGTGAGCCGGCTGGCAAGCGGCTACTACGTTGTCCGCATCGTCCGCAACGGAACTATCGTGGGACGATATCCCGTTGTGGTGACGAGGTAGGAGGGAGAGACGAGATATGAAACATGAGACATGACGATGGCTCGATCCCGCTGACGACTGACAACGGAGGCTCTGGCACGTACGACGACCGAAGCCCCGCGAACAACAGACAACTGACCAAAGCCCCGCGCAACGGGGCGTACTCCTGACGATTAACGACTCCTCCATGCGTACCCTCACGTCCTTCATCGCGGTGCTTCTTCTGGGCTCGGTCACGCTCCATGCACAGTACGGTTCCGATGTCTTCTCCCTGAAGAAGGCGCAGGACATGTACGACGAGCGCGGCTTCGCGCAGGGGAAGACGCTTTCCATCGATGGGAAACTGATCGTCTCCGAATCCAACGGCAACGTCAGCTACAGTTATCCGATTGCGAAGTGGTCCAGGAGTGGCTATCAGTTCGAGACTTCGCTCAACTACTGCGGCTCCGTTGGGTTTACCGCCTTCAGGCGATACGTGGTGGCGCATCACGCGCCGGACGGATACTTCGGGAATCCATACGCGGGCTGGGAGAAGTTCCATCAGAACCGGCCGGCCTGGCTGCTGGGGGTGAACGGCTTCGCGGTGCAGGCGCTCGGAACAGGCACGCACTTCGTCTGCGATCCCCACTCGAAGCTGAACGACAACGATCCCGGGATGGATACGCTGAAGGACAGGGATCTCATCTGGGCGATGGACGGCTATGACTTCTCCAACCGGATGATCGACTTCGGTGCCTATGGCGCCGAGACGGCCGTGGGGAACACCTTCGTGGACAATATCCGTCTGCTCCGTTCGGACGGGAGCATCCTGGAGCTGACACGCGCCACCCAGCGGAGCGAGGATACCTCCGCGGACCGGCGGAGGCAGATCTACTCCGGATACTATCTCCCGATGGAGGCCAACTCCCGCGGCTATGCGATCGTGGAGTTCGACTCCTCCTACTGGATGGACTATGTCCGTACGCGCCTGCCGGGCGATGGCGGCGATCGCTGGCCGATCACGCCTCGCGTGGTGCGCTACTATCCGGGCGACGGGCTGGAATATGTGTTCCGTGAGTGGATCGTACCGTTCGGCCAGGCCTATTTTCAGAACGAGACCCGCTGCGGCAGTTACTGGGGCGGGCCCACGATCTTCTATCTGGAGGAGATCAACGGCGGCACGGGAAACCTGGCCACGTTCGATCGATCGCGCCACTATCCACTGTGGCAGGGATGGGCGGAGGATAGTACCCGCGGCCGCGCACTCTTCACAGATTGTTCCGGCGGCATCACGGTGAGTTACGGCATCAATTCCATGACGGTGGAGGCGTTCGGGCGAACCACCAAGGTGAAGTTCAACAAGGTGATGCCGAGCGGGCACGGCACGGAGACGGACTGGATGCCGATCGCAGGGAACGGCTACATGTGCCCGTCGTCGCTCGCGATCGCGAACTACAACGACACCACGGCCGATCTCTACAAGTCCTATCTGGGCTATGTAACCGAGATCATCGACCCCGAGGGACGCAGGACGGATTTCACCTACGAGCCGTACGAGCGCCGCTACGTGAACTTCGGCTTCCCGCAGTCCGGCGTGACGATCGCGCTCCGCAACTACCGTCTGCGTTCGGTGACGGAGCCCGATGCCCGCTACACGATCGACTACTTCAAGAAGCAGTGCGATCTCTCCTATCTCATCGGCAACAACGAGAGCCTCTATCTCACATCCGGCGGGGTGGGCGACACGTTGAGCGTCTACAACGACGGCACCATGACCGATGCCGCGAAGCTGACGAACGTGGCCGGCATCCTCTGGAAGGCGGACCCCAACGGCACCACGCTTACCAGCGATCACTTCCAATTCAGCTATACGTCGGGCACTACCTTCGCGGAGAGTTCCACGCACTACCGGATGGACGAGGTCTCGCACGATACCGTGATTACCGAGCAGCTCTATCGCCGCTTCCCGCTCCCGTCGCTGGCGCCCAAGCTGCCGCCGCCCTTCTACACGTCGAACTACCGGACCAGTACCATCGGCGCCGGCGACACCACGGTGACGGAGAACTGGACCAGTGCCAGCCCCGGCACCACCTCCATGTCCGCATGGGGAAGCACGTACAACATCGCCACCGCGCGGTTCGGCACACCGTTCCTGATCCTGGACACGGCGCAGAAGACCTCCGTGAACGGACTGCTGAAGTCCTGGACCAGCATGGACTATACCATCGACACGGCGCGGCGCTACGGTCCGGAGCTGACGCTCCGCCAGCTCTTCGGTCTGGATGCGTTCGGCACCACCACCACGGTCCGCAACCCCGCCACCGGCGGCGTGATCACCACGATCGAGCAGAGCATGACGCATCTTTTGTATGTGGATACCACGGCGAGCGTCACGCACACGCTGTTGAACAAGTTCGCGATGTTCGCGCGCTGGGACTCGCTGCGTGCCATCGATACGGCCATCGCGCACATGCGCTGGGAGCAGGCCATGTACGACCCGCGCATCCTCGTGACCACGACGGTTACGGACACACAACATCTGCGCATCCCACCGATCGGCGGGCTTCCCACACGGACGGTCGTGAAGACTGATCTTGCCCTGTTATGGTGGACAGTCAGCAGCGTCGTGTGATGCGGTAGCCTCGAACTCAACGGGGTTGAGATAGCTAAGTGTTGAGTGCCGCCGCTGACGGTTGTAAAAGACCTCGATGTACTCGAAGATCGCCTGGCGC
>DASZRW010000078.1:0-103908 GCA_035549015.1 Kapaibacterium sp. (SeqCode)
CGAGCTGTAGTGGAACTCGATCTTGTTGCTTCCCTCGAAGAGCTTCGCCTGGAACTGGCCCGGGTTGCGGGTCACCGGGCTGCCGGCCGCACCCTGGCACCGCCACTCGACGGTGAGGACGCGAGACGGCGTGACACCATCGACGCGCCAGTAGATGCCGCCTTCCGGTGCACCCTTGGGCTCGATGTCGCTCCAGTACGGGAAGAGCATCTGCGTGCCGGTGGACTGGCTGAGATCCGGCGCACCACTGGTGCTCGGGCTACCGAAGGCGATGTATCCATTGGCACCGACACGAAGGACGGACGAGCCGCCGGTGTAGATGGTGCCGATGAACTTGAAGTTGAACGGAAGCGTAAGGTTGAACACCTGCGTGCTGGCAGCAGCGGGGCTGTTGGCGATCAACGTCGTCCCGAGCTGGCCGATGATAGGTGTGTACGCATTCGTGATGCGGGTACAGATATACCTGTTCCACGGGGTCTGTACCGCAGCCGGGAATGTCTGCCCTCGAGCCATCACCGGTATCAGAACCAGCATGGCCAGCAGCGACAGAGACAGTCTCCTACGTTGCATGATTACCTCCAGGTCAATTACAACAGGATTGTGTATCCCGACCGATCCCCGTCTCCATTGCACTCGCTCATCGCAGTTGCCGAATCCGGTTGGGCGGCATCGGCGCATCATAGACGATGCCGACGTTCCCCGTGCATATGCGATAGATCCTGCCCGCCGCTGAAGCACTTCCAGGCACGAACGAATTGAAGTGCATGCAACTGTCATCGACAGCAGCAATACCTGTTTGTGCGGATAGCAACGTGCAGGGCCACGCTCATCGATTCGTCGCCGGCCTTTCCACGAACGCGAAACGGCATGGCACGCCCCTCCAATTCATGGCCGATGTCAACGGCCGCGAATTGAAACCGGCGCGAGCAGCAGTCTCGGTGATTATCGTGTGGTCAGGCTGGCTGGACCGATGTACTCACAACACCGGCCCCGTAGTTGCATGCCTTGAACGGGGCTGCGCTGCGGCGCACAACTCAGCAGCATTGATGCCATGTGCAATGGCTATCGGAATTCTGTCGGGATGAAATTCGAGTTGCTGCAGATGCAGACAAATCAGCACAGACTATGAATCATGTGCACCTGTGAGGTACTCCTCAACAACTCAACTCATGAAGGGCTTCGGAGCCGGACTCACCTTCTCACTGCGTGCCATCGCTCATGAGATCCGGCCGGTTACCCTTCTTGTCGAGCTAAACACGGGAACTCCGGAAAAGTTATTCCGCGTGGTACGCGCGTTCCCGCAGTGAACGGTGCAACATGTCCCACACGATCGGCAACCGGCTCGGCGAACGCATCACCTGACGTGCCGGCCATGAATGCCCGCGCACGAAATATCACCATGGAAGGGAAATCGATGCCGGGCACCATCTCCCGCCAGGCCTTGCGGGGTAAGGCCTGGCGGGCATCAGCATCGTGCGGAACAAATAATCGCACTACGATTCATACGCTTTCCGGACAACACCTTCATCCGCACGATGTTGCGGGTATTCACCCCCGGGGCGTTTCATGCCGCGGCAGATAATCAACATCCAAGAACGATCGGCGGGTGGCATTCAAACGGTTCGGTGCGTGCAGCAAGCGCTGCGCAGATTTCGTTCATCTACTGTTAACAGGTCGCGGTTCGCGGAGTCGGCTGCGGCGAAACGTCAATCTACTGTTATCGTCCCCTCACATCGGCGCGTGCCATACTCCGGCCGCATTCAGCGGAGGGCAGATCCATCGATCATTGTCGTTCTTCGCGGCCAATGCACCGAACAATGGGAACGTTCGGGATTGCTTCGCCCGACCGGCTTCGCACGGCAGGCTTCGCACGGCAGGCTTCGTCTCCACCGGGACACCGACCGATCTACCTCCGCATCCACCCGACACGCAGCATCACCGGGAAGTGATCGCTTGCGCCGCCGATGTATTGCGTCCCATGGACATATGTCCTGTACGGAGGACGATGAACGGGGTCCGCCCGGTCATCGCGAAGGAACTCCGGCGTGAACACCGTCTCCACGGCCTCATTGAGCACGGCACCCGAGGAATCCAGAGCTCCGCGGGAGAGCATGATCTGATCGATCACCTCCCACCTGCCGCGATAGAAGTAGCTCCCGATGGTATCGGTCGCGGCAACAGGCGCGGCAGTGTTGATCATCCGATGCTGGAACGATCCGCCGGTGTATTCGCGGGCATCGAGGACGTTCTCGATGCTCGGGGAACCGGGCTCGTCGTTCAGATCCCCCATCAACACCACGTCGGCATTGGGGTCGAGCGCGCGGAGCGAATCGATCACACCGGCGGCGGCGCGGGCGGCGGCCTCCCTCCGCGTGGCAGTATGCTCCTCGCCGCCGAGCCTGGAGGGCCAGTGATTCACGAGCACCGTCAGCACGTGACCATCCTTCGTGAAGGTTGCCTCCATGATGTCGCGCGTTGGCCGTGCTCCGGCGCCCAGATCCACACGATGCATCGTGAATCCCTTCAACGCAAGCACGGACGGCTTGTAGAGAAGCGCAACGTCGATGCCCCGTTCATCCGGTGACTCCGCATGGATGACCGCGTAGAGCCCGCGCGGCAGGTGATCCTCCGCCAGCATCGCGGCCACGCGCCGGTCCTCCACCTCCGCCAGCCCTATCAGATCGGGTCCGCTGCCGTTGTTCATCAGGCGGATGGCGCGCGCAATCTGTGCGAGCTTCCGATCCAGCCGCTCATCGTTCCACTTCATCGCTCCCCCGGGCGTGAACTCATCGTCGCCGGCCAGGGCGGGATCATCCATCGGATCGAACAGGTTCTCCGTGTTGTAGAAGGCAACGAGAAGGGTGGTGTCCGGATGCAGCACTGCAAGCGGCCCCCGGCCCGCATGATGGCAGGCATTCAGCAGAAGAGCCGCCGCCATCGGTATCAGAAGTCGCGTGCTCATCGGTCGCGTATATTGATCGGGGAGAGTCCGGCTGCGCAAAGGTACGGCACGGCGACGGAACGTGCGCTGCGCACATCCTTCTCCCGGCGGCACTTCCCGGCGGCGGAACGAGATGCCGATGGCGACAGCGGACACCCTGACGCACGAACACATCACGGAGCATACAATGACGGATCTGGCAAGCAAGGAATGCGTTCCATGCAGGGGCGGCGTGCCGCCGATGACACCGGAGGAGATCGGGCCGATTCACAACGCACTCGGGCACTCCTGGAGCGTTGTGAACGCGCACCATCTGCACAAGGAGTTCGCCTTCCCGGACTTCAAGACGGCGATCGCGTTCACGAACAGGGTTGGTGAGATCGCGGAGCGCGAGGGGCATCATCCGGATATCCATCTCTCCTGGGGACGGGTGGCGATAGAGATCTGGACACACAAGGTGAACGGGCTCACCGAGAGCGACTTCATTCTCGCAGCCAAGATCGACAAGGCTCTCTAACCGGCCGCATCTGTACCATCGTACAGGTTCGGCGCGGTCCTTTCGCCGGATGCCCTGCGTTGCGTTGCACGATAGTTTCGCGTGATGGATTCCAATCCCGAATCACGATGAAGGAACGTTCGCAATGCATACAGGAAATCTTTCGAAGGATCATCGACGCACGGCGCTGATCACCGGAGCCTCGCGCGGGCTGGGGCTTGCGCTGGCGCGCGCGCTCGCCGGGCGCGGCTGGCGGCTGGTAATCGATGCGCGCGGCGCATCGGCGCTGGAGGCGGCGCGCGAGGAGCTTGCCGCAATGACTGAAGTGGCGGCGATCGCGGGAAGCGTCGCGGACCCACGGCATCGCAGCGAGATCGCGGAGGTGGCCGGGGAATGGGGCGGCGTGGATGCAGTGATCAACAACGCAAGCATCCTCGGGCCCAGCCCGCAGCCCAATCTGCTGGAGTATCCGCTGGCGACGCTGGCGGATGTTTACCACACCAACGTCATCGCCCCCCTCGCGATGGTACAGGCGCTTCGGGCATCGCTCCGTCCCGGTGCAACCATCATCAACGTCACCAGCGACGCCGGCGTGGAGCCCTATGCGGGTTGGGGGGGCTACGGATCCAGCAAGGCGGCGCTGGAGCAGCTCTCCGCGATTCTCGCGGCGGAGGAGCCGGACCTTCGAGTCTACTGGGTGGACCCCGGCGACATGCGCACACAGATGCATCAGGAGGCGTTTCCCGGCGACGACATCAGCGACCGCCTGCCGCCGGAAACCAGTGTGCCGGGCTTTCTGGTGCTGCTGGAGGAACGCCCGGCTTCCGGCCGCTATATCGCACGGGCTCTCGCGGAGGTGGCGCTGTGAGCGGTGTTGCGATTCGCCCGGACGTTGCAGGAAACGCTCTCGATCCCTTCTTCAGCAGGTTCGTCCTTCCCGAGACGCTGGAGGCCACGGAGCCGCCGGAGGCGCGTGGCCTCGCACGCGATGGCGTGCGGATGATGATATCCAGCACCGCGGACAACAGTATCGTTCACGCACGCGCCCGCGACCTGCCCGACTATCTGAACGCGGGAGATCTCCTGGTGATCAACACCAGCGGCACGCTCGCCGCATCGGTTCCAGCCATGCGCGCAGACGGCACACGGCTGATGCTTCATCTCTCCACGCAGCGCAGCGACGGCCGCTGGCTGGTGGAGCTGCGGCTGCCGGTGGCCGGAGCGGCCCCCATTCAGTTCGGCGGCGGCGTGCCCGGCGAACGGCTGGCACTTCCGGATGGGGGAACCGTCCGCCTGTACCGGCCACACGGCAGGCGAGCTCCGCTCACGATCGCAGGAGAGGGACAGAGGCTCGAAACGTTGCCGCACACCGAACCACTGCCGCTACACGATGCCGGGGGTGGCGAGGCCGCGCCGAAGGGAACGGACGCCCGCCTCTGGGTTGCGGACCTTGCGCTGCCCGTGCCGCTTGCGGAGTATCTCGCCGCGCACGGCCAGCCGATCCGCTATCACTACGTTCGCGACCGGTGGCCGATCGAATACTACCAGACGGTGTACGCCCGGGAGCCCGGGAGCGCAGAGATGCCGTCGGCCGGCAGACCGATCAGCGAGCGTACGATTACGCAATTGACCGCCAACGGTGTGATGGTTGCACCGATCGTGCTGCACACGGGCGTGGCCAGCCTGGAAGCGGATGAGGCACCGTACGAGGAATACTATCGCGTTCCGGAAACCACCGCACGGCTTCTCAACATGGCGCGCGAATCGGGAGGCCGCGTCGTGGCGGTGGGAACAACGGTTGTGCGGGCATTGGAAAGCTGCATCGACTTCGCCGGCAACGTTCACGCACGAGAAGGCTGGACGGACCTCGTGATCACGCCGGAACAGCCGGTGCGATCGGTGAACGGTCTGCTTACCGGCCTGCACGAACCACGCGCCTCGCACCTCGCGATGCTGGCCGCGCTCTGCGGCGAGAGCCATCTGCACGCGACATACAGTGAGGCGCTCCGCGAGCGCTACCTGTGGCACGAGTTCGGGGACGTCCATCTCATTCTCACCGAGACAGGCTCGCCGCAACGGCTCGATCGCCGATGAGCATGCATCGATCTCACCCGCGCATTCCCCTCGCTTCGCATCCACCACTCGCTGCCATGCCAACGGGTGCCCTCCACCGGAGCGGCGCCCGTTTGATTCATGGCATATCGGATGGAACATCGGACCATCCTGCGGCGGTTACAGCATTACGGCACCGTTGCACGTTTCCCCTCCATCGGAACTCGTGAATCACTCCGCCGGCGCGTACATCCGCGGGCACACGGCAATGGCGGACAGGGCTGCAGGCATCCGCAACGCATCGCCGCTCGCCGATACGCGCTGCCGGCAGCAGTACTGCCGGCCGATCGGTTCCGACTATCGCCCGAACATCGCAACGCGGATTTCGCGCGCAAGTCCGCCGGCGTTCGGATCCGGCTTCACCGAGATATCCGCGGACTTCGACTTCACGATCTTCGCCGTGACGTCCAGAGTCCTGCCGCCGCGCAGCACTGTGAAGCCCAGGACATCGGGCATGGAGACAAGCGAGCCTGCAACCGAGGTTGGAATCTTCGCCAGCGCCAGCGAGGTGCGCTTCAGGCGGATCTCGGAGATGACATCGCCGGCCTGCATTCCCATCGAATCCGCAGATCCTCCCTTTTCCACCGAAGCGATGCTCCACCCCTTCTCCGTCTGATCCACCTCCGCGCCAAGCTGCAGGCGCTCGCGATAGGTGGTGTCGATCACGAAGCCGATCTTCGGCAGCAGCTCGTTGAACGGAAGCGGTTCGGTTCCGGCGATATACTTCACGTAGAAGTCCTCGAGCTTCGCACCGGTGGCCTGCTCGATGATCGGGATGATCTCGTCGTCGCCGAAGGTTATGCCCCGCTTTCCGTACTCGTTGTTGAAGTAGCGCATCGCATCATCCAGACTCTTCCTGTTGCCGGTCTGCAGGCGAATCGTGGCATCCATCAGCATGCCCAGCACCGGCCCCTTGGAGTAGAGCGGAAGGATCTCCTCCGGCGGCACCTGCGATATCTTCAGACTCAGATCCGTGATCGCCTGGCGCTGCCGATGCCCCATGCTCGCGGAGACGATCCGGCTCAACTGCGCGTGCGCTTCGCCCGCATCCAGCATGCCGTTGCGCACCAGGAGGAGACGCGCATAATACTCCGTGAACCCTTCGGCGAACCAGAGCGAGCTGGTATGCGGCGGCCGCTGGTAGCTGAAGGGGCCAAGCTCCGCAACATGGATGCGCTTCGGGCTCCATGCATGCCAGTACTCATGGGCGATCACGGCGTTCAGCTCACTCATCACCTCGCTGTCGCCGCCGTACCACGGCATGCGATAGGTGGAGCTGTTGCGATGCTCCAGGGCACCGAACATTGCATCTGCCGGAGTGGGGTTCACCAGGAAGTGCTGGAACACATAGCGCTTGTACGGCATGTCGCCGAAGAAGCCGCTCACGATCTCCACCACCCTCTTCGTGTCGTCCACGAGCTTCTTCGATGCAACGGCATCGAGCTTCTTCGGTGCGAACACCGCGATAATGTGCGGCACGCCGTTCACCTCGAAGCTCAGCCGCTGGAACTTTCCCATGACGATCGGTGCATCGATCAGCTCATCGTAATCCTGCGCCTGATAGCTCCCCTTCCCCTTCGCCGGATCCAGCCCCACCGCCACGTCCCAGCCGGCAGGCTGTACGTAGGTCACGCCGTAGGGAATATTCTTGAAGCCATCGGCATAGGCGAAGAGCGCCGGCGTGTTCGCGAAGGCGAAGGTGGGTTCGATATCCGAAAGGCCGAACCAGAGCGAGTTGGGAACGGACTCGATGTCGTGCACGCGGTAGTGCAGCGTAACCTTCTGCGTTGCGCCGATGATGCGGAACGTGCTGGTGTCGCCGCGCACCACCTGCAGCTTCCGCCCTCCCTGCCCCGTTGCGGTGATGTCGTGCACATAGACGCCGAAGTTCACGATATCGTAGGCGCCGGGCCCCCAGATCGGGAAGTGGAACACCAGCGTATCGGCAGCCAGATTGTTCAGGTCGGCAGAGACATCGAACGTTTTGGCACGCACATCGATCGCGACACGATAGTTCACCGATGCGCCGCCCCTGGCATCGGCCCGCGAGCCGCTCGCGGCAACGCCTGCGCCGGAGGTCTGCGCGGCAACGTTCATCGCAGCGGCAAGTGCGATGAACAGCGGAAGGGCTTTCGGGAGAGAGCGACGAGATATCATGGCATTGGAGATTATTGGCCGATCATGGACTTGCGAATCGCAAGCGCCTGACCGGTGGCGGACGGATCGAGCGTGAGACGGTGAACCTGCTCCTCGCGCTCCACCACCCTGACCGGAAGAGCAAGGTCCGAACCGTTCCTGCGGACGAGGAAGGCGGCGATCGGGAGGCGGACAAGCATGTCGTCGCGGATGAACGACTCCGGCAGTTCGGCGGCTCGCAATGTGTCCTTCGCCTCCGTCAGGAGTCCGGTGATGCGATCGTTCACGCGCAGCCCGCTCGCATCCGCGCTCAGGCCGGGCTTCACCAGCGTCACCACGATTCCCGAATCACCAGGCGCGAGCGTCGCACCCAGCTGGCGGCGGCGCTCCGTCACGGTTCCGTAGGCCAGGCCGATCTTCGGCAGATACTGATCGTACGGGAGCGGTTCGGTGCTGTCGATGTAACGGGCGTAGAACTCCTGAAGTTTCGCTCCCGTGGCACGCTCCATGATGGGAATGATCTCCTCATCGGAGAAGGTCTTCCCCGTGCGCCCATACTCGCGGTTGAACAGCCGCATCGCATCATCCAGACTCTTCGCGTTGTTCGTCTGCGTGCGGATGGCAGCATCGAGCAACAGGCCGATCATCGGCCCGACGCTGTACAGCGCACGGGAGACGATGCTCTCGTCGAGCCCGGAGATGTTCCGGCTGATAACCGTCACCGGCGGCCGCTGCGGCCGGCCGTACGATCCCCGGACATCCGCATCCGCCTCGTGCAGGAACTGCTGCATGGAGATCACGCCGTTGCGCACGAGCAACACACGCGAGTAGTACTCCGTGAGCCCTTCGGCAAACCAGAGGGACGTTGTCTTCGGAGCGTGCTGGTAATCGAACGGGCCCAGGGTCCCCACATGAATGCGCTTCGGGCTCCAGACGTGCCAGTACTCGTGCGCGATCGTGGTAGCCGTGACATCGGCATAATCCTCACCGGGCGACGGAGTCGGAAGCAGATAGGTGGAGCTGCCGCTGTGCTCCAGCGCTCCGAAGCCGCCGTCTACCTTGCGCTCGTTCAGATCGGCAAGCCAGTGCTGGAACACGTAGCGCGGATACGGAATCTCTCCGAAGAAGTCCGTTTCGATCTCCACCACCCGCCGCGTAAGCGTGGTAAGGTTGCGCATGTTCACCGTGTCGCTGCCGACAACGTTCCGCACGGTTATCAGATGCGGCACGCCGCGAACAACGAAGCTGGACTGCTGCCACGTCCCCATCTCCACCGGCGCATCGATCAGATCGTCGTAACTGGCCGCTCTGTACTGGTGCCAGGTATATCCGTCGTGCGTCTCGGTGCGTGCGGCGGAATCGAGCGCAACGGCAATCCGCATCCCCGGCGGCACGCCGTAGCTCACCGTGCAGGGAACATCCTTGAAGCCGTCGGGATATCCGAAGATCGCCGCACCAACGCCGAAGGCATATGCCTGCTCGATATCGGAAGCGCAGTACCAATCCGTATTCCGCGGCGGTTCCACGTTCCGTATTTCGTAGTCGATCTCCATCTCGCCGATATACCGGCCGGCAATCCGGAAGGAGTTCGTGTCGATCCGCGTCACCACGGGCGTGCCCCCCTTCGGGGTGGCGGTGAAGCGGTCCACATAGCTTCCGAAGTTCGCGATGTCGTAGGCGCCGGGCGCCCAGATCGGGAAGTGGAAGATGATGGTATCGCCCGGAATGTTGCGGAGCGTGACGTGAACAACGAAGTGCTGCGTGGCGAGATCGGGATGAACCGTATACTCGATTGCCGGCCGCGGGCCCGGCTGGCGCTGGGCCGCAGCCGGAAGGATGGGGAGTGTGATCGCGAGGAGCGTCGCCAGCAGAACACGCCGGCGCAGGGATAGGGACATCGGAATCGAGTTCGGTTTCGAATGTATGGAACGACCCGGGGGCATCGTGTTCCGATGCCCCCGCAGTGCAATCTTGCCTTGTGACGGATGTATGATCCGGCAGTTCCCCTCACGATGAGCCGGCTTCAGGCGTCGCCGGCAGTGTGCGCCGTGCCCCCTGAACGCTCAGTTGCTCTTCGCGCCGCCGCCCTTGATATAATCCTCGTACGACGTACCGCTCTGGTACACACCTTCGCCGAAGTACTTCAGCAGCGGAAGGAAATCCTTCGGTGCCATGTAGCCGGGAAGAGCCGTCAGGATCTTTCCCTTCTGGTCGAAGATCACCGTGGTCGGGAAGCCGCTGACGCCGATAGCCTGGCTGAACTCGCCGAGCGTGTACTCCTTGCCGTCGTAGGTGAGCTTCCCGGGCTTCTCCGGATTCATCTTGCACGGAATGAAGCGCGAGCTCATGTAGCCCACGACGTTGCTGTCTCTGTAGGTGTCCCGGTCCATGCGCTTGCACCAGCCGCACCAGTCGGTGTAGATGTCCAGCACGATGAACTTGTTTTCCTTCGGCGCATTCTCCAGACCCTGGACGATCGTCTTCCACTCGAGCTCGATCGGATCGGCGTGAACCGCGACGGCCATCGCCACCAGCATGAAGGCCGCGAGTGGGGCCGTGATATATCTGGTCTTCATAGCTTCAATGAATTACTGGTTGCACATGATACGGCATCGATGGAACAGGCGCCAGGCCTCGTGATCCGCGCCGGCATATCGTGCGGAGGCTTGCCGCTCCACGCAGCCGAGACGCCTAGGTCTTCTGTTTCTTCTTCTTTGCCGAGGGGAACAGAACATTGTTGAGGATCAGGCGATAGCCGGGCGAATGCTTGTGCAGCGAGAGATCCGTCGGCGGATCGTGCACCGCATGCTGATAATCCTCGGGGTCGTGGCCGCCATAGAATGTGAAGGTGCCGCGACCGAAATTTCCCGTGATATACTTCACCTCATCGGTTCCCTCCTTCTCCGCCAGGATCGTCACCCCCTTCTTGATGAATCGCTTGTGGAAGGCAGTGGTCTGCCCCATGAACCCGCGTACAACACCGACATGGTTCTGGGTGAGCATCGTGGGAACGGGGTCGTGCTTGGCAGAGAACTCGAAGAGCGTGAAGAAATCCGTCTCCGGAGTGGATGTGAAGCTGGGCTGCACATCGATTTCCGAGTACTCGTAGACCATCGGGTTCATCTCGAGTTTGAAATTCTCGAACGCGAAGGTCTGCGAGAAATCCAGAGCCTCCTGTGCATTGGCAGCCGGAGGGTCGCCGTCGAACACCACATCGCAGATATCGGTGTTGCCGGCAGCGAGCGCGATGTCGTACGAATCGGTGGCCGCACACATCGCGAAGAGGAATCCGCCCCCGCCCACGTACTTCCTGATCTCGCGGGCTACGGCAAGCTTCATCTGCGAGACCTTCGCGAACCCGAGCTCGCGGGCCATGGCCTCCGACGTCGCCACCTGCTGCAGATACCAGGGAGCGTTGGAGAAGCTGGCGTAGAACTTACCGTATTGTCCGGTGAAATCCTCGTGGAACAGGTGCAGCCAGTCGTACTGCTTCAACTTGCCGGCCAGCACCTCCTTGTCCCACACTTTTTCGTACGGAATCTCGGCATAATCCAGCGCCAGCGTCACCGCATCATCCCACGGCTGCGACGTGGGCGGCACATACACAGCCATCTTCGGAGCGGTCTCCAGCCGTACCAGGTCCGTATTCGTCGTCTCCGATTGAACGGTGCTGTAGATCTGCGCCGCCTGCGATCCGGAGACCGGCTCGAAGCTGACGCCGCGGATACGGCACTCCGCGGCGGCAATGTCGCTGTAGTCCATCATGAACGAGCCGCCGCGGTAGTTCAACAGCCAGTCCACCGCCTGATCGCGCGAGAGCGACCAGAAGGCGATGCCGTACGCCTTCAGATGATCGGTCTGCGTATTGTCCATCGGGATCAGGAGCTTCACCTGCGCACGCGCGGGCATTGCACAGGCAAGCAGGGCGAGGAACAGAACCACCGCCCATACCCCCGGACGCCGGCACTCTTCCGCAACCGCGCGGCGCATCGGAGCGCGTCCGTTGCCGGCCGGCGCGGAATCCTTCAGCCCGCTGATCAGTGAAGGGGTCATCATCGAATCGTAAGAGATCGGACATCATGAAACTGCCAACCGGCGCATGCCCGGGAACGCAATGCCCCTGCCGCCTGCGGCGGAACGGATCTACAACGGGCTCGAGGCCTGAGCGGCCAGCGGCGACATCTCCTGGGCCATTGCAAGCGCAAGGATGTGCTCCACGTGGTCGCGCACCTTGGGGCTGAAGCGGATCTTGATGATGGCATGTTCCTCGTCGAACTCCTTGCCGATCACATCCGCGTAGTCGTACACCTTCGTGAAGTAGCTGTAGCGCGCCAGCGGGATGCGCACCAGTCGCTCGCAGAACGTCTGTTCCACCATCTCCACCAGCTTCGAACGGAGCGCATGAATATGCAGCCCGCGCATCGCGGAGATCGCAACGGATTCCGGATAGCGCTCCCGCAGTTCCGCCAGCGTCTCGTCCCCCGGCTGCAGCAGATCCACCTTGTTGAACACCATCACCACCGGGATCTGGTTCGCCTCGATCTCCTTCAGAGTCTCCTCCACCACCTGGATCTGCTCGCGAACGGTGGATGAGGCGACATCAACAACATGGAGCAGCAGATCGGCCTCGCGCGCCTCGGCAAGCGTGGAACGGAAGCTCGCCACCAGATGCGAGGGCAGCTTCCGGATGAACCCGACGGTATCGGAGAGGAGGATCGTGCGTCCGGGTGTCAGCTCCACGGCGCGCACCGTGGAGTCCAGCGTTGCGAACAGCCGGTCCTCCGCATGCACCGCCGCACCGCTCAGCTCGTTCATCAGCGTGGACTTCCCGGCATTGGTATAACCCACCAGAGCAACGCGGAAGTGATCGCCGCGCCCCTTGCGCTGGGTCTCGCGCTGCACCTCGATCCTCTCCAGCTTCTCGCGCAGGTGCGCGATACGGGAACGGATCATCCGACGGTCTGTCTCGATCTGGGTTTCACCGGGTCCCTTCGTGCCGATGCCGCCGAACTGCTTCGAGAGGTGCGTCCACTGGCGGGTGAGGCGGGGAAGCATGTATTGCAACTGCGCCAGCTCCACCTGCGTGCGCGCCTCGCTGGAGCGCGCGCGCTGGGCGAAGATGTCCAGAATCAACCCGCTCCGGTCTATCACCTTCCGTTCCAGCATGCGGCCCAGGTTGCGCGCCTGCACCGGGGAGAGATCGTCATCCACGATGACCAGCGTGATGTCCTCATCCTTGACCGCCTCGGCAAGCTCCTCCACCTTCCCCTTGCCGATGAAGAATGCGGAGTCCTTCCGCGGCAGCCCCTGTACCACTTTGAGAACGGTATCGGCACCGGCGGTATCGGCAAGCAACTCGAGTTCCTCGAGATGCTCCAACGTCGTCTCTCGTTCTTCGGGCCAGACTGATAATCCAATCAGGAGCGCCCGTTCGCGCTCGCTCCGCGTGATGGTGTGCAGTTTGTTCTCGCTCAATGCGCTTTGAAAAAGGATGAGGTTGTGTGCGGGGCATCCTCGTGCCACCGCATCCACCATGGATTCCGTTGTCTTTAGTCTTTCCTACCGGACGATTCCGGCAGTGGGATGTTGCATGCAAGATAGCATCGGAAGCGGAATGGCAACCCCCAAAGCGGCTTCCCCACACCGCGCCGCAGTCCCCGCATGGCGCTGCCGCACGGCGCTGCACGCACTCCGCACCGTGCCGGCCCACGCGGTGCGCATACAACCGGTCCGGCAAGCCCGTGCGCTGCGCGGCAGCGCGCGGAGAACAATTGACAAAGGGCCCGGTGATCAACCGGGCCCTGCGGGCCGAACCAACGTCTCCTGGTTTCGAGCACTCCCAGCTCTCGACGAAATACAGAATGATTCAGGAGCAATCGGCGCAGCCCTCGTGTACAAAACTACTCCGGCGCGCCGCCGGCATCAATCGAGGGAAACCGGGGTTCGGGGGAATACCTGGAAGGAGTGAGGATCGGGTTGCATGCTCGTGCATCACCACATGCACAATCCGGCCCCGGCATGGACTCTTGACGGAAAGGCGGCAGGCTGCTCTGCCGCACGCCCCCACTGCCCGAAGTTGTGCGCGCGGAATCTGCGCGAATCGAATCACCATCCATGGGAGCGGAGCGTATCGGGCCGCCGGAAGCACCCCCACCCTGAACGCCCTGAACCGGCGAGACCGGTGAAGCCGGATGCAGGGAGTCCGTGCGAAGGGAGTCACCGTGCATGGGACTGGGGCGTACCGGGCCGCCGGACGTGTCTCCGCTCTGAGCACCCCGAACCGGCGAGGCTGGTGATGCCGGATACTGGTAGTCCATGCGAAGGGAATCACCGCCCTCGGGTTTCCGGCCGGATGGTGACACGTTGCCGGAGTCCACGATGAAGGTGAGCGGCTCAGCATAGCCATTGTTACGCGGCAGCGGCTTTCCTTGCGCATCGATCGCCTGCACGGTCCAGACATATCTTCCCGGCATCAGCATCTCGGCACCGATCGGCCAGCTCAACTGCGTGAAGCCGAGGGCATCATGCTCCAGCCGCGGCCGGTTTGCCCGCATCGCAACCACCGAGCTCACCTGCCCCGGAAGCATCTGGAACACACGCACGATGTAGTGTATACCACTCTGCGGCGGCGTCACCTGGCGCCAGGTGAACTGCGGCCTCTGGTTCAACGCAAGAACCGCCGCATCGGCCGGGGACCGCAGCACCGGCGGGTTGTACTCTGCTATCGAGAAGGAGGCGCAGACCGGCTGCGGCACCACCACGATGTCGTTCCTGGCGGACTGCAACGTGATGCAGATCTCGTATCGCCCTGCCGGCAACTGCCCCGTCCTCATGCTGGCGGCACTGTACTGCGGAGAGAATGTGATCTTCGATCCGATCAGATCGCGTGCATAGAGACGATTGATACCCGGATTCAGGCAGATCGAATCACCGGGTGCAGACTCTACCACGGCAATCGGGTCCTGCCGGTTCCCATCCACCGAGATCCGTGCAACAAGCTTTACGCACACCCGCGCACCGGACTGATTCGTGATCGTCATGTACACCGTCTCGGGACGGCTTGTCCAGGAGTTGAAATCGGGGTTCGGGTACTGCGAGACACTGAGGGTCTGATGAATGAACGATTGCGGCGATGGACGAAGCGGCCGGGATGCAGCCCCGCGCACACCCGGCTGTGCGACACAGGGAATCGAACTCAGGAACCCAAGCGCAATGATGATGGCTGTAGACCTCATGCTGTTATTCTCCGGAAGTAGGTCATTGTCAGGGTGTGAAGATCAGCGACGTACGCAGGGTGTACTTGTCGTTCCTCGTGATATCCGCGCTGGAAGGATATCGAACACTGTTCAGGGCGGCATCCAGCGTGAACAGGATGCCCGACGTGATGGTGCAGCGCACGGACGCGGACAGGTAGAGCTGCGTCGTGAGGCCCCCGCTGTCCGGCTTCGTGAAACCACACGTGACGTTGAGCGAAGGAACGACCCGGTCACGAAAGCGCCCGTACTGAAGCCCGGCCGTGAGCCGATCGTCCCACACAATCCCGGATCCTGCCGGCCAGAGGGTATGCGTATCACCAAGACTGGCCGTAAGCGGAATGGTCTCGAACGAGACCGAATACAGGGCACCGAGCACTCCCGAGAGAGCCGGTGCCATGCGGTTCCCGGCAGCATCCCATCCCATATCCTGGCGCGCGACCGCAAGCGACAGGCTGATCGAGTGCGACATCGTCTCGCCGCATATGGTGTATGTGGGACTGAACATGAGGTTCTGCATGCCGGTCCACCTGATGGTGTCCACCGGTATGGGACCCTCCGTTGTCGAGGCAGCGGGTATGGTGAATCGCTCCGCCGTTCTCGTTGCGTCCGTGGTGACGTCCAACTCGAAGCTCAGATCGTCGGCGGCCTGAAAGAACGCATTGCACGAACCGAAGAGATCGAAGGTTGTGGTCGAGCCGGTCCATGGAAGATTGTTGCGCCAGAACTCCCCCTGCACATCGAGCACCAGGCGATTGTCCAACAGCGACGCATGCGCACCGGATTGCAGGCTGAGATGATCATTCGCCAGATACGGCAGCCCGAGCGAGACATACGCCGGCCCCACATACTCCGTAACCAGATCCGCTCCCCACGACTCATGCTCGTAGCCAACCGAGAACCGGGCGGCAAAGTCGGCGGTGGTGGAGCTGTCGAACGTGTAGAGATGCCGCAATAGCGGAACGTACCTTCTGGCGAGATCCGGATCCGCACTTCCCTCGATGTTTCGCGTGTACAGCGAGCCCGCGATCTCGCCACGGGCCGTCAGCCCGGAAAGGATCCGCCAGCAGAAGTCAACGGAGGAGACCAGGTTCTCGCGTGGCGTATCCATCAGCGAATCCCGCGTGAGGATCTCGGTGTCGTTCAGACGCCGCGTCACGATCGGGTTCACCGGAATGGAGCCCGGATCGTCGTGCGCATGCATCACGCTGAGGCCCATATGCGAACGCGCGGAATCGCCTACCACAACACGCACGCAGTACATCGTCTGCCGGTATGTGCCGCTCAGTTGATGAACGGTATCGGGCGGGGCCGCGCGCTGGGAGATGCCGGCGCTCGCCTGGAGGCGAACGATGCCGGGATGCAGGTCCGCGCCGATGCCGAACAACGGGATACCGCCGGTAGCGAGCGACGAGGCAACGGGAACCTGTGTTCCGATCAGCAACTGCGCCCACCGATAGTGCGGACCGATCATCACCACGTGCCCCGGCTGCAGCAGCAGGGCCATCGCATCGCGACGTACCGGCCGGGCCAGCACCACGCCCGTCTCCTCCGACGTCAGCGCAACCTGTACCGGCAGAGAGAAATCCTGGGAGAACTCGAACGTCGGGTCGGCATAGATGCAATGAAGCGCATCGAAGGTCTTTCCTCCCTCCGTTCCTCCGATCACCTGTTCATCCAGATCGCTTGTAAGAACGATCGTTCCATGTACATGCGCCATGCCCGACGTATCTTCCTGCGCCATCGCATCCGAACAAAAGACCGCCATGATAATCGACAGCATCGGCAGCGATGTATATGCAATTGAATTCGAGTGCATCGGTCGCCTCCTGCAATTGATATTCTGAATCTGAAGAAGGAATAATCCGGTGAATGCAACGCTCTGCGGCCATGCCATGCACGCAACACGATGAGCACCGTGGCGGACCGGCGGCGGACCACCGGGCAATCGGGCGCTGGGCGATCAATCCAGACCCTGGATCAACTTCGTGCGGAACTCGATCGACGGAACTGTGCGCGGAAGTACATGCTCCCCCAGCAGCCGCATTCCACGCCATGTCAGTGAGTAGCGCTGCCGCGGCAGCGAGCGAGCCATCGACCGCGCAATCACACGCACCGTCCACTCGCCGGGCTTCGGGGAGCGGAGCACGATCTGCTCCACATTGTCCACATGGTTCTCCGCCTCTCGTGCGGGCAGTTGGGGCCACTGCGGGTCCGGCGTGAGCGGATAGCGGCTCGGTGTACCCGGATCAGGCCCCTGCGCAACCAGATCCAGATCCACGGCCAGCGGGGGGTCGAGCACCTCGGGCGGCAGATCGACGCTCCTGCTCATGACCGGATCCACGGGGTCGCCGAAGAGATCGTTGTATACCATCATCACCGCGGCCTCGCTGGTGTGATCGTCCACCTCGAATGCATACACCACCGTGTCCCCATTCACCACCTGGCCGGACAGATAGCAGTGGGAGTCCACCATGGCAACCGCGGCGGCCGCATCCACCATGCCGTAGCCTGTCGTGTAATCGGGGCCGGGCATGTCCTGATCGATCGCGCTGTTGAGCAACAGAGCCTTGATGAGCCCCGGCCCGGGAGCGCGGTGCGCCCCCATGCCGGAATCGAGCATCAACTGCTGTGTGATGATCGCCGCGATGCCGGCAACGATCGGTGTCGCGATCGATGTTCCCTGTGCATACAGGTAGGTAACGGTTTTGCCGTCATCCGAGGGAACAGCCGTCAGGACATCGATGCCCGGAGCGATGATATCCGGCTTCAACCGTCCTCCCCGCGTCGGCCCCCATGCGCTGAACGAGGCAGAACCATGATCGGCACCGCATGCACCAACGGAGATACCGTTCTTGCTGGTTGCAAACGGCATGATCATCCCATACTGCCTTCCCCCGAGAAGGGGGCAACTATCAGGCAGCAACTCCTCCACTCGGATATTGCCTCCGGCAACCACCACGGTAATGCTGTCATCATATATCAGTGCATCCAGATCGGCCGTCAAGCCTTCGTAGCCACCCAGCATACCGCACGGCTGAACGGAATCCAGCTCCATCCCCATGGAAATATTCGCCAACGTGAGGTGGTTGTACCGAATCGCATCCGCAAGACGATTGGTGAAGAATCCGGTGGCAATGCCGCAGTAGATCCGTGCAGCCGGCGCCATCCCATGTTCGGTGAGGCATGGCCCGCTGTTGACCCCGGCGCCGGCAAGCGTCCCGACAACCTCCGTGGTATGAACGCAGCTCGAGCCGGGAGTGCAAAGCCCGGGTCCGGGCACGCCGCCGTCGGCCATCATGCCCTCGCCCATGATGAACAGGCGTCCCTCAGTGTTCGCGTGGTGCGGATAGCCTACGTCGAGAACGCCAATCGAGACGCCGGCCCCGTTCAGGTTGAACCGCTTCGACGCAGTAGCCGGCTCGCATGTATCGGCCGTGACGTCGATCACCCGCGTAACGATCCGCTCCTCCAGATTCTGGCCCACGGCGGCTACGAGACGCGTGATCGATTTCACCCACGGCATACGTGCAAGGCTCGCGCCAACGGAGTCGCCTGCCTGCACCAGCGCAACATGACGCTGTTCGGCAAGTTCCACCACCGTCACGCTCAGCCTGCCGAACAGGGTCCGCGCGCTGTCGCCATCGATCGTGCGACAATACCGCACCAGGAATCTCTGCTGCGCCAGCAGCGATTCCGGCAGCCCGGCAACAACCGCCAGCATCGCAACACAGAGCATACCGGTCACGAGCATACGGTCAGCGCCCTTCATGGCGTGCCTCCATCAGTCCGCCACCACCGGGATTCAGCGTGTCACGTCCCGCCACAACTACTACGCCCGGGCGTTCATGCATCGCCGCCTCATGGACGCCCTGCCCGCGCCCTGAAACCAGTGCCGGCAGACGGAGGTAGTACCCGGATGCGGCCGCACCCCGGCCGCGCAGCAGGCGCGCGCCCCCTTCCACGGCAACGAGCATATGGGAGGCCGAACGATTCCGCCCGTGGTGCTTCCAGCGCGGAACCTTCCCGTTACCTTCCCCGGCCTCGCCCGCGACAAGCAGCAGGGATACCGTATCGCGCATCACACCGAGACGATGCGTTCCTGAATAGATCTCCGCACGAATGGGCACACGTGCGCCAAGCGCGACGTTCTTCGATCTGAAACGCCGGGCCCGCAACGAATCCGGCAGCACATCGATGTCGCTCTGCGTGGGAACCTTCGTGGCAAACCACTTCACTCCCGTCCCTCCTGCCACGTTCCTGAACTGTGTTCCCGCCGCGCATGTCCCAACCACCACGTATTGCATCGAGTCGTCCACCGCGAAGGCACGGCCCCAATCGTTGTTGCCCGCCCCGCCCGCCTTCACCGCCTGCCGAATACCGTTGCGTGTATACATTGCGACGAAGAAATCCTCCCCTCCCCTGGACGACCGGTGGAACAGCTCCGAGACGGCGTTCCCACTGCCGAACCATCCGGACTGCATCCATCCCACCACATGAATCATGCCTCCCTTCAGGATGATCGACGAGGCCGCGTCATCGTTCGGCCCGCCGCTGTGTGCGAACCATACGAACTTCTTCCCTGCCGTATCCCAGCAGGCAACGAAGGCATCGTTGGTTGCCGCGCCCGACGAGTTTGCCTGCGACGTATCCGAGATATTCATGCCGTTCACGCATTCAAATGACCAGATGCCGGCAAACGATCCGCACAGATACACGATACCATCTGCCACGGCCACACCACCGGAGCAATCGGGACCGGTGCTTCCAAGGCTGCTCGCGAAACCAAGGCTGCCATCGTCGTTGTAGCGGATGAGGAAAATATCGGAACTCCCCGCCGGGGTGTTGAGCACGCTCGCGGAATCGCCACCAGACGTCAGGATCGTCCCGCCGATCCCGTACGAACCCGACACATAGCACTGGCCATGGTCGGCAGCGATGCCACCGATCATGGTGCTCCCCACTCTTGCGGTCGTGCACCAGATCAGCGCATCGTCTGCATCCAGGCGAACAACGAACGGGCAGTTGCTCAGTGTTCCCGTGCTGAGCGATGGCTCGGACTCCTTCGCCGAGGGAAGCGTCAACGTGCCGGTGAATTCGCCAGCGGCGTAGAGCCCCGCATGGTCATCCAATGCAAGCTTGCGTACAGCACACTCGCCACTGGTCGCAAATTCCTTTACCCAAAGGAGCGTTCCATCCACCCTGTACTTTGCGATGAATCCTCCCGCGGAGGGAATCACAACAGCCTCGCTTCCGGAATTACCGCGGAACGTTGCATCCGCCCCGTTCGAACCGGCCACGTAGAGATAATCGTTCGAGACGGCGATCGCATATCCGGAACAACTGGCTGTTCCGCCCTCGGCAAAGCTCCAGACCACGGAGCCGCTGTATCGGTTCAGCATTGCCACGACAGCATGTCGCGCGCCATCCGATCCCATCGTGTCGCCGGTAACGAAGACGCCATGCTGCGAGTCCAGGGCAACTGCGCGCAGCGCATTTCCGCTGCCGCCGCCGCCACCGAACATATCCCAGATAAATCCGGGCGGTTCCGTTGCATATGCCGCTGCGGCATGCATCATCATCAGCAGCACGATTGGAATCACTCGAGGAACAGAGAATGTTCGAGCACTACCGGCGCCTATGGCGCCACGCATGTGGGGTACCGGGATTTGAATACGCATCGTTGTGTGTCCAGATTTATCACATCATGAATCGGCTGGCGCTCGTGCCAGTCAACTGCACAAAATTGTGCGCTGCATGGGTGGCGCTACAATCGCCCATCAGATGTATTGCAACCGAATACCGGGAAACAGGTAGGGTGATGATTTCTATTCGTCGCGGGAATCCACCAACCCGGTCTGCACGGCGATGCGGACTAGGCCTGCGGTGTTGCGCACGCCGAGTTTATGGATCAGGTTCTTGCGATGTGTCTCGACGGTATACGGGCTCAGGAACAGCCGCTCGGCAATTTCGTTGGTGGTAAATTCCTGAGCGATCATCGCCAGGATTTCCTTTTCCCGCGGAGAGATGGGAAGTTCACCCCCAAGGATCTTTTCGTCGCGTCCGCCGAGTGACGATATCAGTGCATTTTTCACATGCTCGCTGAAATACTGCTCCCCCGCCGCGATCCTCCTGATCGCCTCCAGGAAGTCCTCCTTCTTCGACGTCTTGATCACATAGCCATCCACTCCCGCCTTCACGGCCCGCGTAATGGAGCCGCTGTCGGCGTTCTGGGTAAGCGCCAGGATCTTCATACCGGAACCGTCCTTTCTGATCGCGCGTGTGGCGCTGATGCCGTCCATCACCGGCATGCTGATATCCACGATCAGGATATCCGCCTCCGGGTGCAACTGTACCAGGGCCACGGCATCGGCGCCGTTTGCCGCCGTGCCTATCACGTTCACATCCTCCGCATCCGAAAGAAGGGCGGTGAGGCCATCGACGAACATCTGGTGATCGTCGGCAATGAGAATGTTGATCGATTTCATGATTGTTCGGAAGTCGGATGAACGGGCGGACATGGAACAAAGATGGCCTGCCCGAGTTGTCATTGAAATACCACGAGGCGGGGTATCTGGCGAATACCCGGAAACCGGTATGGAGCGATCGGGAATTGTTCGGGACAGAACCAATTCGGAATTGAGAATCGGGATTCGGAATTGCAGAATCCCAAACGGAATTCCTCATTCGTAATTCGTAATCCTCACCCTTTGATCGTTCTCCTCCACCATTGGAATCTCAACGGTAACCGTTGTTCCGTGGCCGGGGAATGAATCGAACGTGACATGCCCGTTGACCGTACGAACGCGGGTCTCGATATTTCGGCGCCCCATGCCGGCACGGCCGCCATGCGCGGGATCGAACCCCACACCGTCATCCTCCACCATCAACACCAGGAATCCTTCGCGCTGCACCACTTCGATGCGTGCATTGCTCGCCAGCGAATGCCTCAGGATGTTCGCCACAAGCTCCTGGGCGATACGGTAGACCACGAGCGCAACGTACTCCGGCACGTGTTCGCCCGCTTCATGAAGCAGGGTGGCGAACCGCGTCCCGGTATCGGTGGCAACGCTGTTCACGAGCTCCGCCAGCGCGGCCGGCAGCCCCAGTTCCTGGAGCGTCGTGGAGCCCAAGCTGTGTGCGATGGTGCGAACATCGGTGCAGGCACGGTCCAGCGCCTCGATGGCGCGATCGAACGCGTCACGTTCCGCGACGGCGAACGTTGCTGCGGAATCATCCAGCCGATGCAGGTTCACCTTCACGGCCGCAAGCAGCTGCCCGACGCCATCGTGCAGATCGCCGGCGATGCGGCGCTGCTCCTCCTCCTGCGTGCGGACCACTGCCTGCATCACGTTGTTGCGATGCCGGATCTCCTCATCCTTCAGCGCGCGCTCCAGATCGAAACGGAGCCGAAGTTCGGCGATCGCCTTCTGCTTCTCCTGCCCCGCCTGCTCCCGCATGAGACGCACGTAGTCGCGATGATGATCGAGCGCGGCATGGTAGTCTCCCAGATTCTCGCTGGCCCGTGCAAGCTCCTCGTGTATCTGATACTCCACGACTCGGTGTTCGCCGTCGCGGGCGATTTCCAACGCCTGCTCGAGAACGAACCGCGCGTCCGCATGGTGTCCGATTGCACAGTACGACCGGCCTACGCTCAGCAGCGCGCGCACCTGCAGCTCGCACGGAGCAACGTCCTGCAGCAACGCAACGGCACGGGTCTGGCAGTAGAGCGCAACCTCCGTTCGTCCCATGCGCGCGTGGATGTCCGCCACGTTCAGAAGCGCCGCGGCGTTCTCGGCCGGCAGTCCCAGCATGTCGTATACGGTAAGCGATCGCAGACCGCAATCGAGAGCGGCCTCCAGATCGTTCCGCGCAGCATGAATGGCCGCCAGATTTGCAAGCGCCCGCACCTGATCGGTCCGATCTCCCGTTGCCTGAAATACCTCGAGCGACCGGGCCAGATACTCGTGCGCGGTGTCCAGATCGCCGCAGTCGCTGTAGAGAACACCAACCGAGTGGAGCGTGCGGCCGGCACGAAGGGAATCACCCAGCTCTTCGAAGATCCCCAGCGCGTTCAACTGATGTTCGATTGCGCGCACGTGATCGCCCAGTTGCGCGGCAAGCTCGCCCAGCCGGCTGCTGGCATCGGCCACCGTCTCCCGCTCCCCCGCCGCCTGGGCTCGTTCCAGAACGCCGGCGAAGCACCGATACGCTTCGGCAATGTCACCGAAGCGTATCGCCGTATCCCCGGCCTCGATCGAGACCGAAAGGCCCGGCTCGCGAATGTCATTGTTCGGTTTCATCAACCTGGTATCGCCTGAATGAGTTCGCCGCCATCATGCCCGCTCCGTTCACCATGCGCGCAAGTACGGAATGCCGTTCGGCGTATTCCGCATTGCCGGTACGAGCCGCGAGCCGCGCGTACAGATCCATTGCCCCCTTCAGTTCCGCCCATCCCTCGCTCCCGCCGGCAAGCGAATGCTGCAGCATGCCCGCCTCGTAGCTGCACGCGGCACGATCCGCATCCGAAAGCTGCTCCTCCGAGAGCATGGCAAGCCGATGCAGCGCCAAGGCCTGCTCCCCCTGCAGAAAGAGCGTTCGCGCCTGCAGCACGCGCGCGCGCACAAGCGTATCATGGCGACCGATGGCGCGCGATAGTTCGATGCATTCCTCGAGCGATCGGGCAGCCGCATCCACGACATCGTGCGGGCGGGGGTCGCGGTGCTGTCCGTTCGGAGTTGCAGGGACGGCGCGCAGCATCAGTCGGGCGCGGTGATACAGCCAGTCCGCAACCCCGAAGCGATGCCCGATGGCGCGATGCCGTGCAAGCGCATCCTGCAGCATCGCCCATGCTTCATCCTCCTCCCCTTCCTCCAACCGAACGATGGCGGCATTCCCTATCGCATACGCAACGTAGGTTTCATCCCCCAGTTCCTCCGCAACGCGCCCACCCATTCCGAAGTATTCCAGCGCCCGATCGCGCTGGCCGCGCGAGGCATGAACGCTGCCGATCGCGGTTGCCAGCCAGACGATCTGGCGTCTGTATCCCAGCTCCTCCGCAAGCCGAAGCCCCTCCTCGTAGCATGCGATGGCGTTGTCGTAATCATCCAACTCGAAATAGGCCAGCCCCATGTTGCCGAGCGCCACGGACATGCCGCGCCGGTCGCCCACCTCGGCATCGAACGTGAACTTGCGGCGATGAGCGCCGAGCGCGCCCAGGTGATCGCCCTGCGCTCGCAGGATGCGCCCGATCGTTGCAGCCGCGAACGACTGCATGTTCCGATCGCCGGTCCGCTCAGCCTCCTCGAGTATGGTGGAGTAGCAGCCCAGCGCCGCGGCATAGTCTCCAAGCAGATCGTGCACCTTCCCCAGCTGCGCGGTTGACTTCACGATCTGGCGACTGTCGCCGATGCTCTCCGCAATTGCATGCTGCCGATGATGGCACTCCAGCGCCTGCCGATATCGCCCCTGCTCCGCGTGAATGGTGCCGATATTGCCGAGCGCGATCGCCATCTGCCGCCGATGATCCAGCCCGGTTGCCGTAACGAGCTGCTGTTCGAACCAGACCAGCGCTGCAGCATGATCCCCCTTCTGCTGTCGCAGGCGCCCGAGCACTCCGGCCGCCTCCGCGCACTGCGCGCGATCGCCTGCCGCAGTCGCGAGCCGGTATTTATCCGTGTAGAGTTCTTCGGCGAACTCCCACTCCCCGATGTTGTGCACGAACGCACCAAGAGCGTCGATCGCGTCCACTACGCTCGCCGCATCGGCGTGCGCCCGGAAACGCCCGATGCGCTTCCGATATTCCCCGACGATATCGATCCCCTCGATCAACTCTCGCCAGTAGATCAGGAAATCGTACTGGCGTTCGCCCCTGGAGAGTGCAGCCATCACATCGATGCGCAGCAGCAGGCCGCGCAGTGCATCCGCCCTGCCGAGCGAACGAAGCTGATACGCGAGCTCGGCCATCTCCATGGCATCCAGACCACACACGGGCTCACCGTTCGTGCAAGCCTCCTCATCGGATTCCGGGCCATCTCCCCGGCCGCTCCCGCCGAGACGCGCAAGGAAGTAGTCCGCGAGCGATGCATGCGCCGCCTGCACGGCATCGCCGTAGCGATTGCGAATCGTACGCTGCAGATAGTAGTCGTGGTAGAAGACGAGAGCGTCGCCGCGAGGCAGAAGATGGTGTTGCAGCGCGTCCAGCAGAAGGTGGAGGCTGCCGGGATCGGCGCCGGAGAGATGTTCCAGATATGGCTGGCGCATACCATCACGAGCGGCAACGAGCAGCGTCATCACATCGCGAACGATGGGGCGGCCATGGTTGCGTTCCAGACGCTCCAGCACGCGGTCGTACATCTCATCCAGCGTGCGCGCTTCCAGGAAATAGGCGATCGCCGCATCGGCATCGGTCTCGTCGGCATCGCGGCGCATCTCCTCGAGACGCGTTCGCAGCATGAGCGGATTGGCGCTTCCGGCATCGTTCGCAACACCGCGAACAATCCCCGCCGGAAGAACCGGCGCGTGATCGGCGATGTACTTCTCCGCGATCTGCCGGCGCTCCTCCACCGTCAGCGGCTCCAGTATCATCGTCTCCCAGCCGCGTGCGGCCAGCGCATCGCGGAGGCGCTCGTCCGTGGTGGTAACCACAAGGCGCACCCACGGCGGGATCGCCTCCGGCAGCCATGCAGCCCCCTCGGCGTCCGAACGAAAACGATCCGCGCCATCGATTGCAATCACCAGCACATGGCCGCGCGTCCCCCAGAGCCGGCCTGCAAACGCGCCTTGCAGCGCCTCGGGCGTCGCGGGAATCGGATCGGGAAGCGGGAAGCGATCGGCCAGCTCCAGCAGGATGTGGCGCATCGTTCCGTTCAGATCGCCGGCTCCGACAACGTAGTGCTCTATCACTACCACATCGGCATGCTCGCGGCGCAGCCGTTCGCACCAGTACGCGATGAGCGCGCTCTTCCCTGCGCCTGACGGAGCGCATACCACGAGCGGCGCCCCTGCCTGCACGACATGTTGATCCAGACGTGCAATGACCGCCGGTCGCGGAACATAGACACGGCAACGGCTGTCGGCAAACGCACGCTGCGCCGCCCGCTCCGATGCAAGCAGCTCCGCAGCGGATGGGCGCGAGCCCGTACGAGCGTCGATTACCGAATGCGGCGGGCCGGTATTGTCCGGAGTCTTGCTCATGCTCGATCGGAATGGAATAACACGAAGTCACACCGGCACGGGAAGTACAACGCTGCCGGGGGGGAATGATCGGGGCGAATATTCGCGCATGGCCGTTGGACGGCGTGCGCAATCCGGGGAGCTGCTGAGGAGGTCAGATGACGAACGCGCGGGTAATATAGAGTGTGGCGTGAAAACTCCGATGCACAATCGAACCGTGAGCCGGCAACCGGGGGCCGCGCGCATACGGGCGGGGAGTGTGTCAGGGATCGGGGTTCAGCGTTATGCTTCCATCGGCCGAAACGTTCACCCAGTATCCAACGCCCGGTTGAAGCGTGATCACGGGATTTGCGCCGCCGATACTCCCGACGAAACCGGAGAGCAGGGTTGTGCCGGTGGCCGTTATGCGGCTCACGGTAACGGGAATGGTCGCTCCCCCAACCAGATTCCATCCGGCTTTCACGGGAACGGTTGCCGGAACGTTGAACGGCCGTCCCGAATACGTCACGGTTGTTGCGCCGGGGAACTGCACGAAGTAGCCGGTGCCGGCAATGATGGAATCGGAGACAACGTAGCCGGTGTCGTACCGGAGGACGGAGTCGGCCGACGGGTAGACGATTGCCGAACGCGCATCGCCCGGGAGCAGTGGAGCGGAGACAACGTTGAACGCACCTGCATAGCGTACGCCGTAGCTCAGTTCCGTACGAATGTCCAGGCTGTCGCCGGCGTGGTAGCTGATGGTGCTTCCGGGATGCACGCGCAACGTTGCCGCGTGCAACGTACGCGAAAGCGTGATGTGCGAGGCGGCGGAGTCCAGACCGATCCGCACGTCCACACCCGCACCCAGCGTGCCGGCGACACCCAGCGTGCCGGAGGAGGATAGGCATTGAAGCGTGCCGGCTCCATCGATCGCCCGATCAACGGTGGCGTTGTCGTTGAACAGCAATGTGCCGGAGTCCTGCATCGTGGTATTGCCGTGCAACAACGCGGGGCCGAACGCGGTGGCCGGCGCAGCAACGGTAAGGTGCGATGCAGGGTCGGCGCTCAGCGTACCAACGGCCTCGAAGCCGGCGCCGATCACCTTCTGAGTGACGAACCGCACAACGTGCCCGGTGCCGCCGTAGTGCCCGCCGACAACCGAACCCCAGAATCCTTCGAAGAGCGTGTTCCCATCAACCATTCCATGTGCCGTTCCCCAGAGCGAGACAGTGGTGTCCGTAACGATTCGGCAGCCGCGCTCCACGTCACTCGTGAAGCTGTGCCGAACACGCACCGGGTACGGTCCGGCAACCACGGCAATGTCGGAGTCCAGAGGAGTTGCAGGCACGATCTCCAACGTGGACACAATCAGCGGGCTCGCAAGGCGCAGCTCTCCGTGCGACGGTCCGGAGTAGCGCAGGCGTATGGAGGGATCCCACGTTCCCTGATCGGTTCGCAGTCTGGCATGCAGGCCGCCAAGCTCGAGCGTCCCGCTTTCGATCGTTCCGTTGTTGAACAGATCCCCCTCTATCAACCATTGGTTCGCATCGTCAACGGTTCGCAGAGTACCGTTGATGGTAAGTGCGCCGCGAACGGTGTTCGCCCCCGCGGGTCCGATGCCGCCCCCCTCCAGTGTTGCTCCGGAATCAACCGTTACCGATCCGATGATGGTGCTGAACAGCAGCCGCCGCGACGCGGCAAACCGCACGGTGCCGGCGGAGTCGCCTATCAGCCCGTGCACTTCCGGGAACCCTGCGTAGCGCGAATGCCGGGCGCCCGGCACGGAGCCGAACACCACATTCCCCGCGACGCTGCCGTACACCGATCCGTTCAGGTAGACCGTTCCCCCGTTCGCAACGATGCCGGGCTCGCCGAATGCCGAGGCGGAGGAGTAGGCTCCGTCCACGTGCAGATCGAAGCCGTTGCCCAGAAGCTGCACGCCGGTTCCCAGCGACAACGACGCAACCGTTACCCCATTCCAGAGCTGGGCGTATGTGCCGGGCGCGGAAGCGATCGAGATATGTCCGTACACGCCGGCGCCGGAAAGCGCTGCCCTGTCGTGCGCCACCACGACGCTGCCGGCGCCGGCCATGCTCCCGGTGTTGGTCACATTACCTTCAACCCGCAGCTCGCCCGCCTGATCGACATTCAACAGCCCGTCGTTCCGCAGCTCCGACACGACGGGCCTCGTGCCCTGGATCGAGAGGCTTGCCCCGAGCCTTATCGTGAGCGTGGAGTATCGCAGCTCCGGCATCCCGACAACCTGTGTTGCAATCACCACGGTGTCTCCCGCGTGCGGGGCGCTGCCGGTGCTCCAGTAGATCTCGCTCCAGTTTCCATCCTCGTTGCTCACGCATACGGTGGCAAGCGCGCGCCCCGCCAATGGCAGCAGCGCGGCGGCCAGAAGCAGGGCACGAAATATGATGCGGCAATGACGCACGAAAAAATTGCCTGGGAGTAATTGCTGTTCCCGTCGGCGTCGGATTGCGCATACCCGTTACGGGACATGCCGTGCCGATTGCCGGAAACGTTGAACCTCATGCACCGCCGCGCGCATGGCACGGTGCGTCCGTTGAACGGCGTCGGGCCGTTACAGCTTCAGCGTGATGCCGAGCGTGACAACCGGCGACTGCTTGTCCACGCGCGCGCGCCGGTCCGCCTCCATGAACACGACATCCTGCGCCAGAATATCCTTCACGCTCAGCTTGATCTCGTAGTTGGTCAGGAAACTCTGCGAGATCGAAAGATCCACACGGTCCCGCGGCTGCTCCACGAGGTCCGGCGTAGCCGCTACGGAAACGGAACTGATCCGCTCGCCGATCCTGTTGTACGCCAGGTTCACGGAGGTTCCCAGGTCCGCGTTGTCGTAGTAGATGCCCGCATTGATGATGTAGGGCGACTGTCCCTGCAGGCGGCGCTGGCGCTTCCCCTGTTCGGAGGTAAGGTCCAGCCTGGAATCCAGCCAGGTATAGTTCACGGAGAACGAAACTGGCGCAAGGGCCTCGGCGATGAAGCCGAACGACTTCCGGACCTCCAGCTCCACGCCGGTGTTCACGCCGTTCGTGTTCTCCCATGTCTTCTCCAACTGCGTGGAGCCGGTTGGCAGGGCAACCTCCTCGATCGCATCGGTGAAGTCCTTGTGAAACACGCTCACCGCCAGCAGCTCACCCGGCTCCGGGAAGATCTCGAACCGTGCATCGTAGTTGGCTATCACCGTTCGCTTCAAGCCGGCGTTGCCGTACGTAAGCGCGTCGGAGATGAAGTCGTAGAACACACTCCGTGCAAACTCGCGGAAGTCCGGACGTGCAAGGGTCCGGCTGTAGGCGAATCGCAGATTGATGATCGGTGAAGCCTCGTAGACCAGGCTTGCGGCCGGCAACAGATCCTTCGTGGGATAATCCACGATCAGTGGTTTCGCATTCGCATCCACCGTGTGTACGATCACGCGCGAATTCTCCATGCGCGCACCGGCAATCAGGCGGAAGCGCTGCTCCGCGATCTCGAACGGAGCATCCGCCATGAGATAGGCTGCCGCCAGATGCGACTCGCCGCTGTACTTGTCCGACGGGCTCGTGGATTCCTCGATCGTGATGGAATCCGGGTTGATATGCGACGGAATGAAGAGCGTATCGAGCGCCGCCGTTGAAAGCTGAATGCCCTTGTTCGAGAGCATGTAGGAGAACGAGCGCGTGCTCACGCGGCGGCTCTTGTTTTCTCCAAGACCGCCGAAGCGGATGCGTACGTCGCCGATCGGCAGCGTGGCATCGCCGCTGAAGCCGGCGAGATCCTCATCGAGATTCGTATACACACGCCCAACGCCGTAGGCATTCACCAGCGTGGGGCTGAGCGGCGTCTGCAGCGGCTGCGACGAATCACCGGCGGAACGTGCGTAGGTAATGCGCCGGAGATCCGGCTCGTCGCGATATCCAAGCGAACCGAACCCCTTCCACTGGATGCGCAGATTGTTCAGCTCCGGTATCACATGGTCGCCCGCCACCTGTCCGCTGTAGAACGAACGCTGCAGGTACTGGAACACCGTTGGATGATTCTCGATGTCACCGTTGTTGATGCCGCTCACCTGGGTGAGCTGATCCTCGGCGGTGCGGTTGTATGTGTTTCGTATGCTGATCGTGTGAAGATCGCCAAGCTTGTAGCTCATGTTCAGAATGCCGCCCCAGAGCACGGAGTAGCTGTTCTGCACGCCGGAGTAATCGTACTTCGCAATCGACCCCAGCGTTGTATCGTAGCGGATGATATCCGTACGACCGTATGAATTGCGATACGAAAGGGCGGCCACCAGCCCGAGATCGTTGCCGAGAACGTTGAAGCGATCGCCGTAGGAGAGAACGGCGCTCATGTTCGGCGAGGCAACCAGCGACTTGATCGCATAGTTGTTCGGAAGTTCGCGCGCGTAGCCGGCTATCTGCGCCGGAGTGTAGTTGCCACTGTTGCGCGTCACCTTCGCGGTGTCCGGGAAATCCGAGGGAAGTGCGCGGTTGCCGTCGTCGATTCCCAGATAGTCCGTTGAACCGCGGGGCCCAAGCTGCATCTGGTTGAATGTGGTGCCGCTTACATAGCTGCTGGAGACCGACACACGAAACGACGGCTGGTCCGGAAAGTCTATCGTATTCAACTGCACGAGACCGCCGCTGAAGTCACCCGGCAGATTCGGCGTGAACGTCTTGGCAACGATCGTGTTCTCCAGCAGGCTGGAGGGAATCAGATCGAAGGAGAAGGCGCGCTTCCCCGGATCGGTGCTCACCATCGTCACGCCGTTGAGCTGCGTGTTGTTGTATCGCTCGTTGGAGCCTCGAATGTTGGCATAACGCCCCCCCACGATGGAGAGCCCCGTAACGCGGCCAAGCGCATCCGCACCGGTGGCATCGGGAAGGCGCCTGATCTGCGCCGCGGAGATGCCGTCGCTCACGTTCGCGGACTTGCGACGCTCATTCAGCAATGCGGACTCCGTCCCCGTGCCGGCCTTCGCATGCACAACCACATCGGCCTGTTTGATGGCTGCCGTCTCCAGCACCACGTCGAGCCTGGCCACGCCGTCGGCAACTGCAACATCAGTCACCTCCTCGGTCCTGTATCCCAGGTACGTCACACGCACCGTGTAGCTGCCGGCGGGAACGCGCCGCACCGTGAACTCGCCGTGCATGTCGGATACCGCTCCAAGCTTGGTGCCAACGAGCGTAATGGTTGCACGGAGCACCGGCTCGCCGCTCTCGCGGGACGTCACGTGCCCGCGCAGCTCGCCGGTCTGCGCGCGCAGAGCCAACGGTACGGTGATAGCGAGGAAGGCAACGAGGAGGAACGCCCGCACAATTGCATGCAGGGCGTTCGCTCCGGATGTTCGGTCAGAAGTCATCGTATGAAATGAGTCGACGTGTTCAGTGATCGAGCGTGCAATCATCGCTCATCGACCGGCGGGATTCCCCGCCGATCAGTCCGCAAGGATGATCGTGCGAACGGAGGAGAAGCGTCCCGCGTTGATGCGGCAGTAGTAGCTTCCCGCCGGGAGATTGCGCGTGTCCAGATGGTTCGTATGCCGTGCGGGCGTCTGATCCTCGTTCACGACTTCCATCACCGCCTGGCCCAGCGCATTGTAGAGCGTGACGGTGACATGTGCGGGGTATGGGAGCACATAGCCGATCGTTGCACCCTCGTTCCGCTTCACCGGATTCGGCGAGGAGACGAGACCGAAGTTCAGAACGGCATCGGCTTCGCTCACATCGGCCGAGCTGATCGGGCCGGTGGTGACGATCGTCACCGTGGAGCTTACCGACGACGGGTTCGTGAACGAGAAGCTGGTGGTGCTCATCATGTCCTGCGCGGTCGGGTTGCCGTCACCATCCACGAACCGAAGCGCGGCACCGGTGAAGTACTTCGAGAGCGACGGCCACGTGAGCGTCACGGGGTATCCATTGGAACCTGGCTTGAAGCCGGGCTGCACGCGCAGACGGAACGTGTCGCTCTGCGTCGAGCTGGTGTATGCATGGTAGTTGCGCTTCACACCCTGCCCGAAGTCCTTGGAGCTGCCAACGTTCACCCAGCGCACATCGAACACCCCCTCCGGCGGCGCCGGCGGCTGCTCCTCCTCTCCCAGCGCAGCATCGCGGCCGTTGGTTGCCGACGGGTGGAATCCGAAGTAGAGCGTATCCCCGCCCGGCACGGTGCCGTCGCCGTGATCGGATACAGTAAGCGGAATGTCGCTGCTCACCTGGGCGCACAGAGGAGCCGCAGTCAACACGAGAAGCGCGGCGAGAGCAGAGAAGCGGGTATGGAGATTGCGTGTAGTCATGGGTTGTGACGCTGCGTTCAGTTGATGAGAGATTGTGTTGCCGTGTCCAGCTCCATACGTCATGGATTGAACGTGAGTGTTCCGGTTCCCAGAGACTTCACCCAGTAGGCTCGTCCCGGTTCTATTGTCGTAGCCACCGTATAACCGTTGTCGTATCCGAAGAAGCCGGATGCGAGAATCGTTCCGGAGACTGTGACGTTCGCGGCCGGCGCGGACACGCTGGCTCCAGAGGCCACCAGATTCCAACCGGGCACCACATTCACCGTGCGCGGAAGCGTAACGGCTGTCCCAACCTGCTGCACCACGCCTCCCTGGGCCAGTTGTAGCCAGTAGCCGACGCCATCGCGCAGCATCGAGTCCACCGCGTAGCCGTTCGAAAACTTGAAGAGCGATGATGCCGCATGGGCGAACACGGAATCGCGCGAGGCGTTTGCCGGCGCATTTGCAAGCGCCACGAGGTTCCAACCGGCGTGATACATCACATATGTTGTCCGGTTCGGGCGATAGTCGGTCCACGTCGTATCCCACTGGCGATCCCGGGCAAGCGCAGGATCGAAGGCTCCCTTGTAGGCCGTTGGCGTGAACGTGAAGTTGTTTGCTCCTGCCAGCATCGGATCGGTAAAGTCCGTGCCGGCCGCGGCGGGCGTTCCGGGAATCGGTCTGGGGTCCGGATGTTCGATATCCGATTGCGTCACCGCTACCAGACCAACCAGCGGATGATTGCCGGGGTTCGCGTTCACGGCGGGAACACAGTTGAACCAACCGAAGGCCGCAGGCCCCTGCACGCCGTTCGCCGCCCATATCGGGCGCTGGCCGCCGATGGCCGTTGTCCGAAGCTTCAGATCGGCCGGCTGCGGGCATGCCGGCGGGATCGCGGCGATACCGGGCCCGTCCAGGCGGATGCCTTCCTGCCATCCCACGATCACGGAGTTGCACAGGCCGTAGCGCGTGTTGGCCGTCCACATCCCTCCGCTTCCGAACAGGCCGGTTGCCTGCGTGTCGCTGCGGAAGGGGCCGGCGAGCGTGGCATTCGATATCACCGGCCGCGAGAGGGGCGTTGCAACCGTTCCCGTTGCATCGTTGTAGGCCTCCAGGCCGTTCGAGATACCGGGGTCGGCGAGCGTTGAATCGCGCATCCCGAAGAAGAACTGCCCGCGTCCGCGGTAACCGTTGGTCGTCTGGAAATCATCGTCCACGCAGGCGTACGAAATCAGATGCTCCGTATTCACGGCACCGCCGAACCACTCGAAGGAATCCTCACCGCTGCAACTCACCTGCACGGCATCGATCACCGTTCTGTTTCCTACGCCCGCCATCGTCAGGCCGTTGCTCCTGAGCCCGCCTCCCAGATCTCCACCGGCGTACTCTATCCGGATATAGGAGAGAACTCCGCTGGAGTCTGCATCGTTGTTGCCGCCGTACACGGCTCCGGTTCCACCCGGAAGCGTGGCGGTGCCACCCGGTGAGTTGATCACGGCTCGCCCAAGCAGGATCACCCCGAGCCACTCGCCCGGTGCGCGAAGGGTCTGCGGGTTTGGCGACGTGAAAACAACAGGCCGCGCCGCCGTGCCGCGCGCATAGATCAGCCCGCCGCGCTCTACCTGCAGGCAGGATCGCACCCCCTGCCGGTTGCCGTAGATCAACGTGCCCGGTGCGATCGTGAGCAGTCCCCCGGAGACCACATGCACCGTGTTCACCATCTGGTATGCCGTATCCGCGGAGAGCGTTCGCACACCTGCAATGGTATCGGGCAGCGCAACGGCACCAGGAACCAACTGCCCCCTGGCGCTGCCGGCCGATGCCGCCATGCCGGTGCACAGCAGCAGCAACATCGCAGCGCGGCGCACCGCGGTTATGCATCCCAGGCTGGGCATCTTGTTGGTCACGATCATCGAATTCTCGGCATACCGTTGAACATTCTGCGACATCGGAGTAGTTCAACGGGCCCTCGACGCAGGCACGTCGTTCATCGGAGTGGGGATTGGATGCCGCGTGTCGGCAGATGGGAAAGCGAAAGCCCCGTTGAGAGAATGCATGGCAGGGCATGCTTGCTCTCAACGGGGCTTGTTGTGCACAACGCTCCCGTACAGATCGGTTGTCGGCGTCACCCGCGGATATGCTGCGGGAAGAAGGGGGAGATCGCTGTGCTGAAGTGCCGTTGGGTGAGCGGCGCTTCATACCGGTTCATGTCGATCGGGCACAAACATAGACCCCGCATCGACGCGCAACCAAGTTACGTTTTGCTTACGTCGGCTTCGGGTCCTCATCCCCTCGAAACGCCGCAGCCACCGGCCTTTGACGGCGGTGTTCCGTTGCCTGCGGAGCCGGGTGGAACAGGCTTTCAACTCCGCCTGGATCACTTCGTCCGCACCGGTCATCATCCGATGCCCCCTCTCCGGGAATACGAATGGAGCGGCAGGCATGAGTTCGCGAGCCCGGAAGGTAGCCGATAGTGTTCGCATCGGGGAATCGTTCCGGCAGCCCTGAACGAGGCATGGCTGCCGGAAGCGATCATCGCTGATCGCTCCGGCAGCCATGGTAACTCCTCCTCCCTTCGTTGTCCGGCAGCAGGCGCCGCCGGAGTTGCACTCATCCCTTATCGAGTAGCTGCCTAGTGAACAATCGTCACCCGCTGCGTCACCGACGTGCCGTTGGCCGTCAGCGTGCAGAAGTAGGTGCCGGCTGCAAGCTGGCTTCCGTTGAATTCAACCGTGTGCGAACCGGCCTCCTGCGGAACGCTCTGAAGAATGCGTGCAACCTGCGCGCCCTTTGCATCGGTAACGATGAGCGACACGTTGGCGACGTTCTTCAGCGAGTAGCTGATCGTGGTCATGTCCTTCGTCGGGTTCGGAAGGGCGTTCAGCGAGAACGATGCGGCAAACTCGCGATCAACGGCGGCCACGTTCACGATCTCGTATTCCACCTTCAGTCCCTCGTTGTTCTGACCGCCGGCGATGATCGGCTCGATCACGCCGAAGCCGTTCGGGTTGGTGACGTTGTACGGCATCTGCATCAGCAGGTTGTTGCCTGCGCCGATCGCGTCGCCGGAGAGCGAGTAGATCAGGATGCGGATCTCGCCGTCAACAACCTTCTTCTGCACCGTGAAGTTCTGGGCAGCGATCGCGCTCAGCTTCACATCGAGATCGGCCGGTGCATCGGATGCCTTGAGCTTCATCTGAATACCCTTCACCGGAACCACGTTGTCCATCTGAACATCGATGCCGTTGTGGGCGATCGTGTAGAGGAACTTCACGTCGTAGATCGACATGCCCGGAGCCGGGCTGCCGGCCGGAACAACCGTGATATCGCCGCCGTCGGCCTTGAAGAGCTGCAGACCGTCCGGCCATGCCTCGTTGAGGATGGCATTCGCCACGAGCACAACGTCCTGCACGTTCAGATGGCCGTCGCCGTAGTTGTTGGCATCGCTGAAGATCTGCACGCCGGAAGGAGTCCACGTCGGGCTCCACGGGGCCAGATCGGCGCGATTCATCTGCCACGTTGCAAACGTCTTGCGACCGAGCACAACGTCGATCATCTCGAGAATGTCCAGAACATCCACACGGTCGTCGCAGTTCACGTCGCCGCGCGAGGAGCTGTTGAACACACCATAGCTGGTGGTGTCGCGGTTGGCATCGATGCCAACGTTGGCGCTCAGACCCTCGCTGGTGGCGAGAACGGACTGAGGATCGCTGAGGTACATCAGAGCAAGCACCGTATCACCACCCGGAGCACCGTCGCACACCTTGATGTCCTTCACATCGTAGCGGATGCGGAACAGGCTGTCGTACGTACCGGCCGGGAAGTTGATCGTGGTATCCTGTCCGTACAGGATGATGCGAGCCTCGGCGCCGCTGGAGGCGTTGATCAGCTCGTAGTCGAAATTCCAGTTGGCCGGGTTGGTGATCGACGGGCCAAGCTCCACCTTCTTCACCTTCAGCACCGTGTTCGGAACGTTCACCTTGAACTGAAGACCCTGCACCGGCGTGCCGCCGCTGTACTTGAAGCCGACATAGTCGCTGTAGACACCGTTGCTGTTGTCCATCACGCGGCGCGTAGCCGTCAGGAGGTAGATCCCCTCACCGCTGGAGGTAACCGCATTGAGGCCCACGTTCGCCGGCGAGCCGGCCTGATCGTGATACACGCGCAGCGTGCCCGTGAACGAACCCGTGGCCGGTGCGGAGAACTGAATGCCCACCTTGATGGAGGCGCCCGGAGCAAGCGTCTGCGGGAAGGTTGGCGGCGTGGCCACCACGAAATGCGTGTCGGTGGTGCGGATGCTGTCCACACGCACATTCGTTGCACCCGTGTTCGAGATCGTCACGGAGTCCGTGCGGTTGCCCGGCGTCGGGAAGTTGACGATGCCGAAGTTCAGCGGCGACGGCGAGACGGAGATTCCGGCGGACGGAGCCGACGGCTGAAACGTCGTGATCGTGATCGTGGACTGAACTGCCGACGGGTTGTTGAACGTGAAGCTGGTGGTCGTCTTCATGTCTGCGGTGAAGGCGTTTCCGTCACCATCCACGAAGCGGAGCGATGCCGTACCGAAGTAGCCGCTCAGCGAGGGCCAGCGGAGCGTCATCGGGTAACCGCCCGAACCCGGCTGAACCTTCAGACGGAAGGTGTCGCGAAGGCTTGCGTTGTTGGCGTGGAAGTTTCTCTTGACGCCCTGGCCGAAGTCGCTGCTCGATCCAACGTTGATCCAGCGGGCATCGAACACGCCATCGGGCGGTGCCGGCGGCTGCTCGTCTTCGCCCATGCTGGCGTCCTTGCCGTTCGTGGCCGTGGGGTTCACGCCCCAGTGCAGCGTGTCACGGCTGGAGCCGTTGTCGGACACGATCAGCGTGATATCCGATGTAACCTGGGCGTAGGTCGTGCCGCCCAGTGCGACGAGTGCCAGAAGCATCGCCGCGATTCGTGTGATATATCTACGAGTGTTCATTGTGTCAGAGTGAGTTTCGTTTTGTTGAGTTCTGCCCAGCTTGTGCATCGATTACGGATTGAACGTGAGCGTACCGGCGGTCGTCACGTTGATCCAGTACGCCTTGCCCGGCTCGAGCGTGATCGCCGTCGTGTAGCCGTTGTTGAAGCCGAAGACGCTGTTGACATGGGTTCCGGTAGCCGTCGTGTTGGCGACCGTTGCAGGAACGCTGGCGCCCGTGCAGACGAGGTTCCAGCCGGCCGACACACTCACCGTGCGCGGAAGGCTGACCGTGGCACCGGTCTGCTCCACCGCCGCGTTGTCGTTCAGGAGCACCCAGTATCCAACGCCGGCGTCAAGCGTGTTGTCCACGGTATAGCCGTTGTTGTAGCGGAATGCGTTGGAACCGTTGTTCGGGAAGACGACGTTCTTGTCGTTGTTGGTCGGTGTGTTTGCAAGGCCAACCAGGTTCCAGCCCTGACGAAGCTTCACGTAGGTAGTGCTCTGCGGATCGTAGTTGCTCCACGGCATATCCCACTGCTGATCACGCGCCACCGACGGATCGAAGGCACCCTTGTACGACACGTTCTGGAACGTGAAGTTGTTCCCTGCTCCGAGCAGAGCATTGGTGAAGGAGGCACCGGTTCCAACCGGCGAGCCTGCCGCCGGACGCGGATCCGGGTTATGAAGATTGGCCTGCGTCACAGCCGTGAGCATGGCCGCCGCATGATTGCCGGCACGGAGGTTGTTTGCTCCTGCACAGTCGAACCACTGATCGCACGTTGCCTGAACGGCGCCGCCGGCTGCAACGATCTCCGTGGACTTGCCGGTAATCACAACGTTCTCGAACACGAGATCGGAGCTCTGCGGGCATGCCGGGTTCTCGCCGGTGCCGTCGATGCGGATCTCCGGCCAGCCGGTGATGACGGTGTTGAAGATGCCGTAGTCCGTGTTCCGGCGGATATGTGCGCCGCGAGCGAAATCCTGACCCCAGGTTGCCTCGTTCGTGTCGCGGAACGGACCAACCATCGTGGCGTTCGAAACGATCGGCTTGGAGATCGGCGTGTTGGCCGAGCCGGTGGCGTCGTTGTCTGCCTCGAAGCCGTTCGAGGAGCTGCTGGCGGAGAGATCGCTTTCCAGCGAGTCGCGGAACGCGAAGATGAACTGCAGGTGGCCGCGGAATCCGTTGTCCGTGTCGATATCGTCGTCCACACCTGCAAAGGCGATCAGGTACTTGCAGTTCACATCGCCGCCGAACCACTCGAAGCTGTCGTCGTTGATGTAGCTGCACTGGATGTGGTCGATCACCGTGCGGTTGCCCACGCCGCCGAAGGTGAGACCGTTGATCTCGTTGTCCACGGCGAACGCAAGACCGCCGTACTCGATACGGACGTATTCCATCACACCGCTCGAATCGGCGTCGTCGGTGCCGCCGAAGATGCCGTTGGTGCCGCCTTCGATGATTGCGGAGTCACCGGTCGGGTTGACATTTGCACGACCGAGAAGGATCACGCCGCCCCAGTCGCCGGGGGCGCGCTGGCCCTGCGGCTTGGCGGAGGTGAAGATGATCGGAGCCGTGGGGGTTCCACGCGCGTAGATCTTGCCGCCACGCTCGATCTGCAGACAGGAACGGACGCCGTTGGCGTTGCCGTAGATAATCGTGCCCGGAGGAATCGAGATGAGCGCTCCGGGTCCAACCTTCACTGTATTTACAAGCTGGTAGACCGAATCCGCGGAAAGGACGCGGGTTCCGGTGATCGAGTCGGGAAGCGCCACTGCACCCGGCACGATCTGTGCATTCGCTGCCGCAGCCAGGCCCAGCAGAGCCACGACAACAAGTACAATTGATGTGTACCTCATGAGTTCTCCAGAGATTGAAGTTGTGATACTGAAACGTTGCCGCCCTGCCTCCTCGGCGGGCAACATCGATCACCGGCCCCGCCATGTGCGCGCATGATCGCGCACGAGGCAACACCGATGTTCGCTTTGCCGATAGTCTTCCGGTGTCCATTGGGAGCGGCAACAAAAAAGCCCTGCTGCGGAGGGGTTCTCGATTGAACCCAACTCTCGCATCAGGGCTTGCAGTGCGCAACGCTCCCTAGCTCTAGTCGATCTATGTTCAAACCACACCGCTCAATGGCGGCGAGGCGTGTCCTGACATGTCGACTCTATCTATGTTGTCCTCGAATCACGCTCGCGCTTCATTACGTACCGGATCTGTACGTCAACCTGCCCAACCGGCTGGCCGTTCTGATACTTCGTCTCGATCACGATGGAACCGTATAGGTCATCCGGCTTTCGGATCTGCAATACGTCGTACAGCTCGGCGAGCAACCCCTCTATCTGTCGCTCGGTCTCGCGTGAATAGTCACTCGTAATCTTCTTGCGTGTGCTCTGCATTGGGCGCCGCATCAATTGTTCACGTTATGAATGCTTCAGTATCAGAGCAGGTATCGAATCGCTCCGATGCCTCCGCCTTACGTGTTAGAGTGGCGCGACCGGGAAGTCTTTGGTAGGAATCCAACAGGAGAGAACTGCACGAGATGCGTCGTGAGTTGCGTGTGGAGCCCGGCCGCTCGGCAGTTCGGGCGCAAACTTAGGCCTCTGCGGCAAGCGTTACCAAGTTATCGATCCGTTATCTGGAGGCGCGTGGAGAGCAGCAGTTGCAGCGTGTGGAGGTATTCGCAGTGTTATCAACAATCGCTTCAAGCGATTGCCTTCCGGATGCCGGGATTATCACGCCACCGGCCTTCGCCGGGTGGCAAACAACGTGACGTGTTCGCACCATCAGACGGCAGAGCCCGGAATAATCAGGTCGCCAGAGCGCCGGAACGATCGGGCCGCCAGGAGGCCGGAACCATGCCGCATGACATACGTCCGGCAGCGCGAAGGCAGGAACGCCATCACATCCGCTCGATCACGCCGGCCATGATGCGTGCCAGCGACGGCTCCGCGCGATTCGCCGCCGCGATGATATCGGCAACGTTCACGGGAGCCAGACTGTCCGGGAAGCATTCGTCCGTGATGATTGAAATCCCCAGCACGTTCATGTTCATATGACGGGCAACGATCACTTCCGGCACGGTGCTCATGCCAACGGCATCGGCGCCAACCGCACGAAGGAAGCGATACTCGGCACGCGTCTCCAGCGACGGCCCCGCCACCGCAACGTAGGTTCCCTTCAGGAGCCGTATTGCATTTGCCATGGCGACTTCCTCGGCCAGAGCAATCAGCCGGTGGCTGTATGGCTCGGACATGTCCGGGAACCTGGGCCCAAGCGTTTCATCGTTTGGACCGATCAACGGGTTGTCGCCGAGCAGATTGATATGATCCTCGATCACCATCAGGTCGCCGCGCCGGAAAAGCGGATTCATCCCGCCGCAGGCATTGGAGACAAGCAGCGTTCCGGCTCCGAGCTCGTGCATCACACGCACGGGGAAGGTGATCAGCCCCATCGAATACCCTTCGTAGTAATGGAAGCGACCCTGCATCGCAACCACCACCTTCCCTCCCAGATGCCCGGCAATCAAACGCCCCGAGTGTGATTCCACCGTTGCGAGCGGGAAGCCGGGAATATCTGCGTACTCGACTACTGCAATCTTCTCGATCTCGTCCGCGAGATGCCCCAGCCCGGTGCCCAGGATAATTCCGGCCTCCGGGATAAAATCGCTTCCGGCATGAGCACGAATAACATCGGCCGCAGCCGCCATCTGTTCACGTAATGACATCGGTCGTAATGATGTGCTGTCGGGGTTACCACATGCGCGGGCGCCGCCCCACCGCTCATTCGCGGCACCGCGTACTCCGCGTCCCTTCTCTTCTGCTGGCCGGAAACGACGAACTCCATCCGCACCAGCCAGGCTCCGGCTTCCGGGATTCGTGCCGTCAGGGAACAGAGCATCGAACAGGATTCAAGGGCAACGGCGCCCTGAACGGCCCGGCACATGCGTGTGGTTCATGCGTCGGCACAACGTGAAGCCCGGGCCGACAGCGGTGTTCTATGCAATCCGCCGCCTGAACGCGTGCCGCAGCGAAAGGAAGCCGGTGAGCCCGAAGCCAACCAGGAACATCATCTGGAATGGAATCAGGGAGAGCTCCACGAAGTAGATGGACATCACCATTCCGATCAACACGTAGAGTGCAAGCAGCAGTTCCAGCAGCACCTCCGTCTTCACCTTCGACACGCGATACCGGTTGCTGAACCAGCTGTCGCCGGAGTTGAGGATGTTGTACTTCGGAGTACGCTCGAACGCGCTCTTGCGATTGAACAACGCCTCGAACACCGCCCGCGTGTTGTTCACGGCAAGGCCCATGGTCCCCGCCATGAAGAAGGGGTAGATCATCATGCGGCGCTGCCAGTCGTCGCGGATGTCGCGCTGCGCAAACAGGTAGAAGAGGAGCGTGGAGATGGATGTGAGAATGAATATCCCCATGACGTCGAAGAGCACTGCGAGATCGGGGCGGCTCTTCTTCAGAAAGAGCACCGGAACATTCAGGATGGCAACCAGCAGGATGCAGGGGAAGACAATGTTCGATGTAAGATGTGCCGTGCCGTGCAGCTTCACTCCGAGCGACTGCTTGGAGCGCCAGAGTGATGGCAGATGCTTCTTCGCGGTCTCGATAGCCCCCTTGGTCCACCGGAACTGCTGCGACTTCAGGCCGTTGATCTCCGACGGAAGTTCGGCCGGGCAGGTGAGATCATTCAGGTAGAGGAAACGCCAGCCGCGCATCTGTGCGCGATAGGAAAGGTCCAGATCCTCGGTTAGCGTATCGGCGTGCCAGTTTCCGGAATCTTCGATGCAGCTCTTGCGCCAGACGCCAGCCGTTCCATTGAAGTTCATGAAGTAGTTGGCACGGTTGCGCACCTGCTGTTCCATCGCGAAGTGCGCATCGAGCGCAATCGCCTGGATGCGCGTCAGCAGGCTGTAGTCGTGGTTGAGGTGCTCCCAGCGCCCCTGCACAAGCCCCAGCCCGGGATCGCTGACAAGGTGGGGCAGCGCATGGAGCAGGAAGTCCGGCTCCGGAAGAAAGTCCGCGTCGAAGATTGCCACATACTCACCCGTTGCGGACTTCAATCCTTCGCGCAGCGCGCCGGCCTTGTAACCCGAACGATCGGAGCGATGCAGAAGATGGATCCTGAATCCATCCGCACGCTTCGCAGCAACAACCCGCTCCAGCAGCTCCGTTGTCTCATCGGTGGAGTCATCCAGCACCTGGATCTGCATCCGGTCCTTCGGGTACTCCAGGCGGCATACCGAATCAACCAGACGCTCCGCCACATACAGTTCATTGAACAGCGGGAGCTGCACGGTTACCTCCGGCAGATCCTCCGGCAACGGTGCCGTATCGGGATCCTGGGGGCGAAGGCGGGTGTAGTGGTACACCATCGAGAAGCCATGCAGCCCGAAGATGAAGAGCACCGAAAGGGCCAACAGGTAGACAATGAGAATCGTTGCAGCCATACTGCGTACTTGGAACAGTTCCAGAGGTTAACGCACCTCGCACGCGTCAGCCATGCTGATGTTACGGGATTGCACTACCGAGTGCGGCATCGTCGTGGGGTGTCGACTCACCAATCGGCTACAGTAGCATTGATCAGGTCGTCACCGAGATTCGACAGCGCCTCACGGATTGCTCGGGTCTCACCGTCGGGCCCCTGATCAACCAGATACTGCGACCGGCCCGTCGATGGCCGATCCTTGAATATCGCACGCTTCTTCACGTTGTCGTAGAATGTCACCTTCGTCTCGATCGTAACGCCGCGCACGGCTTCGAACGACGCGTTCGAGACGCTGAGACGCTCGTTCGTACGAACCGACGTGATCGTGACCTCGAGCCGGGAATCCGCAGTTGCAGGATCGGTGACGCGAAGACTTCCATCGTCACGGAAGCGGCGTGTCAGCAGATCCGTGAGATCCTGCCGTATCGTGCCGCGCCCGAAGCCGCTGGCATCATCGGCCGGCGGAATGCCGATCGTCTTCAAATGCGCCGGCGCGGAGCCGGTCCGGAATGAGTAGCAACCGGCCAGCGTGGCTGCGGCGAACGCCGGAATCACCACTGCCAGCAACGTGCCCGCCAGCCGCCCATGGCCTGCATGCATGCGATCGCAGCTCGATGAGGATCGGCTCGCCATTGCTATCTCTCGTCTCCATCAACTTTCAACTTGTACTCCACCAGCTTGCGGTACAGCGTGCGCTCGCTGATCCCGAGCGACTGCGCCGCAGCACGGCGATTGCCGTGATGCCGCTCCAACGCAAGCTCTATCATACGCCGCTCCATTTCATCCAGACGCAGTTCACCCAGTTCGTGGAGCGCCGCATCGATGGTGCGCACCGGCGGCAATGCAGGCAGGGAGATAGGAGCCGGTTGCGGCGGAGCCTCCGTTGCAGCCATCGCCTTCATCAGAACCTGCTTCATTGCACCGACTTCATTGCGCAGGTCGATCAATGCCCGGTAGATCAGCTCCCGCTCGGCCTGCTCCGGCGATCGCCCGAGATGAACAAGGGCGCCGGGGTTCTCGACGAACGGCTCGCGGAAGCGCAGGTCCAGATGCTTCTCCACTTTCTCCTCGGTGATCTTCTCTCCACGCTCCAGCGTCACCGCAAGCTCGACGAAGTTCTTCAGCTCACGAATGTTTCCGGGCCACGGATATGCCACCAGAAGATCCAATGCTTCCGGAGTGATCCCGCCAAACGGGATGTGGAGACGCGCCGCCGTCTGAAATGCATAGTGGGCGAAGAGAAGCGGAATGTCCTCGCGGCGCTCACGCAGAGGTGGGATGCGAAGTTGAGCCGAACGCAGCCTGTAGTACAGATCGCGGCGGAACGTGCCGCGCTCCACGTCCTGTTCCAAATCGCGGTTCGTAGCCGCCACAACACGCACATTCGTCCGGCGGGGCTCGCTGCTTCCTACGCGCGTGAATTCCAGCGTCTCCAATACACGGAGCAGCTTCACCTGTGTTGCAAGCGACATCTCGCCGATCTCGTCCAGGAACACGGTGCCGCCGTCGGCGGACTCGAACAATCCCTTCCGCATTTCAACGGCTCCGGTGAATGCGCCGCGCTCGTGGCCGAACAACTCCGACTCGAGAAGTGTTTCGGGTATCGCACCGCAGTTGATCGCCAGCATCTTCGCCGAAGCACGGGGACTCAGTCGGTGAATTGAGTTTGCAAATACCTCTTTCCCCACGCCACTCTCGCCGATCAACAATATCGTGAGGTCCGTGGCGGCGATACGTCGCATGGTGGCCACCAGATCGCGAATGATCTCGGAGCGGCCAATAATGCCAAGCTCATCCTGTGTTGGTTCTGTGTCTGCCACAGCGCCTCTTCGATGCGAATTCAAATACGGCTCCCTTGCAACTGGTACGCCATGCTCCCTGCGTTTGGCGTCCGGGGTAGACGTTACGAAAGGATTGGAATTGGAGCCGCATGCCCCTTTTGTTACGTCCGCGGATGCGCCGCAACGTAGGACTTGATGTAGTCCGCAATGGCCGTTGTCGGCGCCCCCGGAGTGAACAGATCGCCAACGCCGAGCTTCTTCAATTCCAGGATGTCCGCATCCGACATGATCCCGCCACCGGTAAGGAGCACATCGTTCAAGCCACGATCGTGCATGAGCGCGAGCACTTTCGGGAAGATCGTCATGTGGGCGCCGGAGAGCATGCTGATGCCGATGACATCCACATCCTCCTGCAGCGCCGCTTCCACAATCATCTCCGGTGTCTGCCTCAGCCCGGTGTAGATAACTTCCATGCCGGCGTCACGTAGCGCAGCCGCGATAACCTTTGCGCCTCGATCATGACCGTCGAGACCGGCCTTGGCAATCAGGACACGTATCTTTTGGTCCATTCTGCTTCGTTTACGTACTGAAAGAACACCACGTCCGCACCCGTGCGGGTTGAACGAACCGCGAAGTTACGAAAATCGCCCGACGGCCGATGGCAGCTGATGGTTCATTCGACAGCGGTGATCAAAACAGTGTGCCCCATGATTCCGCGGGATCATGGGGGCTCAACGCCGGGCATGGGCACGGCCGGGGTCTCCTGCCCGGCGCCGGAAGCAACTGCGCACGACCGGGAGATTCGATACATATCAGATCCCGTGGTGCTCTATTTCATCCGCAACGCCAGCCGGTACCAGCCCCTCGATGCTCTGTATCGGCAACGTACACGATCGGTACGCACTGTCGTTCAAGCGTTCCAGCATGATCCCGCGGTTCACGCCGACAACGACGCTGGCAAGCGTGCTGTAGGCCCACGCCGGTAATAAGGGAGGGCCATCATCGGCATGCGGAATGCCATGCAAGCCGTCGATCGCAAACGTCGAGATCGACTGCAGCACGATGGCGTCCTCTCCCGCAGCTCTGTCTGCGGATGTAGCTCCAACGATTTCGCACGTCACTTCCATCTGCTCCGACTCGCGCATGGAGTAATGAAGTGCCGTCCGGAACTCCAGATCTCCAACGTCCTCCGCCATATCGGCAACCCGTACGAACAGGCCGACAACCTGCGTCCACAGATACTGCACGGTGATCGCCGATGACCCCGGCGGCACCGCGCCGCTGGTGCCGGCATCGCCGCGTGCGCCTCGTTTCCTGCCGGCGCTGTTGCCCTCGTTGCTGCCGCGTTTCATGGAAATGCACTCCTTTTTCCGATCAGCCGGCAAGGCCTTTCTTTACTGTGCCGCGGCGCGGAACGAACTTCTGAGAGACGGAGACAACCGTGGCGAACCACCCGTGTGCTCCCTCCGGCGCCAGACGCTCGAGGCGTCGATCGGCACGATGCCAGACCGGCTCCGGCTCGTTGACATGATGTGCGGTGCTCACCGGGACCATTCCCTCCCCTGCATGGAATGTGCTCGCGTCCATTCCGCCTGCAATCACCGTGGTGATGGAGCCATCGGGGTTCCTGCGCAGCAATTCGCGCCGGCCGAAGACGGTGTTGTAGACGGCCTCGGGATAACGCGCCGCAACCTCGAGCAGCCGCCGCGCCGGCCCCTGCGGCACACGATGCCCCTGCTCCCAGTTCTGAAGGGTACGCATGCTGATCCCGAGAACCGCAGCAAATGCGGACTGCGAGAGCTTCATGCGAGTACGAATCTGCTTGGCATCGGGCTCCTCGAAGACATGCTCGACTGCCGCAAACTTTTCGCCACGCTGAATCGCAATGGCCTCCTCGATGCTGGCTACAAGCTCCTTGAACTGTTCACGCTTCATTTCGCAACTGCCTTGCTAATGTTTGCAGATCCTTTTTCTCACGCTGCGTGAGATCGCTCTTTTCGTTCTTCGCGTAGGCATCAACAAGAAATATGACGCCCCGCACCACCACATACAGATAGATGATGCGTAACCCGCCGGAACGCCCACCCCCGTCACGGGCAAATCGATGTTTTCGAAACCCGCCGGTTCCCTGTATCACAACACCCCGCTCCGGGCGATCCACAAGTTCACGTGCCAGGAGGGTTGCCTCCTGAGCACTCAGAAGCCGAGCTATCTTTTTTGTGAATCGAGAGGTTTGGACAACGGTTGTCATGCCCACCCCCCGGCATCACCACGCCCACAAATATACGTCACTGACGTATGGTTTTCAAGTCCCATGATCACATTCCTCCACATTGAACCAATGTGTATGCCAACTGCTTGGAACGTCGCGGCGTGTGTGGAGGAAGTAGGCCCAATCTACTCAGCCGACAATTGCGGATCAACCAGCGAACAGACGGCCGATCATCCTGCGGACCGTCTGCCGTGCGCACCGGTGCGTGCGGGGACTTCACAGCCGCATCGCCGATGCTCCCCGCCGCAATAGGCTTGGGAGCGGGGTGGGAAAGAGCTATCCTATCGTTGCACGAGTCCGTTACTGAGGGGCCTGGTCCGGGCGGAATTCCGGGACCCATACTCTGCCTACGCGCTGACGCGCGCATCGACGATCATCGTCGATTGCCGCAGGCCACGAATGCGCTCCTCGCATCATCATCATGAAGAACAGAGCCATGCCATGAGATCCAACGTGCTACGCATTGCCACACTCCTCACCGTTGCCTGCGCTTCCCTGGCCGGCAGGGCATCCCGATGTGATGCGCAATGGAGCGAGTTGCCCACGATCGCCAACGAGAACAGGACGAACTCCTTCGTTGCATATCTCAATGGCACCATCTACCTCTTCGGCGGCCTCACCGAAAGCACCGGTCCGGCACGAACCGCATTCGCATTGAACACCTCCGGTGCCACACAGTGGCAGCCGATCGCTTCGCTCCCGGAGATCCGATTCGCCGGTTACGCCGCCTCCCTCGGCGGGAAAGTCTACCTCGTTGGAGGCTCGGTGTTCAGAGGCGGCACAATCGTCTCAACCGGCAGCGTTCTGGAGTACGATCCTGTTGCGGATACATACACGCAGAAGGCCGCAATGCCGGTTCCCACCGCATACGGCGCCGGCGCCGTGGTCGGCAATCGCATCTTCATCCTGGGGGGGCTGAAGAACGGAGCCGCAATCAACACCATCCAGATGTACGACGTTCCCACCAACACGTGGAGCCTCCTCACCACCACGCTGCCGCAGGCGCTGCTGCAACCGGCAGCAACAACGCTCGGTGCGGAGATCTATCTGATCGGTGGCAGCGGCGTACTGGCGTCGTACAACCAGGCCTATAAGGGAGTCCCAAGCGCCGACGGACAGCGGATCGACTGGACACGAATCGCCGACTATCCGGACGGTATCTACGAAGCGGGCGCAGGCGCCTACAACGACCGCGTGTACGTCGCCGGTGGCACCACATCCTTCAAACCGTACACCGATATGGTCTACTCCTACGATCAGGGGAGCAACACCTGGGTGCCCGGCTACTTCCTTCCCAAACCGGTCACCAACAATTCCTCCTGTCTCGTGGGATCCGGCAACGAACTCTATCTCATCGCCGGTGAGAACGGGAACGGCAGCATCTACCGCTATCGCGAGGACACACGCAGTGCCATCGCCTCAGTTGCGCCGGCTCGATTCGTGTTGACTGCCGACCTCGGCCAGACGCGGACCGCAACCTTCACGGCGACGAATCGCGGGATCACTACGCTGTTCGGCACCCTTACCATTCCGCCATCGGATACGGACTGGCTTACCACCGCCTCACCGACGTTCCAGGTTGCTCCCGGTGCGTCGCAGGCTGTCGGGCTGGTTGCGTCGAGCATCAAGGCCGGGGGGAATCGTACCGTTCAATGCATCCTCAACACCAACGACCCCAACCAGCAATCGATTCCGATCATCGTGTCGCTCTACGTCCGCGATCTGCTCCCCTCGCAGCGGCGCCTCATGGTGATCGAGGAGGGAACCGGCGACTGGTGCGGGACCTGTCCCGAAGGTTCGCGCCTGCTGGACTCGCTGACATCCGAACTCGGTGACTCCATGGTGTTGGTCTCCTATCATGGTGGTTCGCATGCCGAGCCGATGCTGGTGGAGGAAGGCCAGACTCTGCTCAACAGCCTCGGCCTGATCGGCTATCCGATGGGCTGCGTGGACCGCATCACATTCCCGAACGAGGTTGTCCCCATGGTTCGCCTGGAGTCATGGCGTGCCTACACACGGCATGAACTGGATTCGGCGCCGCGAGGAGGTGTCAACCTCACGCTCACGTCCGTCGGCTACGCAAACGGACAGATCACTGCAACCGCGGAGATATCGACCTACGATGCACTTCCCATGTACAACGGTAGGACATATGCTCTCACGGCACTCGCCATCGAGGACAGCGTTCAAGGCATGCAGGTGGAGTTCGTGGACACCGGAACGGTAATTCATCCGCTCTGGTATCATCGGAATGTGGTACGCTCCATCTATCCGGATCACCTGGGCCAGGAGCTGGGCTTCCCGAAAGTCGATATCACGGACGAAGTCATTCGCCCCGGAGCGCCGGCCACGCTCACCATCTCCTTTGCCGCCAACGTACAGAACGAGGCACGGGGATCGATCGTGGTTCTCGTGCACGAACGGAACGGCGGCACCTCCGGTCCGATTCTTCAGGCCGTGCGCCTGCCGCTCCCACGAGCATCCAGCGCCGTTTCCGCCCTTCGGGAGAACGCCGATGCGATAGGTCCAGTCGCAGCCCCCAATCCGGCATCAACAGAGATGGAGATCACGTTCACGCTTACGCACCCAACGCACGCGCACCTATCGCTCTATTCCATGCGTGGTTCCGAAGTGATGGATCTGTTGGACCAGCCGTGTACGGCAGGTCCGCATCGCGTCCCGGTAAACCTTGCGAACCTGCCGGCCGGTATCTATACCCTCGTGCTCCATGCCGAGGGCCGCACCGCGTCGCACACGATTACGGTAGTGCACTAGCGAAGATGCCGCGAGCAGAGCACCAGCAACCAGGCAGGCCGAAGTCCCGGCCGGATGCCGGCCGCCTGCGCATCGCGTTCCGAGGGGGAACGAAACTCAGCCCTCGCGTACGCAGCCGGAACGGCTTCCGTGAGGCATCGCTGCCGGCGCTGTACGTGCGGTACAATGAAATGCTCTTCTGTGAGCAGCTCTTAATTACAACGGCCCCGGGGAGCGCCCGGGGCCGTTGATCAAAGTATCGTGATCGGCGGGTTGCTCAGTGAACAACCGTCACCCTCGTGCTCGTGCGTCCCTCCGGCGTGGACATCACGAGCGCATAGGCCCCCGCAGGAACGCTCGACGCGTCGAACCGAAGCATCGTGGCACCACCTTCGAACTGGCCATCCTTGACCACTGCAATCCGCTCGCCACGCATGTCGTAGAGCGATACGTTTGCGTGCATGGCGCGCGGCAGCGTCATGGGGATGTCCATCATACCCGTTACCGGATTCGGCGTGACGTTCAGCGCAGTGCCTGCGAGCGAGCCGCTCTGAACGCCGGCAATCGTAAGATCGTTGCCGAGAAGCCATGCAATGGATTTGTCCACCAGCGACGAGCGGAGCGTTGCATCGCCGATCCCTTCGAGACCGAAGCCGAAGTAGACGAGGCGATAGTTCCTGTCCGCGTACCGAATGCCCGCGCCGGTGGAGTTGTTGTACGTGCAGCTCTGCACGGCGCCGCCCAGCGGCATAATCTGGTCCGGCGTATCCTGATTCGCCACACCGTTGTTGATCTTCATGCTCAGCCCGCCCGCCACCGGATCACCGGCGACACCGTTCACCGTTGTCTGGACCGTACTGCCGTCCGCAACGTAGGTTGAATGCAGGTAGTTCGTTACGAACTGCGGATCGGTATAATATCCCTGGTTCGATGAGCCGCTGTCGACCAATCCCCATGCGATCTCCGCACCTGCCAGGAACAGCCGGCCGCCGCCGTTCATATACGTCTTCAGCTTCTCCACATCGGCACCGGAGAGGATGCTCTTGCCAACCTCCATTCCCACCACCTTGAAGTCCGCAAGGTTGAACTGGCTTTCGATGCCCTGATCCAGAAGGAAGTAGCTTCGATCGGTCTTTCCCAGGGCCTCATCGTACTTGTCGGCAATGGCGGCATTCCCCTCATCGCGAACCAGGATGGCAACGTCTGCCTTGCCGGCGAAGAGCCGGAAGATCTTCGTGACTTCCTGATGGCCGTTGGAGATCTCCACGCTCACCCGTCCCATGCCGGGCTTGCTGCCGCTCGGTACGATGGACACCGCCAGATCCGCAGGCGAATCCTTCGTAAGGGTTGCCGTGTCGCCGCTCACCGCAGCACCGCCCCCAATGGTTACCGTGGCAGTCCAGCCGGCCGGCAGCTTCTTGTCGATCGTCAACCAGTACCGCCCTCCCACCGACGAAGTCACCGCACCGGTCCAGCTGCTCTGCGACACGGTGGACTGCACATTCGCCTCCGGCTGCCCGAGGCTCAGAAGGAGCTTCGGCATGAAGGTGCTCGCGGCCGCGTTGTAAACCTCCTTCGTGTTGTCATCCTGAACGAAGGCTACCACATACACCTGATCGGCATTCCAGTTCGCAGCATCGATCTGATAGCTCTGCTGGAACGTCTTCGTCTCGTTCGCGGCCAGCGTTAGGTCAACGCCATCGAGCGTGGGAAGCATCTTGCGCGCCACGTTGTAGAAATCCTTCTCGCCGTTGCCGCCGGCACTGGTATAGTAATGATGCGCCTCCACGACGATCATCCGGAGCTTCTTCCCGTTCAGCGCCTGTGTGCTGGAGACCGTAACCGTAACGTCCGAATTGTTCCCCGTACGATTCTCCACCACGGTAATCGAAACCGGAGAGGTGGCGGAAGTCTTTGCCAGTTCGCGCGACTCTGCGGCGGTGTCCGCAGCGGCACCGGCGTAGAAGCCGGAGGTTGGCTCCGTGGAGGGAATGCCGTTCACCACGACATTCGGAACACCGGGGCTGCCGTAGAAGGCCACCCGGCCGTCGTGCATGGTCGCATCCGCATCGTGCATCACATCGCGCCCGGGGTAGCGCGAACGAAAACTGATCGGAAGGATCCGATCCATGTGCTGAGTGATATAGGCGTGGTATGTGGGATTCTGCGCCGCGCACGGAACACAGCTCGCGTTGCTCATCTCCTCGAAGAGCACCATGCGCGGCGATTGCGCATGCAGGATCTGTGCCGATGCGATTACCAGAAGCCCCACCACAAGCGTATTACGTAGAGTTGAAATGCCCATCATCATACCTCACTCCTACGATTGTGCTGTGGAACCATCAGAACAGCCGTCCACGCGGATCAGGCGACGGGGGAGCATGATCGGGAGACCAGACTGTGGTGCCGGGTATTGCGTGCAAGTATACAACGCTCCCGTATGGAACACAATCATACGATTCCGCGCTTGCATTTCGCAGCACGCGCCTGGAGTACACAACAATTCGGCTTCCATCCTTATACGATTCGGTTAACTTTGTCCGTTCCCAACGTTCGCCGCAGAGCGGGCGCCGTCTTCCATTCACCTACAACCGGCTGCCAATGCGATTCTCGATACTGCTCCGTGTTTCGCTGCTTCTGGCCCTCGTACTTCAACTTCCCCTCAGCGCTCAATCGCGTGAGCTGCGACTCATGGTTCCGGCATCGGCGCCCGCTCATCGCACGCCGGTGCCCGTTCCGGCGCAGGCCTCGTTCCTGCGCATGGACACGGCCCTCTTCGATGCCGTCGTGCCTGCAACCGTCGCCTCGGTTACCATACCGGGTTTCCCGCTTCCCGATGGCACGCAGCATACGCTCCGCATGGAACGGTTCGATGTCCTCTCGCCTGCGGCCGTTGTTCTGGAAGGAAGACGCGATGGCGACCGGCCTGCCTCCATCGAAAAGCATATGGCCTTCCGCGGCACGATCGACGGCATCCCCGGATCGTTCGTCTATCTCATGACGTTCAGGAACTACTGCTCCGGCTTCGTGGAACTGCCGCAGCCGGGAACGGATCTCCCGCGCCGGCTGTTGATCGCTCCGGATGACATGGACGCAGCCGATGCCGTCACCATCGTCTTCAACGAGAACGACGTTCCGCAGACAACCCGCGTACGATATCCATGCAGCACTCCTGACCCGTTCGAGGAACGTGCAGGCGACCCAGGCGCTCTCCACCGCCTGCTTGCCCTGACGGCGGATATCCGGAAGCGCCCGGCATCCAGCCCGCAGGGCGAGGAGATGCTGGTTGCACAGATCGCCGCCGAAAGTGAGTACACCTACTTCACATCACACAACTCCAACTTCTCGCACGCGGCGAACTATCTCATCACGAACCTCGGCTCCGCATCCGCTGTGTACCAGCGGGACATACGCCTCACGCTCGAGGTTCCCTTCGTTCGCATCTGGACCACATCCGCCACTCCGTACCCGGGCCCCAACGACGGCGACATCCTCGGGCAGGTTCGCGATTACTGGAATACGAACATGGGATGGGTGAAGCGCACCGGCACGTACATCTTCACCTCCTATCGGGGCGGCGTGGCATGGGTTGGCACCATGTGCGGCGGGTTTGCGTATGCGATGGGCGGCCTTGGAGGGAACATCAACTATCCTGCCGACGGATATGTCTGGGATACGGACGTGACGTCGCACGAACTGGGACACAACTTCGGATCGCCGCACACGCACAGTTGCTACTGGGCTCCCGCGGTGGATTCCTGCTGGCCGGCCGAGGGCGGGTGCTTCCCCACCATCAATCCCCACCCCGGAACCATCATGAGCTACTGCCACCTGAATGCAGGCACGCGGCTGACATTCCACCCGCGGGTCGCAACATTGATACGCGCATCGGCGGAGCAACTGCCGTGCGTCTCGCCGCGGGCCAACCCCTCCTCCGCCGACGTTGCGGTTACCTACATGATCGCCCCGGCAAACGGTTCCATCCTTCCAACCAACTCGACTCTGAAACCAAGCGTCGTCGTCAGGAACATCGGGACCGCGCCTCAGGCAAACGTCCCGGTGAACATGACGATCGCCACACAGGCGGGAACGCAGGTATACAGTGACTCGGTCGTGATCGCCTCACTGGCACCGGGTGCCAGTGCAGTGGCCACGTTCAAATCCGTGACCGTCCGCGACACGGCAACCTACAGCGCCTCCGCATCATCGGTGATCGCCGGCGACTCCGCGCAGGAGAACAATCTTCTTACGCGCACGTTCCAGGTGGTTCCTGCCACACCGAATGCGGCTGTCACGCTTCTCTACCCGAACGGCGGCGAGGTGTTCGCATCGGACAGCCTGGTAACGATTGCATGGACCCAGAACGGCATAAGCCAGGTGACGCTGGAACTGTCGCCGGACAACGGCGCAACGTGGCAGACCATCCGCTGGTCGCAGCCGGGTGACTCCGGACACTATCAGTGGAAGGTTCCTCCCGTCCCCACGCAGAAGGCACTGGTGCGCATCAGCAATACGCTCAACGCCGGTGTGGCCGATCGCAGCGACGCCTCCTTCACCATCGGCATGGACAACGACGCACAGGTGGTGGAGTTCCTCATGCCGAAACCGAATGCGACCACGGACACGGCGTTCACGCCAACCATCTCCATTCGCAACAACGGCTCGCGCCAGATCACCGGGCTGCCGGTTGAACTGAAGATGATCTGGCGCAACGGCGACCGGAAGGTGTACGACAAGACCGTCACGGTTCCGGTTGTCCAGTCCGGAGAGACCCGGCAGGTAACGTTCCCGCAGGTGGGCATGCTTCCGGAAGGGGATCTGATCATGATCGCCCGCACGATGCTGGCGAACGATCGCAATCCATCCAACGACTCGCTTGCCCGCACGTCCGTGACGAAGGGAGGCCTCGCCCCGCCGACGACCGTGGTGGCGCACGGCCTGAACCATCTTGCCACCATCGAGTGGGCACCATCGGCCACGAGCGGCGTAACGCAGTACCGGATCGAACGCGGCTTCGATCCGGAAGCGATGAGCCCGATTGCACTGGTCCGTTCCAGTGTGCTCTCCTACGTCGACGAGGGACTTCAGAACGATACGCTCTACTACTATGCCATAACCGCGCTGAACGACTCCGTGGAGTCCATCCCCTCCGGACCTGCCGTTGCGGACCCGATGGCGCTGGTTGCCGGCGATACGCTCCGTACGCCGGCGCTGCTCGTGCCGGCCCGCGACGCGCGTAACGTTGCGCTTCCGGTGCGCCTCCTCTGGGGAAGCGTCAAGGGGGCGGAGCTGTATCAGATACAGCTGCTCGCCGATCCGAACGGAACCGACGTGCTCGGCTCGTGGCTGAGCCAGTCGCCGCAGCCGATAACACCGGACATGGCCACATTCGGCAGCGTCTACTACTGGCGTGCACGCGCATTCAACAACACCTTCACCGGCCCATGGTCAAAGACGTGGCAGTTCAACACCGGACAGAACTGCGCCGGCGGAGCGCTTCACTTCAACGGTGACGGCAGCATCGTTCTGGACTCGAACTTCCAGTGGTCGGGAGGGCCGGTGACGGTGGAGTTCTGGAACTATGTGAAGCCGGAGGAGGTGCAGAACGCATCCGCGTTCGGTGTGGGGCAGACGGACGATACTCACAACCGTCTGCAGGCCCACGTGCCGTGGAGCGACCGCAACGTCTACTGGGATTACGGCGTGCTGGATAAGGACAGCGGACGGATCGTGGCGGACTATTCGCCGTATCTCGGCAGGTGGACCCACGTTGCGCTGGTCTCCAATGGAAGGAACTTCAAGGCGATCTACTTCAATGGAAAGCTTGCGGCGTCCGACACGCTTGCCTCGCAGGCCGCCGTGCTGAAGTGGTTGACGATCGGCGGCAACGCCGCCGTCACGTACAAACACAAGGGTGCGATGGACGACTTCCGCATCTGGAACAGCGTTCGTTCGCAGGAGGAGATCGAGCGGGACATGTCCCGCGCCGGCGAAGCAACGCCCGGCCTGGCAGGGTACTGGAAGTTCGATGAGGGGCAGGGGACCATCGCCAACGGTATTGCGCCCCCGGCTGCGATCCTCCAGAACAATCCAACATGGATCCGCTCCGGTGCCACGATCAACTGCACCGGCAACGGTTCGCTCGGCGCGCCGGCGTTCGTTGCGCCCGCCAACGCCGCTACCATTCCCGCATCTCCGTACACGCAGTTCTCCTGGACGCCGGTTGGCGGCGCGGATGCGTACGAACTTCAGATCTCCGGCACAACGGACTTCACGGCGCCGGCCGTATCGATCCCGAACATTCCCGGCACCTCGCATCTGTACGGAGCATTGCCTGGCAGCAGCAACTACCACGCCCGCGTTCGTGCGATCAACGCCTCCGGGCTGGGGCCGTGGTCCGGAGTGATCACCTTCACAACGGGAGCGGAGTGTGCGGTGGCCGCACCCGCGCTGAACGGCGTGAACAACGACGTGGAGATTCCGGACTTCGAATGGAAGGAACGCGCCATCACCGTGGAGTGGTGGCTGTATGTGGATTCCGCCGACGTCCGGAACTGCTGGGGATTCTTCACCGCAGCGGAGGACAGCACAACCCGCATCAGCTCGCATGCGCCGTGGGGCGACAAGCAGCTCTATTTCGACTTCGGCAATATCTCCACCAACGGACGCATCGCCGTGAACTACGGCCCTCATCTCGGCATGTGGACACATGTGGCAATGGTGTCCAACGGGAAGGACTTCAAGGCGATCTATCTGAACGGCGATCTCGCGGGATCCGGCACCATCGCGCATCATCCGCAGTGGCCACGCAAGGGGCTCACCATCGGCGGAGCACGCGGAGGCACCGGCTTCCAGAAGAGCCGGGTTACGGACTTCCGGGTCTGGAACACCGCACGCACGCAGGCAGCGATCCGCGAGAACATGTATCGCAGGCTTGCCGGCCCGCAGTCCGGCCTGATCGGCTACTGGGCACTCGATGGAGGCACCGACAGCGTCGCCCGCGATCTCAGCGGGTTCGGTCACAACGGCATCCTCCGCAATGCTCCCGCCGCATCCGCCGGTCCTGCGGCACTGGGCACTCCTGCGCCGCCGATCACCGGCCCGATCGTGGTAATGCTTGGTGCAACCGGTACGGTCTATTCCGTGCCGGACTCCACCGCATCCGCATTCAACTGGACCGTCTCCGGCGGCACAATCATCTCCGGCCAGGGAACGCCTGCGATCACGGTGGACTGGGGAACGGATGGCGACGGGTTCGTGAGCGTGCTGACGACGCAGAAGGCCGGGTGCGAGGAGACTTCCGGACTCGTGGTACGTCTGAGCGATGGAAGCAGCGTTCCGGTGGTAACCGGCGTGGCTGCCGACGAGGAACTCGACGTGCGTCCGAACCCTGTCACCGATCGGGCCGAGTTGGTGATCACCCTCGCATCCGCATCCAACGCCGATGTGGAAATCGTCGATGCGCGCGGGGACATGGTGAGAAGCCGGCATCTGGGCATGCTGGCCGGCGGTCATCAGCAGATCACCATCGATACCCGCGGGCTTGCGAGCGGCCTCTACTTCTGCCGCGTAAAACTCGCCCGCCGCGCACTCGTTGCAACCATGCAGGTTGTGCGCTGACGGCTTCGCGAACAGTATGCCGGAACGATTGAACGCAACAACAACGCCCGTACTGAACCGTACGGGCCTTGTTGCAATCCGGCGGCGCGGGTCGCGCACCCGGCATGGCGATAACAGGTGGATTCCGGATGCGGAGCGATGCGGCGGCCTACCCGCGCATACGCTCCAGAAGCACCATCATGATCACGCTGAGGAACGCACGGATCTCCTCATGTTCATCCATATCCGCAAGCCTTTCGATCTCGAACTTTCCCTCCAGCATCGCCGGCCGCTTGATCACGCGCATCACCTGCGTGCCGTCGGTGCGGGTAACCGCGTACTTCGGATTGAATACGTACCCGCTGAAGACACCCACGACAGGTAGTTCACCAAAGAGCGCGTCGAAGAACTTGGACCACGGGTTCTCCTCGTGGATCGTCATGTCGATCTCCGCCCCATCGTAGATGTCGTAGTGTGCCTTGAACAGCGAGCGCGTTCCCTGGCGCTGCACCATTCCCAGCGGTGCGCCGGCTGCGGTTGCGAACGCATACTTGGCGTTCCAGTCGATCACGCGGTCCGCCTTGATCGTGTAGAGCGGCTGCGTCTGCTCCTTGTCCGCAAACACCGTCACGTCTTCCTTCAGCTTGAACGCTTTCTGCTTCACGTAGCAGACAAGCGCGCCGGTGGCATCGGTCACTGTGAGCTGATGTGCTATGGCCAGCACCTTGAACTTGAGCTGCAACGGGTATTGCATGATTGAATCCGTTTAGTGAGCGAGATAATCTGTCACGTACGTTCTGTGCGTGTTCCCAACGATCTGCCGGCAACGCGCGGCCTTCAATTCACTCTACTCGGCCACGCTTCCGCTCCACGACGTTTCATCCAGCGATATCGAGCATGAATGCACCTATCGTAGTACGATGTCATGGCTCCGCGTCCCAATCGAAACGCGCCAGAACCAGTTCGCGCAGAGTGTCGAGAACATGCTGTTCCTCCGGCTTCGGTGCCGGACCGAACTTGAAGAGGCGCGAAAGATAGACATACAGGATGCGAAGGCGAAGAAAATGCGGAACCATCCGGAGTTCCGGCTCCGCCGCGGGGCGCGCTCCGAGATAGCCGGCCAGTAGCCACGAACGATGGCGGTTGCGCTCCTCCAGCGGGCGCATGCGGAGCACGGAGAGCGAAACAGCGACGTCCGACGCATACCAGTGATAGCAGCAGTTGCCGAAATCGAACATCGTTATCCCGAGTGCAGGGTCGTAGCGGAAGTTCTGCGGTGCAACGTCGCCGTGCACCATGCCGAAGTTGTCCGGCGTTCGTGCAAGCCTGCGTGTCTGCGCCATCAACTCCTCAAGCTCTTCAAGCACATCGGTCTCGCCGGAGGGAATCAGCGTTCGCGCCTTCGCAAAAAACACTTCGCGGTCCCACTCCCAGCGCCCGCCGGCAGCGAGGCCGAAACGCCGGGATGCGGCATGCATCGCACCCAGCGCGTGTCCCCACGCCCGCACGAAATCCTCGCCCCACAGATTCGAATCCCGCAGCACCAGTTCCCCCGGTGCATAGTCGAACAACGAGGCATACAGCATCGCTCCGTCGCAGGAGACGTTCTCCACCCAACGCCCGCTCTCGGAGGGAACCGGCTGCGCAGCCCTGACGCCGCATGCGTCGAGGTGGCGAATGTAGGTCACCTCCGCCTGGTTCTCCTCCAGCGAACGATAGTCCGGATTGGTGAGGCGAAGAATCCACTGCCCGCCATCACCCGCAACGCGCCAGACGGAGTTGCCGGAATCCGCGATATGTTCGAGAGCGCAATCCCCGCAACCCCATCTCTCCGCGGCAAGCGCAGCCAGGTCGGCAACGCGGGCATGCTGTCGGTCATCGAGCATACTTCGTCTCCATCAAATGCATCGCGCGACGGGGAGTCGATCAATAGTCCACGAGAACCAGCGACGTCATCGGAACCCATTCATCGTCCGGCCCGAACTCGCTTCGTACGCGGCAGCTGTCGCCGCGAATCTCCATCACGATATGCGGGTATTCGAAGTCGCGCACTACTACGGTTCCCGGCTTCAGCAGATCGGGCGACGCGTTGCGAACCGCCCGCACAAGCTTGTCCGCCTGAACCCATGTATCGCGATCATCACCGATTCCGCGCACGGAGTACGTCCCTCCGGCAACGGACGGCACTGCGGTAACGGTAACCGGTGTGGGAGGTGAGCCGAAGTGCATCATCAATACCGAGTCACCCACCACATACACTCTGCGCCGTGGAAGCGCATAGATCCGCTCCGGTTCAATCCACTCGCTCTCGGAACCACGGGCACGGCGATACTGCAGTCGGTACAGGAGTTTCTTCGTTGAAATCACCTCCATCCCGGACGAGTACGGCCCTCCCTGCTGCCTGAACTCCTCCGGCGTATACCATTGCTCCTGGCTCATGCGGCCAACCTTGAAGCGGGCCAACACCATGTCGCGGCCGATGTCGATCACCTCCGCGTCCGAGCGGAACCAGCCGTCCTTCGCAATGAATGCCACGTGGTCACCGATTGCATGGACGGTGTCGGTGCTGACGGGAGGGGGTGCAATGGAATCGTCTGCCGGATAGAACCGGCCGGCGCGTCGCGAGGTGTCGGGCGATGGATGGCCGTGCGAATTCCGTGTGTACTCGCAGGCCGTGGCAAGAATCGCGCACGCCATGCACAATGCGCAGCCTGTCGCTCGAAGCATGTACATACCTCCATCAGTCGATGAACGCCGAGGCTTCACACGAGTTGCCGGGAGCAGCTCGTTCCGAGAGAGGGGCGAAGATGCAATTCGTCAGGCGGAGTTACGCGCAGTCAGGTCCAGCAGCCGCGGAAGCACTTCATCCAACTCCCCAACCTCCAGCAATTCCGGCGGCTGAGCCAGCTTTCGGCCTGCCTCCAGAATGCGTGCACGCTCCCCTTCACTCACGTGGCGACCCACAACCACTGCCTGGAAGCTGGATGTACCAAGCAGTTGAACCGGATCGGCTTCGCCTTCGATGATGCCGATGGCATCGTACCCGGCCTCGCGCGCGGCCATGAGTATGCCGTGCATGATGTTATGATAGTGGCTGATGATGAGAACGCGCATGGGGTAATGGACCGTGATTCGCAATAGCGTGGCAGTCAGGCGCCGGCAATCCGAGGGCTGGATGGCCTTGCCGAATCGGGTGTTGCGGGATTTTGCGAGGGATCACACGCCACCCTTGTGTATGCATCCATCTGCAAAAATATACGTTCACGGTAAACCGCAAGCTCTTTGCCGAAAAAAACACGATGCCGGGAACGAGGGCTCCCGGCATCGGAAACCACTCGGCGGTGGGAATGCCGGCCACGATGCGCCCGGTTATCCTGCAAAGTGTGCAGTCAAATCCCCGACATTCATACCCAGCACCCGCGCCACGCCCATGCCATACTCCGGATCGGCGCGGAAGAAATGGCAGGGCTGCCGGTTGACGATCTCCTCCCCCTTCTCCGCGGTGACGCCGTTCATGCTGCCGGCAACGTTCTGCACCAGGGCCGCACGCTCCTCCGGGGACATCAATCGATGGAGATCTCCCGGCTGCATGCAGCCATCTACCAGCCGGGTGAGATCTGCCAGCCGAACTGCCAGCCGGCATTCGGCCGCTGGAACGGATAGGCGTAGTAGAACTCCACCACGGCATATCCGAACAGATTCACACGGGCCGAGAAGCCCGTACTGAACACCGGGATGCGATCGGTGGATTGCCGCACGAACTCCAGCCTGGCGCCATCCCCCGCGGACCACGCAACGCCGCCATCGGCAAACGCCGCGAGGTCCACCGGAAGGAACGGAAAGTTGATGAGCCCGAATCCGGTGGTGCCGAACAACGGCACGCGCACCTCCGCGCTGGCAAGCGCAATGCGGCTGCCGATCAGCCGGTCGTATTCCGGACAGCCGGGCCCACCGCTGCAATCGGCATCGGTGAACGAGGAGGACTCGTAGCCGCGAACGTTCGTGGGATATCCGAGGAAGAGCGGGTTGAGCTGCGGATTCTCGGCATCGCCGCCGTAGCGGCCGTAATGATAGCCGCGCACGGCGAACGTCACCGGGCGGGCGAAGAAGTACTTCCGATAGTCCAGAAGAAGCGTGGCGAACTTGAGCGAGCCGGCCGTGCCGCCAATCTCCCCTCTGAACCGCTCGCCGGAGACGGGAGAGGTATAACCGAAGTAGGAGTTGTCTCCAACGAATGCCATCGATGTCTGCAGCAGATTCAACGACGGCGGAGCCGGATAGCTTGTGTCCACCTCACGAACGATCTGCCCGTCGGCAATCAACTGGCTGTGAGAGTCGAGGCTGTATCCAACGTGCGTGTAGCCGACGCTCATCTCGAACCGGCGCGTGGTGGAGAACGGATAGGCGCCGAGCAGGCTGATGTCGTCCTCGAGAATGGACTGCTTCAACTGCTCGTACACCACGGCCGGAATCGGCTGGCCGCCGGGAGGTTCGTACGTCGTGGTGCTGGTGTACTGGCCATAGAGCACGTTTGGAATGTGGGCCGCGGTAACACCCCAGCTCCACCGGTTCTTGGTGTACATGTACTGCACAATGCCGCCGGCATCCTCGAGCGTTCCGTTGAACTGGAGCGTGGCCGCAAGCTGATTGTAGCCGAGCATGTCGCTGAAGTACGCGGAGATGCCGCCAACGAAATAGGTGCCGAAGCTCGAGATCGAAGCGCCGAACACCGGCGTGCCGAGATAGGAGAGATGGAGCGTCGGGCTGTACTCCTGCGAGGGGAAGGTTGTATCCTGCGGGCGGCCGGTTACCGCATCGCGCAGGTAGCTGCTCACGCTGGAATCGCCGCGGGTGACCGTTGCGGGCGGGAGCACACCGCTGGAACGGTCCACGGAATCACCCACCGCCGGCGGAGCGGCACCCTCTGCAGTGCCCGCTCCCCGCGCCGGGCTCGTGCCCGGAGCCTCGCGCCAGTAGATCACGTAACTCCCGCGCTCGAACGCCGAGAACATCACCCGCCCGTTGGTTCGTGCAACCGATATGGCAGGGGACCCGCCGGTGATGCCACTGACGCCGGTGGCGATGTTGGTCAACTGCTGCACGTCGCCGCCGGCCAGATCGTAGAGATAGAGATTGCTGATGCCGTCGCGATCCGCAACGAAGTAGAGGCTCTTTCCATCAGCGGAGTATTGCGGATTGATATTCTTCCCGGTGGCGAACCGGGGGAGCACCGTGATCGTGCCGGTGGCCAGATCGTAGAGCGCAAGGCGCATCTCCGAATACGTCAGCCGGTGGAAATCGGTCTCGCTCCCGCGATCGGTCGAGAAGGCGATCGTCTTTCCGTCCGGCGACCAACTCGGCTGCATGTCCGCATAGCGGTCGTCGGTAAGGCGGTGCACCTGGCGATTCGCGAGCTCGATGGTGTAGAGATCGCTGATGCCGCCGCGGGAGCCGGAGAAGACGATCTGCTTCCCATCCGGCGACCACGAGGGGTTCGACAGCTCGCCGACATCCTTGATCCGTATGCTTCGCTCTACATCGCGCGAGGTCACGTCCAGAATGGAGATCTCGTCATCCCCTTTCGCGTAGGTGATCGTTGCGAACTTCTTCCCGTCCGGCGAGAACGATCCTGCGCTGTTGATGAAGCGAAGCGCATCCATGTGCGGCGCGGCATCGGCATTCAACAGACGGGTGATGATCGCGCCGGTCTGCGCATCGGCCAGGTAGAGATCGATCGTGAAGAGGCTGCGTGAGGAGAGGAAGGCCACGTAGCGGCCATCGGGGCTCACCGCGGGGGAGACGTTCATCGCGCGGGCGTCCCCATCATCCTTCAGCAGGCGCGTGCCGATATCGGCCGGCTTCGTGCGGGCGGCAATCTGCGGCCCGTACGTCGCCTTCAGCGAGGCAATCCAGTCCTTCGAGAGATCCTCCTCCTCCATCCCAAGCTGGCGCTTGATGGCCGGCTCCCAGCCAACCACCAGAGCCGATGCGTACAGACGGGGGATGATCTCATCCCCCCAGCGCCCGGCGATATAGGCCCAGATTGCCTGACCGTAGCGATACGGAAAGTAGTGCGGATCGCGGCTGACATCGTAGATGGTGGGCACCTTGTCCTGGAGCACGGCATCGCGCATCCACATCGTGGTGTTCGGATCCGCACGGCCAAGCGATAGATACTCCGCCATTCCTTCGATGAACCAGAGCGGGAGCTGCTCCATGCGCTGAAGCCCCTCGCGTCCCATGTTCCGCTGCACGATGTCGTACTGGAACTCGTGCACGAGCTCGTGGCCTATCACGTGATCATTGTATGCGTACGATCCGGTAAGAGGAAGAACCACCCGATCCTGCAGCGGCTCGGTGAAGCCGCCGGTTCCCTCCTCGATCAATTCGTCCACAACGTTCGTCTGCTGGAAGTCTCCCTGGTTCGCATACAGGATCAGAGGCTTGCGGCTGATGAACTCGTGCCCGAAGAGATTGGAGAACCGTGCATACCACCGCTCCGCCATTCGCGCGCCATCGCTCGCGGCCAGCGTCTCCTCCGGATAGTAGTGAACATCGAAATGCTCGGTCTGCATCACCCGGAAGTCGAAATCCTCGTAGTGCACCTTGTTCCTGCCGAAGTACTGTGCATCGAGCCGCGGCGCAGCCACGGAGAAGAACAGAAACAGCATACACCAAACGGCCACCGGGGTACGAGGCCTGCACCAAACGCTGCGAGTTGGGCGATTCATACGTGCGCTGATAGTATCACAGAGTACTGCGTGAATCCTGGGCATGAAGGCTGCTGTCTCTGACGACACAGCGTTCAGGCATGATGTCACGCGCTGAGATCGGCAAGTGGGATTCCGATAGGCCGCCACGCGCGGCCTGTTATATTGACATTGAGAACGTTCCACAACTGACGTTCCCGCAAAGATATCGTATCAGACGGAGAGAACCTGTGAACCGTGTCTGGATGATCACCGGCTGCTCCTCCGGCTTCGGCCGGATGCTTGCCGAACGCGCCCTCACGATGGGGGATTCCGTGGTTGCCACTGCCCGCTCCGTTCAATCGTTGTACGACCTCGGGCGCAACGACGAACGGCGGATTCTTCGCCTTCCGCTCGATGTGCGCCAGCCGGAGCATGTCACCCATGCAGTAAACGAGACCATCGGGAAGTTCGGCCGTATCGACATCCTCGTAAACAATGCCGGCTATGGCTATTTCGCAACGCAGGAGGAGGGGAGCCTGGACGAGATACGGGCAATGTACGAGACAAATGTCTTCGGGCTGATTGCCACCACCAGGGCGGTGCTTCCGCACATGCGTATGCAGCGTCATGGAACCATCATCAACCTCTCCAGTATCGGCGGACGCATCGCCACTCCGCGCGGCGGCTATTACCAGTCCACGAAGTGGGCCGTGGAGGCGTTGAGCGAGGCGCTGCACATCGAGACCATGAGCTTCGGTATTCGCGTGATCGTGATCGAGCCGGGAGCCTACGAAACCGATTTCGCAAGCCGCTCCGCCCGGCAGTCGGAGGCCGAGCGGCTTCCGGGTTCGCCGTACGCCGAGCTCCGCGCCAGGTGGATGGCGAATGCTGCGGCCGCCATCTTCCCGCGCCGGCAGGATCCGGTGGAGGTGATCGACACGATCGTGGGCGCCGTTGAGCGGACCGCACCCTTCATGCGCATCCCCATCGGCACCGATGCAACAACCATCATCGCACGCCGCGAGGAGATGGGAAGCACACGGTTCGTGGAGTGGATTCGCAACGTGTACAACTCCGAGAGGCCGGAGTAACCGGCGTGCGCAAACGCTCCGGTGCCCCGGCACCATGATGTGCGCAGGAGCCGGCCGGCCGCGACGGCGCTACGGGCCGCCGCTTATGGTGAAGGAGAAATGCGGGCGGTCAACCTGGGAAAAGCGGCCGGTGACATCCACACGAAAGAACAGGAGCACGCGGTTCAGCCCGATCCCGGCCTCGTAGTAGAATCGATCGCGCGTGGCGTCCGTGCTTGGAAGGCTGTATCGGCCGGAACTGTCGGAGGCGAACACCGCATCGTGCGAGAACCCGGACCATCCGATATTGGCCAGCACGATGAACTCGATCCCGAAGGAGGCGATATTCGGAATCCGCAGCACGCCGGGAATCACCTCACCGAAATTGTGTTCCAGCGAGAGCGCCGCAAAGCGATCGCCATAGAACTCCTTCACATGCATCGCATGAAATACGCCCTCGCTCGCCGTGCTGGAGAATGCGGACTCGAGGCTGAAGAATTTCTGTGCCGGGACGGCGCCCACAGAATATCCGCCGCTGGCCCGAAGGTCGAGTCGCCAGAGCGGGAGCGTGCTCATGCGAAGGTGCATGGCACCTTCAAACTGTTCGAAGCGAAAGTCTCCGCCGAGATATTTCGGATCGGCGAACTCCGCCGCCAGATGAAAGCCGAAGCGCGAGAAGCGCCGCAGCGGATTGTAGTTCCAGTTGAACTCCATGCCGGCGGAGCGCATCGTGCCGGGAACGATCGGCGGGTTGTCGCGGAATGGAGCGGAGCCGCCGAAGAGGGAGAAACCGGCGTGCACACCCGCGCTCCTCTGTTGTTCCTGGCGTACGAAGAAGCGCAGCGTTGAGGGACGCTCGAACTGATCGCGCCGGATGAACTGGAGCTGCCCGAACCCGATCTGGAACGCCGCCTCGCCGCCGCTCGCATAGTAGTAGTCGCCGTAGTCGTTCCTGGTGAGAAGCGCAAGCGTAGTGATCGCCCCCGTGCCAACAACGTACGGGTTGTCGCGCCGGGCCAGCGTGCTGTAGGCGGTTGCCCCCAGGCTCACACGTCTATCCCCGTCCAGATAGGCCTTCAATCCGGCCTGAGCATATCCGTGCCGGTCGGCAAACCCATACCCTCCCAGAAGCGAGCCCTCCAGCCAGGGAAGGATATCATCACGCAACCCAAGGCCCAGGTACGCACCGTTCACGCGGTTGTAGCGGACGATATCGTCCAGGCCCGTGAACGGCCTCCGGTTGAAGCGGGCCACCTGCCGCGTCAGGTCCGTGAAGAACTGGCCGATGAGGCTTGTGCCGTTCACCGAGTCCGGATTGTCGCGGGCTCGCTGGATGGCATCGTAGGCTTCCGCCTCGATCGGTCGCAGCGGGAGCACGGCCCGGTCGAACCAGTACGATGAGTCGAACCGTTCCGCCTCCGGGCTCACCTCCACGCGCCGCTGTTCGAAGAGACTGTTGTCCAACGGGATGTTGCAGTGGTAGTCGTAGGCTACGGTCTCGATCGTCACATCCAGACGCGGTGCGATCAGCCAGAGAAGCTCGGCGCGGAGCGAGCTGTAGATTCGCATTCCCGTTGGTACAACGAAGCGGCCGTCAACCTCCTCGAACCGCTGGTCGTAGCTCAGCGCCGCATCGAACGGAAGCCGCACGGCACGATTCGGTGCAAGCTCCACGGAGACCGGCACCAGACGATCCATGTCGATATTCACCCAGCCGGTAAAAAGCCTGCGGGCATTCCCCTTCGGCTCCACGCGCACGCGGGCAATACGGGGCGTGCCGGCGGCATCCGTTGTTCGTTCCAGCACGAAGTCGTAGTAATCCAGAGCACTCGGATGAAACGGCGTGGCGATCTCCTCGCCGAGGATGGTGACAATGTCATCGTACGCATTCAGGTTGGTACCGAACGCCACGAAGTTGGATTGCGGCGGCACGTTCGCGCTCTGCCGCCGCTGCACGATCTCGTTGAAGTAGTCGCCGGGTGCGCGGAAGTATCCTCTGGAATACGATTCGAAGATGGAGACGATGGTGGTATCGCGCGGCGCATCGGTGCGCCCGGCCGTGAGCGTGTCCGTGGCTGCAACGAACTTGGTGTAGAGCATGTAGGAGTACGTTCTCAGCGAGTCCCGCTGCGCCGCCTTGCGTGCAAGCACGCGCCGCATCAGCTTCACGCCGGGGTCCTCCGCGGAGACCACCACCTCCGCGCCGCGCACCGCCGCGGGGCGCAGCTCCAGATCGAACCGGACGGTGTCGCCGCGAGCCGACACATCGCAGCGAACGGTTGCATATCCAACCAGTGAGAACTCCAGCGTATGCTCGCCGCGCGGCAGCCGGATCGCGAAGCGCCCGGCGGAGTTGGTCATGCCGCCGATGGTAGTACCAACGGCGCGAACCGTCACGAATCGAAGCGGGGCGCCGCCGGCGGAGTCCGTGACGACGCCGGTCACCACCGTGCGCGCCGCATCCTGCGCCGTTGCCGCAGTGGCAGGCACAAGAAGGAAGAGGAGCGCCAGGAGGATCGGCTTCATCGTTGGATCGTTGCCGCCGTCGATACACGGCGCGATTGAGTCTGGAACGGAAGGTGTGGTGAAGACGCGGAACGCCCCCCGGTTCGCGTATCGAAAACGAAGCGGGGACAAATAACGGCATGCTTCAACGCATACTCGCGAGCGCCTGCGAGATAAGTGCAACGATGGGATCGCATCCGCCGCGCCGGACGGGATCGCATTCAATCAGCGGCACCGTGAAAGCACCATCCTTCACCATCACCTTCTCGTAGGGGATCCTCCCCTCGTGCAGACCGGAGATCACGAACCGGTTGCGCCGCAACACCTTGCAGGTGACGCGGGAGAACTCCCCGAGGCGATCGGCATCACCTTCCCGCAGACTGCTCTCTTCGAAAGCCGTGAGGCTGTGCGTGCGCAGGCCGGCATCCGCATCAGCGCTTCATCACTCCCTGCTCCATGGAATGCATGGAGCTGCCGGCCTCCGCGGGAACGGCGCGCACCAGGTAATAGCCGGCCGCAACTCCTGAGATATCGACGTTCAGTTCCAGAGTACCACGCTGTGCATCGATCCGCTGCAGCCGGGCGCCGAGGGCATCGTACAACTCAACCACGCCGCCGGGCCAGGCGGCCGGCAGCGTAACGCGCAGACGGTCGCTCGCGGGATTCGGCATCACGGCAAAGCCGGCGGCCGCCGCGCCGCCCGGCACGCCGGAGGGGATCAGGCCATCCGCACCGATCGCGAGAAGCGCGTTGGCCGGCGGGTGCATCACGGTGGTGCTTCTGCGAGGCCGCGACGGCCAGAGCACCACGATGGAATCGATGGCCGCATTCTTCGCCAGACCGAAGCTCTTGATCAGCGGAGCCTGCGCACCGAAGTGCCCCTGCCCGGCCTGCACCTCACGGATCTGCGTCACCCCTCCGCTGTACACCATGATGCGCGCGCCGATCGCATTGCGGTTCACACCGGAGGGCGCCATCAGCTTCACGGAACACCAGTTGTTCCTCTCGCCGATGTGATTCTCCACCAGCGCGATATCGCTCACCACCACGCCGTTCCTGCGCCAGAGTTCCACGAGCAGATCCTCGTCGCCATCCAGATCGTAGTCGAACGGCCGCATGTTGTGCGTCTCCTTCAGCCAGAGAAGCCCGACCTTCTTCGTCACCTCGCCGAAGGTGTGGTCCGCATTCTGCCGCCAGAGATAGGAGCGATCGGTCTCGGGGAGATACACGCACTGCGCAACGGTGAAGTCCTGAAGGCCGTCGTTGTCCATATCGAACCACCATCCATCCTGATCGCCCAGATGCGTGGAACGCGGCACCTCGCGGGGAAGGCGCGTGGGATCCCAGTCGAACGCGAAGCCGGTCCCCGCTCCCTTGTTCACGGCGATGCTGGTTCTCCCCTCCCCCGCATCCAGGCCGCCGTGCACCAGCACCTGGGCAATGTCCATGTCGCCGTCGTTGTCATAGTCGGCAGGCTGCGCGGCCCACTGGCAAAGGGCTCGGGGCCCGCTGGCATCCACGTCGCCGGTGGTGTGCTGCGAGCTGTAGTTCATGGCCTGCGCCATGTCGGTAAACGTGCCGTCGCCGTTGTTGCGCCAGAGGTTGCCGCCGTTGCGGCAGTAGGCGGAGGTAAAGATGTCCGGAAGACCGTCGTTGTTCCAGTCCGTGGAGCTGGCGCCGTACTCCGGCCAGTCCTCGTTCCCCATTCCCGCCTTCTCCGTCTCGTCGGTGAACGTGCCGTCGCCGTTGCCGCGCATCAGATAGTTGATGGCGTAGATATCGTTGGTCTTGTCCGCGAACCAGGTGGTCACGTACAGGTCCAGCTTGCCGTCGAGATTGTAGTCCAGGAATGTGAAGCCGGCGGTGTTGATGAGCCCGAGCTCGTGAAGTCCGTTATGCGGCACCAGCGTGAAGTGCCCCGCGCCGTCGCCAAGCATCACCTCGCAGCGATCGTTCGGGAAGCCGAAGTTCTCCAGGCGATCGAAGTAGGTCCCGGTCACGAGGTCCACATTCCCGTCGTTGTTCACATCGGCCATCGTGGCGATATCGATCACGCGGCTGGTGTCTCCGTCGGGACTGGCGAAGATCCCGGAGGCGTCCGTTACGTCAACGAAGATCCGGTCCTTCGGGTTGGAGGAAGCCGGGTTCTGTTTGTTCAGATAGATCTTCGTCAGCTTCTCACGCGTGGAGAGCCCGTTCTCCAGAAGGAGATCCGGATAATCATCGTTGTTGATGTCGATGATGTTGATGCGAAAGCCTTTCGCTCCGGTAAGGCCGGCCTTCGCGGTGGCGTCGCTGAACCAGGTGGTATCCTGAGCGCGAGCGCCGGCGGCGAGAAGGAGAGCGAAGAGAACTGGCAGTATGGTGCGCTGAATCATTGCGAGTGCCCGAAGGTAGTGTCCATGAATCCTCCCGATGCAGGCGGGAACCGGGCGGCATGTTAACGATTTCCGGCGCATCGTTTATGCAACGGCCGGCCTGAAAACGAGGAGGCCGACCAGGAGTCGCGCGTTGCGCTCTCGCTCCCAGCCGGCCTCGCGTCAGCCTAAGTGGGGCCGACGGCATCGTCCTGAATCCTGTCGCATCCGTTCCGCGCCGCAGCCATTCCCCCACCCGCGTTCACACAGGCTTCGGCGGGGTATGCATGGTCGCGAGAATGCGTCCGGCAAATTTGCAAAATGGGATCGGAGTACGACAGGACGCCCGATGCATGACACCACGAGTTACATCCGCTGCGGTGCGTGCCGTTACGCCGGTCGCCTGATTGCAGGATCGATCCCATACCCGGCGGCGGCCCGCACTCTACTTCTGCGGCTTGTACTCCCAGTTGAAGCGCACCAGGCCGGTGTCCACATCATACACGCTTCCCAGCAACCGAACGCGTCCGGCGTCGATCATCCCCTTGAGATAGGGGCTGCGCTTCGGAATCTGATCCATGGCGATCAGGACATTCGCATACGTCACCGCCTTCACAAAGGCGGGATTGAGCGATGAACGCGGCTTCAGAGTGCTGTCCACGGCCTGGATCGCCGGCTCCATCTTCACCAGCAGATCGGTCAGGTTCAGAAAGGAATAGTTGTGATCGATCGCCGCGTTCACGGCGCCGCAGTTCGTGTGCCCCATCACAACGATAACCTTCGCCCCCATGGCAACGGCAAACTCCAGGCTGCCGAGCACATCACTGTTCAGCACGTTCCCTGCAACACGAGCCGTGAAGACCTCCCCGAGACCACGATCGAACAGATATTCCGGCGGAGTGCGCGAGTCCACGCAGGTGAGAACGGCGGCGAACGGCCGCTGCTTCAGCGCCGTGGAGTCCCGCCCGCACCGCATGCTGCGGTGAAGCATGGAGTCGCGCACGAAGCGAACGTTGCCCACGATAAGGGAGTCCAGCGCTGCCTGCGGTGTCAGCTCGGGCCCGCTGCCCGGAGCGCAGCGCCCCTGCGCCGGCAGACGCCCGGTGTTCAGTACCCCCGCAACGATGCAGAGGGCGATGGCAGCACGCACCCCGGTGCAAGCCTGTGTCATACTCTCTCCTCTCTCTCGGTAATGGACCGGAAGTTCCCACGTTGAACGCCGCGCCCCGGGACGGGGATATGCCGGCCTTCGATGGAAACCGTAAACGGCAAGTATATCACCAAGTACCCGGAGCATGCAACTCCGTGCGGCCGGCGCAGTGTCTTCGTTTGAACTTCAATCGGAGCGGCGGCGCTCACCGGCAGGACGCGCATGCTCCGCCGGTGCGTCCCGTTCGGCGCGCGATGTAGCTGCCGAACCACTCCATCCTGCCACCTCTGTCTTGAGATAGTTGCGTTCCCTGTCTCTCCGGTCGCACGCAGTGCAGGCCTGCCGCTCCCCGGCCTGCGCTCCCCTTCGGAAGGGTAGGGCCGGCCGTCGCGGACTGCGATCGGCCGGCCGCCCGATACCTTCAGGCCCCGCCGGGGCCCGGCGCCTACGAGATCCTCGAACGATCCTGCGCCAGGCGCAGCTTCCAGTTCTGGATGTTCGTACCGGCCATCACCAGATTGCTCGCAATGAAGTAGAGCCGCTGCGTGGCCTTTCCTTCCGGCACGATGGTGAACCTGTCCATCAGATAGGACGGCGGGATGGCCTGATAGTACATCGTTGCCGTCACCCATCCCCCCTCCGGTATCGAGGGGAGATCGATCGCGTAGGTGATCACATCCGTCCCCGTTCCGTTCATGAACTGCGGGTCATCCACCACGTTCCCGTGCGGACTCGTGGCCTCCGGATAGAGAAAGCCGGCCGGCCCCTTGCTGCTCCATCCATGCGGCAGCAGCCGGTTGTCCTTCACCACGGTGTCGATCGCGAGGAAGCTCGTAGTGAAACGTCCCTGCGGATTCCTCACCAGCTCCTCGAAGATCTGCGCCTGATTCTGCCGGTTGATCACCCGGTAGTGAGGCTGATACTGCTGCGCTCCGGTCTTCGGGTCCCTCTCGTGGAACTCCGACGGCAGCGGGTTCCCCTTCTCGTCAACGATCACGCCGAGATTGTTCGTGCGTCCGGATGCCCACACCACGTTGCCGGCCGCATCGCTCACGCTGCACTCCAGGAACGCGCGGCGGAATCCGACTCCGGAGGGAAGGCGATGTCCGGCCAGGTTCTCCACCTGCACCGTCGCCTCCAGCGCGTTCCCCTTCCGCTTCACGCTCTTGATCGTCACGCGCGCGCTCTGCGTCTTCGCGATCGAGTCGCCGGCGGCAATCGCAAACGGCAGCCCGTTGGTTGAGCTGGTCATGTAATCCGCCTTGCGTACACCCAGGATGTCGTCGAACTGCCGGAACATCTCCAGGCCCCACTGGTTTACGCCGAGCAGCGTGTGCCGGGCAAAGTTCGCGCGGAGCGGAACCGTGATCGAGTCCAGCGGCGCGCGGTTGTCCGCCTGCGGATAGGTCTGGTCCTGAATGTTCGCGATCTGGAACGCGAGCTGGCTCCCCGCGGCATTGTCCGGGAATCGCGTCGGCATATGGCAGCTCTGGCAACTCCTCGGCGTCCGGCCCGCCGGCTTGAACTCGTCCTGATAGTCGCTGTTCTGCCACTCGAGATAGGTGGACTGCTCGAAGACGTTGGAGAGCTGGCGGCCGGCGGAATCATACACCGGGAGATATACCGTGTGGCAACTGCCGCAGAGCCGCGATGAAAGGATGTAGTTGCTCTGCACCGGCTTCATCCCGAGCGACGTGTGCATCGCCAAGGCGGCAGGGTTGTCGAACGGACCGTAGATATTGCTTACGCCCGGCTCGAACTCGCCAGGCGTGGAGACATGGAACTGCCCGGTGAAAATCGAATCCAGCGGGAGCCTGTCGTCCACGATCTGATGGCACACCGTGCAGGAGATGCCGTCGCGTGCAAGCGCTCCATAGCGATAGTATGCGTTGTGCGGATCGGTGATCTGCACCATGTCCCGGCTGAAGAGCGTGCCCGGATGCTCGATCGCGATCTGGCGATCGCCCATCACGCCATGGCAGCGGAAGCAGAGATTCTGAATGGAGTCCGAATGCCTCGGCTGCAGCTTCATCTCGCTCTCGAGCTGCGCGAAGAATATCGGATCGCGACCGGCGAGCCCCATCATGGACCAGTTCCACTCACCGTACGGTGAGAGGTTGATTCCCGTGGTGTCGTTGATCGGGATATACATGTTCGGCCCAAGGTTCAGCGGCTGCCCGTCGTGGCAGGAGAGGCATTGATCGCTGGTGAGGAACTGCCCCGGGCCGGCCGGACCGGCGAAGACATGGTCGTAGGTCACCGGTGGAATATGCTGAACGGAGTCCGCGGGAACGGGCTTGATGGAGGGATAGAGATGGTCGAACGCAACCTCATCCCCCTGATGCTCGTGCGCGGGAATGGCAAGCGGTGCATGCTGAAGCACGGCCATCACATCATGGCTGTGGCCGAGCGCCATCAGCTTCTTGTACCCCGGCCGCCATGTGTTGTCCACGCGGAACGTAAGCGGATCGCCCGGGTGGCCGGCGATGTTGTGCAGTTCCGAGAAGGTGAACTCGCTCGCGGCGGAGGCATGGCATCGCACGCAGTATTCACCGAAGTCCGAGTTGGGATAACTGAACGGATAGGCGGCCGGATTGTCCGGAGCCAGCCCCGGCCCGTAGTAGCTCCAATACCATCCATCCCTGCTCCCGATGCTGTCGCGAACCATCACGGCCCAGCCGGAGACGAGCGAGTCCAGCGCGGCCCCGGTGGTTGAATCGTACCGCGCGGCGGGGGGTGAGTACATCTCCTTGATGATCATCGCGCCATCGGGTATGCGCCCCTTGCGGTCCCCCTCCAGCCATGCGACAACCTCCGGAGAATACCAGACCCGCACGGCGTTGTGCGTACCATAGTATTTGCCGTCGATGAACGGTCCGGTGTCACGCACATGCTTGTCGCGCGGCCACTTCAACCGCATGTACTCACGTTTGGCGAGGAAGGGATACAGGAGTTTCTGATAGTCCGGCGATGACATGGTGTGCGGCAACGGCAGCGGCGGCGAGCCACCGGGACGTTTCGCCGCGTACGGCCTGGCGGCGACAAGTACCAGGGCGCCGGCAATCAGCAATGAAAGCAGCAGGTAGTGTCTGGACTTCATACACTTCCCTCGATGGGTTGGAAGGGACACGATACGGCGGCTTACTGCGACGGCCCGCCGATCGATGGACTTGGACGAAACGATACGAGGGGTACGAGGAAATGGGATGGCGCGAAGATACACAAAGAATGGAACTGTGCACGAGCGGGCGCAGACGGACGATTGCCGAGGGATGATCGGGAAGCGATATCGCATTGCGAGCCTTCATGTGCGGCATGTATCGCAACGCGACCGAATCGCTCGCGGCTTCGGGGCGTTTCGTTCATCCCCTCTTGCGCCCTCCAGGGTCTCACCGCACAGATGCTCGCTCCCCCGGAATCTCACGGACTCCCGGCACGGCCGCATGCCTTCTCATGTTCCGTGCAATTCCCCACGCGATCGTGACCGGCACTGCCGGAGAGCTACTGCCGGAGAGCTACTGCCGGAGAGCTTTGGATTGACCCGCGAGCACCGGAGCGTAACATCACCCATCTCCCTCGCTTTGTTCGGCATTCCCCGCCTCCTCCTTCTGCGGGAAGATCAGGGAGGCCACAACGGCGATCGCCAGCAGGGTCACCACCACGATCAGCGAGGTGGTGGTGTGGATCTTCACCCAGTGCTCGATCACCATCTTGATGCCGACGAACGCAAGCACCGAGGCGAGCCCGTACTTCAGCAGGTGGAACCGTTCGATGACGTTCGCCAGCAGGAAGTAGAGCGATCGCAGGCCGAGGATGGCGAAGACGTTGGAGGTATACACGATGAAGATGTCGTGCGTAACACCGAAGATTGCCGGGATCGAATCCAGCGCGAACACGAGGTCCGTGCTCTCGATCATCACCAGCACAACCAGCATCGGCGTGGCCAGCAGCCTGCCGGCATCGCGGATAAGAAATCGCTGCCCGTGATAGGAGTTCGTAACCGGGAACCAGCGCCGCATCAGCTTGATCATGGGGTTGGCTTCGATCTCCACGCTCGTCTCGCTCTCGAACGCCATCCGCACGCCGGTGTAGATGAGGAACGCGCCGAACACGTAGAGCACCCATTTGAAGTTCAATACCAGGAAGGCGCCGAAGGAAATGAGCGACGCGCGCATGATCAGCGCGCCGATGATGCCCCAGAAGAGAATGCGGTGCTGATACTGAGCGGGCACCGCGAAGTAGTTGAAGATGAGAACGAAGACGAAGAGGTTGTCAACCGACAACGACTCCTCCACGATGTAGCCGGTGGCGAAGTGCACGGCGGCGACCTGCCCGAACTGAAAGTAGACGAACACATTGAAGGCTGCGGCAAGCGAGATCCAGACGATGCTCCAGATAAGCGCTTCCTTCGGCTTCACCTCGTGCGCATTGCGGTGAAAGACGCCCAGGTCCACCAGCAGAAGCACGAGAACCAGGGCGTTGAAACCAACCCACCACCAGATGCTCAAGCGGCCTCCGAGTTGTTGAGATGTCGGGTGCGGTTCGCAGAGTGGGGCGACACCGAACTACCGGATATGGATCTAGCGCAGACGAAAGCTCTTGGCCGCCTCGATGAAGGCCCGGGCGTTGTCAACCGGAACCGTCGGCAGAATTCCGTGGCCGAGATTGGCTACGTAGGCGCGACTCTCCGGCACCATCGCCATCATGGCATGCGTGCGCTCGGTGATCGTGACGGGATCCGTCATCAGGATCGTCGGATCCAGATTTCCCTGCAACGCGAACTGCTCCGGGAGTTCCACCGCCGCGCGCGCCATGCTGGTCTGCCAGTCGACACCGAATCCGCTGGCACCGCTCCCGGCGAACCCGTCGTAGGAGCGCACTCCCTTCGGGAAGTAGAGGAACGGCACGTCCGGCGCGGCCTCGCGCACGGCACGCAGCACCGTGGAGGCGTGTCGCAGACCGAACTCCCGGTACTCCGCCTCGGGAAGCACGCCGGCCCAGGTGTCGAACAGCTGCAGCATGTTCGCCCCGGCGCTGATCTGCCCCTTCAGGTACTCGATCAGCTCCGCTGCCAGCGCATCGAACAGACGATGCGTTGCCTCCGGGTTCGCGAAGAGAAAGCTCTTGAAGGTATCGAAGTTCTTGGAACCCTGCCCCTCCACCATGTAGGCCGCCAGCGTAAGAGGCGCGCCCGCAAAGCCTATCACGGGAACGCGCCCGGCAAGACGCCGTTTCGTTTCGGCGATGGCATCGAACACGAAGCGCAGGCTTCCGGTTACGCCACGCCCCAGCTTTCCGATGGCCGCAGGATCGCGCAGCGGCTCGGGGAAGCGCGGGCCGCCCTTTCCCTCCTCCACCACCAGATGCATTCCCATCGCCTCCGGCACCACGAGGATGTCGCTGAAGATAATGGCGGCATCCACGCCGACAAGATCAACCGGCTGCACGGTCACTTCGGCAGCCAGGTCCGGAGTCTTGCAGAGATCGAGGAAGGTGGTCGCCGAACGAACCGCGCGATACTCCGGCAGATACCTCCCGGCCTGGCGCATCATCCAGACCGGTCGCCGTTCGGTTCGCTCGCCGCGAAGTGCACGTATGAGAAGTGAGTCGTGTTGATCGTTCATGAAGATTGTGCGGCAAGTGCCTCCGCAAGCGCCTGCGCGCTGGGATGTGCGGCGATCACGGCCGGCGCCGCGCCCTGATGGCGCAAGGCTTCCGCGGTCGTGGTGCCGATGGCACAGAAGATAGTGGATGGGGGAACATCGGGCGCAAGCGCGAAGAAATTCCTCACGGCCGATGGAGAAAAGAACGCCACCGCAAACGGCGCATCCATGGCGGCAATCGTGCGGGGGAGAAGCGATCCGGCTGCCGTGGGAAGCACGGGCGAATAGATCGGCATCTCGATCACTTCCACCCCCGCCGCGCGCAGGCGCGCCGGCAGCTCATCGCGATGCTCCGTGCTGCATGGATACAGCAGCCGGTGCACGCCGGCGAACGCATCGGTCGCAAGCTCCTCGGCCGATCCCTCGCACGCCGCAATCGGAACGTCCGGATCGCCCTCGCGCAGCAGCGCGGCGCTCCGCTCGCCGACAACGTAGTAGGCCGCCGGCGCGTGCTCGTGGAAGTCCGTCTCGCGAAGGTCCAGCCACTGGTCCGCAGCGAACGCGCTCGTCAGCAACACCGGCTCTCCGCCGGCCAGACGCCGCACCTGGCGCACGCCGCAGGCATCCTTCGGAATGGGACGCAGCTCCACCATCGGCACGGAGTACACGGTGAATCCACGCGCCTCGAAGAACGGCGCCGTGCGGGCGTTCTCCCCGGCGCTTCGCGTCAGCAGCACGGATGCAATACGGTTGCCCGGTCTCATCCTCTGATGCCCTCGAGAATCGCCGCGCCTCCGGCATCGAGCAATCGCGCCGCGAGCCGTTCGCCGATGGATTCCGCATCCGCAGCGCTCCCCTGCACCGCATCGCGCACCAGCCGGGTGCCGTCCACCGAGGCTATCACTCCATCCAACCGGAGCACACCGTCCGTGATTACTGCATGCCCTCCCACCGGAACCTGGCACCCACCCTCCAGCACGCGCAGCATCGCCCGCTCGGCGGCGGTTGCGGCGCGCGTCTCCTCGTGCTCGATCGCGGCAAGAAGCTCGAGCGTGGCGGCATCGTCCGCACGGCACTCGATGCCGAGCGCCCCCTGGCCAACGGCGGGAACGATCACCGAGGCATCGATCACTTCCGCAATCTCCGCCTCCATGCCAAGGCGCTCCAATCCGGCGCGGGCAAGGAGCATGCCGGCCCAGTTGTTGGCGTGATACTTCTCGACGCGCGTCCCGATGTTGCCGCGAACGTCCACGATCTGCAGATCCGGGCGCATGGCGCGAAGCTGCGCCGTCCGGCGAAGCGATCCCGTGGCAACCACCGCCCCATGCGGCAGCGATCCCAGCGTCCCCCCCGGGGCGGCAACCAGCACATCCTCCGCCGCATGCCTGCGCGCTACCGCACCAAGCATCAGCCCCCCGGGAAGCTGGGTCTGCATGTCCTTCAAGGAATGCACGGCGCAGTGCGCACGGCCCGCGAGCAACGCGGCCTCCAGCTCCTTCGTGAAGAGCCCCTTGTCGCCGATCGTGCTGAGCGGCGTCTCCAGGTTTCGATCGCCCGTGGTGGTTATCACCTCCAGCCGTACATCCAGCGAGGGATACCGGCCGCGCAGCATGGCCGCCACGGCATTTGCCTGCCAGAGCGCCAGGGCGCTCCCGCGCGTTGCGATCACAATCTCATGCATTCGGTTCCTCTTCCTCGCTCTGATGCCCGGTGTCCTCTCCGGCGTTCGCTCCGGCGTTCGCTCCGGCGTTCGCCTCAGGGCCAGCCTCCGAACGCGCTGCGGCATCCGCATCGGCTTCGATGTCCGGATCGGCATCGGGGCCGGCATCTCCGTTCAGGTTGAACAACATTCGCACGTACTCCGCCTTCGCCTGCGCATGCCCGGCGTCGCTGCCGGTATCCAGCAGATGCCGCATCGGGATACCGATAAGCTTGCGCACCACGCTGGCAACCAGACGCTCAACCTGCTCGAAGTCATCCGGGTTGAACCGGTTGCGGTTCTTCTCCAGTTCGGCGCGCGCTATCTCCTCGCCGCGGCTCTTCAACTGCGCTATCACCGGCGTCACCGGCAACAGGTCACACCACGCGGCGAACTTGGACAGCTCATCGGCAATGATCATCTCGGCGCGAGGGAGTTCCGCACGGCGCTTCTCCACATTCGCCTCCACAACGCTCGTGAGATCGTTCAGATCCTTGCAGAAGATGGATGGGATGGTGTTGATCAGCGGATCCACATTGCGCGGCATCGAAATATCCACGATCAACTGCGGCTCCCCCTGGCGCCTGGCTGCGGCCCTGCGGGCATCGGCATAGGTGATCAGATACGTCGGCGAGCCGGTGGAGACGATCACGATATCGAACTCGTGCAGACGCGACGGAAGGTCCGCCAGCGGCATCCAGGTTCCGAAGCCGAGGCGGCCCATCAACTCGCGCGCGCGATCGTCCGTGCGATTGGTGATCGTGATGTTCCGCACTCCCTGATCGCGCAGGTTGCGTGCGGCCAGCTCCCCCGCGTCACCGGCACCGACAACAAGCGTGCTCTTGTTCGCGATCGGATAGAAGATCTTCCGCGCAAGCTCAACGGCCACATAGCTGATGGAGACAGCGCCGGTGAAGATCTCCGTCTCGCTCTTCACGCGCTTCCCCGTGTGCAGAGCCGTTGCGAACAGCCGGTCCAGAATCTTCCCAACGGCCCCATGGCGGCGCGCGATCTGGTAGGCGGTACGCACCTGCCCGATGATCTGAATGTCGCCGATCACCTGCGAGTCGATCCCGGCCGAGACCTGAAACAGATGCCGCGCGGCACCGGCCGCATGCAGTGTGAAGAGATTGTTGCGCGGAATCTCCACTCCCTTCCAGCGGCTCAGCCACGTTCGCAGAGTCTCCGGCGCAAACGATTCATCGCGCGGCACCAGGTAGATCTCCGTGCGATTGCACGTGGAGACCACCGCCGCCTCGCTCGCGAACTCTTCCCGCAGCGCATCGAGCGCCTCCCCCAGCTCGCTGTCGCTGAAGGAAACACGCTCGCGCAGCTCGAGAGAGGCATGCTTGTGCGATGTGCCGATTGCGTGAATGTTCATCACTGAAATCTGTGGAACCCGCTGGCGAGCAGGTTGATCAGCGTCATCGAAACGATGGTGCCAACGAAGCCGACAAGCGACAGGATCACGACCTTGCGCCCGTCAACCCGCGCAATGTACTTCGCGCAGAGCGCGGCAACATAGATGCCCCACACCGCAATGCTGACGAAGAGCTTCGGATCCGCATAACTGAAGTTGGGAAGGATTCCCGGCAGATAGACAATGCCGATGACGATTGCGATCGCGAGAAAGATCACACCGACGATGGACGACTTCTCGCTCATACGCTCCAGCAACTGCAGGCTCGGCAGCCGCCGATAGAAGGTGCCGAAGTGGTTGGACCGGATCTGATGGTAGAGCATCAGATAGAGCACGCCGTACACGGCCGATATGGAGAACGCCGTATATCCTATCAGCGCCGCGCTGATATGCAGCCCCACCGCATCGTTCAGAAGCACCGGGTTTGCGGAGCCGCCTGCCAGCGGGCTGGAGAATGTTGAGGATATCGTCTGCAGCACCAGCGCGAGGCCGGTGAAGAACATCCCGGTGCCGCGCTCGCCGCTCCACAACTCCACGATGAGATACGTCAGCGTCACGGTGAACGAGATCAGCGTGAGCATCTCCAACGGCGTATAGACCAGGCAGTGCCCGTGCAGCATGGTCTGCGCGTAGATCAGCGCCATGTGGAGCACGAGCGCCGTCACCAATGCGGGCCGCCGCCAGCGCCCGGCCGCATCGTCGCGCCGGAAGAAGGCGATTGCATACGCCGCAAATGCCGCGCAGTATGCCAGCGGCAGAATGTTCTCACATATACGAGCCAGGAGGAGCAATGTCGGGTCCGGATATGGATGTCGTCGGAGCCGTGTTCTTCACGTCGCGGCGGCGCATGCGTTCAGCGCGGCGCCGTGCCGGCGCGAACGCCGCTGCAGAACCGCAGCCTACGGGCGCCGGAGATCGGTCCTGAAGCGATAGAAGTTGAGCAGCAGCCCAACCATGGACATGTTGAGCAGGAGCGAGGAGCCTCCCTTCGAGAGGAAGGGGAGCGGGATTCCCATCACCGGCACCAGGCCGATTGCCATCCCGATGTTGATGGCTGCGTGATAAAGAAAGATCACCGCGATGCCGAAGCAGATCGTGGATTCGAACTTCGATCGGAGGTGGCTCGCCGTATCAACCGCGAGCCATATCAACGCGCCGAGCAGAATCAGCACCGCCATCCCTCCCACGAATCCGAACTCCTCGGTCGGCACGCAGTAGATGAAATCCGTCCACTGCTCCGGGATGTAGCGAAGCTGTGTCTGCGTTCCATGCAGGAAGCCCTTTCCGGTGAAGCCGCCGGAGCCAACGGCCATGAGCGACTGGATCACGTGATAGCCGGCTCCACGCGGATCGAGATTGGGGTTCAGGAACGTATCGATACGCGCCCGCTGATGCGGCTGCATCACGTGCTGGTAGACGTATCCGGTGGAGAATCCCATCACAACGGAGAGCCCGAATCCCAGAAGCGTCACCATGATCGATCGCCGGAACAGGAGCATGCAGAGGAGCACCACGCCGAGCGCGATATACATCTGCAACGATCCGAACAGCGCTGCGATGGCAACCGCCGCCGGCGCCACGATGCTGAAGAGGAGGAAGAGATCCGCACCGGCCCAGAGCGCGATGCCGAGCAGCATCACGAAGTACACCGTCGCGGAGCCGAAATCGGGCTCCAGCATGATCAGCGGCACCGGCCCGAGAACGATCGCCATCACGATGGCGATGTCGCGCCAGTTCGAGAGATCGCGTCCCTCACGGTTCACGAAGACCGCGGCCATCATCAGCGTGCCGAACTTCGCGAGCTCCGACGGCTGCAGCGATATCGGCCCGAGAATGATCCAGTTCTTCTGCCCGTAGCGCACGGTACCGAATGCGATCACCGCCAGCAACAGCGCATAGCCGCAGGCGTAGAGCGGGAATGTGCTCACGCGTATCCAGCGCTCCGGAAGGAACGCGAGCGAGATCATGGCGACGACGCCGCCGATTGCGAAAACGAGCTGGGAGACGAATGTCGCCGGCGGACCGGCATCGGGGCCGGCGTTCGGATCGTGCGTGGCGCTGTAGATCGATATCAGACCGATGGCAACGAGCGCCACGGTCACCAGCAGCGTGCGGAAGTCGAAGCGAAGCGGAGACCCTGATGACGCGGGAGCGATCGTTTCGTCGTAGGAATAGGCATCCATCAGAGTTGGAGATAGCTATGGGAACGCTGCGCTATCGGCGATGGCCGCCGCGCCGCGAGAGAATTTCGTGAGCGATGACGGCACGCCGCAGAGCCTCCGGGCTGTTGAACATCGACTGCAGCGACGCGGACTCCTCTTCGGTACCGTACGGCGCTTCCGCCTCGATCTGAGCCAGGTCCCTGCGCGACATGCCGCGTGCGGCCTGAAAGCCTGCGAACGACTGCAGATGGAACTCCTGGCCTTCGCTCTCCCGAACCGGCGGACGGAATTCGAATGCCTGGGCGCGCTTGTCGTAGTCCGTGGAGGCAACATCGTAATCGACGCGAGCCTTGCCGTCATCGCGATGCAGAAGGCTTTGAAAGGCAAACGGGTCACCGGATCCGCCGTTCCCCGCGGCCGGTACCGGCTCCGGTGGGCTTACCGCCGCGGTGCCTGAAGCGAGTGTCTCCGTGACTGCACTTCTATCCGGGCTGAAGAACTGGCGATCCGCCTGCTCCATCACCCTCAGCAGGGCGGACTCCGCGCTCGTCGCAATCGGAGAGGAGGACTCCGAAAGCCGGCGGCGCGCCATCTCCAGGCGCTCGCGCATCTCCTGCTCCCGGCGCGCCCGGGCTTCAGCCTGGCGATCGCGCGAATTCACGTACCTGCCGCTTGGAACGCTTCGGTTCTCCCGCGCAGCCGCGGCGTTCTTCCGCTCGGCGGCCTGCTTCTGCTTCAATCCTCGCGAGACGAGGAAGAAGAGCATCAGCACGATGTAGACGGCGATCTGAGGATTATGAATCAGGTACTCCATGGCAGCCTCGCGAGCAACGATTCTCTGCGCCTCCAATGCCGCACGGCAGCAACCGGCGGCATCGAACGGAGGACGCCCCGGCGCCGTACGGGCGGGGGCAACCGCTAATTTAGGTCCGTCGCCGATGGCCAACAAGGTGCGGGCCGCGCGCGCCGATGTTTCTTTCGGTGTGTGGGGGTGCATGAGAACGAAATCGGCGCGCATCGGAATGACGCGCGCCGATTTCTCCATGGGAATGCAGCGATGGGCGGTTGGGCGATACGCCCTTACTGAAGCAGCGCCATCTGCTGTGCCCGCACGGCATCGCCGAAACGAACGGCCACATTCATGATGCCGGACTGCGAGACCATCTTCGGGTTCAGGTGATGCTCCATCGTTACGTTGCCGCTGGCGTTGTCGTACCAGAGCGTGCCCACCGGGGAGCTGAAGTTGAACTGCGAGATGCGCCGCAGAAGGCGCGCCTTGCTGTCCGGCGTAAGCGAGTGGACGGTTGCCACAACGCTGCTCAGCGTGATCGTCTGTGCGTTCGTCTCCTTCACGACGAAGAGCGTGGCTCCGGTGGTCACATCCTTGATGAGGACGGTGTTGGTTCCGACAACCGCCGTGTACTCGGGATGGCTTGTCATGTTGTCGCCGATCTCGTGGAGAAGCGACGCACCGGTGCTCTGGGCATGAACGGGAATGGCGACGATAAGCGCGATGAACGCCATCGCTGCGGTCATGAACATCTTCATACGGTTCGTAGGCATTGAGAGTGATATGATTCGCGGCCACCCTCCCACGCACATCATTCGAACAGCTCGATCAGCGATGGGGTGGTTCGCTGTGATCCGGACATGAGGCGCGATCGGAGAGGAGTCGCGGGTTTAATGGACTTCCTACGCAATGTGCATGCCAGAGGTTGCGCGGGCAAGCAACGATATGATAACCGCATGGCGCTTCGTGCTCTCCTATCGGGCCGCGCAGAACGGCACCTGCCTTGGAAGCCGGTATTCAGGCCTGTTTCAAGGAGTTCCGTCCTGTGCGCGGTGATGCGGCCATCGGTCCGTAATAGAACGTAGCGAAGCGGACAACGCATGCGGGAAGAAGGGAGTGATGGATGCGTGAAGATTCGTCACGAAGCGTGCACACGATCCGTGCACCGTTCATGCATGCTGCAGACCGCGCTGGCGGCGTGCTTCGAAGAAGACAACGCCTGCGGCAACGGACGCATTGAGCGACGCGATGGAGCCGGACATCGGAATCGAGAGGAGCGTGTCGCACATCTTCCGCACGCGCGTGCTGAGCCCGTCGCCCTCGCTTCCGATCACGATCGCCACCGGACGCGTGAAGTCGTACTCCGTGTATCGCATGGTGCCCCGTTCGTCCAGCCCGACGATCGCGAGGCCCTCCTGCTGCAGGCCGAGCAGCACGTCGCCGATGTTGGATGCGCGCGCGATCGGAAGAAGCCGCGCGGCTCCGGCGCTGGTCTTCATCACGACGTCCGTGACCCCGCTCGAATCGCGCTTGCCGATCAGCGCGCCGTGAAGGCCGGCGCACTCCGCCGAACGGATGATCGCGCCCACATTGTGCGGATCGGTGATGCCATCCAGCGCCGTCACCAGCGGAGTCTCCCCGCGCTCGTACAGATCGGCAATCAGCAGTTCCATATCCGCATACTCGACTGCGCTGGCCGATGCCATTACCCCCTGCGAGCGAGCGCCTACACCGGCCGCACGCTCCAGCTCGGCGAAGCGCCTGCGGTCCACCGTCACGCATGGAACGCCGGCCCGCTTCGCCTCGGCGCGCACGCGGTTGATCGCCTCGCCTTCGAGGCCGAACATGATGAACACCTTCTCCACCCCTTCGCCTGCGCGAAGAGCCTCCACTACTGCATTGCGTCCGTTGATGTACATGCCACTTGATGAATCGATCCAACACCGGTTGGAGTTGCCCTGCGGGAACAGGAAGATACGATGCCTCGCGGAGCAGCCGGAATCTCCATACCACTCCTTCATAATGCCGGACCACTCCTTCATAATGCCGGCTCCGCATCGCCGATCCCACGTTGCCGAAGGATCTCGTCGCGATATCTGCACGGCCGCATGCGATCGGGAGGCCGCGGCCCTTCCGGTGAGCGGCTCACAACTCCAGACGCTCCTGCAACAGCTTCCCGAGGAACGACATGCGATGCACGCCGGCCGGCCCGTGCTGCAGGATGGCGCGCCGATGCTCCGGAGTGCCGTACCCCTTGTGCCGGTGGAAGCCGTAGTGCGGCAGCGCTTCATGAAGGTCGCGCATGATCCTGTCGCGCGTCACCTTGGCGATCAGGCTCGCGGCGGCGATCGTCACGGAGAGCGCGTCGCCGTCGATGATGGCCCGGCACGGATGCCCCGTTGCAATCGCGTCGCGTCCGTCAACGATCACGTAGTCCGGCCGCACAGCCAGCGAGCCCACAGCGGCGCGCATCGCCCGGAAGGTCGCCTGCAGGATGTTGATGCGGTCGATGACGCCGTTCTCCACGATCCCCACGCTCCAGGCCAGTGCGCTCCCTGCAACCAGATCGTACAGTTGCTCCCGTTCCGGCTCCGGCACCAGCTTCGAATCGCGAACCCCCGGAAGCACGCATCCCTCCGGCAGCAGAACGGCGGCCGCAACAACAGGCCCGGCAAGGGCTCCGCGTCCGGCCTCGTCCACACCGGCGATCTGCTCGAAGCCCAGACGGCGCAGCTCGTTCTCGTGCGAATAATCGGGTAGCGCGGCAGGCGGCATCGGCTGGTTTCTGCGGTTGAATGTCGGATTGGAAGCCGGCTGGCAACGGATCGGCCGCACCACGGCCGCATATGCACCGCGCTCCGTCCGGGAATCGCATTCGGATATCGCGCGGCAGTGAGCAGAGCGATCCTGCCGGAGCATCGCCGGGGAATCCCGCTGGAATCGGGACTCCCCGATGACACTGTCGAAGCATCGGGCACGGCCTAATGCAGGCGGCTGGCGATCAGGTTCATGAACTCGCTCCGCGTCTCCACCTGATGCTTGAACACACCGAGCATCGCACTGGCCGTGGTCACGCTGTTCTGCTTCTCCACGCCGCGCATCATCATGCACATGTGGCTTGCCTCGGTAACCACGGCAACGCCCTGCGGCTGCAGATGTTTCTGGATGGTCTCCGCGATCTGCAGCGTCATCCGTTCCTGAACCTGCAGGCGATGCGCGAAGACATCGACGATGCGCGGGATCTTCGAGAGACCGACGATCTTTCCGTTGGGTATGTAGGCAACATGGGCCTTCCCGAAGAAAGGGAGCATATGATGTTCGCACAGGGAGAAGAAATCGATGTCCTTCACCACCACCATCTCATCGTAGCGCTCGGCGAAGATGGCGCCGTTCAGCACCTCCGCGATGTCCATCGCATAGCCCTGTGTAAGGAACTCGTATGCCCGCGCAACGCGCTGCGGCGTGCGTACCAGGCCGTCGCGATGCAGGTCCTCACCAATCAGCTCCAGCGTTTCGCGAACAAGCTCTTCCATGCGCTCCGTGTCGTACCGGCGGAGCACCGGTGTTTCTGCCGAGGGGTCTTCTTGCATAATCCCATGTACGTGATGCTCGCCATGCCGGCGATCGCGGCCGCCCGCGATCGTGCCGTTGCCCGGTTCGGTAGTCACGACGCCGCCTCCTGCCAGACCTCACCCCCTCCCGCAATCGCGACCGGCTCACCGAGATATTCCACGAAGTTGTTGTCGGACTCGTACAGCTTCACCGAGTGAAGCGTTCCGGAAAGTATGTGCGGCTCCAGGATACGCCAGAAGATCACCGCGACGTTCTCCGCGGTTGGGATGATGCCGCGAAGGAAGTCCACATCGTAGTTGAGATGCCTGTGATCCACCTTGTCGATGATCTCCCGTTCCAGCAATCCGGCCAGCACCTTCAGATCGATCACGTAGCCGGTCTCGGGATCGGGGACCCCCTTCACCGTCACCTCCAGGCGATAGTTGTGGCCGTGACCGTTCACGTTGTTGCACTTATCGAACACCGCCTCGTTCTTCTCATCACTGAACGCCGGGTTGAACAGCCGGTGCGACGCCGAGAAATGCGCCCGCCGCGTTACATACACCATGAGTCACTTCCTCGTTGTTGATCGATCATCGGCAGAGCGGCGCGCATGGCCGCTGCCGGCCGCCCTAGGCAAGGGGCTCGGGGGCGCGCATTCTGAGAATGGAGAGCGCCGCCATCGCGGCACCGAAGCCGTTGTCGATATTGACAACCGTGATGCCGCTGGCACAACTGGTCAGCATGCCGAAGAGAGCCGTGAAGCCGCCGAGCGCCGTGCCGTAGCCCACGCTTGTGGGGACGGCGATGAGCGGCTGCGGGAACAGGCCTCCTACCACGCTGGGGAGCGCCCCCTCCATCCCCGCAACCACGATGAGCACGTGGGCGGCGGCGATGCGCTCGCGCTGGCCGAGCAGGCGGTGCAGACCCGCAACGCCCACGTCGTACACCCGTTCCACCGGCGCGCCGAACGCCTCGAGCGTCACGGCCGCCTCCTCGGCAACGGGGACATCGCTGGTACCGGCGGCAAGGATTGCCGTGGTTGCGCGCGTAAAGGCGGGATGGGGCTCACCGAACCTGAGGATGCGCGAAACGGGATCGTACGTGCCGCGGCCGATCGCCGCAACCACCGCACGCGCCGTGTTCGCCTCGCAGCGGGTCCCGAAGGCGCGCCCCTCATAGTCCAGCAGCAGCCGCACGATCGCCTCGATCTGCTCCGCGCTCTTCGAGGCGCAGTAGATCACTTCCGGGAACCCGCGCCGGCGCTTCCGGTCGGTATCGATCTTCCACGCGCCGGCATCCACATACCCTGAATCGCAGAGCCGCGCAAGTGCACCCTCCACTCCCTCCTCTCCTGCATGAACACGTTCGAGCAGCGTTCGGATTTCTTCTGGGGTCATAGAACAGGAAGTTCAATCTGCGTGAGCACCTCGTTCAACGAGCCGGAGCGGAAGCCGCGCAGGTCAAGAGCTGCGTAGCGATAGCCGGCATCGCGCATCGCTGCGTCGATGGCATCGGCCATCTCCACGGCGCGGGCGAACTCGCCGCGAGGCACCTCGATACGGCCCACGTCATCGTGATGCCGCACACGGAACTCGCGAAATCCAAGCTCGCGAAGCGCGCGTTCCGCGGCGGCAATCCTCTCCAGAATCTCGCGCGTGATCGGCGTGCCGTATGGAACGCGCGAGGAGAGGCAGGGAGCGGACGGCTTGTCGTGATTCGGCAGACCGTACACCGTTGCAAGCGCACGCACCTGAGCCTTCGTGATCCCAAGCTCCAGCAGCGGCGAACGAACGGCCTGCTCCGCCGCCGCGGTACGCCCCGGACGATAGTCGCCGGCATCGTCCGCATTGGAGCCGTCGAGCACCGCGGAGATGCCACGCTCAGCAGCAAGGGCGGCAAGGCGCGTGTAGAGCGCATCCTTGCAGTAGTAGCAGCGGTTGGCCGGGTTGAGCGAATAGTTCGGGATGTCGAGCTCGTTGTAGGCGATCATCTCGTGTGCAATCCCCAGGCCACGGGCAATCCCGATTGCAAGCTCCCGATCCTCCCGGGTGATCGTCTCGGTAACGGCAGTCACCGCCAGCGCATTCCCCCCGAGAGCCGCCGCCGCCGCGGCCGCAACCACGGATGAATCCACTCCCGCGGAGAAGCCGATCACCACGGACCCGTACGATGCGATCTGCCGCTCCAACCGGGCACGCAGCTCATCGACATCCGCAGCCTCGATTGCGGCACTCGTTGCCGTCTTCATATCCTTCCCGAATCGGTAATTGGTAATCTCTGCGCCGGTAGTCCGCTGCCGACCGCCGGCAACCGCGGCTGCCGGCCGATCGTCATCCACCGGGCCACTCCACGGCCGTCCATCAAACGCATCACCACGAACAATCGTGTTGAGGGGATTAAAGTTATGTGATTTTCGAGAAGCAGGCACCCTCCATGCCTCTCGCATTCCCACCGCCTTACGTATGTTTAGGGCTTATACCGGGCCGCCGGTCCGTAACAGTCCGTGCAGGCAACGCGGCCGTGCCCGGTTCGCAGACAGTCGGCTGCTCCTCGCTTCGGTGACCGGCCCGCGAAGCGGTTCGTTCCGGGTTCGATGGGCTGTTGCCGGTGCCTGCTGCGCCGGCATCGCGATGTGCCGCACGGTGTCGAGTGAACATCGGCGGATGCGCTCACCTGTCCGATCCTCTTTACAGTCACATGATCCCCGTACTCTTTCATATCGGTCCCATCTCGGTCTACAGCTTCGGCCTGATGATGGGTATCGCATTCCTGGTGGCGAACTACTTCTTCGCGAAGGAGATGAGGCGACGCGGGCTTCCCGAGCAGGCCGCCGGAACCGTGACGATCCTGGCACTGGTTGGAGGCGTTGTCGGTTCCAAGCTGTTCAGTCTTCTCGAGAACCTGGATCGGTTCCTTGCCGACCCCATGGGGGAGATGTTCTCCTCCGCGGGGCTCACGTTCTACGGTGGGCTGATCCTGGCAACGCTCCTGATATTCCTGTACATCCGCACCAAGAAGCTCTCCTTCCGCAAAGTGGCGGACGCGGCGGCACCCGCATTGATAATCGCCTACGGCATCGGCCGAATCGGCTGCCAGCTTGCAGGCGACGGCGATTACGGTATCCCGAGCGATCTCCCCTGGGCGATGACGTATCCGAAGGGAACGGTTTCCACGATCGTGGATTCCGCCTATGCACGCAGCCAGGGCATCGCCCCGAACACGGAGCTTGCAGAGAAGTTCCGCCAGATGTATCCCAACCGCCCGATGCCGCCGGATATCCCGGTGCATCCGGCTCCGGTGTACGAAACCCTGACGGCGCTCGGCATCTTTTTCTTCCTCTGGCGCATACGCACCAGACCGATGCCGGCCGGAAAGCTTTTCTCGATCTACCTGATTCTCGCCGGAGCGGAGCGATTGCTGGTGGAGTTCATTCGGCTGAACCCGTTGTACCTGGGGCTGTCACAGGCCCAGTGGATATCGATCGGGATGATCGGATGCGGCGGGATATTCCTCTACCTCCTTCGCAACTCGGAGCCGGAACGCTTCGAGCCGCGAACGCAAATGCGCGCGGCTCCCCAGGGCGATCCGAAGCGAAGGAACGCCTGAGAAGGAGAGCAGGCCTGAATGGGAATCCCCTGGCGGATTGAACTTTGCAGGGCGTGACCGGCGCCCCGGTTGCGGATGCATTCTCCGGCTCGGGCATCCGACATCTCATGACGCCGGATGCCTCGAATCCGTTTCGCAGGGAACACCATCCTCTCTACATGTGGCCTGCGTGAAGCAGGCGCGGCTCAGGCGCGAACCACGCGTGTGCCGCTGGAACGGCGAGCCGACGCGCCGGAACCGTCGGCGATAAGCCCGCGCAATTGCTCCATCAACTCCGGGCCGGCCTTCTTCATCTCACCACGATGTGCCGCGGTAACGCGATCGAGCAATCGCACACCACGGCGCGTCAGCGCAACGTATACGTGCCGCCGGTCATTGCGGTCGTATCGTCGTTGCACCAGCCCCTCCTGCGAGAGCCTGTCGACAAGCCCCACAACACTGTGATGACGGAGTTGCAGACGTTCGGCAAGTGCACCGATCGTCATACGACCCACATCCGGATATCCACGAATAGCGAGCAGTGCCTGATGCTGCTGCGGCGTCAGGCCCACGTCCGTGGCAGCTTCCTCACCAATGCGAAGGAACTGCCGCAGTGCGTAGCGGAAGGCCGCAAGGGCCTCATAATCGGTCTTCGTAATCCTGTTTGCCATACCACCAATCTGAATGCTTCAACAATCGATCCGCGCGGCCGCGGGGTGTAGCGCAGTGATGGTGCGATGTATCGGCGTCTCCGAAGCGGGGCATTGCCTCGTTCTCGGATGGGAGTAAACGGTGCCGATCCATACATCGGACGATCGGCAACAGCCGCCTGACCATCATCCTGCTGCATTGCGTACCTACGGAACGGAATGGAGGGCAATTTCGTTTGCAGAGATCCGAGCGGCGTATCCATAAGCATTCAATAATTTAGGCCCGCACCGCTTTCCGGTGCCGCCCCGTTCCGATACATAGTGACGAGAGGATTCATGAACCGCTCTCTTCTGTCCGCCTGCCTGCTGGGATTCGTTCTCCTGGCGCTCGCCGGCTGTTCCAGCGACTCCAGAACAAAGGGAACCGACACATCCAACAAAACATCTCACTCCGATACGATCCCCACCGTCGGATTCGTGCAGGCGATCGAGGACGCAACGATCGATGATGCACGCCAGGGCTTCTACGACGCGTTGAAGGAGGCCGGATACTCCGAAGCCGACGGCACCGTGAAGATCCTCTACAGAAACGCACAGGGAGATGCCGCAGCGCTCAATCAGATCATGGACTACATGGTTGGGCAGAAGGTGGACCTGATCGGCGCCAATACCACACTGGCAATGATCACGGCCGCCAACAAGACCTCCACCATTCCGATCTTCATGATGGTAGCGCCGAGCCCCGAGATCGCCCACCTGACGAAGCCGGATGCCGGGGGGAATCCGATTCCGCCGGCCAACCTGTTCGGCGTCTACGAGACACTGGCCTACATCGATACATCCGTGGGGCTCATCAGGCAGGTGTTTCCCACGGCACGGCGCGTGGGGACCATCTACAACAGCTCGGAGCCGAACTCCGTGAACTCGCTGGAGCGCCTCCGCACGCGCTGTGCCTCACTCGGCCTGGAGCTGGAGGCGGCATCGGTGACCTCCTCCAACGAGACACAGCAGGTGATGCAGTCCCTCCTCGGAAAGGGGATCGATGTCTTCTTCGCTCTGCCGGACAACATCATCTTCTCCAGCTTCGAAACGGTACAGAAGCAGGCATTGGAGAAGAAGGTCCCGATCGTGACGTCGGAGGCCGGCCTCGTGAAGCGGGGCGCGTTCATCGCCTACGGGGCGGACTTCTATGCGTGGGGGCATCAGGCCGGAGTGGCCGCCGCGAACTATCTGAAGACGAGGGATCCGAAGAAGGCCACGCTCGAGATCGTGGCCGCACGGAAGCGGACCTACAACCCGGAGACGGCACAGACGCTCGGCCTGCAGCCTCCGGCCGGCTTCGACGCCATCAAGTAACGGCACGCAACGCGAAGGAACGCCAACGAAATCAACGGACGGAATCGATGGAGCTGCTCCTTGGCGCGCTCATCCTCGGACTTGCCTACGCCCCGCTGGGCCTTGGCGTGTTCATCACGATGCGGGTATTCAACTTCCCCGATATCACGGCCGACGGCTCCCTCACGTTCGGTGCGGCGATCACCGCGGCGCTGCTGATCGCAGGTGTGAACCCGTGGCTTGCGATCGCGGCCTCCGTTGCGGGAGGATTCATGGCCGGGTCCCTGACGGGCGTGATTCATACGCGGCTGCGTGTCAACGGCCTGCTGAGCGGCATCCTGGTGATGACGGCGCTCTACTCGGTCAACCTCAGAACAATGGGGCGCTCCAACGTTCCGCTGCTCGCAACCACAACGGCCCTTACACAGCTGGAGCGGCTGCCTGGCGCGCTCGGCATGTCGCAGCCGGACTCCGCACTCCTTCCGCTTCTGCTCTTCGGCACAGTTGCTCTTCTATTGGTCTGGGGTCTGGCCTGGTTCTTCCGAACGGACTTCGGGCTGGCGATGCGGGCAACGGGTGATAACGAGACGATGATAACGGCGCAGGGGGTGAATACGAATGCGATGAAGATCGTCGGGATCGGCCTCTCCAACGCCTTGATTGCATTGAGCGGCAGCCTGGTGGCGCAGTATCAGGGATACGCCGATATCGGGATGGGGGTGGGCATCGTGGTGTTCGGCCTGGCGAGCGTCATCATCGGCGACACGCTGGCCGGCATCTTCGGGGGCGGCTTCAATGTGTGGACGAGACTCATCTGCGTGATCGCCGGTACGATTCTCTTCCGCGTCATCGTTGCCGCAGCCCTCTCCGTAGGGCTTGCTCCGGCGGACCTTAAGATCGTAACGGCCGGCTTCGTTCTGGCTGCGATTCTCCTCCCCCGCACGCGGGGCATGCTGCGGACGCGTGCAACGTAGCTGTGGGATCGGCAGCCGGAGCGCCGTGACAGCGGGGGTAGTGCGGAGGCGCTGCCGGCCACGGACAACCCACCGACATTCGGCTCCCGCTCTGCGTGCATTGCATGCGGAGAAACACTCCAAGGGGATCAGCGCACTCAATGATTCGAATCGAATCGCTTTCGGCAACGTTCGGAGCCGACACACCAAACCCTGTAACGGCGCTTGACGACATCACGCTCGGCATCGCCGAGCGGGAGTTCGTTGTCGTGATCGGAAGCAACGGCTCCGGCAAGTCCACGCTGCTCAACGTGCTCGCCGGAACGGTGCGGCCCCGGAGAGGACGCGTGCTGATCGGCAACACGGATGCAACGCGACTCCAGGCGCACGAGCGGGCGCGCCTGGTTGGCCGTGTCTTTCAAAACCCGTTCAGCGGAACTGCGCCAGCGATGACCGTGGCCGAGAATCTGCGCCTCGCCGAACTGCGCGGTGTTCCGAAGGGATTGCACCGCAGGCTCGATGCACGCCGCATCGGCGAGTATCGCGGGCATGTGGCGGAGTTGGGGATGGGATTGGAGGATCGGATGGGGACAGCGATCGGCCTCCTCTCCGGCGGCCAGCGCCAGGCGCTCACCCTGCTGATGGCAACGCTCCGGCGGCCCGAGATTCTCCTGCTGGATGAACATACGGCCGCGCTGGATCCTGGATCGGCCGAACAGGTGCTGCGCCTGACCGATCGGTTGATCGAGCGCCATCGGTTGACGGCCATGATGGTGACGCATGATATGAACGAGGCTGCACGATTCGGCAACCGCCTGTTGATGATGAATGCCGGGCGCATCGTGCTGGATGCAGCCGGTCAGGAGAAGCAGGCTCTGACACCCGGCAGCCTGCTGGAGCGCTTCGCGGAGCAACGCGCTGCGGTGGCGCATGCACATTGATCTCCTACACGAGGAAACGTACACGATGAAAGGACTCGCTCCATGACTATCGAATCGCTTCGGGCATACTGCATGGCAAAGGCCGGGACGGCGGAACGCATGCCGTTCGGTGAGGGCGTTCTCGTGTTCGATGTGGCGGGAAAGATCTTCGCGCTGACGTCGCTCGAGGACATTCCGGTGCGGGTGAATCTGAAGTGCGACCCGGAGCGCGCCGTGGAACTGCGCGATCGCTACGAAGGTGTGACACCGGGCTATCACATGAACAAGAAACACTGGAACACCGTGCTGCTGGACGGCAGCGTGCCGCAGCGCGAGGTGCTTGAACTGATCGACCATTCCTACAACCTCATCGTCGCCAGCCTTCCAAGAAAGAAACGGGAGGAACTGGAAAGAGGTGATGGGACGTAGAAGAGTGATGGGCGCCGGGAAGTTATGGGTGATGGTTATGAGTGCAGAAAAAAGACACCCGTCACTCACTCACCCATACCTTCCCAAAGGCTCAGATCACTCACCATCATAACTCATACCTACGCACCCACAACTCACCCACAACTCGGAATTACTTGCGAAGGATCATCGCGTTTGTCTGCGACCAATCGCCCGACTCCAGACGGTAGTGGTACAGGCCCGAGGGGTATGCCGACGCATCCCACGTCACCTGGTACGTTCCGGACTTCATGTATGCATCCACGAGCCGAGTCACCAATCGTCCGCTCACATCGTAAACATCCAGCCGCGTCCGGCCATCCAGCCCGAGCGTGAAGGTGATGTCGGTCGATGGATTGAACGGGTTCGGATTGTTCTGCCGCAGGGCATAGTTGAGCCCGGCGGATTCGATCAGCCGCAGGTTCAATCCGCATACCGGATCAATGCGGATCAGGCCGGGCTTCACGGAGATGGTGGCACAGTTCCGCCCCACCGCGAGCAGATAGAGCCCAACCTGGCTGGAGTCCACCCGGCTCATGAAGAGTTTGAACTGCGGGTTGAGCAGAACACCGGTGCCGCGCAGGTACTCGTTGGGAGGCGCTGTGGCGAGCAGGTAGAGCTCTCCCTCCTTCTCGTCTGCCTCCACCAGCGCGAGCGTCCAGCCGGCAAGGAGGGTACCGTTCAACATCGAGCCGATGCTGCCGTTCCAGAGCGCCCGCACCACGGCGTTGTCATATCGCAGTCCGATGAAGAGCGAGTTGACACGGGCGCTGTCCAACGGCTGCTCCAGCCGCACCGGCACCGTGACCACAGCACCGGGAGGCCCGTGGGGGGTACGATCCGCCGATGCGGACGCAGCCACCAGGGTTGCGGAGGCATCCACCTCCACATCTGCAACGGCCACCGGCGTTCCATCCCCTGCAGCAGCGTCAACATGAACCCGGGCGTGCGCCTCCCCCAGCCGCTTCGGCGTGTACTTCACGCGAAGCCGCCGCACCTCCCCCGGAGCCAGAGGACCAAGCACGCCGCTGTTTCCGTCCGGAAGCGCGAATGCTCCTGTGCTGTCGATCAGCGAGGCATCGTTTACCATCACCGTGTCCGTGCCGGTATTCCGGATCTCCACGTAGTCGCTCGCGGTATCGCACAGCAGAACGGGTGCCATCAGAGCGCCGCGTGCCTCGAGGCTCTGGCGTGCGCTGGCTCCATCCACCACATTCGTCGAATCGTCGCAGACGGATCCGTCGCTCACGAACGCGATCACCGCACGCCGGACTCCCGGCTGCTGCGGACGGAACTCCACGCTGAATGTGCGGCTCTCCCCCGGCTGCAGGGTGATCGGGAAGGGAATCGACCCCGGATTCACCCGGAAGTCGTTCACATCGCCGCCGATGAGGCGCACCGCATCCACACGCAGCGGCCGCCTGGGAAGCGCGCGGAGTTGTACGTCGATCGGTGTAGTCTGCGTTGCCGGATAGGCGCCCTTCCATGCGATGCGGGCGAAGTGCGCTCCTCCGATGATCCCGTGCGACTCGATGCCCGTTCCCGTCAGCGTGCCGAGAACCGTATCGCCATGCTCGGTGATCAAGCGCACCGTGGCCTCGTAGGTACGTTCCGCCGTTGGCCGGAAGCTCACCTTCTGGTACAGCCTGTAGGTCACCGTATCACCGGGCAGGGCCTCGCTCCCCGGGGCGATCGTGGTTCGCGGGTCGCCATTATCGAACACGAACGCACCGGCCGCGGCATCCGGCCCCAGCAGTTCGATGGAGCGAACGCGTGCGGGCGAGCTGCCGGTGTTGTAGAACCAGATCAGCGTGTCGTAGCCGGGCACGCCGTTCTTCGTGCAGTTGCCGGCCGCCTTCGGCACAACCCACCGCGCCCCCCAATCGTAGCCGCTCAGGCGCGCGCCGGGCCTGGTGACATTGGCCCGCCAGATCGATGTGTCGCGCCGGTCGCGCGTCACCGAATAGAAGCGTGCCCTTGCACGGAACAGGCCGGGCGCCGTGGGATGGAAGGTCACATGGACCGTTGCGCACTCACCCGGCTTCAGCTTCGCCGCGCCCAGCGCATCGATCTCCGTCTGCGGCACGGAGAACTGCGTGTCGTCCCACTCCAGAAGCACGGCGGGGTTGCTGCTGTTGCCGAACGTGAGCACACCGCGCCCGACGTTGCAGATCTCCAGCGGCAGCGTCCTGTCCGGCGCCGGAAGATCGAACGTTCCGAAGGAGAGATCGTCCACATACACCAGCGGCACCGCACTCTCCGCATGAATCGGCAGGGCCGCATGAATGCATCCCACCTCGATCCGGAGACTGTCATCGAACAATTGATCGCCGATGGTTGGGAGCACCTGGATCGTGATGCGAAGGTCGCTGCCGGGCGGAAGCACAACGGGCTGTGCCGGCTGCAGCTCCGGACCGCCGGGCACCGCCTTCACGATGCTGAACGGCATCGCCGGCATGCCGACCGCAAGCCTCACGGACTTTATCTCCACCGGATGATCGAGCGGATTGTGGATCGTCACGACGCGCTCGTCCGGCGAGTTCAGCGTTACCAGCCCGTAGTTCAGGGCCGGCTGCGGATCGATCGTCACGCTGTCCGGCGAATAGCTGTAGGGAATGGCCCAGATCTTCCCCGTACGATCGGCGATCGTGAGCGTGGCAGTTGCCGTGTGCAACGGGTCGATCGGCGCAATCGCAATCTCCACATTCGTCCTCCCGACAATGTCGGAAAGCCGCGCCGGCGTGATGGGAATCAGACGGGCGTTCACTGCCCCCGGGTCCAGCGCGATCGTGCGCAGCCCAACCGGCTGCGCGTTGAGCGCGCGGATCTTCACATCCATCTGGCCGCAGAGAAGCGTGGTTCTGATCTCCAGGGAGTCCGCCGGCCGCAGCACGCGGCGCTTCGGAGCGAGCGGATATCCGTAGGAGAGGGCATCGCACTCCTCGTACTCCGCCGGGTGCAGCGGCCGCGCCCCCTTGGAGCCGCCCCCCAGCGGCGTGTTGTACGTATCCTTCTTCCGCACCTCTCCCGGGCGGTACTCCTCCTTCCCGTCCAACGTCCCGTAGACGAAGCCCGCGAAGACCGCACCGTTGCGGGCGATCAGATAATGATCGGTGCCGGGATTCACCGGGGCATATCCCCACATCAGCGAGGTACCCTGGATGTCGCGCGTGATCGGAAATGGCGTGCCGTCCTCGCGCATGATGTCACCCGCATGTTCCCGGTCCGTGACCACGTTGATGTAGTGCTGCATTCCCGCCGGAAGAGTCGGCGCATAGTAGGGGGCGAACGTTGTCCATTGCTCGCGCGGCGTCAGTTCCACCATGTAGGGCGCAACGGCCTGGTAGTCCAGGCAGAGCGCTCCACGGAAGCATGGTGACGAGCCGGTCAGCGCCACGACGGCCGAGGAATGCATCAATGCCTGCGATGCGATCTCGGTCTTGAAATACGTCGCCACCGGAACTCCGAGCGAGAACTGCTTCATGGTATCGCGCTGGATGGTGAAGGGGATCTGCTTGGTGCCGGCCTGCGCGATCTGATATCCATTCGTCACCGTTCCCTGTGTGCTGTACACCCGCGTGTATTCACGCTGGCGTTCCAGTATGGAGCCGCCTCCCTGACGGTGCACATCCATCGTCGGCATGTAGACGAACTCCGTCCCCTGCTCGTCCGCGGGGGAAAGGCACTCCATCATCATTCCCTTCTGTGTGTTGTCCTTGTAGGACGCCTGGTCGTTCTGCGCCTGCGCGCGCGTGTTGCCGCTGGTAACGCTTATCGGCTTGTCCGAGAGTATGCGTGTGCCTGCGATGTCGTCCTGATCCTCACGCGCCGTATCCACGATGCTCTGTACCAGATACGCCTCCCCCGCCTTGAGATGAATCACGGAAGGGGTCCAATCGAGAAGGCGCATTCCCGCAGGCGGGACAATGGAGACGTTGGTATTGTCGTAGGCGGCGATGATCAGAATTTCCGCAGGCGCCGGGCGCGGCACCGTCGGGATTTCCAGTTCACCGGCCAGACCGATATTCTTCACGACCTCACCCGCAATGCACGCGGCGGAATAATCCGTGCCCCATGCGAAAACGGGAATCGGAGCCCACGCCTCCAGTCCCTGATCGGTTGAGAGATAGGCATAGAGCACGATTGGGCTTTCGGATTCGACACGAAAGGTGTTATTCGAAATAACGTTGGGCGTTGTGATAATCATCGAGGCCGGCATCTGAAATACCTTCATGTGCCCCGCATCCAATTTCAACGTGGTCTGCAGTCCGGTTCCCGATGTCACCGTCACACGATTCGGCTGCTCCGAAAACATCCAGAGCTCCAGCCCGGGATTTGCACGCGGGCATGGAAACCGCGCATCGGTGACATTGGCAACGGTATCGGGAAATGCAACGTAGTAGAGCGTTCCCGAAGCATCCGGGTCCAGCCGCGGCGTATTCGGTTGTGCAGAAAGATTCGCCGCCGCAATCAGAGCGAGCACAAGCACAGCGACAATCCGGCAGGCAATTGTCTCTCCGGAAGAATGTGAAGTCCTTCTCATTATCACCCCATGGTAATTGCATGGGCACACGGAATGTGTGTCCGAGGTTGTTGATGTTGCCGGAGAAGGCTTGAGGGATTTGTGGTGCCGGAGGTTCGAACCGTTGACGCGACGGGAATTGCAATCGCATGGACACCGCCGTTCTGCGGTATCTCTCGAGGACGCTGGCACATCTCCCGAAGAGAAGGCGGCTCACGCACTGCGCGACGGGCGTGATTGGCTGCATCGCCCGTATGACCGATGCACGGGAGCCCCGCGAATTCCGAACGACGTGTGTTTCGCGTTTGGACGACAAGGGAATAGACCGGCGGCTTCCGGAAATGTCGCAGCAACGGGATCCGCGCCATGACAAACGCGCCCACGCCGGAAAAGCATGAGCGCGTTTGCCATTATCGGCGATGATAATTACGGATGCCGCCGAATCGGTATGAGGGCGAATTACCGGATACTTCTCGACTATTTTCCGCCGCGCGTGCAAGGTGCCATGCTGCCGGAAGCGGCCGCACGATGGCAATCAGTCGAACGCCGAACTCATCACGAATTGATTTCCCTCGGAGTCGTTGAACATCGCGAAGGTGCCCCATGGCTGCGTTGTAGGCGGCTGCGTGAATTCCACGCCGCGAGCGCGCAGCTCGTTGTAGGAGGCCTCCACGTCATCGCATGCGAATGTCACGTTGGAGAATGTACCAACACGATCCTCGTGGCCATCCGGAGTGAAGAGAACAACACGCGTTTCCGCTCCGGGCGGTGAGAGTTCGATCCATCGCCGCCCATCGCCGAACGGCGCATCGGTGTGAAGCGTGAAGCCCAGTTTCTCGACGTAGAAGTCGCGGGCACGTTCGGAATCCTTCACCGGGATGCTTGCAAACTTGACATGCTTGATCATGACTGATGGAGATTGAGGTTGAACGAATGGAAGGGACGCGGATGCTGCGAACGGCTGCGACGCCGGCAGCATATCAACTCCTGACGAACCTGGCCATCACCAGCCCCGCAAGGAACGAACCAACGATGTGGTCCACCACATAGGCAATCGTGAAGGGGAGGGAGAATCCCCACCAGTTCCAGTTCGGCAGGTCCGCGGTTACGGCAACCACGGCGCCAACCACGGCGAGGAACGATGCCGCGCCAAGATACCCCAGACCGGTTGTCCGCGTAAGCAGCCACGCCATCATGCAGCCGGTCAGGATCATGAACAGCAGTTGCAGGCCGTAGAGTGTTCCGAAGTCGCCGCTGCTCATATCCCCCAGACGAACCGCCGCAAGCATGTGCTGTCCCTTCATCATGCGGGCCATTCCCGCATCGTGCGACTCCCCTGCTCGTCCGCGGATGGCCGGAAGGTGGTAGACGCCTGACTCCGGAACGTTTGCAAGAAGAACCTGGGCCACGGCACTATCGTTCGTGAAGTCCCGCAACGACGAGTCGTGCAACGGAAGAATCATCCAGGAGAGAAATGACCACGCAAAGAGCGTCACTCCCCCCAGGATTCCTCCAAGGAGTATTCGTTTCATTCGATCGCACCTCCATGTTGTTGATGGGTATCCATTGGATGGCGCCGATGGCGCGGCGAGCCGCCGCGTGCGGCAGCGCGCGTACGTTCGCAGAGGCGGTCAAACCTCCTCTTCTCCCTGCTCCTTCCGTGGCGGAGCCTGTTCTCCCCGCTTCTTCTCCGGCAGGATCGCAGCAACATGCATCAGCGCCTTCACACGCGGCGTTGCGCGGCTGTCCAGTTCCGTTGAGCAGTCGGCCGGCGCAGCAACGAAGTTCCCGCGGCTCAACTTTTCGAGCACCACCGGAAGCTTGCGATCGTAGAGCGGACGGATGCCGCTCTGCAGGATGTAGCTCACGAGCACGCTTCTCAATCCGTCGAAGCCGGTCTGCCGCACGTGCAGCTTCGTGCCGCGCTCCGCCTCCTCCAGGGTGAACGTGATCACCGTATCGATCGGGCCTCCCTTCCAGGAGTACACCAGCCTCTTCTGCTCCACGATCTCCAGCACCTCGCACTGCACTATGCCGTCGAAGCCGGGAGCCGGCTTGGTGCGGAAGGTGAAGCGATGGCCTACCCGCGGCTCGAAGTCGTTCTCCATCAGCCACTCCCCCAGAGCCTCCTTCTCTGTAAGAGCCCTCCATACCAGTGATGGTGGATGAGGATAGGTTCGCTCGAAGACGAGTTCACGTTTCATGCAATCCTGTTCAGATAGTTGCCGAGCGCGTCCAGCTTCGCGTTCCAGAAGCGTTCGAAGTGCTCGAGCCAGTTATGGACGTCGTGAAGCGGCGCCGGATCCAGCCGGTAACGGCGCTCGCGGCCCTTGCGCTCCACCGTGACAAGGCCGGCGTCACGCAGCACGCGCAGGTGCTGCGATGCAGCCGGCTGTGAGATATCGAAGGGGGAAGCGAGTTCGGTGGCGGAGCTCTCCTTCTTGCTGAGCATCAGAAGCATTGCCCGCCTGGTAGGATCGGCTATCGCCCGGTACACCGCCTCGCGGTTGTGAGAGGAAGTCATCCCTCAATATATAAGTGTTCACTTATATATCAAAATCCGGCATCCTCCCGGAGCTTCTGCCGCCCCGTTGGGATGCAGGGCCCGTACACTGGTGAGGCCGCACGGTTGCTTCATGAAGCGCAAACACGTTGGCCGGCAGCCCGCACCAACTTTGCAGGCGGTGCGCTCGTTGCTCTGTTCGTTGTATACTGGATGTATGAAGAAGATGCTGATTCCACCGGGCGACTGGGCCGGGCTCCTGGCCGAGGAAACCGCGAAGCCCTATTTCCACCAGCTCGAACAGTTCGTTGCCTCGGAGCGTGCACATCATGTTGTCTATCCGCCCGAAGACGAAACGTTCGCGGCGCTGGAGATGACTCCGTTCAAGGATGTGAAGGTGGTGCTGCTTGGCCAGGATCCGTATCACGATGCCGGACAGGCCCACGGGCTCTGCTTCTCCGTACGCGACGGCGTGCGGCCTCCCCCTTCGTTGGTGAATATCTTCAAGGAGCTTCACGACGATACCGGCTGCCCCATACCCAGGAGCGGCTATCTGGGAGGATGGGCAACGCAGGGGATGCTGATGCTCAACACGGTTCTCACGGTGCGGGCTCATGAAGCGAACTCACACCGCGGGCATGGCTGGGAGCGATTTACGGACACGATCATCAGCCTTGTAAGCGCCAGCGAAAAGCCGATGGTGTTCGTGTTGTGGGGCAGACCGGCGCAGACGAAACGGAAGTTGATCGACCAGAGCCGTCATACGATCGTCGAGAGCGCTCACCCCTCGCCGCTCTCGGCGCGCAACGGTTTCTTCGGCAGCAGACCGTTCTCGGCAATCAACAGCGCGCTCGAGGCTTCCGGGCGAAGCGTGATCCAGTGGTGTCCATGAGCGGCGCAAGGGCATGCACTGCATGCGATTGCGCCGGGGCCCATGAGGAGGGTTTTCCATGATTACGGCCGTTGCGCTCCCGGCTCACCCCCGGAACGAGCCCCGTAGAGGCTCACCACGGGCCGTTTGCCGCTCTACCCTCACTCAGTACTCCCGGCCACGATCGACGCGTCACGACACACAGAAGCCCCGCCGCCAGCATGATCCGGCAACGCGGCTTCACGGGTTCGGTACTTGCCGCATGACAGGCACCACGTTATATCTTGCGCGCCACTACGGAACGATGTTCACCGTTACCGTGTGCTTCGGCTCACCGAGCACGCATACGACGCGGCCATCAGACAACGTGATGTACTTCGGCTCTGCGCGGCGAACGGAAATGTTCGTGATCGTGTTGGGAAGCCGCTGCATCGTAGCTGCTGGTATCGTAAACTCCCCATCATCATCCGTGATGAACTCGAAACCGCCAATCGCCCCCCTCGTGGTGTCACCGTCTTCTCTTGTAATCTTGACCTCCGCCCAGCACCCCGTTCCGCTGCTGTTCCATCGCAGCGTCAAGTCCTGACTCTTCGAGATGTTCTGACCGCGCGAAAGGCCGTCGATGTGGATCGCCGGAGCAAATTGCACCGAGTCAAGGAACGCGGGCACGCCATCGGCATTCGCGCTCACCTGAATCTTGTTATACCCTCCACCAAAGACCAAATCCAACGAATCGTTCGCCGTCTTTCGGTAGTAGTACGCACCCTTCCCATAAAGCGGGATGTCTTCCTGAAGGATGGCGTTGTTCAACCGGATATCACCCACCGAAAGCCCCTGATTCGAGCTTGTACGAAACGTTGCTGATGCGTCGTTATCGGTCCCGTCGAACTGCCCGGTTATCGTTCCACCCGCGCCCGTAACGAAGTCATTCCGGTATTCGCTTGTCAGCCAGAACACGGAACAGAGATTTGGGCGGTTGTAGTACGCAACGGCTTCATCCCGTGTGTACACCTTATCCGATGCCGCGAAGTTCGCCAGCACCTGACCGCCTGTCAGCGTACCGGACGGCGCGACCGGGGTTGTTGAGTCCTTACACCCACCGATGCCAGCGCCAAGGACCATGACGGCGAAGGCAAACATCATCAATGAACGATACGATTGCATGGTATTTTATCCTCCGTTGTTGATCTTGAAACGATCGTCTGTGAACATCACTTTTCCTCGTGCTAGTTACAAGCCGAACAAGGACGCCGCACCACGGCTTTCCGAACGTTCGGGTTCGTGCTCGGACCTGCATCCTTATCCCAATCTTTAAGATCGAGCTTGCATTGCATTCCGTTCGGAAACGTGATCGTACCGCGTAGCTCTACGAACGAATAGATGTTCCCTTCCGCCCCGCGCGTGTACTCATAACACGCCAGCGCCGGAGAATCGGTGAATGTACGAACGTTCTGCGGGTGCTCCGTCGTGAAGATGTTCGACGTCGTGTACTTCTCATCGAACCATTGCCGTACCTGTTCATCCGTGATCGCTGCTTCCTCCGTTGGTGTCGGTACCCTGCCGTACTTGATCTGGAACATCTCCGCGTATGTGTGCTTACGATGTCCGTTCTTCGACCAGAACCCGAAGTTCACTTCGTCACCTTCGATGTACCGGCGCGGCATCTGCGTTGCCGCACCAGTGGACACACGGTCTTGCGTAAATCCCCCGTCGTTTTGTTTCACCCACTCCTCAATCCTGATCGAAGCCCCAGCGAGGCCCGCGCACTGATCCTCAACCACGAAACAGATTTGCGTAGGTGGTGGACCACCACAATCAAAGCCACTCAATGTCAGATATCCCAACAACACAACGGCAATCAGTCCGCCGTACCTTCCAAACGATAGCCCATATTTCCAC